>NZ_JBSFBX010000011.1:0-290029 GCF_053593175.1 Streptomyces sp. NPDC002386
CTGTTCACCGCGCTGCTGCTGTCCCTGCCCGGATCGCCGATCCTGTACTACGGCGACGAGATCGGCATGGGCGACAACATCTGGCTCGGCGACCGCGACGCCGTCCGCACCCCGATGCAGTGGACCCCCGACCGCAACGCCGGCTTCTCCCTGTGCGACCCGGGGCGTCTCTTCCTGCCCACCATCATGGACCCGGTCCACGGCTACCAGGTCACCAACGTCGAGGCCTCCATGTCCTCCCCGTCCAGCCTGCTCCACTGGACGCGCCGCATGATCGAGATCCGCAAGCAGAACCCCGCCTTCGGGCTCGGGTCCTACACCGAGCTGCAGTCCTCGAACCCGGCGGTCCTGGCGTTCCTGCGCGAGTACGGCGACGACCTGGTGCTGTGCGTCAACAACTTCTCCCGGTTCGCGCAGCCCACCGAACTCGACCTGCGGGCCTACGACGGACGGCATCCCGTGGAGCTGATCGGCGGGGTGCGGTTCCCCGCCATCGGTGAACTGCCCTACCTGCTGACCCTCGCGGGCCACGGCTTCTACTGGTTCCGGCTCACCCGAGTCGCATCCCGCATCGGCCGCCGCCGCTGAGCGCACGGCGCCGAGGAAAGGACGCGTCACCATGCCGAAGACCATCACCCTCCGGCCGAGAACCACGGCCGGAGCCGACCGGCCGCTGGCCTCGCTGGGCGGGCTGCTGCGCGATTGGCTCCCCGAACAACGCTGGTTCGCGGGCAAGGACCGGCCCGTCACCGATCTGTCCGTGCTGTCCGTGACCGAGCTGTTCCCCGGGTGCCTGCACCTGCTGGTGCACGCCTCGCACGCGCCGGTGCCGACCCCGGGCGGCACTCCCCCGCCCGGGGACTGCTACCAGCTCCTGCTCGGGCTGCGCGAGCAGGTCGCCCCGCGGCTGGAGCGGGCGTTCATCGGACGGGCCGGGGAGGGGCCGCTGGCCGGACTCGCCGTCTACGACGCCCTGCACGACCCGCGCTCCGCCCATCTGCTCCTGGAGCGGCTGCGCCGCCCCGGCTCGGCGGGTCCGCTGCGCTTCGAGACCGCCCCGGCCGTGGAACTGCCCGGCGGGCTGCCGCCGCGGCTGCTGGACGCCGAGCAGTCCAACTCCTCGATCGTCTACGGCGACGCGTACATCCTGAAGCTGTTCCGCCGCATCCAGCCGGGCGTCAACCCCGACCTGGAGGTGCCCGGCGCGCTGGCCGCACAGGGCTGCTCCCGGGTGCCGGCCCCGGTCGCCTGGTTCAGCACGACCGCTCCCCGGCCGGCCACGCTGGGGGTGCTGCAGCCGTTCCTGCCCGACGCGACCGACGGCTGGACGCTGGCCCTGAGCGCGCTCGCCGCCGGCGACGACTTCACCGCCGAGGCCCGCGAACTGGGCCGGGCCATGGCCGAGGTGCACGTGGCGCTGGCAGAGGCCTTCCCGCCCGCCGGACCGGGCGAGAACGGCCGTACGGCGGAGGCGATGTGCGCCCGGCTGGACGCCGCCGCGCACGCCGTGCCGGGGCTGCGGCCCTACATCCCCGGGCTGCGCGCCGCGTTCGGCGCGCTCGCCACCTGCGACACCGGGCCGCCCGCCCAGCGCATCCACGGCGATCTGCACCTCGGACAGGTGCTGCGCGCCGGGCGCGACTGGTTCGTCATCGACTTCGAGGGGGAGCCGTCCCGGCCGCTCGCCGAGCGGCGGGCCGCGCACTCCCCGGTGCGGGACGTGGCCGGGATGCTGCGCTCCTTCGACTACGCGGCCCGGCAGCGCCGCCCCTGGCGTCCCGAGTGGGCGCGCCGCTGCCGGGAGGCGTTCTGCGCGGGCTACGCGGCCCGCGCCGGCTGGGACCCACGCAAGAAGCACGCGCTGCTGCGCGCGCACGAGACGGACAGGGCGGTCTACGAGGTGCTGTACGAGGCGAGACACAGGCCGGACTGGCTGCCGGTACCGATGGCGGCGATCAAGCGACTCGCCGTGTGGGGAGGCTGACGTCATGGCACTGCGCGACACCGTGCTTCCCGAATCCGCCGGACCCGCCGCGACCGCGGCCCCGGCGCTCGACGCCGCCGAGCGCGACCGGCTGCTGGGCGGCGCCCACCACGACCCGCACGCCGTGCTGGGCGCCCATCCGGTGCCGGGCGGCGTCCTGTTCCGGACGCTGCGCCCGAACGCGCGCGCCGTGAGCGTCGTGGTCGACGGCGCACACCAGGAACTCGCCTCGGAGGGCGGCGGTCTCTTCGCCGCCGTGCTGCCGTACGACGGGATCCCGTCCTACACGCTGCGGGTGGCCTACGACGACGGCGAGCAGGAGACGCACGACCCGTACCGCTTCCTGCCCGCGCTCGGCGAGCTGGACCTCCATCTGATCCGGGAGGGCCGGCACGAGCGGCTGTGGCAGGCGCTCGGCGCCGAGCCCATGACCCACGACGGGGTGTCCGGCACCCGCTTCACGGTCTGGGCGCCGAACGCCCAGGGCGTACGCGTCGCGGGCGACTTCACGTACTGGGACGGCACGCAGTACCCGATGCGCTCGCTCGGCGCGTCCGGCGTGTGGGAGCTGTTCCTGCCCGGCATCGGCGAGGGCGCGCGGTACAAGTTCGAGATCACCTCGCGGCACGGCGACCGGTTCCTCAAGGCGGACCCGATGGCCCGCCGTACCGAGACACCGCCCGACACGGCCTCCGTGGTGACGGCCGCGCACCACGAGTGGGGCGACGCCGAGTGGCTGGCGCACCGCGCCGACACCCCGGTGCACGAGGCGCCGTTCTCCGTGTACGAGGTCCATCTGCCGTCCTGGCGGAAGGGGCTGACCTACCGGGAACTGGCCGAGGAGCTCCCGGCGTACGTGAAGGACATGGGCTTCACCCACGTCGAGCTGATGCCGGTCATGGAGCACCCCTACGGCCCCTCCTGGGGCTACCAGGTCACCTCCTACTACGCCCCGACCGCCCGGCTCGGCACTCCGGACGACTTCCGGTACTTCGTGGACGCCTGCCACCGGGCCGGGATCGGCGTGATCATGGACTGGGTGCCGGCGCACTTCCCGAAGGACGACTGGGCGCTGGCCGGCTTCGACGGGGACCCGCTGTACGAACCGGGGGACGCCCAGCGCGCCACGCACCCGGACTGGGGCACGTTCGTGTTCGACTACGGGCGCACGGAGGTACGCAACTTCCTGGTCGCCAACGCGGTGTACTGGTGCGAGGAGTTCCACATCGACGGGCTGCGCGTGGACGCCGTCGCCTCGATGCTCTACCGGGACTACTCGCGCGACTCCGGGCAGTGGACGCCGAACGTCTTCGGCGGTCGGGAGGACCTGGACGCGGTCGCCTTCCTGCAGGAGATGAACGCGACCGTCTACCGGCGCTGCCCCGGGGTGGTGACCATCGCCGAGGAGTCCACCGCCTGGGACGGGGTGACCCGGCCGACGGACAGCGGCGGGCTCGGCTTCGGGCTGAAGTGGAACATGGGCTGGATGCACGACTCGCTGGAGTACATCCAGAAGGAGCCGGTGCACCGCAAGTACCACCACAACGAGATGACCTTCTCGATGGTGTACGCCTACACCGAGAACTACGTCCTGCCCATCTCGCACGACGAGGTCGTCCACGGCAAGCAGGCGCTGGTGTCCAAGATGCCGGGCGACTGGTGGCAGCGGCGGGCCAACCACCGCGCCTACCTCGGCTTCATGTGGGCCCATCCCGGCAAGCAACTGCTCTTCATGGGGCAGGAGTTCGCGCAGGGCGCGGAGTTCTCCGAGGCGCACGGGCCCGAGTGGTGGCTGCTGGAGGCCGACCACTGCGCGGCGGGTGACCACCGCGGTGTGCGGGACCTGGTCCGGGACCTGAACACGCTGTACCGGGACACGCCGGCGCTGTGGCAGCGGGACACCGACCCGGGCGGCTTCCGCTGGGTGCTGTGCGACGCGGCCGAGGACAACGTCTTCGCGTTCCTGCGGTTCGACGCCGGCGGGTCCCCGCTGCTGGCGGTGTCGAACCTCTCCCCGGTCGTCCGGCACGACTACCGCCTGTGGGTGCCCGAAGAGGCCCCCGCCTGGGCGGAGGCGCTGAACACCGACGACGTCCGCTACGGCGGCGGCGGTGTCGGTGTCGGCGCTCCCGGGGCGCTCAAGCCGGAGGACGGCTTCCTGCGGCTCACCCTGCCGCCGCTCGCCACCGTCTGGCTGCGCCCCGAGCGCTGACGCGCAGGTGTCGACCGCCGCCCCAGGGGCAGTCGGGGTCGTGACGACTCGCGGCCGCCCCTGGGGCACGGACGGAAGGACGGCACGGCCTTGCGCACGGTGGGAGTGGAGGAGGAACTCCTCCTGGTCGACCCGGACAGCGGCGAGCCCAGGGCGCTCTCGGCCGCCGTCCTCGCCCGCGCCGCTCAGGACGATCCCGGACAGGACGTTTTCGAGAAGGAGTTGTTCGGGCAGATGCTGGAGTTCGCCACGCATCCGCAGTCGGACATGGCGGCCCTGGGCGCGGAGATCGTGCGCTGCCGCAAGGAGGCGGCCCGGCACGCCGGGGAGATCGGCTGCGCGGTCGCCGCGCTCGCCAGTTCCCCGCTCCCGGTCAGCCCCTCGATCAGCATGAACGACCGCTACCAGTGGATGGCCGGGCAGTACGGCATCGCCACCTGGGAACAACTGGTGTGCGGCTGCCATGTGCACGTCTCGGTGGAGTCCGACGAGGAGGGCGTCGCGGTCCTCGACCGGATCCGGCCGTGGCTCGCGCCGCTGACCGCGCTGAGCGCCAACTCGCCCTACTGGCAGGGCCGGGACAGCGGTTACGCCGGCTACCGCAGCCGGGTGTGGGGGCGCTGGCCGTCGGCGGGGCCGACGGAGCTGTTCGGCTCGGCCGAGCGGTATCACCGCCGGGTGGAGGACATGGTGGCGACCGGGGTCATCCTGGACGAGGGGATGGTCTACTTCGACGCCCGGCTGTCCGCGAACTACCCGACCGTGGAGGTGCGGGTGGCGGACGTGTGCCTGCGCGCGGACACCGCCGTTCTCGTCGCCACGCTGGTCCGCGCCCTGGTGGAGACGGCGGCGCGGGAGTGGCGGGACGGCCGGGCGCCGGCCGGCCACAGTGTGAGCCTGCTGAGGCTGGCCGCATGGCGGGCCGCCCGGTCCGGCCTGGAGGAGGACCTGCTGGACCCCCGCACCATGCGGCCCCGCCCCGCCGCCGAGGTGCTGCGCGCGCTGCTGGAACACACCGCGGACGCGCTCCGGGCGAGCGGGGACGCGGGCCGCGTCGACGAGGCCGTCGAGGAACTGCTGCGCCGGGGCAACGGTGCCCGCGAGCAGCGGCAGCTGATGGAGCGCGGCGGCAGTCTGCGGGACGTCGTCACCGAGTGTGTGCGCCGGACGCAGGACTGACGGCGCCCGCTTCCCGGCGGACCGCGTCCGCCCGCCGGTCCCCCAGAGGATCAGGACCGGGGCGTAGACCGGGAAGAAGGCCGCGATCAGGGCGACGAGGACGAGGATCAGCGTCAGCGGCGCCCCGGCCCGGCCCGTGGCCGGATTGTGCGTCTCCCGGGGCCCGGCCTCGGGCATGCTGCTCTCCGCGGGCGGTGTCTCGCGGGGCGCGACTCCGCCGCCGGGCTCCAGCCCCGTGACGCGCTCGGGTTCCGGATCGGGGTTCACACGAGTCGTGTCCGCGGAGTCCCCCGGACACGCCCGCATCATCAGCGGGTCACGACTTGCCTGATCCGGGTCCCGAAACCGGTTGCCTGGGCTAGATTCGAGCACCGCCGGCACCGAGCCGACCGGCGGAGTCACCCTCCGTACACCCCGGGAGCAGCGCATGCGCGACGACGCCCTCGCTCCGGCAGCCGCACGCCCGCTGACCGGCGGACTCGCCGACAGCGTCTTCGAGACGGCGGAACGGACCCCGGCCCTGCCGGTCCTGGCCCGCCGTTCGGGGGCCTCGCCCGGCCGCTGGGAGGAGGTGACGGCGGTCGAGCTGCGGGACCAGGTGACCGACCTCGCCAAGGGTCTGGTGGCCGCCGGGATCTCGCCCGGGCACCGGGTGGCCCTGATGGCCCGGACCCGGTACGAGTGGACGGTGTTCGCCCACGCGCTGTGGACCGTCGGCGCCGAGGTCGTCCCGGTGCACCCGATGTCCTCGCGGGACCAGGTGGAGTGGATCCTGCGGGACGCCGGCTGCGTGGCGATCGTGGTGGAGGACGAACAGGGCGCGATGACCGTGGGCACCGTGTGCGCCGGCCTGCCGCGCCTGCGGCACGTCTGGCAGCTCGACGCGGGCGCCCTGTCCCGGCTGTCCGAGCAGGGCGCGCTGGTCCCGCTGACCACGGTGGACTCGCTGCGCCGGATCGTGCTGCCGGACGCGACGGCGGCCATCGCGTACACCTCGGGCACCTCGGGCCGGCCGCTGGGCTGCGCGCTGAGCCACCGCGGCCTGGCCTATCCGTGCGACACCCTGCTGGCCGGCTGGGGGCACACCGCGGCGCCGCCGGGCGAGCAGGCGTCCGTGCTCGCCTTCCTGCCCTTCTCCCATGTGTACGGGATCATGATCCAGCAGGTGTGCCTGCGCGGCGGGGTGCTGATGGCGCACGAGCCGGACATGACGGGGGCCGCGCTGGCCTCGGCGCTGCGCACCTTCCGGCCGACGTATCTGTACGGGGTGCCGTCGGTCTTCGAGAAGCTGTACAAGACGTTCCTGCGGACGGCCCACGAGGCGGGCCGCGGCGCCCTGTTCGAGCGGGCCGCGCGGACCGCGCGGGACTTCGCCGAGGCCCAGGAGCGGCGACGGCTGGGCCGCGGACCGGGCCCGGGACTGGACCTGCGGCTGCAGCACACGCTGTACGAGCGGACGGTGTACCGCAAGCTGCGCGAGGCGCTCGGCGGCCGGGCCACGCACGGCAGCTCGGGCGGCTCGTCGCTCAGCCGCGAACTGTCCCTGTTCTACGAGGGCATCGGCCTGCGCATCCACGACGGCTACGGTCTGACGGAGAGTTCCGGCGGCATCACCATGCAGCCGCTCGGCCGGGAGAAGTCCGGGACCGTGGGCCGTCCGCTGCCGGGGACCGAGATCCGCATCGCCGACGACGGGGAGATCCTGGTGCGCGGCCCGTCGGTGTTCCAGGGCTACGTCGGCGAGGAGGGCCGCGGCCGGGGCGCGTCGCACGGCGGCTGGCTGGCCACCGGGGACATCGGCCGGCTGGACAACGAGGGGTATCTGACGATCACCGGCCGCAAGAAGGACGTCCTGGTCACGAGCAGCGGCAAGAGCGTGGCGCCGGCACCGCTGGAGCAGCGGCTGCGGCTGCATCCACTGGTGCACCAGGCGGTGGTGGTGGGTGACGACCGGCCCTGCGTGGGGGCCCTGATCACCCTGGACCCGGAGTTCCTCGCGCACTGGCGGGCGTCGCTGGCGCTGCAGGGCGAGTCGCCGGGCCGTGAGGCCCGCGAGGAGAACGCGCTGATGGAGGAGATCGCCCGGGCCGTCGCCTCGGCCAACAGCGCGGTGTCCCGCGCGGAGTCCATCAGGGTCTACCGTGTCCTCCCGGAGCCGTTCGCGCCGGACAACGGGCTGCTGACGCCGTCGCTGAAGCTGCGTCGCGACGCCATAGCGCGGCACTACGCCGCCGAGATCGACGCGATGTACGAGGCCCGGTCCAGGACGGCGCGGCGGCCGTCCGTCCAGGAGCCGGCCGACTGGGACGAGCCGGACAGCGTCTTCCGCTAGCAGTGCGCGGTCCCGCCGGGGAGGAGCCGGGTTTCCTGCGGGACCGGGGAGGCGGGGGACGGATAGCCCGCCCGGCTGTGGGAACCCGCAGCTTGGGAGTGATCAGCAACGACGACCGCCCTGGTCGTAAGGGGCCGCCCGGCCCCCGCCGACGGGGCCGGGGAATGCGAGATGTCGACGGAGCCGCGTTGGGATGAGACACCGCCCTCGGAGGAGAGGTACGAGCGTACGTACTCCTTCCCGGGCGAGCTGCGCAATGTCACGGGTGCCCGGCTCGCCGCCGAGGAGTTCCTGTGCGACCTGGCGCGGAACGCCCCGCCGGCCGCGCCGGAGTACTGGGACGACATCCTCCTGGTGGTCACGGAACTGGCCGCCAATGTCATCCAGTACGCCCCCGGGCCCTTCGGCCTGCACATGCGCCGCACCTTCGACGGGGTGCACGTGACGATGCACGACACCAGCACCACCCGGCCCGAGCCGCGGCCCTTCCACCCGAACGCGGGCGGCGGTGGTATCGGCTGGCACCTCGTGCACACGCTGTGCGACCAGGTGAGCGTGGTGGTCCAGGACGAGGGCAAGGACATCCACGTGTTCCTGCCCTGGTGACGGCCGCGCGGGCCGTTCGCCGGTGGCGACGTGTAGCCGTGCGCGATCCGGATACTCCCGCTCCGCGGGGGCACGCCGGTGCCCCCCGTTCGTTCGTCTGCCTGCCGCACCCGGCTGGCGGAACGGCCGGAGTCACGATGGGATCGAGATGGTCGCAGCGATCCGGGGCAGGCGAACGACGTCAAGTCGGACCGCCTGGAGCCGCAGAGAGGGATGGACACCGTGACACGACCGAGGATCCTGGTGGTTGGCGCAGGCTTCGCCGGGGTCGAGTGCGTCCGCCGCCTGGAGCGGAAACTCACCCCCGAGGAGGCCGACGTCACCCTGGTGACGCCGTTCGCCTACCAGCTCTACCTCCCACTGCTCCCCCAGGTCGCCTCCGGCGTGCTCACGCCGCAGTCGATCGCCCTGTCGCTGCGGCGCAGCAAGAAGTACCGCACCCGGATCATCCCGGGCGGCGCGGTCGGCGTGGACCTGAAGTCGAAGGTCTGCGTCGTGCGCACCATCACCGACAAGCTCGTCAACGAGCGGTACGACTACATCGTGCTGGCGCCCGGCAGCGTGACCCGCACCTTCGACATCCCGGGGCTCACCGAGCACGCCTTCGGCCTGAAGACCCTCGCCGAGGCCGCGTACCTCAGGGACCACGTCATCTCGCAGCTCGACCTCGCCGACGCCAGCGACGACACGGCCGAACGGGCCGCCCGGCTGCAGTTCGTGGTGGTCGGCGGCGGCTACGCGGGCACGGAGACCGCGGCCTGTCTGCAGCGGCTCACGCACGCGGCCGTGCAGCGCTATCCGCGGCTGGACCCGGGCCTGATCAAGTGGCATCTGATCGACATCGCGCCCAAGCTCATGCCGGAGCTGGGCGACAAGCTCGGCCGCAGCGCGCAGGAGATCCTCCGGCGGCGCGGCATCGACGTCTCGCTGGGCGTGTCGATCGACAAGGCCGGCCCGGAGGAGGTCACCTTCACCGACGGCCGGGTGGTGCCCACCCACACCCTGATCTGGACGGCCGGTGTGGTCGCCAGCCCGCTCATCGCGACGCTGGGCGCGGAGACGGTCCGGGGCAGGCTCGCGGTCGGCGCCGAGATGAACCTGCCCGGTCACGACGGGGTGTTCGCGCTCGGCGACTCGGCGGCCGTGCCGGACGTGGCCAAGGGCGACGGCGCGGTCTGCCCGCCCACGGCCCAGCACGCCCTGCGCCAGGGCAAGAAGGTCGCCGACAACGTCATCGCGGCGCTGCGCGGCCGGCCGCTGGAACCGTATGTGCACCATGACCTGGGGCTCGTCGTCGACCTCGGCGGCAAGGACGCCGTGTCCAAGCCGCTGGGCGTGGAGCTGCGCGGTGTCCCGGCCCAGGCCGTGGCCCGCGGGTACCACCTCGGGGCGCTGCGCACCAACGTCGCCAAGACGCGGGTCGTGACCAACTGGCTGCTGAACGCGGTCGCCGGTGACGACTTCGTGCGCACCGGATTCCAGGCACGCAAACCTGCCCGGCTGAAGGACTTCGAGTACACCGACTCCTATCTGACCCCGGAGCAGGTGCGCGCCCGGGTGGAGGAGCAGACCGCGGGCAGCCCCTGATGTGACCGGGATCACCGGAGGACCGCCGATCACTTTCCAGCCGGTCGGCGGTCTTTCACGGTGACCAGGAGACATCACACGGAGGGACACCGGCATGACCGAGAAGACCGTGAAGGGCCCGGCGAGTTACTTCCCCGCGATCGAGAAGAAGTACGGCCGCCCGGTGGCCGAGTGGCAGGAGCTGATCCGCTCCTCGCCGCTGACCCGGCACATGGAGCTGGTCGCCTGGCTGAAGGACGAGCACGGTCTGGGCCACGGCCACGCCAACGCCCTGGTGGCGCACACGCTGGCCGGGAGCAGGTAGTCGAGGTCCTCGTGCCATGCTGGTTCGTAGATCGAGTACTGGCACGGGAGAGAGCGCGGCGGCGTGAGGGAAGCGGTTCGGTCGGGGTGGGCACGGATGTGGGACCGGCTGGCCGCGTCCGATCCCGGACTGCTCAGGCTCACCGCGGGCCTGCGCACGGTCACCGCCATCGCCCTGACCCTCGCGGTGCTGGGTGCGCTGCTGGTCCCGGTGCAGCAGCTGGTCGCGGGTGCCATCGCGGCGATGGTCGCGACCTTCGCCATCCGGGAGAAGCAGCGTCCCCAGCAGGCCGTCACCCTCGCGCTGGGCCTGCCGGTGGCGCTCGCCTCGGTCTCCCTGGGGGCGCTGCTCAACCAGCGGGTCGTCGTGGGGGACCTGTTCTTCGTCGTGCTCATCTTCTGCGCGGTCTACGGCCGCCGGTTCGGTGACCGCGGCACGGCGCTGGGCCTGGTCGGCTTCCAGGTCTACTTCCTCTCGCTGTTCGTGCACGCGACCCCGGACACGCTGCCCGCCCTGTACGTCGTGATCACCGTGGCGTTCGGCTGCGCCGCCCTGGCCCGCTTCGTCCTGCTGCCGCAGACCCCGGCGGGCACCCTGGACCGGCTGCGGCGCGCGTTCCGCGCCCGGCTGGGGCAGCTGTTCGGCACCCAGCTCGAGCTGCTGGACGCCGGTCCCGACGACGTGGACAAGGTGCTCCAGGAGCTGCGCACCCGTACCGCGCGGCTGCACGAGACCGCGCTGATGATCCAGGGCAGGCTTGCCGACGGCACCGCCGACGAGGCGACGGCCCGGCTGCTGCAGCGCCGGATCGCGGACGCCGAGATCGCCGCCGAGCGGCTCGGGCTGCTGCTGCTCACCGCGCGCAGCGCCGAGCGGACCGACACCCTGACCCTGCACCTTCCCGGCGCTCCCCTGCCGTCCGGCGGCGAACTGCCGGTGCGCGACGGGGCCGCGGCACAGCTGCGGCGCGATCTGGCGGCGCTGCGCCTGCTCGTCCTGCGGCCGGCCGGCGAGGCCTCGGGGACCGCGCTGGCGCACCTGCGCAACCGGCTGCTCGGCTACCGCGAGGAGGAGAACCTACCGAAGGCCTCACCGGCCGTGCAGGACGTCTTCCGGGGCATCGGTGAGGCCGGGCGGGCCGTGCTCGGTCTGCGGATCGCCCTGGACGGGCCGCAGGACGAGTCCGACGACACCCCGGCGACCGCCCGCTCCCGTGAGGAGCTGGACGCCGAGGACGCCGCCATCGAGGGCAGCGAGGAGGCGGAGGCGGACAAGCCGGAGCCGGCCGGACTGGGACGGCCCACCACCCGGGCCGCCGTACAGGTCGCGGTCGGTTCCGCGCTGGCCATCGCAGGCGGCGAGATGCTGTCCGGCCAGCGCTGGTACTGGGCGGTGCTGACCTGCTGGATCGTGTTCATCAACACCTCCTCCACCGGCGAGATCCTGGTGAAGGGCTACCGGCGGGTGCTCGGCACGGTGCTCGGCGTGGTGGCCGGCATCGGGCTCGCCGGACTGGTCGGGAACCACACGTGGCTCGCGTTCGCGCTGGTGCTGCTGTTCGTCTTCGCGATGTTCTACACCGCGCCCCTGTCGTACACGCTGATGTCGTTCTTCGTCACGGCGATGCTGGGGCTGCTGTACACGCTGCTGAACACCTACAGCCTGTCGGTGCTGGTGCTGCGGGTGGAGGAGACGGTGCTGGGCGCGGCCTGCGGCGTGTTCGCGGCGGCGCTGGTGCTGCCGATCCACACCGACCGGCGCACGAACGACCTCCTGGTCGACGTGCTGGAGAAGCTGGCGGAGGTCACCCGCGCCGCCGCCGACCAGCTCAGCGGCGGGCTGCCGGTCGACCTGGTCGACAAGGCCCGCGAGCTGGACCAGGCGCTGGCCGATCTGCGGGCCGCGACCCAGCCGCTGACGCACCCGGTCACCCCGCTGCGCTCGCGCCGCGACACCGCCCGGTACGTCATGGCGCTGCTGGAGACGTGTGCGTACCACGCCCGCTCCCTGGCGGCCACCGCCGAACTGCTGCCCACGCACGCGTCCATCGCGGCGGATCCGCGGCTGCGCACGGTGGGCCGGCGGATCGTGCGGAACATCGAGGCGATCGCCGCCCATGTGACGGACCCGCGGTCCGCGGCGACGGTCGAGACCGGCCCCAGCATCGCCTCCCTGCTGGAACCGGGCACCCTGCGCAGTCCGCGCTACGGCCGGGTGACCGACCGGGTGCTGCGCCACCTGCAGCGGCTGGACGAGGCGGTGGCGGGCCTCGGCCGCCCGCTCGGGGTCACCCCCGAGCCCCGCGTGAAGTGACCGTCCACCCGGACCAGGCCCGTCCTTGCGGGCCCCGGTCCGGGCCGGGGGTCACCGGGACTTCCGGGTGCCCTGGCGCTGCCCCAGCACCTCGTCGCGGACCCGGGCGCAGCTTCGGCTGATGAGCCGGGAGACGTGCATCTGGGAGATGCCGAGCCGGTCGGCGATCCGGCTCTGCGTCATGTCCTCGAAGAAGCGCATGTAGAGGATGGCCCGCTCCCGTTCGGGCAGCCGGCGCAGGCCCTCCTTGGCGGCCTCGCGGTCCACGACGACGTCGTACGCGCCGTCAGCGGCGCCCAGGGTGTCGGCGAGGCTGTAGCCGTCGTCACCGCTGGAGAGTTCGGCGTCCAGGGAGAGGGTGCTGAAGCTCTCCAGCGCCTCCATGCCCGCGGCGACCTCCTCCTCGGTGAGGCCGGTGTGCGCCGCGATGTCGGCGGGGGTGGGCTCGGGGCTGCCGGGCATCTGGGTGAGTTCACGTCGGGCCACGCGGACCCGGTTGCGCAGCTCCTGGACGCGGCGGGGCACCCGCAGGGCCCACATCCGGTCCCGGAAGTGCCGCTTGACCTCGCCGGTGATGGTCGGCACCGCGTAGCTCTCGAAGGCGCCCCGGGACGGGTCGAACCGGTCGATGGCCTTGACCAGACCGAGCGCGGCCACCTGCCTGAGGTCCTCGACGGACTCCCCCCGGTCGCGGAAGCGTCCCGCTATCCGGTGGGCCATCGGCAGCCAGGCGGTCACCAGCTCGTCGCGCACGGCGTCCCGCTCGGGTCCGTCCTCCAGCTCGGCCAGCCGGGCGAAGAGGTCCGCGGTGACGGGGGCGTCGTCGTGGGTCCGCCGCCCGGTCGGGGAGGTCGGGGAGGCGGTGGCGGTCGCGGTGGCGGTGGGGGTGCCGGGCGTGCCGGAAGGGCAAGTGGACTCGTCGGTCAGCATGCGGAATCGCTCCTGAACGTGTTTTCCGGGCAGGAGACCGAACCATGATTCCCGGTCCCGGCCCGAACGGTGCTGTCAGGGTCTGCCGCGGGAAGGGACACAGGCCTCCGGAGGGGCCTGCGGCGTTCTCATCCCGCCGGGCGCGCGCCTCCGGTCCGAAGCACGAGGTTCCGTCTGCCCCTGCGCATGCGCGGCAAACGCCGCCAACGGAACTTCTCCTACCGCTACCGGCCGAGCGGTACTACGGCGGTGATGCGCTTGCCGCCGCGGGGCAGCCCCGCGACGCTGACGTCGCGGGCGAGCAGGCACACGATGGGCCAGCCGCGGCCTCCGAGCCGGTTGCGGCCCCGTTCGTCCACCGGCGCCTCGACCACCGGGACCTCGTCGCTGCGGTCGCTGACCGACACGCTGACCCCGTCGCCGTCGACGCCGACGTCGAACCCGGTGATGCCCCCGCCGTGCAGGATGGCGTTGGTGGTGAGTTCCGAGGTGACCAGCAGGACGTCGTCAAGCGCGTCGTCGTCGCAGGGTACGGCGCGGGTCCGGCAGCGTTCGGCCACCACCCGCCGGACGGTGCTGCGGGCGTCGGCCGGCCGGCACGGCAGAGACCGGCACGCCTCCCGCGGTCCCGTCGGGGAATCGGTCCTGTACGTCTGGCGCATGCCTTCCCTCCCTCGGTGCTGCCCGGATCGCCGGGTCTCCTGTTCGGCTGACCCCTCCCGGCGCCGTCAAACACCCTCGGTGCCCCTGTCATCACCGGGCGCGGGGCGGGTAGGCGGACCCCATGACGGATGTCGTGGACGCGGATGAACTGCTGCGGCGGATCAGGCGGGGCAAGGACTGGGCGCTTGACCAGGAAAGGGCCTGGCGGGAGCGGGCGCAGAGCCTGACGGCGACCGATCCGGAGGGGGCGCGGGAGGCGTCCGTCCGGGCCGGGGCCTACGAGGCGGTGCTGGGCGTGCTGGAGGAGATCGTCGACCCGGGCGCGGCGGAGCGGAGAGAGGTGAAACAGGTCACCTGACCCGCTCCCGATTGGGTGAACGACGGCAAGATGGTTTATCGTTCATACATACGTGGTGACGGGGTCGACCGGAACCGTCCTCCATCACCACCGCGTACGGCCCTGGCTGGTCTCCCCCGTCCAGCCAGGGCTTTTTCATGCCCGGAAGCAGGTCTTCCGGGGTGTGCGCCGGGGCTTCGAGGTGCCCGGGACGGCGGCAGCGGCTGAAATGGGCTTGGGGAACACACCCCGACCGCTGCCGGCGAGGAGTCCCGCGCCATGACCAAAGCGATAAAACTGCTGACCGCCCTGCCGCAGGCGCAACGTGAGCGGCTGATGGAGCTGGCCAAGGAGGTCTCCTTCCCGGAGGACTCCCGGATCTTCGAGCCGGGCGGCACCGCCGACCGCTTCTGGGTGATCCGCTCGGGCGCGGTCCACCTGGACCAGCAGGTCACGTCCCGGCAGCGGGTCACCGTGGCCACGCTCGGCGCGGGCGACATGCTCGGCTGGTCCTGGCTGTTCCCGCCGTACCAGTGGGACTTCGGCGCCGTGGCCTTCAGCAACGTACGGGCCTATGAGTTCGACGGGCCGTCGGTGCTCGCGCTGAGCGTGGAGGACCCGCTGCTCGGGCTGTCGCTGGTGCGGACGGTCGCCGAGATCCTCGCCCACCGGCTGGAGACCACCCGGGGCAAGCTGATGGACCAGTACGCGGTCCGCCGGCGCGGCGGCCCCCTCTGACCCGGCCGGGACGGCCGCCGTGCGGCCCCGTGGCCCGCCGCGTCAGATCCGGTAGCGGCGCAGGGCCGGCACCGCCGCGGCCAGCGCCAGCATCACCACGACGACCAGCGCGCCGCCTCCCGCCACGGCGGCCCTGGGGCCGAACGCCGAGCCCGCGGTGCCGTGCAGCACGTCGGCGAGGCGCGGGCCGCCCGCCACCACCACGGTGAACACGCCCTGCATCCGGCCGCGCATGTCGTCGGTGGCGGCGGAGAGCAGGATGGCCCCGCGGAACACCATGGAGATCATGTCGGCGAGCCCGGCCGCGGCGAGGAAGGCGAAGGCCACCCAGAGGTTGCCGCTCAGCCCGGCCCCGGCGACGGCCGCGCCCCAGCCGACGACCGCGCCGATGACCATCCAGCCGTGCCGCCGCGCCCGGGAGAAGACGCCGGAGAACAGTCCGCCGAGCACCGCGCCGACCGGGATCCCGGCGAACAGCACGCCGAGCGCCAGGCCCGCGCCCCAGGGGGCGTAGGTCTCCGCGGCGAGCTGCGGGAACAGGGCGCGGGGCATGCCGAGGACCATGGCCACGATGTCGGCGAGGAAGGAGAGCAGCAGCACCTTGTGGCCGGAGATGTACCGGAAGCCGGCCGCGATCTCGCGCACTCCGGCCCGCCGGGCGGGCCGCTCGCCGAGCGGCGGCAGCGCGGGCAGCCGGAACACCGCCCACACCGTGACGCACAGGGCCAGCGCGTCGATCAGGTACAGCTCGGGCAGCCCGATGACCGGGATCAGCACACCGGCCAGCAGCGGTCCCGCCACCAGGCCGGTCTGCATCACGGTCGAGCCGAGGGCGTTCGCCGCGGGCAGTTCCCCGGCCGGTACCAGTCGGGCGATGGAGGCGTTGCGGGCCGGGGAGTTGAGCCCGAAGAACGCCTGCTGCAGCGCGAGCAGCAGCATGAGCACGACGACGGAGTCCAGGCCCGTGACGGCCTGCGCCCAGAACAGCACCGAGGTCACGGCGATCCCGGTGTTGGTGACCAGGAGCAGCTTTCGCCGGTCCACCGTGTCGGCGACCGCCCCGCCCCACAGCGCGAACACCACCATGGGCACCAGACCGGCGAGACTCGCGTAGCCGACCCAGGCCGAGGAGTGGGTGATGTCGTAGATCTGCTTGGGCACGGCGACGGCGGTCAGCTGGCTGCCGACGGCGGTGACGATGGTCGACGACCACAGGCGCCGGAAGGCCGGGATGCGCAGCGGCCGCGTGTCCATCGCCCAGCGGCGCCAGCCTCGGCCGGGCGGAGCGGGGGCGGGCGGCGGGGGGCCCGCATCGGTGGTGCCGGGTCCGGCGCCGGTGGTCTTCGGTTCGGTGCCGCTGCTCTCGCTCGTGTCCACGGGGTTCCTGGTCGCTCGTCAGAGGTTGCTCGATACATCTTTCGATTCGAGGCCCACTATCGCAGGAACTTCTGAGGCTGCCCGACCACATCGCGCCACGGGTCGGCGGGTGCCGGGGGACCTCAGGCGTCGAGGACCAGGGCGGCCCCGAGCGCCAGCATGGTGACCGCGACCAGACCGTCCAGGACCCGCCAGGCGGTGGGCCGGGCGAGGACCCGGCCGAGCAGCCGGGCGCCGAAGCCGAGGACGGCGAACCAGAAGAGGCTGGCCAGGGCCGCGCCGAGGCCGAAGGTCCACCGCAGCGGGCCGCGGTCGGCGGCGAGGGAACCGAGCAGGAAGACGGTGTCCAGGTAGACGTGCGGGTTGAGCCAGGTCATCGCCAGGCAGGTGAGCACCGCCCGCCGCCGGGAGCCCGCCGCCTCGCCCTCGGCCCGCAGTCCGTCGCCGGGCCGAAGGACGCGCCGGGCGGCGAGGGCGCCGTAGCAGAGCAGGAACGCGCCGCCCGTGATCCCGACGGCCCGCACCGCGCCCGGCCAGGCCACCACGACCGCGCCGACGCCGCCGACGCCCAGCGCGATGAGCAGCGCGTCGGACAGGGCGCAGATCCCGACCACCGCGAGCACGGCGTCCCGGCGCACCCCCTGCCGCAGGACGAAGGCGTTCTGGGCGCCGATGGCGACGATCAGGGAGAGCCCGGTGCCGAATCCGGCGGCCGCGGCGGTCAGGGCGTGGTTCATGCCCTCGACGCTAGATCGGGGATCACTCCGCGTACAGCTAAAGATTTTTACGTAGCATTAGCGCTCGTGATGTCGGAGCTTCCCCTGGAGCAGGTGCGGACGCTGCTCGCCGTGGTGGACGAGGGCACGTTCGACGCGGCGGCCGCGGCCCTGCGTCTGACGCCGTCGGCGGTCAGTCAGCGGGTCAAGGCGCTGGAGCAGCGCACCGGCCGGGTGCTGCTCCAGCGCACCAAGCCGGTGCGGCCCACGGAGTCCGGGGCGGTGCTGGTCCGGTTCGCCCGGCAGCTGGCCCGGCTGGAGCGGGACGCGCGCGGTGAGCTGGGGCTGAGCGGTGCCGGGGAGCCGACGCGGGTGTCGGTCGCGGTGAACGCGGACTCGCTGGCCACCTGGTTCCTCGGGGCGCTCACCGAGGTGCCCGGGCTCTGCTTCGAGCTGCACCGGGAGGACGAGGCGCACACGGCGGCGCTGCTGCGCGAGGGGCTGGTCATGGCGGCCGTGACCTCCTCGCCCGACCCGGTTCCGGGCTGCTCGGTCCGTACGCTGGGCCGCATGCGCTATCTGCCGGCCGCCGCGCCGGAGTTCGCCGAGCGTCATCTGGGCGGCTCCCTGCCGGACCTGCTGCCCGATGCGCCCGTCGTGGTCTTCGACCGCAAGGACGACTTCCAGGACGGCTTCGTCAGACGGCTGGGCCGCGGGGCCGCGAGTTCGCTGCGCCACCATGTGCCCACCTCCGAGGGCTTCGCCGACGCGGTCGCCGCGGGTCTGGGCTGGGGCATGATCCCGGAGGCCCAGGCCGGTCCGCTGCTGGCCGCGGGCCGCCTCGTGCTGCTGGCGCCGGACCGGAGCGTGGACGTCACGCTGTACTGGCAGCAGTGGAAGCTCGACTCCCCCGCCCTGGCGGCGCTGGCCGAGGCGGTGACCCGGGCCGCGGCCCGGGCGCTGCGCCGGTGATCGGGAGGAACGGGGGCGCGGGTCCGGCCCTCAGCGCCGCTGGGTGCCGAGCCGTGCGGCCGCGCTGTCCAGCAGCATCTCCAGGGCCGTCGGATAGGCGCTGGTGACCATGCGCCGGGCCAGCAGGGGGGCCGCCTCGGCGATCCGGGGGTGGGTGTCATGGGGCAGGCGGGCGTAGGTGGAGTGCCACTTGTCCTCGTCGGCGCGCAGGGAGGCGCTGGGCAGGGCCAGTGACGCGGAGTCCAGGGCGGCGAAGGCCAGGGTCTGGTCGATGAAGGCGTGGTAGACGCGGACCGTCTCCGGCAGCGGGAACCCTGCCGAGCGCAGGACCTCCAGCACGGCCTCGTCGGCGGCCAGTTCATGGGCGCGCCCGGTGACCCGGTTGGCGGTGAGCAGCGCCGCCTGCGGATGCGCTACGTACACGCCGTGGAGGCGCAGTCCGATCGTCCGCAGATCCTCCCGCCACCGTCCGGTCGGCTCCCAGCCGGCCAGCGCCTCGCCGATGAGCGCGTCGCCGATGGCCAGGGTCAGTTCGTCCATGCCCCGGAAGTAGCGGTACAGCGTGCTGGGGTCGCAGTCCAGGGCGAGACCCAGGCGGCGGGCGGTGAGCCCGGTGCTGCCGTGCTCGCGCAGCAGCCGCAGCGCGGTCGCGACGATCAGCTTCTCGGACAGCACGGTGCCGCCACGGGTCGGGCGGCGCCGGCGCCGCCTCTCCTCGGGCACGACGGGCTTGGGCACAGCGGCCCCCTTCCGGCCTTACGCCAACGCCATTGACCTTACGCCACCGTCCGGCGTTGGATTCCGGGCAAGGCGCGCCTGCCCCGATGTTCCGTTTCCGTTCGTGACCGTGGTCGTCCACGACCGTGGTCGTCCGTGTCAGGCAGGGAGTTTCCGTCATGCGTGTACTGCTCGTGGGAGCCGGTGGAGTCGGCACCGCCATCACCCGGATCGCGGCCCGGCGTCCGTTCCTCGACCTGATGGTGGTCGCCGACTACGACCCCGCGCGGGCCGCGGCCGCGGTCGCGGCCCTCGGCGGGGCCGGGGACAGGTTCGTCGCCGAACAGGTGGACGCGGGCGACGAGGCCGGGGTCGCCGCGCTGCTCGCCCGGCACGGCTGCGACGTGCTGCTCAACGCCACCGACCCGCGGTTCGTCATGCCCCTGTTCCGGGCGGCGCGCGCGGCCGGCGCGACCTACCTGGACATGGCGATGTCGCTGTCCAGGCCGCACCCGGAGCGCCCGTACGAGGAGTGCGGAGTCAAGCTGGGCGACGAGCAGTTCGCGCTGGCCGGGGAGTGGGAGAAGGCGGGCGCGCTCGCCCTGGTGGGCATGGGGGTGGAACCGGGCCTGTCGGACGTGTTCGCCCGCTACGCGACCGACGAGCTCTTCGACACCGTCGAGGAGATCGGTGTCCGCGACGGCGCGGATCTCACCGTGGACGGCTACGACTTCGCGCCCTCGTTCAGCATCTGGACCACCATCGAGGAGTGCCTGAACCCGCCGGTCGTGTACGAGACCGGGCGGGGCTGGTTCACCACCGCCCCCTTCAGCGAGCCCGAGGTGTTCGACTTCCCCGAGGGGATCGGGCCGGTGGAGTGCGTGAACGTGGAGCACGAGGAGGTGCTGCTGATGCCGCGCTGGGTCGGCGCGGACCGGGTCACCTTCAAGTACGGGCTGGGCCGGGAGTTCGTCGAGACGCTGAAGACCCTGCACCGCCTGGGACTTGACCGCACCGAACCGGTGACCGTGCCGGGCCCCGACGGGCCGGTCGCGGTCTCGCCGCGGGACGTGGTCGCCGCGTGCCTGCCGGATCCGGCGACGCTGGGCGAGCGGATGCGCGGTAAGACCTGCGCGGGCACCTGGGTGCGCGGCACGAAGGACGGAGCGCCGCGTGAGGTGTACCTCTACCACGTGGTCGACAACCAGTGGTCCATGGCGGAGTACGGGTGCCAGGCGGTGGTGTGGCAGACGGCGGTCAATCCGGTCGTCGCCCTCGAACTCCTCGCCACCGGCGCCTGGTCGGGCACCGGCGTCCTCGGCCCGGAGGCCTTCCCCGCCGGCCCGTTCCTCGACCTGCTGACCGCGTACGGCTCCCCGTGGGGCATGCGCGAGCAGTGACCGCGAGGCGGGCCGCGCCGGCCCATCCCTCAACTCCCTGTTTCATGCCGTCCCTAGCGGTCACCCGAAGTGGAAGCACACATTCGACTGGCACGGACGACTCGAACCGGAGGAGACTTCGATGGACAACTGGCGCGAACATGCCGCGTGCCGTCACGAGGACCCCGACCTGTTCTTCCCCATCGGCACCACCGGACCTTCGCAGGTGCAGGCACAGGAGGCGAAGGCGGTGTGCGGGGGCTGCCCCGTACGGGAACAGTGTCTGGACTGGGCCCTGGACACGGGCCAGACCATCGGCATCTGGGGCGGTACGACCGAGACGGAGCGCCGCGCGCTCAGGCGCCGCGTCCGCTCGCGGCAGCGCTCCGGCTGAAACGGCCGCCGGGCGCCCGTCCCTAGCACCGGGGATGCGGCCCGGTGCCACGTACTCGCACCGCCGGGGCATGCCCGCCCCGGCGGTGCGGCTGCTTCCAGGGGGCGCGTCCCCCAGGGCGCGTCTCCCCGATCTTCGTGGACCAGGCCGCGGCGTCCGGTGCGGTGCCTCGGCGTGCGGCCGAGTCGCCCTCGTACCGGGCGTACGTGGGCGGTTCGGCCGTGCGGCGAGGTGCCGTGCCGGGCGTCACGGACCCGCGAAGACCGGGGAGACGCCCCCTAGGCCCGGCCGGGCTTGCCCCGCTCGTGGAGCCAGGTGCGGAACAGGCCGTCCAGGTTCTTGCCGGACACCCGCTCGGCGAGTCCGGTGAACTGGGCGGTCGTGCCGTGCCCGGTGCGGTGCGCGGTCGCCCAGGCGCGCAGGATGCGGAAGAAGTCCCGGTCACCGACGGCCCGGCGCAGCTCGTGCAGGGTCATCGCGCCACGGGCGTAGACGGGGGTGTCGAAGATGTTCTCCCCACTGCCCGGGTCACCGGGCGGGAAGGCCCACAGCCGGTCGCTCGCGGGGCGGGCGTAGAGGGCGTCGAACGCCTTCTGCGCGCTGTCGCCGCCGTGCTGCTCGGAGTAGAGCCACTCGGCGTAGGTCGCGAAGCCCTCGTTGAGCCAGATGTCCTTCCAGGCGGTCAGCGAGACCGAGTCGCCGAACCACTGGTGGGCGTTCTCGTGGACGAGTGTGCTCACGTCGGGCGCCGAGTCGTAGAGGGGCCGGCTCTGGGTCTCCAGGGCGTAGCCGACGTCGGGCGCGTGGTCGACGACGGAACCCGCGGCCCGGAACGGGTACGGCCCGAACAGCCCGCTCTCCCACTTCAGCACGGAGGGCAGCTTCTTCAGCACGGGTGCCGCCGCACGCGCCTCCCGCGGGTCGACCGCGTTGTACACCTGGACACCGTCGGGGGTCGTGTACCGCTCCACCTGGAACTTGCCGACGGTGGCGGTGGCCAGGTAGGCGGCCATGGGCTCGGCCTGGTGCCAGCGGAAGGTGGTGCGGCCGTGCGCGGTGCGCGTGCCGCGCAGGACGCCGTTGGCGACGGCGGTGCGTCCCTCGGGGACCGTGATCGTGAAGTCGTACGACGACTTGTCCTTGGGGTGGTTGTTCGCCGGGAACCAGGTCATCGCGCCCTGCGGCTCCCCGGCGACGAACGCCCCGTCGTCGGTGGGGATCCAGCCGTCCGCCGAGCCGTCCGGGTCGGTGACCGGGCCGGGGGTGCCCTGGTAGGAGACGGTGACCCGGAACCGCTGGCCTGCGCGCAGGGTGTGCGGCGGGGTGACGACGAGCTCCTGGCCGTCGCGGCGGAAGTCCGCGCGATGGCCGCCGACGGTGACGCCGGTGACCTTCAGGCCCGAGAGGTCCAGGTCGAAGCGGGTCAGCCGCTGGGTGGCGCGCGCGGTGAGGACGGCCGTGCCGTCCAGGTGCCGGGAGGCGGTGTCGTAACGGAGCGTCAGGTCGTAGTGGCCGACGTGGTAGCCGCCGTTGCCGCTGAGGGGGAAGTAGGGGTCGCCCGCGCCGGCGGCGCCGGTCGTGCCGGCCGCCGCGGGGCCGGCGGCCCCGAGCAGCGCCGCCACGGCGACGGGGACGGTGGCGAGGACCGCCTCACGGCGGAGAACTGCGGTACGTCGGCTGCTGGCCTGTCTGCGCGGTGGCGTCACGGACGTTCCTCCGAGGGGGGTGGTGAAAGATCGTTTCCGCAGAAGAGTAGGCGCGGAACCGACCCGGTTTCGCCCTCTTTCCGGTCAAGTCACTCCGCGTCGCCGCCCGGTGGGCCGCCCGCCCGGCAGTACGCTCGCAGCACCGTCCGCGACCCGAGAGGAGCCCCGACCGTGAGCGTGCGCGTACGCCGGATCTACGAACCGCCGGAGGCGGACGACGGACTGCGGGTGCTGGTGGACCGGCTGTGGCCGCGCGGGGTGTCCAAGGACGAGGCCCGGGTGGACGAGTGGCCGAAGGGACTCACACCGTCGAACGAGCTGCGCAAGTGGTTCCACGGCTCGGAGGGCTCCTTCGAGGAGTTCCGCGGCCGCTACGAGGCCGAGCTCGCCGCACCCGGGGCCGCCGAACTGCTCGACGGGCTGCGGACGTCGGCGCGCGAGGGCCGGGTGACGCTGCTCACGGCGTCCAGGACGCCGGAGCAGAGCCACGCCTCCGTGCTGGTGGAACTGCTGCGCGGCTGAATACGGCCCTCCGGCCCGGCCCCCGCGCCCGCCGTCAGCCCGTCTGCCGCGCCGCCGCCCGTCCGGCCGCGCGGCCCGAGAAGAGGCAGCCGCCGAGGAAGGTGCCCTCCAGGGCGTTGTAGCCGTGCACACCGCCGCCGCCGAAACCCGCCACCTCACCCGCCGCGTACAGCCCCTCGATCGGGGTGCCGTCGGCGCCTAGGGCCCGGGAGTCGAGGTCGGTCTGGATGCCGCCGAGTGTCTTGCGGGTCAGGACGTGCAGCCGGACGCCGATCAGCGGGCCCGCCTCCGGGTCCAGGATGCGGTGCGGGGAGGCGACCCGGCCGAGCCGGTCGCCGATGTAGCGGCGGGCGTTGCGGATGCCCTGGATCTGGGAGTCCTTGCTGTAGGGGTTGGCCATCTGCAGGTCGCGGGCCTCGATCTGGCGGCGCACCTCGGCCGCGTCCAGCAGCGGCTCGGCGGTGAGGGCGTTCATCTTCTCGACCAGGTGCTCCAGGGTGCCCGCGGTGACGAAGTCCGCGCCCTTGTCGAGGAAGGCCCGCACCGGGGCCGGGGCGCCCTTGCCCAGCAGCCGGTCGCGCAGCACGGCCTTGCGGTCCTTGGCGGTGATGTCCGGATTCTGTTCGGAGCCGGAGAGCGCGAACTCCTTCTCGATGATCTTCCGGGTGAGGATGAACCAGGAGTGGTCGTGGCCGGCGATGTCCTCGGTGGTGCGCAGGTACTCGAGCGTGCCGAGGGTGTCGTAGCCGGGCAGGCACGGGTCGGGCAGCCGGCGCCCGAGGGCGTCGAGCCAGATGGAGGAGGGGCCGGGCAGGATGCGGATGCCGTGGCCGGGCCAGACGGGGTCCCAGTTCTGCAGGCCCTCGGTGTAGTGCCACATGCGGTCGCGGTTGACCAGGCGCACGCCCGCCTCGGCGCTGATGTCGAGCATCCGGCCGTCGACGTAGGCGGGGACGCCGGTGACCATCTCGGCGGGGGGTGTGCCGAGCCGCTCGGGCCAGTAGCGGCGGACGATGTCGTGGTCGGCTCCGATGCCGCCGCTGGTGACGATCACGGCCCGGGCGGTGAGTGCGAAGTCGCCGGCGCGCTCGCGGCTGGAGGCGGCGCCGCGCGGGGAGTCGTCCGCGGCGAGGACGGTGCCCCGCACTCCGCGCGCCGCGCCGTCCTCGATGACCAGTTCGTCGACCCGGTGACGGTGGTGGAAGGTGAGCAGTCCGTCCCGTGCCGCCTGCCGGGCGTACTCGGCGAACGGTTCGACCACACCGGTGCCGGTGCCCCAGGCGATGTGGAAGCGGGGCACGGAGTTGCCGTGGCCGCCGGCCCTGAGGTCGCCGCGCTCGGCCCAGCCCACGGTGGGCAGCAGTTCGATGCCGTGCCCGCGCAGCCAGGAGCGCTTCTCACCGGCCGCCCACTCGACGTAGGCGCGGGCCCAGCGCACCGCCCAGGAGTCCTCGTCGGCGAGCCGGTCGAACCGCGCGCTGCCCTGCCAGTCGTTCCAGGCGAGGTCGAGGGAGTCCTTGATGCCGAGCCGGCGCTGCTCGGGCGAGTCGACGAGGAAGAGCCCGCCGAAGGACCAGAACGCCTGGCCGCCGAGGTTGGCGGCGTTCTCCTGGTCGACCAGGGCGACCCTGCGGCCCTGGCGGTTGAGTTCGTGCGCCGCGACCAGGCCGGCGAGGCCCGCTCCGACGACGATGACGTCCGCGTCCATGGCGGCCATGGGCTCCGTGTCCTTCCGTCCGCGACTCATTCGGGGGTGCCGCTGCCGTCGGTCAGCAGGGCGGTGAGCAGTTGCTTCAGCCAGCCGCGGGCGGCGTCGACGTCCCTGTCCAGCAGGAGCTGGGTGGTGACGCCGTCGTAGGCCGCGACCACCGCGCGGGCGGCGCCGTCGGCGTCGCCGAGCACGGCGGGCAGTGCGGTGTGGCCCCGGGCCCGGCCGAGGCGGTCGGCGACGGCCTCGCGCAGCCGGGCACGGTGGTCGAGGAGGGCCTCGGCGACGGCCGGGTCACGGGCCGCGTGCACCAGGAAGTCGGTCTTGACGAGCAGCCAGTCCACGTCGAGCAGCAGGACCTCGGTCACCCGGTCCACGGAGGCCGGGACGTCCAGGCCGGGCCCGTCCTGCGCGAGCGCGTCGGCCACCTGGCCCGCGATGAGGTCGGCCCGCTCCCGGTAGAGGGCGAAGAACAGCTCGTCCAGGGTGGCGAAGTTGGAGTAGAAGGCACCCCGGCTGTAGCCGGCGGCCTCGCAGACCTCCTCGATGGAGACCCGCCCGAACCCCTTGGCCGCGAACACCGCGAAGGCGGCGTCGAGCAGGTTCGCCCGGGTCCGGGCCCGCCGCCTGGTGACGCGCCGGGCCGTGTCGTCCTTGGCCGCCATGGCCCCCCTTTCGATACGGCAATGTATCCGATACATCGATGTATCGAAAGAGGTACGCCCCTGGGAAGCGGGACGCGAGCCTCTCTTGGAACACATATTCGATTAAGGAGTACGCTGGACCCATGGCCACGCACCTCCAGGGCTCCCTGTTCGACCAGACCGACGAGCTGCGGCTCGGCCCGCTGGACGGGCTGCGCCGGACCGAGCTGGGCTCCGGCGCCTGGATCGACGTGCTGCCGGGCTGGCTGAGCGGAGCGGACGCCCTGTTCGAAGAGCTGGCGGCCGAGGTCCCCTGGCGGGCGGAGCGCCGCACGATGTACGACAACGTGGTGGCCGTCCCGCGGCTGCTCGCCTTCTACGGGGCGCGCGAGCCGCTGCCGCACCCCGTCCTCACCGAGGCGCGGGACGCCCTGTCCGCCCGCTACGCCGAGGAGCTGGGCGAGCCCTTCACCACCGCCGGGCTGTGCTACTACCGCGACGGCCGGGACAGCGTCGCCTGGCACGGCGACCGGATCGGACGCGGCGCCCGCCAGGACACGATGGTCGCGATCCTGTCCGTCGGCGCGCCCCGGGATCTGCTGCTGCGGCCCGTGGGCGGCGGCCCGGGCGTCCGGCGGCCGCTCGGGCACGGCGACCTCATCGTGATGGGCGGCTCCTGCCAGCGGACCTGGGAGCACTGCGTGCCCAAGACCGCCCACGCGGCGGGGCCGCGGATCAGCGTCCAGTTCCGCCCGCACGGGGTGCGGTGAAGGATCCGGCGGCCCCTCGCGGGCACCGGCGCGGCACGCGCTCGGCGTCGACCGCCGGGAGCGGGCGTCCCGCCGGCGGAGCCATGGCCTTAGGGTTCGTCCCATGGCATTGCAGATCAGCGCCACGAACCCGGAGCACCCCGCGCTCCTGCTCGAACTGCCCTGGGACGTACCCCTGGAGAAGTGGCCCGAGGAGTTCCTCGTGCCGCTCCCCCGGGGCATCTCCCGGCACGTCGTGCGCTACGCCCGCGCCGGCGAGGAGGTGATCGCGGTCAAGGAGCTGGCCGAACGGCCCGCGCTGCGCGAGTACGGGCTGCTGCGCGACCTCGACCGGCTGGGCATCCCGGCCGTCGACCCGCTCGCCGTGGTCACCGGCCGCACCGACGGCGCCGGCGCCCCGCTGGAACCGGTACTGATCACCCGGCACCTGCGCGGCTCGATGCCGTACCGCTCGATGTTCGAGACCACCATGCGCCCGGCGACCATGCACCGGCTGATGGACGCCCTCGCGGTGCTGCTGGTCCGGCTGCACCTGAGCGGGTTCGCCTGGGGCGACTGCTCGCTGTCCAACACCCTCTTCCGGCGGGACGCGGGCGCCTACGCCGCGTACCTGGTGGACGCCGAGACCGGTGACCTGCACCCCCGGCTCAGCCCCGGACAGCGGGACTACGACCTCGACCTGGCCCGGGTGAACATCAGCGGCGAGCTGCTGGACCTGGAGGCGTCCGGCGCGCTGCACCCCTCCGTCGACCCCGTCGAGTTCGGGCACGAGATCTGCACCCGCTACGCCGGCCTGTGGCAGGAGCTGACCCGCACCTCGGTGTATCCGGCGGGCAAGTACCACTACATAGAACGCCGGATACGCCGGCTCAACGACCTCGGCTTCGACGTGGCCGAGATGCAGATCGAGCACTCGTCCAACGGGGACACGGTCACCTTCGTGCCCAAGGTCGTCGACGCCGGCCACCACCAGCGGCAGCTGCTGCGGCTGACCGGCCTCGACGCCGAGGAGAACCAGGCGCGGCGGCTGCTCAACGACCTGGAGAGCTGGATGGCCACCCAGGACGACTACGCGCCCGGTGACCCCCTCGCCGCCCGCCCCGAGGTGCTCGCCCACCGCTGGGTGCGGGACGTGTTCCGGCCCACCGTGCGCGCCGTGCCGTCGGCGCTGCGCGGGTCCATGGACCCGGCCGAGATCTACCACGAGCTGCTGGAGCACCGCTGGTACCTGTCGGAACAAGCGCAGCAGGACATCGGCCTGGACACCGCCGTCGCCGACTACATCGCCAACGTCCTGCCCAGGGCGCGCACCACCCTGGAGCCGACGACACCCGCCTAGGTCACTCGTGCGGCACCACGGCCACCGGGCACTCGGCGTGGTGCAGCACGCCGTGCGCGACCGAGCCGATCCGGGCGCCCACGGCCGTACGGCGGGACCGCCGGCCCACGACCATGAGCTGGGCCCGCCCGGCCACCGACAGCAGCACCTGCCCCGCGCTGCCCATCTCGACGTGCTCGGCGACGGGCACCTCCGGGAACCGCTCCCGCCACGGGGCGAGCGCGTCCTCCAGTGCCTGCTTCTCGTACGGCTCCAGGCCGCCCGCCTCGTCCAGGAGCTTCAGCGAGCCCGGGCTGTAGGCGAAGACCGGCGGCAGCGTCCAGGCGCGGACCGCCCGGACGGTGGCACCGCGCACGGCCGCCGTCTCGAACGCGAACCGCAGCGCGGCCGCGCTGTCCTCCGGGCCGCCGTGCTGGCCGACCACGACGTCCCGCCCGGCGGCCTCCGCCGCCGCCCGGTCGCCGGCCCGTACCAGGACGACGGGCCGGGCCGTCTCGGCGATCACCTGGCGGCCCACCGAGCCCAGCAGGAAGCCCATCACCGGGCCGTGCCCGCGGGAGCCCAGCACCAGCAGCTCGGAGCGGGCCGCCGCGCCGGTCAGCGCCTCCGCGACGCCGCCCTCGAGCACGTCCACGTCCACCTCGAGCTCCGGGTGCCTGCCCAGGACGGCGCGCACGGCCTCCCGCACCCCTTCGGACACCCAGCCGTGCTGGGTGTCCCGGTCGGCCGTGGCGAGTGCCTCGGCGTAGCGCCAGGCGTGCACCACGCGCAGCGGCAGCCCCCGGCGCACGGCCTCCCTGGCCGCCCAGTCCAGCGCGGCCAGGCCCTCCTCCGTACCGTCCACCCCTGCCGTGATCGGGCGTGTCATGCCTCGGGCCTCCTCGTCGTCCGCGTCCGCGGGGCCAGTCTCCCCCACGGGCCGATCGGTCCGTGCCGATCATGCCCTTCTCCCTACCCGCGAAGGGGGAGATCAAGGAGTGACCGGCGGGCCCGGACCGTCCTCGCCGTATACCGGAGCGAAGCCGGGCGATCGAACATACGATGGGCGAGAATCGGTGCGGTGTCCCCGGCGGCGCCGTCCCGTCAATCCGACCGCTCGGGGTGGGAGAGGCATGGCACAGGCCGCCGACGCAGCGCGGACCGTCATCCTGACCGTGGACGACGACCCGGGGGTCTCCCGCGCCGTCGCCCGCGACCTCCGGCGGCGCTACGGCGAGTCGTACCGGATCGTGCGCGCGGAGTCCGGCGAGTCGGCCCTGGAGGCGCTGCGCGAGCTGAAGCTGCGCGGGGACCTGGTGGCGGTGATCCTGGCCGACTACCGGATGCCGCAGATGAACGGCATCGACTTCCTGGAGCAGGCCCTGGACGTGTATCCGGGTGCCCGGCGGGTGCTGCTGACCGCGTACGCGGACACCAGCGCGGCCATCGACGCGATCAACGTCGTCGACCTGGACCACTACCTGCTCAAGCCGTGGGACCCGCCGGAGGAGAAGCTCTACCCGGTGCTGGACGACCTGCTCCAGGCCTGGCGGACGAGCGCCTACAAGCCGGTGCCCAGCACCAAGGTCGTGGGGCACCGCTGGTCGGCCCGGTCCTCGGACGTACGGGAGTTCCTGGCCCGCAACCAGGTGCCGTACCGCTGGTACTCGGTGGAGGAGCCCGAGGGGCGGCGGCTGCTCACCGCGGCCGGGCAGGACGGGCAGCGGCTGCCGCTGGTGATCACCCCCGACGGAACGGTCCTGGTCGAGCCCGAGGCGCCGGAGCTGGCGGCGCGGGTGGGCCTGGCGACGACCCCGACGGCCGACTTCTACGACCTGGTGGTGATCGGCGGCGGCCCGGCCGGGCTGGGCGCCGCCGTGTACGGGGCCTCGGAGGGCCTGCGGACCGTGCTCGTGGAACGGTCCGCGACCGGCGGGCAGGCCGGGCAGAGCTCCCGGATCGAGAACTACCTGGGCTTCCCCGACGGCGTCTCCGGCGCGCAGCTCACCGACCGGGCGCGGCGGCAGGCGGCCAAGTTCGGCGCCGAGATCCTGACCACGCGCGAGGTGACCGGACTGGAGATCAACGGGGCGGCCCGCGTGGTCCGGTTCGCGGACGGCTCGGCGATCGCGGCGCACAGCGTCATCCTGGCGACGGGCGTGCAGTACCGGCAGCTGCAGGCCGAGGGCTGCATGGACCTGACCGGCTGCGGGGTGTTCTACGGCTCCGCGCTGACCGAGGCGTCCTCCTGCCAGGGGCACGACGTGTACATCGTCGGCGGCGCCAACTCGGCGGGGCAGGCGGCGATGTACCTGTCCCGGTTCGCCAAGTCGGTCACGCTGCTCGTGCGCGGGCCGGACCTGTCGGCCTCGATGTCGCACTATCTGATCCAGCAGATCGGCGACGCGCCGAACATCTCGGTGCGTGGCCACACGGTCGTGGACGCCGCGCACGGCTCCGGCCGGCTGGAACAGCTGACGCTGCGCCACATGTCCAGCGGGGAGACCGAACGCGTCGACGCCCAGTGGATGTTCGTGTTCATCGGCGCGGCCCCGCTGACCGACTGGCTCGGCGGGGCGGTGCTGCGCGACGAGCGCGGGTTCATCCTGGCCGGGCCCGACCTGACCGCCGACGGGCGCCCACCGGCCGGCTGGGAGCTGGACCGGGCGCCGTACCACCTGGAGACCAGCGTCCCCGGCGTGTTCGTGGCGGGCGACGCCCGCGCCGAGTCCGCCAAGCGGGTCGCGTCAGCCGTCGGAGAGGGAGCCATGGCCGTGATGCTCGTCCACCGGTATCTGGAGCAGTCGTGAGCGGGCAGCCGGTGCCGTGCAGCCCGCGGGAGATCGGCTCCCTGTTCCTGTTCGAGAAGCTGTCACCGGAGCAGCTCGGCCGGCTGTGCAGCGAGGGCCGGGTGGAGCTGTTCGAGCCGGGCCCGGTGTACACCGAGGGCGACCCCGCCACCTGCTTCTACGTGATGGTCGAGGGCACGGTCGTGCTCTCGCGGCGGGTGGGCGGCGACGACGTGGAGGTGTCCCGTACCTCGCAGCGCGGGGTGTACGCCGGCGCGATGCAGGCGTACCTGGGCGACCGGGTGCGGCAGGTGTACAACAACTCGATGCGGGTGACGGAGCCGACGCGCTTCTTCGTCCTGCCGGCGGACACCTTCGCCGAGGTCATGAGCGAGTGGTTCCCGATGGCCACGCATCTGCTGGAGGGGCTGTTCTTCGGCTCCAAGAGCACCCAGGCGGCCATCGGGCAGCGGGAACGGCTGCTGGCGCTCGGCTCGTTGTCGGCCGGGCTCACGCACGAGCTGAACAACCCCGCCGCGGCCGCCGTCCGGGCCACCTCGACGCTGCGGGAGCGGGTCGCGAAGATGCGGCACAAACTCGCGGTGATCGCCGAGGGCCCGTTCTCACGGGACGCGCTGGCGAGCCTGATCGAGATCCAGGAGCGCACCGCCGAGCGGGTCGCCAAGGCGCCGTCGCTCAGCCCGCTGGAGGCCTCGGACCGCGAGGACGCGCTCACCGACTGGCTGGAGGACCACGGCCTCGACCACGGCTGGCAGCTCGCGCCCACCTTCGTCCAGGCCGGGCTCGACGTGGACTGGCTGGAGCAGGTCGCGGCGGCCGTGGACGCGGAGATCCTGCCCGGGGCGGTCGGCTGGCTCAACTACACGGTCGAGACCGAGCTGCTGATGGACGAGATCGAGGACTCCACCACCCGGATCTCGCACCTCGTGGACGCCGCCAAGCAGTACTCGCAACTGGACCGGGCGCCCTACCGGGTCGTCGGGGTGCACGAACTCCTCGACAGCACCCTGCTGATGCTCTCCGGCAAGATCGGTCCCAGCATCGAGGTCGTCAAGGAGTACGAGCCCGCGCTGCCGGAGATCCCCGGCTACCCGGCGGAGCTGAACCAGGTGTGGACGAACCTCATCGACAACGCGGTGTCCGCCATGAACGACGCCGGCGGGCAGGGCACGCTGACCGTGCGGACCGCGCTGGAGGGCGAGCAGGTATTGGTGGAGTTCCGGGACACCGGGCCCGGGGTGCCGCCGGAGATCCGGAGCCGGATCTTCGACCCGTTCTTCACCACCAAGCCGGTCGGCCAGGGCACCGGGCTCGGCCTGGACATCTCCTGGCGGATCGTGGTGAACAAGCACCACGGCACCCTGCGTGTCGAGTCCGAACCCGGCGACACCCGCTTCCAGGTGCTGCTGCCGCTGACCGCCGGGACACCGGAGGAGCGGTCCGCCCTGACGAACCCCGAGGAGGCAGCATGAGCGGCGAGAACGCCATCGACCCGAGCGTCCCGCCGAGCGGCGCGGGCTGTGTGGAATGCGACGCGGCCGGCGGGTGGTGGTTCCATCTGCGCCGGTGCGCGTCCTGCGGTCACATCGGCTGCTGCGACGACTCCCCCGCCAAGCACGCCACCGCCCACTACGAGGCGACCGGGCATCCCGTGATCCGCAGCTTCGAGCCGGGCGAGAGCTGGTTCTGGAACTTCGAGACGGGCCGGCTGTACACCGACGGCCCCGAACTCGCGCCGCCGGCCTGGCACCCGGAGGACCAGCCGGTGCCGGGCCCCGCGGGCCGGGTGCCGGCCGACTGGGCCGACACGCTGCGCTGAGCCCCTTACGGCCGGGACGAGTCGGCCGGCCCGGGATCAGCGCGCGCAGTCGAGGGCGTGCGGGTCCACGGCTCCGGCCAGGGCCCGCATGCCCGCGTCGTCGAGGTGCAGATGGTCGCCGTTGTCGAAGCCGGCGAGCAGGCGCCGGGGCAGGTGGGGGCTGCGCAGGACGCGGTCGAAGTCGGCGACCGCGTCGAACTCCCCGCCGGCGCGGATGAACCGGTTGACCTCCTGGCGTACCGCCTCGGCCGCCGGGTCCCACTCGGACCAGCCCTCGAAGGGACCGATGGTCGCGCCGACCACGCACAGCCCCGCCGCGTGGGCCCGCCGGACGATCGTCCGGTAACCGGCGATCAGGCCGGCCGCGGTGACCCCGGTGTGGGCCTTGAGGTCGTTGACTCCCTCGAACAGCACGACGGTACGTGCCCCGGGCTGGGTCAGGACGTCCCGCTCCAGCCGGTGCAGGGCGCCGGTCCCGGCGTCGTCGGTGAGCACCTTGTTGCCGGACATGCCCTCGTTGGCCACGCCCTCGACGGCCGTCCGGGCCGAGTGCAGGCGCCGGGCGAGGTAGTCGGGCCAGCGCCGGTCGAGCCCCGGCGTGGACTGCCAGCCGTCGGTGAGGGAGTCGCCGAGCACCACCACGGCTCCGGTGGCGGGGTCCGCGGGGCGTACCGAGACGGCGTCCAGGTACCACCAGGAGCCGGTCGGCCGGGCCCAGTTCGCCCCGCTGGTCTCGGCGGTGTGGTCGCCCTGGCCGACGTACGACGTCTGCAGCGCCATCTCGTGCCCGGTGGCCGGGCCGGCCGCGTCCGGGGTGTGCAGGCTGATGGCGAGATCGGCCCCGGCCGGGACGTTCCCGGGCAGCGGGTCGCTCCACGCGACCGTGCCGGCGGGCAGGGTGACCGTGCGGGATCCGCGGAAGGTGAGCGGACGGTCGCTGCCGGGGACGAGCGCCGCGCCCGTACGCCGCAGGCCGGCACGGACGCTGTCCAGGGTCAGGGGCCGGTCGCCGAAGGCGTTGGAGAGGCGGACGCGCAGTGCGCTGCCGGCCACGCTGGTGTGCACGATCAGCCGGTAGCCGCGGTCGGCGGCGCCCTCGCCGAGGCGGTCGGCGCTCGCCGACCACGTGACGACCTGGCCTGCCTGGCCGGCGGGTGCGGGCGGTGCGGCCGCGGCGGGCACGGGCGCCCACGGACAGGCGAGCGTGAGCAGCACCGCGGCGGCCAGGCGGCGGACGCGGGCGGACCGGCCGGTCACCGGCCGGGCTCCTCGGCCCCGGCGGACCCGCCTGGCTCCGGGCGGAGCGTCCTCGACGTGTCTGCGTGTGCCACGGACGTCATGGTCCCGCCGCTGCCGCCGGTCCGCCACCCCGGCGGACGGGGGCGCCCGGACGTGCGGATGCCCCGCGCGGGGCGGGGCATCCGGTGGTGCGGGGTGCGGACGTCCGTCAGTGACGGGCGGCCGGGGTGTTGGCGGCGGTCACGTTGACCGCGGCCCACGCCTTGTCCACCGTCTTGTACTCGGTGCTGGTCGAGCCGTACAGGTCCTTGGCCGCCTTCAGCGTCGCGGCGCGCGCGCCGTGGAAGTCGGTGGTGGAGACCATGTAGCGGGTCAGCGCACGGTAGAAGATCGCGGTGGCCTTGGTGCGGCCGATGCCCTTCACCGTGGACGCGTTGTGGTACGTCGGCGAGTTGTACTTGACGCCGCCGATCGTCTTCGAGCCGCTGCCCTCCGCGAGGAGGTAGTAGGCGTGCGAGGAGACACCGGAACCGGCGTGCACCTCGGTGTAGTACGTGTCCGCCGACCAGTAGTCGATCGTGCCCTCGAGCTTGTCGAGCGAGGGGTGGTCGAGGCGGCGCAGGAACTTCTGGTCCAGGCCCAGCTTCTCGCCGACCAGGTAGTCCGGCGTGTCCTTCGTGTTGTTGGCGTAGAACTCGACGTTGGAGCCGAAGATGTCGGCGAGCGACTCGTTCAGCGAGCCGGGCTCGCCGTACTGGTTGCCGTCGGCGTCGACGTAGGTCGGCTGCAGGTTGGCGGTCGCCTCCACCACGCCGTGGGTCAGCTCGTGACCGGTGACGTCGAGGACGACGAGCGGCTTCTTGAACATCTGGCCGTCGCCGTCGCCGTAGAGCATGCAGTTGCAGGTCGGATCCCAGAACGCGTTGGCGACCTTGTTGCCCCAGTGGACCATTCCGCGGGCGGCCTTGGAGTTGTTGGCTATGCCCTTGCGGTTGAAGGTCTTCTTGTAGAAGTCCAGCGTCTTGGTGATGCCGTACTGCGCGTCGGCGGCGGCGCTGGCCCGGCTGGAGGTCTTGCCGTTGCCCCACACGTTCGTGGTGTTGGTGAACTTCGTGCCCGCGCCGAAGGACTCGGTGTACTTGCCCTTGGCGTCACGCGTCTCGGTGCCGTACCGGTTCGGGTCCTTGAGCTGGTAGTGACCGCGCGAGGTGGCCGTGGTGGTCAGCCCGACGCTGCCCACGAAGAGGGTCTTGCCGGTGCCCCTGGCGGTCGCCGGGTAGTGCGTGACGCCGGAGACGCCGGAGCCGAGCAGGCCGGACCCCGCGGTGGAGCCGGCGCCGGTGGCCGGGTCGGCCGTCTGGCCGCTCCTGCGCATCGCGGCGAGCAGCTTCGGCGACAGGAACTCGTCGGCGACGGGGGTGTTGCTGCGCACCTTGCCGGTGACGGCGTCGACGACGACGGTGTTGGCGGTCCCGTTGTCGGTCACGGTGACCTGGTAGGCGAGGGCGGCGGAGCCGGCACGGGCGTCCACCACCAGCTCGACGTCGCCGGCCTCGCCCTTGGCGGCGCGGGCGGCCTTGGCAGCGGCCTGGGCGGCCGTCAGCTCGGGCTTGGCGGCCGCGGGCTTGACCGCGTGCGTGGCCGCGCTGGTGACCCCCGTGTAGGCCAGCCGCCGGTCGAGGTGGACGACGAGGTCGCCACCGAGGACCGGCATCCCGTCGTGGGTGCGGACGAAACGCACGTGGCGCGCGCCCTCGGGGTCGACGAGCACGTCCTGGGCGTGGAGCTCGTCGCCCTGCGCGACCCCCGTCGCCGCGGTGTGGGCGAAGGCCGCGGCCTGCGCCGCCTTCACCACCGCCGAGGCGGCCGTGGCGGTGGACGCGGCGGAGCGCTCCCCACCGGTGGAGGGACCCGCGAAGGCCGTACCGGCCAGACCCGTGGCAGCGGTCGCCACCGCGACGGCGATCGCCGCGGTGCGTATGTGCGGTCTACGCAATCTGATCAGGGTTCCTTCGTTCGAGGCGGGAGGTTTCCCAACCGCCCTCAGACGTGGCGGAGTTGAGCGCCACGGGGGCTGGTCGGGCCCCGGAGGTAACCCTTATGGATCAGTCATGCACACGTAAAGGCGGAATGATCCATTTCGCGGACTTCTATGACAATCCTTTGCAAATGACTGCCACAGGGTGATCACGACATGACCAACTGTGTGTCGACTGTGGAGACGTTGCCGCAATCCCCTAGGTTCCAGGCCGGAATGTGACCGATGTCGCATCGCGAACCGCGAGGACGGGAGTGGAGCCGGATGGTCTCAGCAAGGGTGGGCAGGGGTGCGGTCCTCGGAGCGGCCGCCCTGTCGCTGCTCGCGGTCCCGGCGCGGGCCGCGACCCCGGAGGCGGGCGCCCCGACGGCGGCGGCGCTGCCCGCTGTCGACGTCGGGGGCCTGGACGCGGTGCTGCACGCCGCGGTGGACCAGGGCGCCCCGGGCGCGCTGGCGCGCGTCGACGACGGCGACGCCTCGTACCTGGTGACGCGGGGCGTCGCCGACCGGAGCACCCGTCAGGGCATCAGCACCGCGGACCGGTTCCGCATCGGCAGCGTCACCAAGTCCTTCTCCGCCGTCGTCCTGCTGCAACTGGCCGACGAGCGCAAGCTGGACCTGGACGCGCCCGTCAACCGGTACCTGCCGAAGCTGCTGCCGGACGACCGCATCACGGTCCGGCACGTGCTCGGCCACCGCAGCGGACTGTACGACTACAGCAACGACATGTTCGCCCAGAGCGTGTCCGGCTTCGAGGCGGTCCGCGACAAGGTCTTCGGCTACCGCGACCTGGTCGCCCTGTCGCTGAGGAAGCCCCGCACCAACGCGCCCGGCGCCGCCTACTCGTACTCGAACACCAACTACGTGGTCGCCGGCCTCCTCATCGAAAAACTCACCGGCGGGTCGGTGCGGGACGCCTACGAGAAGCGGCTGATCACGCCGCTCGGGCTGCGCGACACCTTCTACGTGCACCCGGACACGAAGATCCCGGGCCGGCACGCCCACGGCTACCTCACCCCGGACGCGGCCGGCGCGAAACTGGTCGACGCGACCGACCAGACGGTGTCCTGGGCGCAGAGCGCGGGCGCGCTCATCTCCAGCGCCAGGGACCTGAACACCTTCTACTCCGCGCTGCTGCGCGGCAGGCTGCTCTCCGCCGCCCGGCTCGCGGAGATGGAGCGCTTCGACCGGGTCGACGCCACCACGTCGTACGGGCTCGGGCTGCGCCGGCGCGACCTGTCCTGCGGTGTCTCGGTGTACGGGCACACGGGCGCCGTCCAGGGCTTCTACACGTACGCGTTCGCCTCGAAGGACGGCAAGCGTGCGCTCACGGCCGCCGTCAACACCTCCAACAACGCCAAGGTGCTCGGCACGCTCGCGGGCACGCTGGAGTCGGCGTTCTGCGGCAGGAGCGCGGGGAAGGACACGGGCAAGGCGCTGCGCGTCCCGTCCGCCGCGGAGCCGGATCTGACGCTGTAACGGGCGCCGGAGCGGTGAGGGGAACCGGTGACCGGACGGGCTCGGGCCGCGATCTTGGCGGAACGAGTGCGTCCGGGACACCATGCCCCGCATGAAGGGTTCCCTCTTTTCCAGTGAGCACGTGGTCCGGCCGGCCGTCGAGGCCGGCATGACCGTCGAGAACGCCAAGTGCATCAAGTACGCGGTGAACGGCGAGATGCACGCCCGCCAGGGCGCGATGATCGCCCACCGCGGCAGCCTCCAGTTCGAGCGCAAGGGCCAGGGCGTCGGCGGGATGCTCAAGCGCGCGGTCACCGGCGAGGGACTGCCCCTGATGGCGGTGCGCGGCCAGGGTGAGGTCTGGTTCGCGCACGAGGCGCAGAACTGTTTCATCGTCGAGGTCGAGCCGGGCGACCTGTTCACGGTCAACGGCCGCAACGTGCTGTGCTTCGACGCCTCGCTGTCGTACGAGATCAAGACCGTGAAGGGCTCGGGCATCGCCGGCGGCGGCCTCTTCAACAGCGTGTTCAGCGGACGGGGCCGGCTGGGCCTGGTCTGCGAGGGCAACCCGCTGGTGATACCCGTCTCGGCGCAGCACCCGGTGTACGTCGACACCGACGCGGTGGTCGGCTGGACCGCGAACCTGCGGACCTCGCTGCACCGCTCGCAGTCCCTGGGCTCGATGCTGCGCGGCGGTTCGGGCGAGGCGGTGCAACTGATGCTCCAGGGCGAGGGGTTCGTCGTGGTGCGGCCGAGCGAGGCGACGCCGCAGAAGGCGCAGCAGCACTGACGCCCCGTGAAGTGATCTGCGCCGCACGGGCAACCCCGCCTCGCGCACCGGCGTCTTGACCCACGACAGACCGTGCCCCGGCCTGCGGGCCGGGGCACCTTTCCGGTGTGCTATACACACCGTGTATACACTTCGTGTATAGAAGGGCATACATGTACGGCAAGGCTTTCGCCCCGGAGTACCAGGGCGCCCTGACCACACTGTCCGTGAACTCCTCGCTGGTCGACGTGCTGGCCGAGGGCACCGAGCGGCTGCGCGAGGCCGAGCGGTCCGGCCGGGCCGGAGAGGCGGCCCGCTGCGGGCTCGCCGTCGCCGAGGCGCACCGGCGGCTCGGCCGGGTGCGGGACGCCGACCAGGCCTGGAAGGCGAGCTACCGCGCCGCCCGGGAGGCGGGCGACACGGCCGCGATGGCGTGGGCCCTGTGGAGCGGCGGCACCCTCGCCCGGCAGCGCGGGGCGTTCCCGCTGGCGTGGCGGCTGCTGGGACTCGCGGCCGAACTCGGCGAGCGGGGCGGCGACGTCGTGGTCCGCGGCTACTCGCTGGCGGGCCTCGCGGAGACCGGGCGCATCCAGGGCGACTACGAGGCGGTCGGCCGGCTGCACGAGCAGCTGCTCGCCGAGGCCCGCAGGCGCGGGGAGGCCCGGCACACCGTGTGGGCGCTGGAGGGCATCGCGCAGATGCACCGCAACACCGGCGACCACGACCGGGCGTACACACTGTTCGAGGAGGCGGCGGAGATAGCCGAGCGGGCCGAGGACCGGCGCGGCCACGCCTGGGCGCTGCGCGGCCTGGCCGACATCGTCTCGGTCCGCGACGGCGACACCGAGCGGGCACTGGGGCTGCTGTCGCGGGCGGAGACCACCTGCCGGGCGATGAACCTCTCCAGCGCGCTCGCCTACAACCACAAGATGCGCGGCAACGTCTTCTACCGCGCCGGCCGTTACCCCGAGGCCCGGGAGCTGTACGAGCTGGCCCTGGAGGAGTTCCGGGCGATGAGCGAGCCGCGCGGTGAGGCGCTGTCCCGGCTCGGCCTCGCCAAGTCGCTGGCCCACCTGGGCCGCGACCGCGCCGAGACGGCGGCCGAACTGGCCGATCTGGCCCGGGTGCTGGAGCGCGCGGGGCTGCGGCACGCGCGGGAGATGGTGGCCCGGGCGCAGCGGGAGTTCGGCCTGGACGCGGAGGCCGTACGGTGAGCGCGCTCCCCCCGGCGGTGCAGGCACCGCCCTCGGCCGTGGGCACCCTCGACCGCTGCCGGGCGCTGGTGCGTCCGGCCCTGGCGGAGGCGGTGGGGCGGCTGCATCCCTGGGTGGCCGAGATGGCCGCCTACTCCTTCGGCTGGTGCGAGGTGGGCGGTGCGCCCGCCGCCGCGCCGGGCGGCAAGGGGGTGCGCCAGGCGCTGGCGGTGCTCGGCGCCGAGGCGGCGGGGACCGACGGGCGGGCCGGGGTCCCCGCGGCGGTCGCGGTGGAGCTGGTGCACGCCTTCTCCCTGCTGCACGACGACATCATGGACGGCGACGCGACCCGGCGCCGCCGTCCCGCGGTGTGGAAGGCGTACGGCACGGGTCCGGCGGTGCTCGCCGGGGACGCCCTGTTCGCACTGGCCGTGGAGACGCTGGCCGCGGCGCCCGGCGGTCCCGGCGGTGTCCGGCTGCTCTCCGCCGCCCTGGCCGACCTGGTGCGCGGGCAGGCCGACGACCTGCTGTTCGCCACCCGCCCGTGCGCCGGTCCCGGACGTGTGACACCCGGGGAGTACCGGGCGATGGCGGAGCACAAGACAGGCGCGCTGCTCGGTTGCGCCGCCGCGCTGGGCGCCGCGCTCGGCGGCGCCGGGGAGCCGGCCGTCACCGCGCTGGACCGGGCCGGACGGCATCTGGGCGTCGCCTTCCAGCTGGTGGACGACGTGCTGGGCGTCTGGGGCGACCCGGCGGTCACCGGCAAGCCGGTGGGCGGCGATCTGCGGGAGGGCAAGAAGACCTTCCCGGTGCTGTTCGCCCTCGGCTCCCCCGCCGCCCGCCACCTGCCCGCCCTGCTCGGCCCCGCGGGGCGGCCCGAGGAGGCGGCCGCGCTGATCGAGGAGGCGGGCGGCCGGGTGGCGGCGCTGGCGGAGGCCCGCGCGCACACGGCCGTCGCCCGGGAGCTGGTCTCCGGGCTGCCGGGGGCGCCGGACGCCGCGGGAGAGCTGCTCGGCCTGCTGGACCATCTGACGGACCGCGACCACTGAGAGTTGACCTCGCGCGTGTCCGCGGGTCAGGGTTCCGACGGCGCGGTTCCCCGTTCCGCGCCGGGAAGGTGAACTACCTTGACCAGCCTGATCGGCCTCCCGGACATCGAAGCAGCCGCGGCGCGGATCGCCGGCCACGTCGTACGGACGCCGACCGTGCCGAGCCCCGGACTCACGGACCTGCTCGGCGCCCCGGTCACCGCGAAGCTCGAACTGCTGCAGCGCACCGGTTCGTTCAAGGCGCGCGGCGCGACGGCCAAGCTGCTGTCGCTGAGCGAGGCCGAGCGCGCGGCCGGCGTGGTGGCGGTGAGCGGCGGCAACCACGGGATCGCGGTCGCGGAGATGGCGGCGGCCCTGGACGTGAAGGCGACCGTGGTCATGCCGCGTACCGCGCCCGCGCGGTCCATCGGGCTGGCCGAGGCGGCCGGGGCGTCGGTGCGGCTGACCGACGGCATGGACAGCGCCTTCGGGCTGGTGATGGACCTGCGGGACGAGGGGCTGACCCTGGTCCACCCGTTCGACGATCCGGTGGTGATCGCCGGGCAGGGAACGGTGGGTCTGGAGCTGGCCGAGGACGCCGCCGGCGCCGAGGGGCCGACGGACGTCCTGGTCAGCGTGGGCGGCGGCGGTCTGATCGCCGGTGTGGCGGCCGCGCTGCGCGCCCGCTGCCCGGGGGTGCGGGTGTGGGGCGTGGAGACGGAGGGCGCCGAAGCCATGTCGGGCGCGCTCAGGGCGGGCGGTCCCCGCCGGATGCCGGTGTCCTCGCTCGTCACCACGCTGAGCGCGCCCTCGGTGTCGCGACTGACGTACGACCATGTGTCGGCGCTGGTCGAGGAGGTCCTGGTGGTCCCGGACCGGGAGGCGGTGCGCGGCTGCCTGGACCTCGCCGAGCGGGCCAAGCTCTGGACCGAACCGGCCGCCGGCTGTCTGCTTCCGGCGGCGCGGCGGGTGCTGGACCGCGTCGGCGGCGGAGCAAGGCTCGGGCTCGTGGTGTGCGGGGGCAACGCGGCACCCGGGGAGCTCTTCGGCTGGGCGGACCGATTCGGGCTGCTCTGAACCCGTCGCCGCGGCCGGGGAACGAGCCGAACAGCCGGGCGTATACCTTCGGTAACCCGCGGGTCGATGCCCGGCCGCACGCCGTCTTCGTAAACCCGCCGGCCCGTCGACGCGTTGAATAAAAGGCAGGAACGGGGATTCAGTCGCGGATCCTTTGAACGCACCCCGGCGCACCCCGCGTACCTCTGGGAAAGTCGAGTCAGGGGTCTCAGCGAGGGATGACCATGGTCAAGGCGCACGTCTCCGCACACGAGCTGGTCGCCGGCCGGTACCGGCTGCTCGAGGTCCTCGCCCGCGAGGCGAACCGGCTGTGGTGGCACGCCGAGGACGTCGCGTCCGGCCAGCCCCGGCTGATGGCGCGGACCGAGCTGCCGGAGACCGCTGACGCCGACACCGTGCGGCGCGCCACCGCCAGGGTGGTGCGGACCTCCGAGATCATGCGGCTGCTGTGCCCCGGCCGGGTCGCCACCGTCGTCGACGCCGTCGTGGAGGCGGGCACCCTGTGGACGGTCACGGACCGGATCGAGGGCACGCCGCTCGGCGAACTCCTGGACCGGGAGGGGCCGTTCCACCCGGTCCGGGCGGCACGGCTGGGCCTGGAGATCCTCGACGTGCTCCAGGCGGCGCACGACGAGGGCATCACCCACGGTGAGCTGAGCCCCGGCCAGGTCTTCGTCCGGGAGGGCGGACCGGTCCTGGTGGCCGGGTTCGGGCTGGCGGGCACCACGCTGGCGCCGCGGCTGACGGCGCCGTCGTACGCCTCGCCGGAGCAGGCCCGTGACGAGCGCGTCGGACCGGCCGCCGACATGTGGGCACTGGGGGCGATCCTCTACACGATGGTCGAGGGGCGCCCGCCCTTCCGCGACCGGGGCCGGCCCGACGCCACCCTGCGGGCGGTGGACCGGCTGCCGCTGCGCACCCCGCTGCGCACGGGCCCGCTCACCCAGGCCGTGCAGGGCCTGCTGCGCAAGAACTGCCGTGAGCGGCTGAACCGGGGCGTCGTCCGGGACGCCCTGGTCCGGGCCCTCGACGCGGACTCCGACGCGGACCGGTGCCCCGCGCCCGCCCCGCGGCTGCGCGACGCGTACGCGGCCGTGCGGCACGCCGCCCCGGCTCCGGGCAGGCGGCTGATGATGGCCGGGACCGCGCTGGCCGTCGTCACGGTCGCGGCCGCCGTGCTGGCCGTGACCCACCGCCTGCCCGGCACCTCCACCGCGGCCGCCCCCTCCCGGACCACCGCCACGGCCGCACCGCCGCCCGGCCCCGCCGGCGACGGCGGCCCGGTCCCCACCGCGACCCGCGGCCCCGGCGGCTCCCCCGCCCTGCCCGCCGGCTACCGGCGCTACACCGCTCCGGAGGGGTTCTCCGTGGCGCTGCCGGCGGGCTGGAAGCGGCAGGCCACCACGCGCGCGGCCGACGACGCCTACCGCGTCACCTTCGGCACCGGCGCCGCCTCACCCACGCTCGCCGTCACCTACAGCGAGCGCGTCGGGCCGGACCCGGTCGCCGTGTGGCGCGACGAGGTCGAGCCGGCCCTGGCACGCCTCCCCGGCTACCACCGGATCGGCACCCTGCGGGCCCTCACCTACCGGACGCACCGGGCCGCCGACCTGGAATGGGTGGCGGGCTCCGGCGCCGCCCGGACGCACACCCTCGGGCGGGGCTTCGTGCTGGGCGGCGGGCGCGGCTTCTCGCTGCGGTACACCACGCCGGCCGCGGACTGGGGCGACGCCGACGGCACGATCGCCCTGAAGACCTTCCTGCAAACCTTCCGCGAGCCCGAGGACTGACCGGCGCACCCGGCCGTTTTCGCTCCGGCAGCCCGGGGACTCGCGTCCCATGGTGCAAATCGGATACACGATGATGACCGAGCAGGCCGGCCCCCGGGACCTGGTGGACCACGTGGTGCGGGCCGAGGAGGCGGGCTTCGACTTCTCGGTGACCTCGGACCACTACTTCCCGTGGCTGCGTTCCCAGGGCCACGCGCCGTACGCGTGGAGCGTGCTCGGCGCCGCGGCGCAGGCCACGTCCCGGATCCCGCTGATGACCTATGTGACCTGCCCGCTGGTCCGCTACCACCCCGCGGTGGTGGCGCAGAAGGCGGCGACGATGCAGTTGCTGACCGAGGGCAGGTTCCGGCTCGGGCTCGGCGCGGGCGAGAACCTGAACGAGCACGTGGTGGGCGGCGGCTGGCCCCCGGTGGACGTGCGCCACGAGATGCTGGAAGAGGCGCTGGAGATCATCCGCGCCCTGTTCGAGGGCGGCCATGTCACCCATCACGGCACGCACTACGACGTGGAGTCGGCCCGGCTGTGGGACCTGCCGGAGCAGGCGCCGCCGATCGGCCTCGCCGTCTCCGGCGAGCAGTCCTGCGCGCTCGCCGGGCATCTCGCCGACCTGGTCATCGCCACCGAGCCGAAGAAGGACCTGCTGGAGGCCTTCGACCGGCACGGCGGCGCCGGAAAGCCCCGGGTCGGCCAGTTGCCGGTGTGCTTCGACCCCGACCGGGACGCCGCGATCGAGCGGGCGCACGAGCAGTTCCGCTGGTTCGGCCTGGGGTGGAAGGTGAACGCCGAACTGCCGCACCCGGACTCCTTCGAGGCCGCGACCCGGTTCGTGACGGCCGACGACGTCGCCTCCGCCATCCCCTGCGGCGACGACCCGGACGCCTTCGTCGAGGCCGTGCGGCCCTATGCCGAGGCCGGGTTCGGGGAGGTCGCCCTGGTGCAGATCGGCGGCGACTCGCAGCCGGAGTTCATCGACTGGTCGGCGAAGACCCTGCTGCCCGCCCTGCGCGAGGAGTTCGCCTGACGCGGGCGGGGCGCGGGAAGGGCGGAAACGGACACGGTTCGGATTGCGCCGGAAGGATGAGCATTTCAGGCCCGTACGGGGTACTAGAGGTCCCTAGGCCGATTGCTTCCGGAGGACCTTGGTGAACCGCTTCGTGCACAAGACCCTGGTGGTGCAGCTCCAGGCGGAGGGCACCGCCCGGTGTCCGGTGCTCGCCCATCTGAGCTACGACGCCGAGGACCCGTTCGCCGTCACCGCCGCGTTCGGCCACGACGGCCGGGTGCTGGCCCGGTGGCGGCTGGACCGGGAGATGCTCTCCGACGGGCTGACCGGTGCGGTCGGGGTGGGCGACGTCCGGCTGCGGCCGGTATCCGCCGGGCGGTGGCGGGAGCTGCGCATGGAGTTCCTCGGCGACTACCGGGCCGACGGCGGCCGTCACCACGCGGTGGTGTACGCCTGGGCGCCCGCGATCGCCGCGTTCCTGCACGAGACCCGCGAAGTGGTGCCGCCCGGGCAGGAGGAGGTCCAGGTGGACGAGCTGCTGGCGGAGATCCTCTCCACGGGCTGAGCGGCGGGCCGGGGGTGCGCTGAGTAGCCGTACTCATGTCCGCGCCGGTCCGCCGGCCGCAGGATGGGGCTCCGTCGAGTTCCGCGACCCCTCCGGCAAGGAGCCCCGCCATGACCGCAGTGCGCCCCGCCCCGCTCCCCGCGCCACGCCGTGTGCCGCCCGCCCTGTACGTCGGTGTGGTGGCCGTGGGCCTCGCCGCGTCGGCGTGGGACGTGCACGACCGGACCACCTGGTTCCTGGAGACGTTCTGGGCGCTGGCCGGACTGCCCCTGGTGGTGCTGGTCTGGCGGCGCTTCCCGCTGACCGGACTGCTGTGCGGGCTGCTCGCCGCGCACGCGCTGGTGCTGGCCGTCGGCGGCCACTACACGTACGCGCAGGTGCCGCTGGGCGACTGGGTCCGGGACGGCCTCGGCCTGTCCCGCAACCCGTACGACCGGTTCGGGCACCTGATGCAGGGCTTCGTCCCGGCCGTCCTGGTGCGTGAACTGCTCGTCCGCACCTCGCCGCTGCGCGGCAGCCGCTGGCTGGCCCCGCTCACCGTGTGCGCCTGTCTCGCCTTCAGCGCCTGCTTCGAGCTGCTGGAGTGGGCGGCCGCCGAGATCGGCGGTCACGGCGCGGACGCCTTCCTCGCCACCCAGGGGGACGTCTGGGACACCCAGTGGGACATGTTCTGCGCGCTGATCGGGGCGGTGCTGTCGCTGCTGCTGCTCGGCAGGGCGCACGACCGCCAACTGGCGGCCCTGGCGGCGCGGACCGCGGGCTAGGGCCTGTCTGACAATTCCCGTCTGCCGCGCGACGCCATGCACGCCCTCTCGCCGCGCCGGACCCGGACCCGAGTACGTCCAGTACGAGGGTCCGAGTCCGACACGGCGAGAGCACGCGCCTGACGCCGCGCGGCCGCCCTGCGGGCGACGACGCGAATTGTCAGACAGGCCCTGGCGGGTCAGTCGCCGCCGGTGTGCCGGCGGCGCGCCCACAGGGGCAGCCCGTACCAGCACACCAGGTACCAGGCGACCACGGCGGTGACCAGGTAGGGAACATAGCCGTCGTGCGTGGCGACCCGCAGGATCAGCAGCAGCGAGGAGGTCATCGTGGCGAGCAGCAGCACGAGGCCGACGAAGGTCAGCCGGGAGGCGATGCGCACCGCCTGCGGCTTGACCCGCCGCCCGGAGACGAGGCGGTGCAGGGAGACCGGTCCGATGAGGGCGCCGGTGGCGCAGGCGCCCAGGACGACGGTCACGATGTAGATGAGCTGATCGGTGCGGGCCAGCGTCGCGTACTTCGGCTGGAAGACCACCGTCAGCAGGAAACCGAACAGGATCTGCACGCCCGTCTGGGCGACGCGGACCTCCTGGATGAGTTCACCCCACATCCGGTCGGCCCGCTCCTCCTCGGTCTCGTCGCGGCCCGTGCGCCGGCCCTCGTGCGTCATGCGATCCGTTTAACCGGGTGAACATTCGTTCAAACGGTCGGCTTCGCCGTGACTACCAGCGGTGTTCGACCTGTTCCCGGACGCGGCGCTCGTACAGCTCGCGGATCGCGGCGTACGTCGCCCCGGACAGGGCCGGCAGCTTGGCCGCGGCCGCGTTGGCGCGGGCCTGCTGCGGGTTGCGGGCGCCGGGGATGACCGTGGTCACGCCGGGCTGCTCGATGATCCAGCGCAGGGCGAGCTGGGCCGGGGTGAAGCCCTCGGGAGCGAGCGCGGCGAACTCGGCGGCCGCCTCCACGCCGGTGGCGTAGTCGACGCCGGAGAAGGTCTCGCCCTGGTCGAAGGCCTCGCCGTGCCGGTTGTAGGTGCGGTGGTCGTCGGCGGCGAAGACCGTGTCCTTGGTGTACTTGCCGGACAGCAGGCCGGAGGCGAGCGGCACCCGCGCGATGATGCCGACGCCCGCCTCCCGCGCCGCCGGGAGCACCTCCAGGAGGGGCTTCATGCGGAACGGGTTGAGGATGATCTGCACGCTCGCCACGTTCGGCCGGGCGATCGCGGTCAGCGCCTCGGCGCAGGTCTCCACGCTCACGCCGTACGCCGCCACGCGCTCCTCGGCCACCAGGGTGTCGAGGGCGTCGAACACCGCGTCGGACGAGTACACGGAGGCCGGCGGGCAGTGCAGCTGCACCAGGTCGACGCGGTCGACGCCGAGGTTGCGGCGGGACCGGTCGTTCCAGGCGCGGAAGTTGTCCAGGACGTAGTTCTCCGGGGTCTGCTCGACCCGGCGGCCCATCTTGGTGGCCACGAGCACGTGCAGGTCGGGCCGGCTGCTCAGGAAGGTGGCGATGGTCGCCTCGCTGCGCCCGTCGCCGTACACGTCGGCCGTGTCGAAGAAGGTGACGCCGGACTCGGCCGCCGCCTCCAGGACGGACAGGGCCTCCTTGTCGTCGACCTCGCCCCAGTCGGCGCCGAGCTGCCAGGTGCCGAGTCCGACGACCGACGCCCACTGTCCCGACCTGTCCATCACGCGTTCGTCCATACCGTCCAGTCTGTCATCCGGCCTGCCGGACCGCCGGACCGGGTGGTTCCGGTGGCGGACGGCGCCGGACGCCCCGGGGCCGCCGGGGACGTCAGCTCCGGGGGTTCAACTGGGCCTGGACGAGGGGGCCGTAGCGGTCGGCGATGGCGTCGAGATCGGTCCCGCGCAGGTGCGGGCCGCGGGCCACGCCGTACATCACGCCGAGGCCGAGCAGGCCCGCGACGGCGAGTTCGGCGCGCAGTCCCCGGTCGGGGCCGGTGAGGCGGGCCGCGAGGCGCTCGGTCACCTGGGCGCGGAAGTTGGCGCGCAGCACCTCGCCGTGGTCGCCGTGCAGGGGGGCGAAGGCGATCCGCACCAGCGGGTCGGCGCCGCGGTCGCGCTGGCTGACCAGGACGTGCCGGACCATGTGCCGGCCCAGCTCCTCCAGGGGCGCGTCGAGCAGGTCGTCGGCGTCGGTGTCGAAGGACATCACGCGGGCGAAGAGGGCGTCCTTGTTGCCGAAGTACTTCAGGATCAGCGGCGGGCTGACCCCGGCCCGTTCGGCGACCGCCCTCAGGGTGATGTCGGCGTGGGCGTGCCGGGCCAGGAGATGGCGGGCGGCCTTCAGGATGGCGGCCCTGGTGGCCTCGGCGTCACGCCGCGCGGGGGCGGTCCCGTGGGACGGTGGGGCGGTTTCGCGGGGCGCCGGTGCGGCTGCCCGGGGGCCGGATGGGGTGCTCACGGCACTCATGCTCCCTCCAGCGCCCCGTCGCGGGCGCCCCGGGTGGCACCGCGGGCGCGCCCGGTGCCGCCGGCGGGCCCGTCGCCCGGTATGGACAGGGCGGCGGCGCAGGCGATCAGGGCGACGGCGCCCGCCATCGTGAACGCCAGCAGGTAGCCGTGCAGGGTGGGCACCGGGAGGCCGCCGACGAGGCTGGTGTGGTGGACGAGCACGGCGGCGACGGCGGCGCTGGAGGTGGCCTGGCCGATGGTGCGCATCAGGACGTTGACGCCGTTGGCGGAGGCCGTCTGGGCGGCCGGCACGGCGCGCAGGATGAGGGTCGGCAGCGCGGAGTAGGCGAGGGTGGTGCCGGTCGCCACCACCGTGGCGCCGAGGATGATCATCCACAGGTCGCGGCTGTCGGCGACGCGCAGCGCGTAGCCGCAGGCGATGACGGCGGCGCCGAGGGCGAGGGTGACGCGCGGTCCGCGGGAGGCCGAGATGCGGGCGGACAGCGGCGAGAAGAGCAGCATGGTGACGCCGCCGGGCAGCAGGCACAGGCCGGTGGCGACGATCGACAGGCCGAGGCCGTACCCGGTGGCCTTCGGCGCCTGCACGAGCTGGGCGGTCACCAGCGAGTTGGCGTAGAAGGCGAATCCGGTCAGCATGGCCGCCACATGGGACAGGCCCACCCGGGGCCGGGTGACCAGGCGCAGGTCCACCAGGGGCCGCTCGGTGCGCAGCTGATGCCACCACCACAGGGCGAGGACGGCGGCCGCGGCGAGGAACAGCCCGAGCACACGAGGGCTGCCCCAGCCCCACTGGCCGCCCTGCGACACACCGAGCAGCAGGCTCACCAGGGCGACGGCCAGGCCCAGCGCGCCCAGCACGTCGAAGCGGCCCGGCTCCCGCACCGGGGACTCCTTGACCGCCCACCAGGTGGCCGTCACACCGAGCGCGCCGAGGAGGCTGGTGAGCCAGAACATGGTGTGCCAGTCGGCGTACTGCACCACCAGCGCGGCCAGCGGCAGGCCCAGCGCGGCGCCGATGCCGACGGTGGAGCTCATCAGCGCCACCGCCGAGCCGCGGCGCTCCGGCGGCAGCTCGTCCCGCAGGATGCTGATGGACAGCGGGACGACGGAGGCGGCGGCACCCTGGAGCGCGCGGGCCGCGATGAGCACGCGGATGTCGGAGGACAGGGCGCACATCACGGAGCCGGCGGTCATCAGGGCGAGCGCGCCGATGAGCACCCGCCGCTTGCCGTACATGTCGCCGGCCCGGCCGAGCACGGGGGTGAGCACCGCTCCGGAGAGCAGCGTCGCGGTGACCATCCAGGAGACGGTGGCCGCCGACGCCCCGGTGAGCCGCGGCAGGTCCGGCAGCAAGGGGACGACGACCGTCTGCATGACGGCCATGAGGATGCCGCCCGAGGCCAGCACGGGGATGGTGAGCCGGTCCCGCAGGCGCGGCGGCGCGACGTCGGTGCCGGGGCGGGACGTCGGTGCTGGCTGGTCCATCGGCGCTCCTGCGGCAGCGTGTGGGCGTTGGTGAATAACAATTCACCCTATCGGGTGAATGGCCATTCACCAACGCCTCCGGCTCAGCGCCGGCCGGCCGTCGACCGGGCGTGCAGGGCGCGGGCCGCCCGGGGGCCCAGCCAGCGCTTGAGCCTGCGCAGCACCTCGAGTTGGCCGGCCGCCTTGTCGATGCCGTAGTAGAGCTGCGGCGGGACATGGGGCAGCAGCGGGGAGTGGCGCTGGCCGAGCAGGGCGAACATCCGGTGCGGGGGCAGCCCGACGTAGCGCGGCAGGTTCTCGTACCACTGGGCGCTGTAGCGGGCGGCACTCTGCGCCGAGAGCAGTTCGGACCTGCGCCGGCCCTCGTAGGCGGTCAGCGCCTCGGGGAGGGAGGCGTGCCGGCGCAGCGAGCCGGCGAGGCACATGGCGTCCTCCAGGGCGAGGGTGGTGCCCGCGCCGATGGAGTAGTGGGTGGTGTGGGCGGCGTCGCCGAGCAGGACGAGGTTGCCGTGGTGCCAGGTGCGGTTGGTCAGGGTGCGGAAGGCGGGCCACGGCGCGGCGCCGGACGCCGCAGAGCGGTCGATGAGGGGGTGGCCGTCGAGCACCCCGGCGAAGAGCTTCTCCAGCAGCACGAGCCCCTCACCCCGGTCCGCCCGGTCCAGGCCGAGGCCGGTGAGGGTGTCCGGGGCGCACTCCACGACGCAGGTGCTGTGGCCGTCGTCGTACTTGTAGCCGTAGGCCCAGATCCAGCCGTGCGCGGTCTCCACGAAGGCGAAGGTGAAGGCGTCGAAGACCTTGGTGGTACCGAGCCAGGCGTAGCGGTTGCGGCCCTCTTCGAGCCGGGTGCCGAAGTGTGCGGCGCGCCCGGTGCGCAGCGCGCTGTGGACGCCGTCGGCCGCCACGACGAGGTCGGCCTCCGGCAGGGCCGCGGCCGGGACCTCGCTGTCGAACTCCAGCCGTACACCGAGGGAGCGGGCGCGTCCGGCGAGGATCTCGAGCAGGCGGTGGCGCCCGATGCCGTGCCCCTCGTCGCCGGGCTGCCGGGCCACCTGGCCGCGGATGTGCGCCACGCCCTGGTTCCAGCGCACCGAGCTCTCCTCGATCGCCCGCGCGGTCTCGGGGTCGTGGGCGTGCAGCCGGTCGAGCAGTCCGCGCCAGTAGGTGACGCCCCAGCCGTAGGTCGAGCCCTCGGGGTCGCGCTCATGGACGGTGACGTCGTGGGACGGGTGCTGACGCTTGAGCAGGATGGCGAGGTACAGGCCCGCGGGCCCGCCTCCGACACAGACGACCTTCACGCGCACACCCCTGACGATCACTCAACGTGTCCGAACGACACCGCAGGGTAGCAGGGAGTCAGGCGCGGGGGCGGGTTTGCGGATCGCGTCAGCCTGGCGCGGTGATCCGCGCCACTCGAAGAGGCCCGCGGCGGGAAGGATCACCGGAATGCCGTCCGCTCGGGCAAGGAATTCCCCGTTCCACGACGTCGCGGGCCATCGTCACAGCAAGATCATCTTGGTTCAACCTTGCACGACATGTGGCCAATTGTCCGGATCGGAGCCAACCGGTTCCGGATGATTTCTCCCTCTCGCGGAAAGCCCGGTAGGCATGCGGGGTCACCAGTCGCTCCCCGCAGGAGGTCCCGCATGCCCGAACTCACCCGGCGCCGCGCGCTCACCACGGCCGCCGCCCTCGCCGCCACGGCCACGGCCGTCACACTCGCCGCGCCCGCCGCGCCGGCCGCCGAACACCACCACGGCGCACCGGACTCCTTCGACGAGGTCTACAAGGGCCGCCGGATACAGGGCCGTCCGTCGGACGGCGGCGGCCATCACCACGAACACGGCGGCGGCTACGCCGTGTTCGTCGACGGCGTGCAGCTCCACCTCATGCGCAACGCGGACGGCACCTGGATCAGCGTGGTCAGCCACTACGACCCGGTGCCCACCCCGCGCGCCGCCGCCCGCGCCGCGGTGGACGAGCTGCAGGGCGCCCCGCTGCTGCCCTTCCCCGCCAACTGACCGCCCTCGCAAGGACTTTCCGGAGCACCACGCACATGACCGTACGCAAGAACCAGGCCGATCTGACCGCCGACGAGAAGCGCCGGTTCACCGGCGCCGTCCTCGCACTCAAGCGCAGCGGACGCTACGACGAGTTCGTCCGCACCCACAACGGCTTCATCATGTCCGACACCGACACGGGCGAGCGGACCGGCCACCGCTCCCCGTCCTTCCTGCCCTGGCACCGCAGATTCCTGCTGGACTTCGAACGGGCGCTGCAGGCGGTCGACCCCTCGGTGGCGCTGCCGTACTGGGACTGGAGCACCGACCGCACGGTGCGCGCCTCGCTGTGGGCGCCGGACTTCCTGGGCGGTACCGGGCGCGCTTCGGACGGCCGGGTGATGGACGGCCCGTTCGCCGCCGCCGGCGACTGGCCGATCAGCGTCCGGGTGGACGGCCGTTCGTTCCTGCGCCGCTCGCTGGGCACCGGCGTGCGCGAGCTGCCGACGCCGGCGGAGGTGGAGTCGGTGCTGGCGATGCCGGTGTACGACATGGCGCCGTACAACAGCGCCTCGGACGGCTTCCGCAACCACCTGGAGGGCTGGCGCGGAGTGAACCTGCACAACCGGGTGCACGTGTGGGTCGGCGGTCAGATGGCCACCGGTGTCTCCCCCAACGACCCGGTGTTCTGGCTGCACCACGCCTACATAGACAAGCTGTGGGCCCAGTGGCAGCGACGGCACCCGGACTCGGGATACGTGCCGGCGGGCGGGACGCCCGACGTCGTCGATCTGAACGAGACGATGAAGCCCTGGAACGACGTGCGTCCGGCCGACCTGCTGGACCACACGCGGTTCTACACGTTCGACCGCTGACGCCCGGCGCGGGCCGCGCCCCCGCCGGTCAGGCGTCCGCGGTGCGGCACTCCGGGTGTCCCCAGCCCTGCGCGTTCTTGGCGATGGACTCGCCCGCCGCGTAGGAGCGGCCGCACAGGCAGCGGCCGGGGAACTTCGCCTTGATGGTGCGGGCCGAGGAACGGGCCGCCGACCCGCCACCGGTGCGGCGGGGCGCCTTCTTCCGCGCCGCACCGGCCACCGGCGTGTCGGGCGAGGGCGGGGGCTCCGGCGAACCGAGCGCGCTGCCGGCCGCCTCCTGGGCGACGGCGGCCTGGCTGGCGGCGCGGTCGGCGAAGTCGTTCAGCGGGTCGCCGTCCACCTGGTGGGCGGGGACGTAGCGGAACTCGACCGACCGGCCGTCGAGCAGCGCGTCGATGCGCACCACGAGGTCCTGGTTGGCGACCGGCTTGCCGGCCGCGGTCTTCCAGCCGTTGCGCTTCCAGCCGGGCAGCCAGGTGGTGACGGCCTTCATCGCGTACTGGGAGTCCATCCGGACCTCCAGCGGCACGTCCGGGTCGACGGAGGCGAGCAGCCGCTCCAGAGCGGTCAGCTCGGCGACGTTGTTGGTGGCCCGGCCCAGCGGGCCGGACTCCCAGCGGGCCGCGGTCCGCTCGTCGTCGGAGACCACCCACGCCCATCCGGCCGGTCCCGGGTTTCCCTTCGAAGCCCCGTCGCACGCGGCCACCACACGTTCACGCATACGGCCGATCATGCCACGGGTCCGGCGGCCGCCGGACCCGGTCCCGCCCGGCCGCGGGTCAGTCCTCCGCGATCTGCGGCATCTCGCCCTCGGTGGTCTTGACATCGATCACCGAGAAGTTGGCGCCCTGCGGGTCGCTGAGTGCCGCGAACCGGCCGAAGGGGCTGGTCATGGGCCCGAAGTGCAGGACGGCGCCGAGCTTGGCGGCCCGGGCCACGGCCGCGTCGCAGTCGTCCACCGTCCAGTACACGTTGATGTACGACGGCACCTCGGGCGGGAAGTCGTCGGTCATCCGCATCCGGCCGAGGACGGTGTCCGCACCGATGTCGAACATGCGGAAGTCGACGGCGTCGTCCGCGATCCGCTTCGCCCGGTACGGGAAGACGGCGGTCAGGAAGGCGTCCGTGCGTTCGGGGTCGCGGGTGAAGACCTCCGCCCAGCAGTAGGCGCCGGGCATCGCCGTGGCGTCGAAGCCCTCGTGGCTGCCGGCCTGCCACACGCCGAACACGGCGCCGCTGGGCTCACGGGCCAGGCACATGGTGCCGAACTCGCCGACCTGCATCGGCTCCATCAGCACCTCTCCGCCGTTGTCCCGGATCCGCTCCGCGGTGGCGGCGGCGTCCGGCGAGGCGAAGTACAGGCACCACTGCGACTGGCCCTCCTGACCGGGCATCGGCGGCACCACGGCGGCCACCGCCTGGTCGTCGGCGTACGCCTGGGTGTAGTTGCCGTACTCCGACGACGACTCGCCGAAGCTCCAGCCGAGGACCTCGCCGTAGAAGTTCTTGGCGCCCTCGAGGTCGCCGAACATCGCATCGGCCCAGCAGGGCGTTCCCTCAGGTTGCACGGCCATGGTCGCGGCCCTCTCCGCTCGGCTGATCCGCATCGGTCCGCCCCTGTACAGAACGCTAGTCATCCCGCGCCCGGCGCGCTCGCCGGGCGCGGGACACCGGCTGCGCTACTCCCCCGCGTACGCCCTGTCCAGCGCCGCGACGTCCAGCTTGCCCATGCTCATCATGGCGCGGGTGACCCGCTCCGCCCGCTCCGTGTCCGGTTCGCAGACCATGTCGATCAGCCGGTCGTAGACGACCTGCCAGGAGACGCCGTAGCGGTCCTTGAGCCAGCCGCAGGGGCCGCCCTCGCCGCCGTTCTCGGTGAGCCGGCTCCAGTAGTGGTCGATCTCCTGCTGGTCGGAGCAGTGGAGCTGGAACGAGATCGCCTCGTTGAACGTGAACTGGGGGCCGCCGTTCAGGCCGACGAACTTCTGCCCGTTGGCCGTGAACTCCACGCTCATCACCGATCCGGCCTGTCCGGGGCTGCCCTCGGGGTAGCGGCTGATCCGGCCGACGCTGGAGTTCTTGAAGACGGAGACGTAGAACTCCGCCGCCTCCTCGGCCTGGCCGTCAAACCAGAGACACGTGGTGAATCCGTCCGTGTTCATGAGTACCTCCCGGGGTGTGGAACGCGTTCACCTGTGACGACCGATGCTCCACCCGGAACTCATCGGTGGCGGCGGAGAACGGTCCGCACGGGTGAACACGGCCCGCGCCTAGCATCCCGATCATGACCTCCTCGTCCGCCGGGAACATCCGGCCCTTCCGTCTGTCGGTCCCGCAGAGCGACCTCGACGACCTGCACGACCGTCTCGACCGCACCCGCTGGCCCGCGGAACTGCCGGGCGCCGGATGGGAGTACGGAGTCCCGGCCGGCTATCTGCGGGAGCTGGCGGGGTACTGGCGGCACGAGTACGACTGGCGTGCCGCCGAGGCGCGGCTGAACGAGTGGCCGCAGTTCACCACCACCATCGACGGCGCCTCGATCCACTTCGCGCACCTGCGCTCCCCGGAGCCGGACGCCACCCCGCTGGTCCTCACCCACGGCTGGCCGGGCTCGATCGTGGAGTTCCTGGACGTGGCCGGGCCGCTCGCCGACCCGGTGGCCCACGGCGGCGACGCGGCCGACGCCTTCCACGTCGTCGTACCGAGCCTGCCCGGCTTCGGGCTGTCCGGGCCCACCGCGGAGCCGGGCTGGGAGGCGGGGCGGGTGGCGGACGCCTGGGCGGAGCTGATGCGGCGGCTCGGGTACGAGCGGTTCGGCGCGCAGGGCGGCGACTGGGGCGCGGCCGTCTCCCGTGAGCTGGGCCGCGCCCACCCGGACCGGGTGACCGGCGTCCACCTCAATCTGCTGCCCGGCGCCCAGGCGGTCGCCCCGCCCACCGAGGAGGAGCTCGCAGGGCTCACGCCGCGGGAACGGGACAACGCGCTGCGGTCGTGGAGCCGGTGGGAGGACTGGTCGCGGGAGAGCACGGGATACGCGGTGCTCCAGTCGACCCGTCCGCACACCCTCGCCTACGCGCTGACGGACTCCCCGGTCGGCCAGCTCGCCTGGATCGTGGAGAAGTTCCGGGAATGGAGCGACTCCAAGGAGCTGCCGGAGGAGGCGGTCGACCGGGACCGGCTGCTCACCAACGTGATGCTGTACTGGCTGACCGGCACGGCCGGGTCGTCCGGCCGTATCTACTACGAGCGCGCGCACGCGGCCGGCCGTGCCGCCCGGCCCGCCGAACCGTCCCCGGTGCCGACGGCCCTGGCCCTGTTCCCGGCCGAACCCCAGATCCCGCTGCGCCACAAGGCGGACCGGACCGAGAACATCGTGCGGTGGACGGAGTTCGACCGGGGCGGGCACTTCGCGGCCATGGAGGAGCCGGACCTGATCGTCGGTGACGTCCGGGCGTTCTTCCGGCAGCTGCGCGAGGGCACGGCCGTCTGATCACGGTCACGGCCAGGCCCTAGGCCGCCAGACAGAGTCCCTGGTAAGGCGCCCGGCGCCCGGTGCGGGGAGCCGCGCTCGTCCGTCGGGCCAGCTCGGACCCGGTGCGCGACAGGAGGTCGCCGAGGCCCAGCCCGAGGGCGCGGGCGGCGGCCGCGAGGACCTCGGAGGAGGCCTCCTTGCGGCCGCGTTCGATCTCGGACAGGTAGGGCAGGGAGATCCGTGCCGCGTCGGCGACCTCCCGGAGCGTGCGCTCCTGGGCCTGCCGCTCGCGGCGCAGCACGTCCCCGACCAGATCGCGCCACAGGGGCTCCGCGGGCGCCGGCCGCGGCCCGCCGGGGCGGGCGGGCGCCGGGCCGGCGGCGTCCGGACGGCGCGGCTCACGGCGCAGGGGGATCACTCGGGCTTCGTCGCTCACCTGGTCGGTCACCCCCTCAGCCTAGGGGCGCGACGGCCGTCGGCACCGGACCGCGCGCGGATTCCCCCACGCGCGAAAATCAGCCGGGACCAAAGAGGCATGTATCCGATCACCGGGGGTACCCGGCGCGTGAGCAGCACCGTGAGCAGGTATGCGTACCCGGATTCCGGGTATGCGGGGGAGACGCGACATGCACAGGGGTCGGACCACAGTCCGATGCGGCAGGCTCGAACCGTGACTGACGTGGGGAGAGGAAATGAAAACCGCCGGGATCCGGTCGGAGGCAGAGGTCGTCGAGAGGACCGAGCAGCAGAGGGCGGCGGAGACTTCACTGCCGGGCATCGCGGACCCGGCCTCCATCGCGCCACGTGACGCCCGGGAGCTGTCCCGCCAGTTCTTCCGCCGGCTCACCGAGCTGGAGGAGGGCACGCACGAGTACCAGTACGCGCGCAACACCCTCATCGAGATGAACATGTCGCTGGTGCGGTTCGCGGCGGGCCGCTTCCGCAACCGCGGTGACGACATGGAGGACATCGTCCAGACCGGCATGATCGGCCTGATCAAGGCCATCGACCGGTTCGAGCTCGCGCGCGAGGTCGAGTTCACCTCCTTCGCACTGCCGTACATCGTGGGCGAGATCAAGCGGTTCTTCCGCGACACCACGTGGGCGGTGCACGTCCCGCGGCGGCTGCAGGAGATGCGCGTCGAGCTGGCGCGGGCCCGCGAGGAGCTGTCGAGCCGGCTGGACCGGGACCCGACCGTCGCCGAGCTGGCCACTCTGATGAACATCACCGAGACCCAGGTGGTCGAGGCCCAGCTCGCCTCCAACGGGTACAACTCCGCCTCGCTGGACGCCGCGCTCACCGGGGACGGCCCCGAGGACGGCGAGGCCGTGCTCGCCGACTTCATCGGCGTGGAGGAGGAGGGCCTGCGGCTCGTCGAGGACTTCCACGCGCTGGCCCCGCTCATGAACGAGCTCAGCGACCGCGACCGGCAGATCATCCACATGAGGTTCGTCGAGGAGGCGACCCAGGCGGAGATCGGGGAGCGGCTGGGATGCTCCCAGATGCACGTGTCCCGGCTGATCAAGCGGATCATCACCCGACTGCGTCAGGGGATGCTGGGCGAACTCGGCTGCGCCTGACCATCCACCTGAGCCCCTGACCATCCACCAAGACCTGAGCCCGGGCGTTCTGCGCCCGGGCTCACGTCCGTTCCGGGGCAATCCGTGCCGGGAGCGCCGGAGGGTTCACCGCTTCAGGTCGACCCGTGCGCACACGCGCTTGCCGACCGGGACGCGCTCGACCGTGACCTGGGACGCGACCGCGTGCACGATCTCCAGACCGTGCCGGCCGACGCGCTCGGGGTTCTTCGGGTAGCGGCGGGGCAGGGTCGCGCTGCTGTCGCAGACCGCGACGGCGACCGACGCGTCCGTGCCCTCCAGCTCGAGGATGTACGGGCCGCTGCTGTGCCGGTCGGCATTGGTGACCAGCTCGCTCACGACGAGAAGCAGCTCACCGTCGGTGCGGCCGTCGATGCCCGCGCACCACTCGTGCCTGAGCTGCTCCAGGAACTGGGCGGCGAAGGCGCGGGCCTCGGCGATGCATCCGGGTTCGCCGGTGTAGTGCGCCGCGCGTCTCAGCGGCTCCACGGGTACGTCGAAACCAGTCGGTATCACTGCCCCGCCCAGGTGCTCGGTCATGCGCGTCTCTCTCGGAAGGCCCGGTCCGGCCGGTCGCTGTTGCACCTGTCCTCGTACCCGGAGCCGGGCCCCGCAGTCCCCCCGGTGCGTTCGCCCACCGCGCACAGCCTGTCATGCCCGCCGGTCACGCGGCCGGCCGGGTCCCGGCGGGTGGTTCGGAGGGCGCGGTCCGGGCCGGTTCGGAGCCGGGCGCGGAGGGCGCGGACGAGGGGGGATTCGACGGGGCCCCGGAGGACGGCGTCCCGGTCGGCGGCGCCTCGGACGAGGGACCCGAGGACGGTGCCTCGCTCGGGGGCGACTCGGACGACGGCGCCTGCGAGGGGGCCTGCGACGACGGCGGCCGGGAACCCTGGCCGGACGGAGTCGCCGTGGAGGAGGAAGGCGACTGCGGCGAACGGCCGAGGCTCGGTGTCGGCGGGCAGGGCCGCCCCGAGGCGCCGGTCGTCCCGGGTGACACGCAGCCGGCGGGCGGGACCCAGGGACGGGTGTCCTCGGGGGCCTCGGTGTGCTCGTCCTGGCGGCCGGTGTCGTCGCCGGCCTCGCGGCGGAACCAGTCACGGCCCCGGGGGTCGTAGATCACGAAGGCCTGGACCGCCGCCCGGGCGGGTGTCACCACGACGACCTCCGACGGCCGGTAGGAGGCCCAGCGGTCACCGGTCAGCCGAACGGTGCCGGGCTGCGCGACCGGTGGGGTGAGGGGGTTGCCGCAGGCGCAGCGGGCTCGGGGCACGCCGTGTCCGTCGACCAGGACGGCGGTGCCGGCCTGGAGGACCGCCTGGAAGCCGGTGGCCCGGCCGTCGCGGTAGCCGTGGTTGGTGACGCGGGTGTCGGCGCGCAGTGTGACCGGGGTGAGCGACCGCAGGAACGCGGGGACGTCGGACGGCCGGACGCCTGCCGCGGCTGCGTAGGCGCGGTTCCTCGCCGGGTCGGCCCGCAGCGCGGTGATCTGCTTCTCGACGTCGCAGCTCGGCCGGTTCCTGACCCCGCTGTAGAGCCCGGGGGCGCCTCCGTCCACCCCCCGGACCACGCCCGCGGGAGCGGAGGGCGCCGTCGGGGTGGACGCGGAGGGTGACCCGGGTGGGGAGGTCGGCGCGCCCGCCTCGCGCACGGTCGACTCCGTGAACGGGTCGGGACCGGTCTGGCTCGCGGGCTGCAGGAAGACCTCACCGCCCTTGACGGAGGGGCCGGTGCCGGGCCGGGTGAGGACCACCGCCAGCACGGCCACGGCGATCACCGCCGCGGTGAGCGCTGCCACGCGCGGCACGGACTTCCACCACGGCCGGTGCGGCCCTTCTCCCCCGCCCCACGGGCCGGAGCCGTCGCCCGGCGGTGGGGGAACGGGTGGTCCCGTGGGCGGCTGGGAGGGGCCCGACAGCGGGCCGGCGGGCGGCCCGGTCGGACGGCCGGAGGACGGAGGTTCGACGCTCACGAGCACTTCTTCCCGTCGCGGTCGCGGCTCATATCCAGATTGTGTGCCCGGGTCCCCCGGCCCTCGCAAGCCGACGCCGGACGGCTCACCCGGCGGGCGGGGCGCCCCGGCCCTGCCTAGCCTGGCAAGGGTGACCCCTGTGACCGTCGACGCACGGCCCGCCGCCCGCCACGGCTGGGGACGGGCCCTGGTGACGGTGCTGTCGGGGCTCGCCGTGATGTTCGTCCTCGCGGCACTCGGGCTGTGGGCGGCCGGCGCCGCGGGGCTGCCCGACGGCGCGTTCGCCCGGGTCGTGGCCGCGACCGTGGTGACGGCGGTCGGCGGCACGCTCGAACTCACCGGTGACGCGGGTCCGCTGGCGCGGACCAGGGCCGGTCTCACCGTGATGCCGCTCTCCGTGACCCTGGCCGGGGCCCTGGTGATCGGCGCGGGCTTCCTGCGGCCGCTGCGGCACCGGGCGGTCGCCTCGGTCCGGGAGCTGGCCGGCTGGGCCGCCCGGCTGGCGCTGCTCTGGCTGCTCGCGCTGATCGGCCTCGGTCTCACCGCCCGTCAGACCTTCGCCGTGGACATGGGCAACGGCACCCTCAGCGATCTCACCGATCTGTTCGGCGGTGCGCCGACGGTCGGGTTCACCACCGACGTGCCGCTGACCGTGCTGTTCGGGCTGCTGTGGCTGGCCGGGGTGCTGCTGCTCACCCTGCTGGTGGCACCCGGCGCGCCGCTGCCCGGGCGGCTGCTGCGGCTGCGCGAGCCGGTGCGCCCGGCCGCGCACGCCGTGGTCCTGCTGCTGCTCGGCTGCGTCGCCGTCGGCCTCGTCGTGGCGCTGGTGTCGGCGGCGACGCGCGGGCACCCCGCCGAGACCTTCGCGGTGATCCTGCTCGGTCTGCCCAACCTGGCCTGGCTCGCCCTCACCCTCGGCCAGGGCGCCACCTGGAACGGCCGGGTGGACGGCCCGTTCGGACTGCCGATGCCCGAGGTGCTGGACCACGTCCTGCGCACGCCGGACGTCGCGACGCTGAACCTGCGCACGCTCACCGAGCGGGACGGCGCGATGTGGTGGCTGCTGGTCGCCCAGGTGGTGCTGACGTCGGCGGCGGCCTTCCTGATGGCGGCGAGGAGCCCGGCCGGGGTCCGGGCCTGGCAGCACGCGGTGCGGCTGGCCGTCGCCCTGGCACTGACGGTCCTGATGGTCTGCCTGCTCTGCCGGATCTCGGCGCACTACGGCCTGTCGCTGCTCGGCATCGGCGATCTGGGCGGCGGGCTGTCCGGGGAGCTGTTCCTCAGGCCCCGGCTGTGGCAGGCGGTGAGCCTGGGCGCGCTGTGGGGGCTGGTCACCGGCTTCCTGGGCGCCGTGCTCGCCCGGCCGGTGCACCGCCGCGGCCGGGTCGACGTCCCCTAGGGCCCGTCCCGACCGGCCCCAGGCCTAGGCCCCGGCGCCGCGGAAGACCGGTCCGGCCCACTCGGGCGGCGGTGGGGGCCCGGCCGGTGCCGGGTGGTCCGGTGCCGTGGCGGCGGGGGTGGCGCGCAGCGCGGCGACGAAGTCGAGGCAGGTGTCGTAGCGGGCTTCCGGGCTCTTGGCGAGGGCCCGGGCGAAGACCTCGTCGACGCCCGGGGGAAGTCCGGGTCGGACGGCGCGGGGCGGGGTCGGCTCTGCGTACTGGTGGGCCCACAGCAGGGCCATGTCGTCCTCGCGCCGGAAGGGCGGGCGTCCGGTGAGGGTCTCCTGGACGACGCAGGCCAGGCCGTAGACGTCGCAGCGGCCGTCGACGGGCCGGCCGGAGATCTGCTCCGGGGCCACGTAGTCGAGGGTGCCGACGAACTGGCCGACGCTGGTGAACCCGGTCAGGGACAGCGACTTCTTGGTGAGCCCGAAGTCGGTGAGGTAGACGTGCTCGGGGTGGTCGCTGTCGGTGCCGCGGGCGATCAGGACGTTGCCGGGTTTCACGTCCCGGTGGACCAGGCCGTGTTCGTGGGCGGCGTCCAGCGCGGAGGCCACCTGGGCGGCGATGCGCACGGCGTCGGTGAAGGGCAGCGGTCCACGCTCGTCGAGCAGACGGCGCAGGTCGCTGCCGGGGACGTAGCGCATGGCGATGTAGAGCAAGCCGTCGGTCTCACCGGCTTCGAAGACGGGCACGATGTGCGGGTGGTCGATGGCGGCGGCCACCCGTGACTCGTGGGTGAAACGCTTGCGGAAGGTGTCGTTGCGGGCGAGTTCCGGGGCGAGCAGCTTGAGCGCGACGGTGCGGTCCAGGCGCAGGTCCCGGGCGCGGTAGACGACGGCCATGCCGCCGCGGCCGATGACGCTCTCCAGCAGGTAGCCCGCCACCCGGCGCCCGACGAGTTCCGGGGGCCGCCCCGAGGACAGGCCCGCCCGGCCGGCCATCAGGTCTCACCCCCGGGGGCCGCGTACCGGGTGGGGGCGTGATCGGCCGGGCCGGCGGAGGCCGGGCGCTCGGTGGCGTAGGTGTGCAGCCGGCGTCCGTCGCCGTACATCCAGCGGCCCTCGTCGGGGTCGTACACCCACATCGACTCGCCGTCGACCACGATCCCGACGCGCAGCTCGCGGGTGCGGTCCTCGAAGGCCCGGCCGTCCAGACGGCCGTCCGAGAGCTCGCGAACGGCCGCCCGGTAGCCGGCCAGGGCCCGTTCGGCGCGGGCGAGCAGCGCGAGCGGGTCGGCGGTGGCGGCGGGCGCGTCCCCGGCGGCGGGCGGATCCCGGGGCACGGCGACCAGGTGGCGGCCGTCGACCCAGGCGGTCCAGCCGTTGGCGCAGCGGATGTGTGCCCAGTCGCCGAGCCGTTCGACGAGTTCGACGGGCAGCAGCCGGTCGAGGGACACCGCGGGGCGGGCCGGGTCCGGTGCCTCCCAGGCGGGCATGCCGTCGGGCGGCACGACGTGGGTCGGCCGGAACACGGAGGCGCGCTGTTGGCTCATCGGGCCGCCCGTCTCCGCGTGACGGCGGGTTCGTGCCGGCGCAGCAGCGGGACGACCAGCAGGCCGTAGAGGGCGGAGAGCACCAGCAGCATGCCCAGATCCAGCAGCCAGATCCCGGACGAGTGCCGGAACAGCGGGTCGGCGGTGACGGTGCCCGGCACGATCCGGGCCAGCCCGATCGTGCCGGCCATGGCGCCGAGCGCCCAGCGGGAGGGCACCAGCCAGGACAGCTGCTCCAGGCCGGGCACGCCGTGCAGCGGGAGCAGCGCGCCGCAGAAGACGACCTGGACGATGGCGAGCAGCACCAGCAGCGGCATCGTCACCTCCTCCTTGCGCACCAGCGCGGAGACCAGCAGACCGAGCATCATCGCGGTGAGGGCGAGCAGCGCGACGGCGAGGGTGAGCTCGGCGAGCGGTGGCAGCAGGACGCCCCGGCCGCCGGGGGCGTTCAGGTCGACGCCGAGCAGGGCGACCTGGGTGAGCACGACGGCCTGGACGACCGTGACCGTGCCGAGCACCACCACCTTGGACATCAGATAGGCCGATCTGGACAGGCCGACGGCGCGTTCGCGCCGGTAGACCGCGCGCTCCTTGACGAGTTCGCGCACCGCGTTGGCGGCCCCGGTGAGCACCGCGCCGACGCACAGGATGAGCAGCGCGTTCATCGCGGTGTCCCGGGTGAGCCGGCTGCCCGCCAGGGCCCGGGCCATGGCGCCCATGACGAACGGCAGCGCGATCATGACGACGAGGAAGGTGCGGTCGGCGGCGAGGACGGCGGTGTAGCGGCGCACGAGCGTGCGGAGCTGGCCGCTCCAGCCGCGCGGGGGCGGCGGCGGCACGGGTACGGCAGGGGCGGCGGACGGCAGGCGGGGCTGGGTGCCGGCGTCGGTGACGTAGTACCGGTGGAACGGGGAGTCGCGGTACTCCTCCGCCCAGTCGCGGTCCTGGTCGCGGTCGAATGCCTCGAAGGCCTCCGGCCACTGCTCGAAGCCGAAGAAGGCGAGGGCGTCCTCGGGCCGGCCGTAGTAGGCGATCCGGCCACCGGGGGCGAGCACCAGCAGGCGGTCGCAGACGTCGAGGCTGAGCACGCTGTGCGTGACGACGATGACGGTGCGGCCGTCGTCGGCGAGGCCGCGCAGCATGTGCATCACCGACCGGTCCATTCCCGGGTCGAGTCCGGAGGTCGGCTCGTCGAGGAAGAGCAGTGACGGTTTGGTCAGCAGCTCAAGGGCCACGCTGACCCGCTTGCGCTGGCCGCCGGAGAGGCTGTGCACGGGCTGGTCGGCCCGTGCCTCCAGGCCCAGTTCCCGGATCACCTCGTCCACCCGGGCCCGTCGTTCGGTCCGCGCGGTGTCGCCGGGGAAGCGCAGTTCGGCGGCGTAGGACAGGGCGGCGCGCACGGTGAGCTGGGGGTGCAGGATGTCGTCCTGCGGGACCAGGCCGATGCGCCGGCACAGTTCGGCGTAGTCGTGGTAGAGGTCGCGGCCGTCGTACAGGACGGTGCCGTGATCGGCGGGGCGCTGTCCGGTGAGGGCGCCGAGCAGCGTCGACTTGCCGGAGCCGCTCGGGCCGACGACCGCGAGCAGGCACTTCTCCTCCACCGGGAAGGAGACGTGGTCGAGGATGACCTTGCCGCCGTCGACGGTGACCGTGAGGTCCTGCACGTCGAGCGAGACCTCGCCGGTGTCGACGTACTCCTGCAGTTCGTCGTCGACCAGGCAGTAGGTGATGTGGCCGATGCCGACGAGGTCGCGGGGGCCGACCGGGGCCTGGGTGACGGGGGCGCCGTTGAGGTAGGTGCCGTTGTGGCTGCCGAGGTCGGCGATCTCGTAGCTGCCGTCTGCGTGGGCGCGCAGTTCGGCGTGGTGGCGGGAGACGGTCAGGTCGTCGACGACCAGGTCGTTGTCCTCGGCCCGGCCTATGCGGATGGTGCGCACGGGCAGCGGCCGGACGCTGCTCGGGGCGCGGTAGGTGCCGGTCAGCTCCGGGTGCGAGACGACCGCCGGCCCCTGCGCGGCGGGCTCGGCGGGCTCGGGCGGTCCCACGGGGACGGCGCGTGGGCCGTCCGAGGGGTTGCCGAAGCGGATGACGGTGCCGGGGCGGACGTCCCACTCGTCGATGCGCCGGCCGTCCGCGTAGGTGCCGTTGGTGCTCTGCGCGTCCCGCAGCGTCCAGCGGTCGTGGTCGCAGCGGAGCACCGCGTGGTGCCACGAGACCCGGTCGTCGTCGAACACGATGTCGCTCAGCGGATCGCGCCCGACGTGGTAGTCGTGGCCCGGGTTCATCACCGTGGAGCCCGCGTCGGTCTCGAGCACGAGTTCGGGTGCCGCCGGGGCGATTGGCCGCTCCGCCATGCCCAGAATTGTACCGATTCGACCATTCGTGCGCCCGGGCGGCCCGGCAGCCGGGCGACGGGCGCGGTGGCACGTGTCAGGCCACGGGCACGACGAGCGCCGGGAGGGTGCGCTGCATGCGCAGCGCGTCCACCGACTCGGCGAGCAGTTCGTACTCGGTGGTGTCGTCGCTGGCGGCGATCCGCACCAGCCGTCCGCCCGCCAGCTCGTCCGCGATCAGCGCCTGCCGGGCGTCGTCGGCGCACCAGGCGCGCAGCAGGGCGGGGACGTCGGCCACCGTGTCCGCGACCGGGACCAGCGCGGCCGCCGGGAAGGCGGGATCCCGGGGGCTCGGATCCAGCCGCTCGGCGATCCAGGACGCCCGGTCGCGCAGCCACCACAGGGCCAGCGCCAGCGTGGGCGCGCGATAGGTGCCTAAAGGAACGCCGATGCGCTGCCCGCCGCACATGCCGTACGCGGTGACATGGCACAGGAATTCGTCGTGCACGATCACTCCCCCGTCGCCTCGCTGGTGTGCCGGCCGGCCCTCGCCCTCGGTGCGGCTCCTGTGCGGTGAAGTGCCCCTGCTATTCGAGTATCGCCACTCCCGAAACACTGTCACCATGACTTTCCGGCCAGTCTCCTGGCATATTCACCGCACTCTCTGGCCGAAATACCCCGGGTATGCGCGGGCTCGTCATTACCCGGGAGGTAATCGACCGTCCACATGGCGCTCGGGCATGGTGGTCACACCGGATCGGCGAATCCCGTATCCGGTTCCCGACCAGCGGTTACGACCTCGATGGAGGCTGATTCACCATGTCCGTGAACTACGAGAGCGCCGTCGCCCGTTACTTCGAGGCCTGGAACGCCGTGGAGCCGGAGGCGCTGCGCAAGGCGGTCGCCGCGGCCTGGACGGAGGACGGCGGATACACCGATCCGATGGCCGAGGTGCGCGGCCACGAGGGCGTCGCGGCCGTGATCGCCGCGGTCCACGAGCAGTTTCCCGGCTTCGTGTTCCGCCCCCACGGCGCGGTGGACGGGCACCACGACACCGCCCGCTTCGGCTGGGAGCTGGTGAACGAGAAGGACGGCTCGGCCCCGGTGGCCGGGTTCGACGTGGTCACCCTGGACGGCGAGGGCCGCATCCGGCAGGTGCTGGGTTTCCTGGACCGGGTTCCGCCGGCGGCCTGAGGCCGGGACCGGCGACAACAAACGGAATTCCGGATTCGGAATTCGGGTAATGCGTCGCGGCGCCGCGCGGAAATCGCGGACCGCGGCGCGGCGAAAGGCGGCCGGACATGCGTGGTCCGGCCGCCGCTCCCGCTGTTCTCAGCCCTTCACGACGGCGTCGATACGCGCCAGTTCCTCGTCGTCGAAGTCGAGATTGCGCACCGCCCCGACGCTGTCCTCGAGCTGCCGCGGGCTGCTCGCGCCGACCAGCGCGGAGGTGACCCGGCCGCCGCGAAGCACCCAGGCCAGGGCCATCTGGGCCAGGGTCTGCCCGCGGGACTGCGCGATGCCGTCGAGGGCGCGCAGCCGGCCGACCAGGTCCTCGGTGACGGCGTCCGAGTTCAGGAACGGGCTGTCGCTCGCGGCCCGGGAGCCCTCCGGGATGCCGTCGAGGTAGCGTCCGGTGAGCAGGCCCTGCTCCAGCGGGGAGTAGACGACGGAGCCGGCCCGCAGTTCGTCCAGGACGTCCAGCACGCCCTCGTCCTCGGGTCGCCGGTCGAGCATCGAGTAGCGCGGCTGGTGGACCAGGAGCGGGGTGCCGAGGTCGGCGAGGATCCGGGCGGCCTCGCGGGTCTGCTCGGCGGAGTAGTTGGAGACGCCGACGTACAGCGCCTTGCCCTGCCGCACCGCCGTGTGCAGGGCGCCCATCGTCTCCTCCAGCGGAGTGTCCGGGTCGAAGCGGTGCGAGTAGAAGATGTCGACGTAGTCCAGGCCCATGCGCTTCAGGCTCTGGTCGAGCGAGGACAGCAGGTACTTGCGCGAACCCCATTCGCCGTACGGGCCGGGCCACATCAGGTAGCCGGCCTTGGTGGAGATCACCAGTTCGTCGCGGTAGGGCGTGAAGTCGGCCTTCAGCGCCTCACCGAGCGCGGACTCCGCCGCACCGGGCGGCGGGCCGTAGTTGTTGGCCAGGTCGAAGTGGGTGACGCCGAGGTCGAAGGCGCGGCGCAGGATGGCGCGCTGGGTCTCCACGGGCCGGTCGGGCCCGAAGTTGTGCCACAGGCCGAGCGACAGCGCGGGAAGCTTCAGGCCGCTGCGTCCGGTGCGCCGGTAGGGCATGTCCGCGTAGCGGTCGGGGTGTGCGGTGTACAACGCGACTCCAGAGGGGTTGGCACAAGATCTACCAGTTCCACTCTTCACCGAACGCCGGGCAGCGGTCCAACAGAAGAATCCGATGGAATTCAGCGGATAGGCTTCTCAATCATGGAACTGCGCCATCTCCAGCACTTCGTCGCGGTCGCCGAGGACCAGCACTTCACCCGGGCCGCCGAGCGCCTCCTGGTGTCCCAGTCCGGCCTGTCGGCGTCGATCCGGGCGCTGGAGCGGGAGCTGCGGGCGCCGTTGTTCGTCCGGACGACCCGCCGGGTCACGCTCACCGAGGCGGGGCGTGCGCTGCTGGTGGAGGCCGAGCGGATCCTGGCACAGGTGCGCTCGGCGCACGAGGCGGTTGCCGCCGTGCAGGGCGTGCTGCGCGGCACGCTGGCGCTGGGCACCGAGCAGTGCATCGCCGGGGTGCACGTGGCGGGGCTGCTGGCGGCCTTCCGGCGCCGGCACCCGGACGTGGAGATCCGGCTGCGGCAGGCGGGTTCGGGGGCCCTGGCCGAGGAGGTGGCCGCCGGGCGGCTGGACCTGGCCTTCGCCTACCGCACCCAGGCGGACACCGATCAGCTCCGCTCGGTGTCGCTGACCAGCGAGCCCATGACGGTGCTGTGCCATCCGAGCCACCGGCTCGCCGGGGCCGGGGCGGTGCTCGCGCCGGACGACCTGGCCGGCGAGGTGTTCGTGGACTTCCACCCCGACTGGGGTCCGCGCCGCACCACCGACGCCGCCTTCTCGGCGGCCGGTGTCCGGCGCACGGTGGCGCTGGAGGTCAACGACGTGCACAGCCTGCTGGACCTGATCGACGAGAACCTCGGCATCGCCGTCGTACCGAGGCACTTCCGGCACAAGCGCCCCTCGCTGACGGCGCTGCCGGTCAAGGGGACGGTCGAGGCGGAGTACGAGACCGTCGCCCTGCTGCCCCCGGAGCGTGCGACCAGCCCCGCGGCCCGCGCCCTGGTCACACTGCTGGAGACGGACGACGGGGCTGCCTGACGGCAACGGGCCGGCCGGCCGGGTGGCGGGCCCGGCGCCGGCCCGGCCGGCCGGGCGGCAGCGGACGCGCGAGCGGGCCCGATGCGCGATGGTGGACGTCATGCATGCCAAGGACATCCTCATCGACGGCTACGGCCGCATCCAGGAAGAAGTCCACGCCGCCCTCAAGGGCCTGGGACCCGAAGAGCTGCACTTCCGCCCGGCGCCCGGCGCCAACTCCGCCGCCTGGCTCGTCTGGCACCTCACCCGGGTGCAGGACGACCACGTCGCCGACGCCTTCGGCCTCGAACAGGTCTGGCTCTCCCAGGGCTGGGAGGAGCGCCTCGGCCTCGGCCTGCCCCGCCACGACACCGGTTACGGGCACGGCGCCGAGAAGGTCGCGAAGGTGCGGGTCGAGTCGGCCGACGTGCTCACCGGGTACTACGACGCCGTCCACGAGCAGACCCTGGGCGCCCTGCGCGGCCTGGCCGCCAAGGACCTGGAGCGGATCGTGGACGAGCGCTGGGACCCGCCGGTCACGCTCGGCGCCCGCCTGGTCAGCGTCCTGTCCGACGATCTCCAGCACGTCGGACAGGCCGCCTACCTGCGGGGGCTCGCTCAGAGCGCGGCCGCGTAACCCGGCAGGACCACGTCCTCGATGAGCGCCCTGCGCTCGTCGAACGGGATGAACGCGCTCTTGACCGCGTTCACGGTGACCGTGCGCAGGTCCTCCACCGTCCAGCCGGCCTCCTCGACCAGCAGGGACATCTCCCGGGTCATCGTCGTGCCCGACACCAGACGGTTGTCGGTGTTGAGGGTGACCCGGAAGCCGAGGTCCTTCAGCGCGGTGATGGGGTGCTCGGCGATGGAGGCGGCGCAGCCGGTCTGGAGGTTGGAGGTGGGGCACATCTCCAGCGGGATCCGGCGGTCGCGCACCCAGCCGGCCAGCCGGCCGAGCTTGCCGTCCACGATGTCCTCGGTGATGCGCACACCATGGCCGAGGCGCTGGGCGCCGCACACCTGGAGGGCCTGGTGGATGCTGGGCAGGCCGTGCGCCTCGCCCGCGTGGATGGTGAACGGCACGCTCTCGCGGCGCAGGTGCTCGAAGGCGGCGAGGTGGTCGGCGGGCGGGAACCCGTCCTCGGCGCCGGCGATGTCGAAGCCCACGACACCGGCGTCCCGGTAGGCGACGGCCAGGTCGGCGGCCTCGCGGACGCGGTCGAACATCCGCATGCCGCAGAGCAGGGTGCCGACGCGCACCGGGGTGCCGGCGGCGGCCGCCTTGGCCATGCCGGCCGCGAGACCCTCCTGGACCGTCTCCACGACCTCGCTCATCGACAGGCCGCCCCTGGTGTTCAGCTCGGGGGCGTAGCGCACCTCGGCGTAGACGACACCGTCGGCGGCGAGGTCGAGGACGTACTCCTCGGCGACCCGCAGCAGGCCCTCGCGGTTCTGCATGACGGCGAGGGTGTGCTCGAAGGTGGCTATGTAGCGGACCAGGTCGCCGGAGTTGGCGGCCTCGAAGTACCAGGCGGCCAGCTCGTCGGGGTCGGTGGTGGGCAGGGTGTGGCCGACCGCGGCGGCGAGGTCCACGACGGTGGCGGGGCGCAGGCCGCCGTCGAGGTGGTCGTGCAGGACGGCCTTGGGCAGGCGGCGGAGGACGTCGATGTCTACGCGCGTAGCGGTCATGGCGTTTCTTTCCCTTGGACAGGTGGTTCGGGGTGGCGGGAGGAGAGGTCAGCCGGCGGGCTGGAGCAGGTCCCAGCGATTGCCGTACAGGTCCTGGAAGACGGCGACCGTGCCGTACGGCTCGTGCCGCGGCTCCTCCAGGAAGGTCACGCCGGCGGCGGTCATCCGGGCGTGGTCACGGGCGAAGTCGTCGGTGTGCAGGAAGAACCCGACCCGGCCGCCGGTCTGGTCCCCCAGCCGGGCGCGCTGCTCCGCGCTCCTGGCCCGGGCCAGCAGCAGGCCGGTGCCGTGCCCGGCCGCGTCCCCGCCCCGGGCGTCCGGCTCCACGACGACCCAGCGGGAGCCGTCCGGCCGGGGCTCGTCCTCGGCCAGCCGGAACCCGAGGGCGTCGGTGTAGAAGCGGATGGCCTCGTCGTAGTCGTCCACGACGAGGGTGACCAGGGCAACGCGTCGCATCGGGGCCTTCCGGTGGGGGTGGACTGGCGGGTGAGGTTATACGTAAAACCCCGCGAGCGCCAGTCGCCGTCGCGGAGGCGGGTGGGGGTGGACGCGGTCCGGCGGTCCGGCGGTCCGGCGGTTCGGCGGTTCGGCGGTTCGGCGGTTCGGCGGTTCGGCGGTCCGGCGGTCCGGCGGTTCGGCGGTTCGGCGGTCCGGCTACGGGCTCTGATCGCCCTGGGCGATCTCGACCCGGTGGTGAACGTCGGCCAGACCCTCAGCCGCGGCCGCACAGGAGACGGCGGCGCAGACGAGGAGCAGGGCGGCGACCGGGCGGCCGGCCCGGCGCGGAGCGCGGGCGCCGGCCAGCAGGGCGCGGACCCGCTGCGGCACGGGGCCGGTGGTCGCGGCGGCGGCGAAGGCGGGCCGCCCGGAGTGCTCGGCCTGGGACGCGAGAGCGGCGCGGGCGATGGCACGGGCGGTCAGCCGGCGGTCCCCGACCCGGGCGGCGGCGGCCTCGTCGGCCGCACGCTCGGCGGCCAGCCGGATGCTCTCGCGGACCGGGCGGAGGGCGGGGTGGCAGTGCGCCGCGAGTTCGGCGGCGGCGAGGAAGTAGTGATGGCCGCCGTCGTTGTGCGCCCGCTCGTGCGCGAACAGCGCCTCGCGCTCGGGGCCGTCGAGACAGCGCAGCATGGCGGTGGTGACGACGATCCGGTGCGGGCGGCCGGGCAGGGCGTAGGCGTCCGGGCGGACGGAGTCCACCACGCACAGGTCGCCCGCGGCGGGCCCGCGCCCGGCCTCGGTGCGGGCGGTCCGGAAGGCTCGGGCCTGGCGCAGGACGGAACGGACCAGCGTCCAGGCGCACGCCGCGAGGGCTCCGACGGAGACCGCGGCGGTGGGCAGGACCACGAGGTCGGAGGCGGTCCGCAGAGGGTGGATGAGCTCCCCGAGCGCGGCGAACAGCGGCAGCTTGAGCAGACCCGTCAGCAGGAACACGCCGAGCGCGCCCAGCGAGCAGCCGGCCAGCACGACCGCGCACGAGGTGACCGCCCACAGCGCGGCGGCCGGCGCGAGCCGGTCGAGCGCCCGGCGGGCCAGGGCCGGCAGGGCGAACGGCAGCAGCAGCGGCAGCAGGAGCAGGGCCGTCATTGGTCGCCGGGTTCGAGCAGGTCCCGCAGGATGCGTTCGTCGCCGGGGCTGAGCTGGGCGACGAAGCGGGCGAGGACGGTCTCGCGGTCGCCGTCCCGGTCGAGTTCGGTGTGCATCCGGCGGGCGGTCAGGCCCTGGGCGTCCTGGACCGGGAAGTAGGCGTAGCCGCGCCCCTGGCGCAGCCGGTCGACGATGCCCTTGTCGTGCAGCCGGGTCAGGATCGTCGTGACCGTCGTACGGGCGAGACCGCCGCCGAGGCCGAGCTGGACCTGGCCGGGCGTCTGGGGCGAGCCGGCTGCCCAGAGGGCGGCCATCACGCTCGCTTCGAGTTCACCGGCGGGCCTGCGCGCGTCCCTGGCCTCGGTCATCGGATCGTTCCTCACCCCGTCCTCGTCCGCGGCCCACCGGACCGGCTACGCCAGTGTAGTCGGCCGGGCGCCGTTCCCGCCGGTGCGGGTGTCCCGGCCGCCGTCGGAAACCGCCCCGGTCGTGGCCGCCTCGCCCGCGTGCCGGGTCCTGCGGTCAGCCGGCCTGGGAGCGGGCCGCGTCGAGCCGGGCGACCTCCTCACCGGTGAGGCGCAGCGCGCCGGCGGCGACGTTCTGGACGAGATGGGCGGGATCGCCGGTGCCGGGGATGGCGAGGACGTGCGGGCCCTGGTGCAGGGTCCAGGCGATGCGGATCTGGGCGGGGCTCACGCCGTGCGTCCGGGCGACGGAGAGGACGGCCTCGTCGTGGGCGGTGGTCGCGCCGTGCTCCCCGGCCGCGCCGGCGACGGCGTAGAAGGGGACGAAGGCGATGCCGTGCTCGCCGCACAGGCGCAGCACCTCGTCACCGACGGGGTCGGGCCGGTCCACCGCGTACCGGTTCTGCACGCACACCACCGGCGCGATCTCCAGGGCCTCGGCGAGGTGCCGCGGTTCGACGCCGGAGACGCCGAGGTGCCGGATCAGCCCGGCCTCCCGCAGTTCGGCGAGGGCGCCGAAGTGCTCGGCTATCGAGTCCTGGCTCTGGCGGCGGTAGTTGACGACGTCGAGGTGGTCCCGGCCGAGCTGGCGCAGGTTCTCCTCCACGTGCCCGCGCAGTTCGTCGGGGCGGGCCGCGGTGCTCCACTCGCCCTGCTCGTCGCGGTGCGGGCCGACCTTGGTGACGACGACCAGGCCGTCGGGACAGGGGGACAGCGCGGTGTTGATCAGTTCGTTCGCGGAGCGCAGGGACGAGAAGTAGAAGGCCGCCGTGTCGATGTGGTTCACACCGAGTTCGACGGCCTCGCGCAGCACGGTGAGGGAGCGTTCCCGCTCACTCGGGGTGCCGATGTGGAAGGCGGCACTGCCGGTCAGCCGCATGGCGCCGAGGCCGAGGCGGTGGACGGGCAGGTCGCCGAGGCGGTAGGTGCCGGAGGCTTCCGCGGTGATCGTTTCGATGGTCATCGGCGGAGTCTCGCACGCGGCGCGCGGGCGGGCACCGGGATCGAGGGACGCGCGCGGTCCCCCGCTCACGAGGTGAGGAGAGGGACCCGGCGGCGCGTACTCGGCCGGGCTGACCGCGCGGTGACGGCCGCGCTGTCCGCCGGGGCCGTCAGTCCTCCTCCTGGCCCGGCACCACGACCAGGAAGGCGTCCGACCTCAGATCCATCACCACGGTGGCGGCCTCGCCCTGGGCGCGGCGCGCGGCCGCGTACTCCTCCGCGGGCCACGATCCACGCGGGGCTCCCGCAGGGAATCGTTCCAGCACCTTTGCGCTCATGGCGGCTCACACCTCCAGCGTCGGGACCGGCCCGGACCGTTCACGGCCCGTACTCTCCGCCTGCCCGGGACGGCCGCCGTCATGTCCCGCATCCGTAACGCACGCGTGCGTCGAAGAACCGGACAGGGGAACTCGGCAGGCCCCAGGTCGACGGCACGAAGGGCGGATACGGATGGACGGCGACGACGTGAAGGGCGGTACCCGCTGCCTGGTGACCGGCGGCACCGGATACATCGGCGGCCGCCTCGTCCCGGAGCTCCTCGCGGCCGGCCACCGGGTCCGCTGCCTCGCCCGCTCCCCCGGCAAGCTGCGCGACCATCCCTGGGCCGGTGACATCGAGATGGCGCGCGGGGACGTCACCGACGCGGACTCCGTCGCGGAGGCCATGCGGGACGTCGACGTGGCCTACTACCTGGTCCACGCCCTCGGCACCGGCGAAGGCTTCGAGAAGACCGACCGCGAGGCGGCCCGGATCTTCGGCGAGCAGGCCCGGGCGGCCGGCGTACGGCGCATCGTCTACCTGGGCGGGCTCACCCCGGAGGACGTGCCCGAGCACGAGCTCTCCCCGCACCTGCGGTCCCGCTCCGAGGTCGGCCGCATCCTGATGGACTCCGGGGTGCCCACCGCCGTGCTGCGCGCGGCCGTGATCATCGGCTCCGGCTCGGCCTCCTTCGAGATGCTGCGCTACCTCACCGAGCGGCTGCCCGTCATGGTCACCCCGAGCTGGGTGCACACCCGCATCCAGCCCATAGCGGTACGGGACGTGCTGCGCCTCCTGGTCGGCAGCGCGGGACTGCCGCCGGACGTGAACCGCACCTTCGACATCGGCGGGCCCGAGGTGCTCACGTACCGGGAGATGATGGTCCGCTACGCGGCGGTGGCGGGGCTGCCGCGCCGGGTCATCCTGCCCGTGCCGGTCCTCACCCCGACGCTGTCCAGCCACTGGGTCGGCCTGGTCACACCGGTGCCGGCGTCCATCGCCCGGCCGCTCGCGGAGTCGCTGCGCCACGAGGTGGTCTGCCACGAGCGCGACATCGAGAAGTACGTGCCGTACCCGCCCGGGCGCCCGCTGCCCTTCGACGAGGCCGTACGACTGGCCCTGCAGCGGATCCGCGACGCCCAGGTGGTCACCCGCTGGACGTCCGCCGCGGTACCGGGGGCGCCGAGCGACCCGCTGCCCACGGACCCCGACTGGGCCGGCGGCAGCCTGTACACGGACGTCCGGGAGACCGCGGTGGACGCTCCGCCCGAGGCGCTGTGGCGGGTCGTCGAGGGGGTGGGCGGGGAGAACGGCTGGTACTCCTTCCCGCTCGCCTGGGCGCTGCGCGGCTGGCTGGACCGGATGGCGGGCGGGGTCGGACTGCGCCGCGGCCGCCGGGACGCGCAGCGGCTGCGGGTCGGGGACTCACTGGACTTCTGGCGGGTGGAGGAGATCGAGCCGGGGCGTCTGCTGCGGCTGCGGGCGGAGATGCGGCTGCCGGGGCTGGCCTGGCTGGAGATGTACGTGGAGCCCGACGGCGCCGGTCGCTGCCGGTACCGGCAGCGCGCGCTGTTCCATCCGCACGGGCTGCTCGGGCAGGCCTACTGGTGGGGCGTCTCACCGTTCCACGCCGTGGTGTTCGGTGGCATGGCCCGCAACATCGCCCGCGCCGCGGCCAACACCACCCCGCTGCCCCGGCGGAGGGAACGAGCGGCCGCGCGCTGACGCCACGCATCCGCCGGGCGCCGTGGACCGGAAGCAACCACCGTCCAGCGCCCGCTCTCCCGACCGCCGCCCCGGAGCCGCACCATGAACGTCTCGGTCGTCCTGTTCACCGCCGATTTGCGCCTGCACGACCATCCGCCACTGCGGGCGGCGCTGGACGGCACCCGGCACGTGGTGCCGCTCTTCGTACGCGACCGGGGAGTGGACGAGGCCGGGTACGCGGCGCCGAACCGGCTGGCGTTCCTCGCCGACTGCCTGCGCGATCTGGACGCGGGTCTGCGCGAGCGGGGCGGCCGGCTGGTGCTCCGCTCCGGCGACCTGGTCGAAGAGGTGTGCAAGGTGGTCACCGAGGCCGACGCCGACGAGGTGCACATGGCGGCCGACGTCAGCGCCTACGCGCACCGCCGGGAGGAGCGGCTGCGCCGGGCCCTGGAGGCCGACGGGCGCCGGCTGCACGTCCACGACACGGTGACCACGGCGCTGACCCCGGGCGCGGTGACGCCCGCCTCCTCGGACCACTTCGCGGTGTTCACGCCCTACTTCCGGCAGTGGTCGCGGACGGAGCTGCGCGACGCGCTCGGCGCTCCGCGCGCGGTCCGGGTGCCGGAGGGCGTCGGGTCCGAGGAGCTTCGCTCGCGCGACGGGCTGACGGGCGTGTCCGAGGGGCTGGCCGGGGGCGGGGAGGTGCTCGGCCGCAAGCTGGTCACCGCCTGGCTGCGCCGCGGTGTGGCGCGGTACGAGGACCGGCACGACGACCTGGCCGGCGACGCCACCTCCCGGCTCTCCCCGCACCTGCACTTCGGCACGCTCTCCCCCGTGGAACTGGTGCACCGCGCCCGCAGGGCGGGCGGCCCGGGCGCCGAGGCGTTCGTGCGGCAGCTCGCCTGGCGCGACTTCCACCGGCAGGTGCTGGCGGCCCGGCCGGCCGCCTCCAGCACCGACTACCGCACCAAGCACGACCGCTGGCGCACCGAGCGGACGGCCCGGGAGGACATCGAGGCGTGGCGGGAGGGGCGTACCGGCTACCCGATCGTCGACGCCGCGATGCGCCAGCTCCGGTACGAGGGCTGGATGCACAACCGCGGCCGGCTGCTGGCCGCGAGCTTCCTGGCCAAGACGCTCTACGTCGACTGGCGGGTGGGCGCCCGGCACTTCCTCGATCTGCTGGTCGACGGGGACGTGGCCAACAACCAGCTCAACTGGCAGTGGATGGCCGGTACCGGCACGGACACCCGTCCCAACCGCGTCCTGAATCCGGTCACCCAGGGCAAGCGGTACGACCCCGAGGGCGCCTACGTCCACCGCTGGGTGCCCGAACTGAAGCCGCTGCACGCCCCGTTGGTGCACGAGCCGTGGAAGCTGGCGGGGCCGGACCGGGCCGCGCTGGACTACCCGGATCCGATCGTCGAGCTCTCCGAGGGCCTGACCCGGTTCAAGCGGGCCCGCGGCCGCGAGGACTGAGGCGTGCCCGCCACCCGGGTCCGCGCGTTCAGGGCCTACACATAGGGGAGAAACAAGGGCAGAATGCACAGAAGCGGCGCTTACCGCACGCCCCAGCCGGGCGCGGCCGGCCTGCGAGTCACGAAGGAGGCGGGACATGGCGAACGTCTCGCACAGGGGTGACATGGCGACCCACCCCGACATATCCGAGATGCGCACGCGCTACGCCCGTATGCTCGGCGGCCGCGACGTGGCGCTCGTGGACGGGCCGGTCTTCCTGCTCGGTCTGTACTGCGCGGCGTCCCCGTGGATCCTGCACTACACGGCGAGCCAGCCGGCGCTCGCGACCCACAACCTGATCATGGGCATCGCGATCGGGCTGCTGGCCCTGGGCTTCACCACCGCGCCGGCCCGGATGTACGGCCTGAGCTGGGCCATGTGCGCCATGGGTGTCTGGATGATCATCGCTCCGTGGATCGTGGGCAGCGGCCCGGACGCAGGCGTGATCGTGAACAACATCGTCATCGGCGCGCTCGCCCTGATCCTCGGGCTGATGTGCGCCGGCACGGCGCAGAAGAGCGCCCCACGCACGTAGAGAGGCCGGCCACCGAGAGACCGGCCGTTGGGAGAAGGGCTCCTGAGAACGGACGCGAGGAAGGAGGACCAGGCGAAGACAGTGAAAGACACGAAGAATCCGAGGCCGGTCCGCCCGGGCGGACCGGCCTCCCGACGTGTTCCGCGCGGCCGCGGACGGCCGGGGTTCAGCCGGCTTCGAGAACCGGTCGCCCCTGCGTCCGCTCGTCCGCGGTCTCCTTCGGCCCGAAGGGCCACGCCCGCTCCAGCCGTGCCCAGACCAGGAAGGCGACGCAGCCGAGGGCCAGCCAGGCCAGGGACCACTCGACGGGGTGGCGGCCCGGCGCGTTCTCGTCGGCGTATCCGTAGATCACGCACCAGCCGGTGAAGGCGAGGACGGCGGGCAGCGGGTAGAGCCACATCCGGTAGGGGCGGCGCAGCGTGTGCCGGCGTCCGCGCAGGACGACGAGGGCCACGATCTGGGCCAGCGCCTGGACGATCACCATGACCGTGGTGAGGAGCTGGATCAGTGTCGCGAGGTCGGTGTGCCGGCCGATCAGGAAGCCGATCGCGGTGATCACGCCCATGGTCACGAGCCCCAGCGCGGGGAACCGGTGCCTGGCGTGCAGCCGCTCGTAGGGCCGGAAGAACACCCGGTCGCGGGCGGCGTCGAAGGGCACCCGGGAGCCGCCGAGCAGGCCGGTGAAGACCGAGGCGAAGGCGGTGACCAGGATCAGCACGGTGACGGTGTCGGCGGCCCCCCGGCCCCAGGTCCGCTCCAGCACGGCGGAGGCCACGGAGGTGGAGGCGATGTCGTCCGGGTCGGTCATGCGGTGCCAGTCGATGACCCCGAGGGTGCCGATCTGCAGCAGCAGGTAGATCGCCATGATGCCGAGGATCGAGAAGACGATGGAGCGCGGCAGGGTCCGGCCGGGGTCCTTGATCTCGGCGCCCATGTAGGCGGTGGTGTTGTAGCCGAGGTAGTCGTAGATGCCGATGGTCAGGCCCGCGGCGAAGCCGGGCCAGAAGTGGTCCGAGGTGACGTCGAGGGCGTGCGCCGGGTAGGTGAAGGCCAGGTGCGGGCTGAAGTCGGTGGCCGCGGCGGCGATCACCAGGAGTACCGAGGCGATCATCACGGTCCACATCACGGCGGTGATGCGGGCGATGTGCTCGATGCCGCGCCAGAGCAGGAGCACGACCAGGGCGATGACACCGAGGCCGACGAGGTCGCCGGCGGTCCGGCCGAGGCCGGGGGCGAGGTAGCCGAGGTACTGGACGAAGCCCACCACCCCGGTGGACATGATCAGCGGGATGAAGAGCATCGCCGTCCACACGAACAGGAACGGCATCAGGCGGCCGGTGCGGTGCCGGAAGGCCTGACGGAGGTAGACGTAGCTGCCGCCCGAACCGGGCATGGCGGCGCCCAGCTCGGCCCAGACCAGCCCGTCGCACAGGGCCAGCACGGCGCCCGCGAGGAAGCCGACGACCGCCTGGGGGCCGCCGAACGCGCTCACCATCAGCGGGATGGTCACGAAGGGGCCGATGCCGCACATCTGGCTCATGTTGATGGCCGTGGCCTGGAAGGGGCCGACCCTGCGGACGAAGCCACCCGTGGGTGGCGGGCTACCGGACATGGGGAACTCCTGACGCGTGGGGCGCGCGGACCGGGTGCGCGGCGGCGGTTCGCCCGGCCGGGCCGGCTGGCGGATGAAGTTGTACGGCCCCACGGCGCCGGACGGGCGACAGCCGAGCGGTTCGTGCCGCTCGTCGGGGCGGGCGGGGCCTACGGTCGTCGACGCGGCCCGCGCCGCGCCACAGCTCGAGCCAGGTTAGTAAAGTTTCCTGACTTCGCCGGGCTCCCGACGTCACGAGGCTGGAGACCGCCGTGTTCGCTCGCCCCGCCCCCGGACGCCGGCCGGTCACGGCAGCCGTGCTCCTGAGCCTGCTCGCCGCGCTGTCCACCAGCGCCCGGGCCGCGACGGCCGACCGCGGCGCGGCGCCCCCCGAGCGGCACGCCGCGGTGACCCGGGTGCCCGCCGCGGCCGGCTCCGCCACCCCGCTCGCCGGGTACGCCGTCCAGTCGACGGCGAAGGTGGGCGACCCGGCGGCCGCCGTCTCCTCCCCCGGCTATCCGGCCGCGGGCTGGCATCCGGCGGGCCCCCGGTCGACGGTCCTGGCCGCCCTGCTCGCCGACGGTGTGTACGCCGATCCCTTCCACTCCACGAACCTGACGAAGATCCCGCGGAAGGACTTCGACGTCCCCTGGTGGTACCGGTCCGACTTCACCGTCGAGGACACCGGCCGGCGCACCCACCTGGACTTCAGCGGGGTGGTCTCGGCGGCCGACGTCTACGTCAACGGCCACGCGGTGGCCACTGCCGCGGACGTGACCGGCGCCTACACCCGGCACGAACTGGACATCACCTCGCTGGTGCGGTCCGGCACCAACACGGTCGCGTTCCGGATCCGGCCCAACAACCCGGACGCCGACCTCACCATGGGCTGGCTCGACTGGCTCCAGCCGCCGCCCGACCGGAACATGGGCATCGTCCGTGACGTCCTGGTGCGCCGGGGCGGCCCGGTGGCGCTGCGCGACGCGCACGTGGTGACCCGGCTGGCGGTGCCGTCCCTCGCCACGGCCGACCTGACCGTGAAGGCGCGGGCCCGCAACGACTCCGACGAGGCGGTCACCGCCGAGGTGACCGGCCGGGTCGCCGGAACGGCCTTCACCCGCGCCGTGCCGCTCGCCCCGCACGAGACGAAGACCGTCACCTTCTCCCCCGCCGACGTGCCCGGTCTGCACCTCGGCTCACCGCGCGTTTGGTGGCCCGCCGGCATGGGCGGGCAGCCCCTGTACGACCTGGACCTCACCGCCTCGGTGGCCGGCACGGCCTCGGACACCGCCCACGAGACGTTCGGCATCCGTGACGTCCAGGCCCCCCTCGACGCCGACGGTGCCCGCCAGTACCGGATCAACGGCCGCAAGCTGCTGATCAAGGGCGGCGGCTGGTCACCGGACGAGTTCCTGCGCTGGGACCGCTCCTACGCGGCGGACCGGCTCGAGTACGCGCTCGACCTCGGGCTCAACACCCTCCGGCTGGAGGGCCACATCGAACCGGACGAGTTCTTCGACCTCGCCGACCGCCACGGCCTGCTCACGCTGCCCGGCTGGGAGTGCTGCGACAAGTGGGAGGGGAACGTCAACGAGGACGGCTCCGGCGAGAAGTGGACCGAGGCGGACCACCGGGTCGCCAAGGCGTCCATGGCCGCCGAGGCCGCCCGGCTGCGCGGCCACCCGAGCGTGATCTCGTTCCTGATCGGCAGCGACGCGGCCCCCGACGCGACGATCGAGCGGAACTACCTGGACGCCCTGAAGGCCGCCGACTGGCCCGCCCCGGTGATCCCGGCCGCCTCCGAGAACTCCTCACCACAGCTAGGCCGGTCGGGGATGAAGATGACCGGGCCGTACGACTGGGTGCCGCCGGGCTACTGGTACGCCAAGCGCGAGGGCGGGGCCACCGGCTTCAACTCCGAGACCAGCGCGGGCCCCGACATCCCGACCCTCGACACCCTGCGCCGGATGATGACCCCGGCCGAACTCGACACCCTGTGGAAGGATCCGGGCGCCCGGCAGTACCACCGCTCCCCTTCGTCCGTCTTCGGCACGCTGAAGATCTACGACGCCGCGCTCACCGGCCGCTACGGCGCCCCGAAGGACCTGACCGACTACGTCCGCAAGGCGCAGCTCGCCCAGTACGAGAACGTCCGCGCCCAGTACGAGGCCTACGCGCGCAACGCCACGGACGCGGACAAGCCGGCCACCGGGGTGGTCTACTGGATGTTCAACAGCGGCTGGACGTCCCTGCACTGGCAGCTGACGGACCGTTATCTGGACCAGGGCGGCGCCTACTTCGGCGCGAAGAAGGCGAACGAGCCGCTGCACATCCAGTACTCCTACGACGACCGCTCGGTCGTCGTCGTGAACGGCCGGCACGGCCCGGCCGCCCGGCTCACCGCCCGGGCCACCCTGTTCGATCCCGACGGCACGCAGCGGTACGACCGGTCGGTCGGCGACGTGTCCGTGGACGGCGACGGCGCGCACCGCACCGCCCTCACCCTGCCCGCGTCGGTGAGCGGCCTGCCCTCCACGTATCTGCTCCGGCTGACGCTGACCGACGAGGACGGCCGGGAGGTGAGCCGCAACGTCTACTGGCTCTCCACGGCGCAGGACACGCTCGACTGGGCGCACACCGACTGGTACTACACACCGACCAGCCGCTACGCCGACCTCAAGGGGCTCGCCTCGATGGCCCGGGTGCCGGTGGAGGCGACGGCGGCGACGAGATCGTCCGGGGGCACGTCCACGACCACGGTCACCCTGCGGCACACCGGCGGCGGCAGGACGCCGTCCCTGTTCACGGACGTGCATCTGGTCGACGACCGGGGCCGGCCGGTGCTGCCGGTGCGCTGGTCGGACAACGAGGCCGGTCTCTGGCCGGGCGAGTCGGTGACGCTGACCGCCACCTACCGGACCGCCGATCTGCACGGATCGGCCCCGCGAGTGCGGGTGTCCGGCTGGAACACCCCGGAGCGGACGCTGCCGGCCGGCTGACCCGGTCCGAAGACGGCCGCGGCACGGGGGTCAGGGACCGGGATCGGCCAGCAGGGGACCGAGCGGACCCAGGTCGAGGTTGAGGTCGGACCGGCTCAGACCGTGCTGCGCGCACAGCTCGTCCATCCGCCGGTCCAGCAGCATCAGCGCGGTGCCGAGGCGCTCCTCCTGCTCGGCGCTCAGCGTGCCCTCGTCGAAGCGGCGCACGGCCTGACGCTCCATCAACTGGCGCAGCAGCTCCACCACGGTCAGGACCAGCGCGGCCAGGTCGCCCGCGACCGCCTCGGGGTCCAGGTCCAGGGAGTGGGCGCGCGGCGCGGTCACAGCGGCCCGCTGTCCGGCCAGGGCGCCGGCACCCGGTCGCTGACCGAGGCGAGGAGGGCGTGCAGGGAGATCCGGACCAGTGGCACGTCCGCGACCGCCAGGACCAGGTCGCCGCTGATCACGACTCCGGTGGCCAGCACGCGGTCCAGCAGGTCCACGAGGGGCACCCCGATCGGCGCGAACGGTTCGGACTCCTCCCAGGGCACGGCCGCCGGGGCGGATTCGCGGTTCGCCGGTACGGTCATGCGCGGCCCTCGTGCTCGGCGGCGGCCCCTCGCGGGTCCGCGGTGACGTCCCACTCCTGGTCGAGCCGCGCGAAGGAGTACGGGATCCAGGGCCCCGACGCGGTGATGTCGATCCCCGGACGGGTCCCGACTGCGGTGAGCCGTGCCAGCGCCCCGGCGAAGCCCGCGCGTTCCGCGTCGTCGACGAGATAGGCGGCGTTCAGCAGCTGCGGGGTGTTCCGGCCGGTCAGCTGCTCGCTCTGCGGCCGGTGCCGGGTGGCGGCGACGGCGTACCGCCGCAGCTCCCGGTCGACCTCGTGGGCCCCGGCCACGGCCCGCTCATGCGCCTCCGTCCGGGTGCGCCGCCGGGCGCTGACCCGGCTGAGGTAGTCCCGGCCGCCGGCCGGTGTCGGCCCGGCGGCTCCGGCGCCCGAGGCGCCGGGAGCTGCCACCTCGGCGGCGTGCACCTTGACCGCCCACTCCGTGCGGCCGCCCAGCCGGTCCAGCAGGGCGCACAGCTCCGCCTCCCGTCCGGACACGGCCCGTGCCGCGTTGAGGTCACCGAGGTACAGGGTCGCCATCGGCAGGGGCACCACGGGGCCGGACCGGGCGGCCGCGCCCACGCCCCGGTGATGGGCGCGGGCGCAGCGCTCCAGCTCCTCCGGCCGGTTCAGCCGCTCCCCGAGCGCGGAGGCGTCGAAGGCGGCCGCCGGTACGTCCTGGGCCACGAGCCAGAGGGGTCCGGCGGCCACCAGGCGCAGCGGGCCGCCCTCGTCGTGGCCCGCCGTCGCGGTCAGCGCCTCGGAAGGCGGCGGGGTGCGGGTCACGGCGAACACGTAGGTGAGGGTGTCCCGCGTGCTCTGCCGGCCGGCGGGGACGGCGGCTCGTGCCGGGGGCCGGTTCACCTGATCTCCTCACGGGAGGCGCCCGGCGCCTCGGTCCCGGCGCCCTCGAGGGCGTCCAGCCGCGCGCGCAGACGCTCGTTCTCCTCCGCGAGCGCGTCGTGCGCGGCACGCGAGGACAGGGCCGGATCGGTCTCCCACCAGTCGATGCCCGCCCGCCGGGCGGTGTCGACCGAGGCGATGAACAGCCGCAGACGGATGGTGAGGAGCTCGATGTCGAGCAGGTCGATCTTGATGTCGCCCGCGATCACGATGCCTTTGTCGAGGATTCGTTCGAGCAGGTCCGCGAGGTTGGTGGTGGCCGGCGCGTAGTCCTGCGGCGCCGGATCGGTGTGCCAGGCGGAGACGTCGGTCACGGGGGCTCCAGGGATGCCGGCGGTGCCGGGCGACTCGGGTCAGGGACGGTCGGATCGGTGCGCTGCCGCGGAGCCTCGTCGGCGCGGGTCGGCCGGCGGCCGGCCGGCGGCGCGCCGTCGCCCGCCCGTGCCGCCCGGCGGGGATCCGGCGGGCCCCGGCGTTCGGCCCATGGGGCGCGCCGGATCCTCCAGGAGACCGAGCAGCCGCTCCTCCTCCTTCTCGAAGGCGGCCTCGTCGACGACACCGTCGTCGAGATCCCGGTTGAGCTGGGCCAGCCGGGCCTGCACCGCCCGCGGATCGTGGGTCTGGCGCCGGGCCTCATGGAGCAGGTGGTCGGCGACCCACACCGTGCCGCGCACCGGAGCCAGGGGCAGCAGCAGGAGTCCGCTCACGATGCCCACGGCCTCACCGCCCGGCCGGTGCGGGACGCGTCTCGACGAAGCTGTAGCACGGCAGGGGGCCGGTCACGCTCAGCGCCAGCCGGTCCCCGAAGCCACGCGCCTGTTCGGCCACCGCCTTGCGGAACCGCTCCTCGTCGGCGGTGCGCAGCAGGAACGAGGCGCTCAGCACCAGTTCGTCGTCGAGCGGTCCCTGGACCGCTCGCACGGCGAGCGGCGCCAGCCGGGCCAGGACCTCGTGCGCCGCGCGGCGGGCCTCGCGCCGGACGCCGCGGGCGAGGGCCTCGCCCAGCCGTACGTTGGCCTCGTAGTCGGGTCTGCGGCGGGTCCGGCGGGCCAGGTCGCGCAGCTTCTCGTCGCGGCGCACGAGGTCGGCGAAGAACCCGGACACGACCGAGCCCTTGACGTTCATCTCCACACAGTCCCGCACCGCGTCGAGCTGTGCCGACAGACGCCCCCGGTCGGCCCGCAGCTGTGCCCGCAGGGTGGCGGGGTCGGGGCTGACGATCGCGAACCGCATGGGCAGGACGGGGCCCTGCGCGGTGAGTTCGGCGAGCACCGACTGGTGGGCCGTCAGGTCGCGGCGACGTGCCCGGACCTGTTCGGGCGGGTCGGAGACCGCGGCGCACAGGCCTGACTCGGTGAGCAGCCGTACCGGTGCCCCGCCCACGCCCGGCGACCGCGGCACCCGCACACCGGCGTGCGCGATGCCGTACACGTAGAGCGTGCTCCGGATGGTGGCGGTGTCCGTCACGTTCAGTCCTCTCTGGCGGGGCGGCGGGAGCGCGGACGGGGCCGCTCGTCGTCCTCGGCGCGGCGGCGGCCCGTGCCACCGCGGCCCTCCTCCGGCGGCCGGCGCACCGGCCGCTTGCGTTCCGGCTCGCGGGCGACGCGGGCCCTGCGGGGCGCCTCCTCCCACTCCTCCGGCTCCTCCGGCTCCTCCGGTTCCTCGGATTCCTCGGACTCCTCCGGGGCGAGGAAGTCCCGCACCTTCGAGGTCAGCGAGCGGGCGGTGCGCTTGGCGCCCGCCTTGGCCACGGTCCTGGCGGCCCCTCCGCCGAACAGCTCGGGCACGGTCTTGCTGCGCACGTCGTGCTCCAGGTCGAGGCGGTTGCACGCCTCGGCGAACCGCAGATAGGTGTCGACACTGGCGACGACGATGCGGGCGTCCACCTTGAGGATCTCGATCCCGACCAGGGAGACGCGCACGAAGACGTCGATCACCATGCCGCGGTCGAGGATGAGTTCGAGGACGTCGTACAGGGTGCCGGCGCGGGGCGCGCAGACTATTTCGTCGTCGTAGGTGATCATGCGGCGGTCCTTCCGGAAGCGGTCCCGACGGGCTGGTCACTGGTCCTGGGCACCGCGCCGGTAGCGCGCGATCCGGCGGTACTGCAGCAGCTCGCCCTCCGGGTCCAGCTCGACCTCGTAGGTGGCGAGCAGACTGGTCGTGTCCGGGATGCGGGCCAGCTCCAGTACGTCGACGTTGACGATCCAGCCGCCTTCCTCTCCGCGGTACACCGCGGAGACGCCCTCCAGCCGGTGGCGGATCAGCTCGGTCAGCTCCTCGGCTGCGATCCGCGCGGCGTCCTGGGCACCGCGGGCTCCGCGCCTGCGCGCCGCGGTCGAAGCCGTGCCGCCACGCCGTCGCCCGCCAGGTTCTGTCATGCTGCCCACTCTGACCGCGCCGGTCGCCGGGCGCTTGTGGAGCTGGGCCAACCGGTGGGCAGCACGATGGGCCCGGCACGAGGTGCCGGGCCCATCGGGTCGCCGAAGGCGTCAGCTCACGTTGAGCGCGGTGTCGTCGATGACGAACGACGTCTGCAGGGTGGAGCCCTCGGTGCCGGTGAACTTGACCGTGACCGTCTGGCCCGCGTAGCCCGAGAGGCTGAGGCTGCGCTGGGTGTAGCCGCTCGCGGCGTTCAGGTTCGAGTACGTGGCGAGGGTGGAGAGCACCGTGCCACCGCTGTTGAGGACCTGCGCCTTCAGGGTGTCGTAGGCCGTGGAGGTGGTGGTCTCGTCGGTGTCGACGTGGAGGTAGAAGCTCAGGACGGCGTTCGTGCATCCGGCCGGAATGGTCACCGTCTGCGCGAGCGTGTCCGTGTGGGCGGAGCCGTAGCCGCTCAGCCAGGCCTTGTAGGAGCCGGTGCGGGCGGCCTCGCCGGAGTCGTTGGTGATGACACCGCTGGAGGCGGTCCAGGCGGTGGCGCCGGACTCGAAGCCGTTGTTGCCGAGCAGCTGGGCGGCGGTGCAGGTGCCGGTGCCGCCACCGCCTCCCGTGGTGCCGGAACCGGCCAGGAAGGCCGTGGCGTTGAGGGCGAGGGCCGCGTCGGTGGCACCGGTGTCGTTCCAGCCGTCGTACAGCGTGTTGCCGGACTGGCCGGTGCCGTCGTCGATGGGCGAGCTGTCACCCCAGAAGGCGACCCGGCCACTGCCGAAGGTGCTGGTGAGGAAGAAGGCGCCGGTGTTCCCGGAATATCCGGTGCGGTAGAGCAGGCCCTTGACGCTCGGGTTGTCGGCGGGCTTGAGGGTGGCCGTCGTGCCACTGGCGATCAGGCTCTTGCTGACCGTGCCGAACGAGCCGTGCAGGACCGGGTCCGTGCTGTCGCTGATCGCCGAGGGGTGGTCGGATCCGATGCTCAGCGAGTCGATGGAGAAGCCGAACGGGTCGGTGGAGTCGACACTGTTGTTGGTCATCAGGTCGTTGAGGATCTCGACGGCGTCCTGACCGTCGTTGTTGCGGTCGGCGCCGGTGTGGTCGGAGATCATGAACAGACCGCCGCCGTTCTTCACGAAGTTCATGATCGCCGTCTTCTCGGCGGTGGTGAACAGCGTGTTGGGCTCGGGCAGCACCAGGGTGTCGAAGTTCGACAGGTCGGTGGCCGACGAACCGCCGTAGTTCAGAGCGGAGCCCGACGGCAGGGTCTTGAGGCTGTAGCCGCCGGCCTTCTGCAGGGAGACGCCCCAGGAGGACAGTGCGCCGGTCCAGTCGGTCTCGGCGGACGGGGTGGAGTCCTGGCCGAGCGGGTCGGGCTGGCTGGTGGAGATGATCCAGTCCGCGTTGCCCGCCGTCTCGGCGTGGGAGTTGTCGAACAGGATCCGGTGCGTGGTGGCCGCGTGGGCGGGGGCGGCAGCGGCGCCGAACTGCAGGGCCGCGGCGGTGACGAGCAGTCCGATTCCGGCGAGCGCGGTGGTGAGCGAGCGGGGGGATCTCCTCGATCCGGACATCCGGCGAACCTCCATGGGAGTGGGGAGAGGCGGTGGGGGCGCCTTGTCTGCGCGCGTAGAGCACGCATGAGGGTTCTACACGCGTCGATTGATTGAAAGGTACATGGCATAACGGTCCGGTGAACAGAAAGTCCCGGCAATGACAGCGGCGGCGTGCATCCGGCGGCAGCGGGCAGACGGCACATCGGCGGGGGCCGGACCGGAGGAGTCGACATGGAGATATCGGGCATCATCAGTGCCATCGTCATCGGCATCATCATCGGCGTGCTGGGCCGGCTCGTCGTGCCCGGGCGCCAGCACATCGGCATCCTGTGGACCATCGTCGTCGGCATCGTGGCCGCGCTGGTGGGTTCGGCGATCGCCGCCGGTATCGGGGTCGCGGACACCAAGGGGCCCGACTGGATCGAGTGGCTGATCCAGATCGCCCTGGCGGCCGTGGGCGTGGCCGCCCTGGACCGGTCCAGGGCTCACCGCTGAGCGGAGGTCAGCCTCCGTACAGGTAGGGCGTCGTGGTGCTGAGTACGTGGAAGCCGAGACGTTCCAGGATCGGGCGGCTCATCGGTGAGGCGTCGACCTGGACGTAGCGGCAGCCCCGGGCGGCGGCGACGCGGGCCCGGTGGGCGACCAGAGCGCGGTAGACGCCCCGGCCCCGCCAGGCCTCGACGGTGCCGCCGCCCCACAGGCCCGCGAAGCGGGCGCCGGGCACGAGTTCCATGCGGGCCGAGGCGACCGGCTCGTCCCCGGCGAGCGCGACGACGGCGACGACCGTGCCGGGGTCGGCGGCCAGCCGGGCCAGCAGTTGGTGGCGCAAGCGGGTGCCGTCGGTGCCGAAGGCGGACTCGTGCACCCGCACGACGAGTTCGACGCCGGCCGCGTCGGTGGCCCGGACGACCCTGGTCCCGTCGGGTGTCCCGGGGTCCAGGGCCAGTCGGCGGGCCTCGCCGACCATCAGTGTCTCCTCGGGCTCGGCCCGGAAGCCGGCCGCGGTGAGGCGGGCGCCGAGGTCCGCCGGCCGGTCGTGGGCGTACAGCTTCCACTCGAAGTCCAGGCCCAGGCCGGTGAAGTGGGCGATCTGCTCAGCGATCGCACGGTCCGCCGTCGCCTCGTCCAGGTCCGACCAGAGAACCCCGTTCCAGCCGTGCGGGTCGGCGGTCCGGCGCACCACGGCACCGGCCCGCTCGATCCGGGCCTCGGGCCCGTCGGGACGGGCGCCCTCGCGCATGTCACGGTCGTACAGGGCGAGCAGTGCGGCATGATCCGGATTCATGCGCCCACTCCAGCACCGGCCTTCCCTCCGGGGCAACGGGGTTTTCCCGTCGCCGGGAGCCGGCGCGGGCCGTAGCCTGCGACGCCGGGGGCTGTCGGACGAGGAGGGCCGGAGGCCATGGTGAAGGACAGCGAGCTGCGCCATCTGCGCCGGTGCGTGGAACTGGCGCGCGTGGCGCTGGAGGCCGGTGACGAGCCGTTCGGTTCGGTGCTGGTCGCGGCGGACGGCACGGTGCTCGCCGAGGACCACAACAAGGTGGCCTCCGGGGACCGCACACGACATCCGGAGTTCGAACTGGCCCGCTGGGCGGCCGCCCACCTGGACCCCGCTGAACGGGCGGCCGCGACGGTCTACACCTCGGGCGAGCACTGCCCCATGTGCGCGGCCGCGCACGCCTGGGTGGGGCTCGGCCGCATCGTGTACGTCGCCTCGTCCGAGCAGCTCGGCGCCTGGCTGACCGAACTGGACGCACCCGCGCCGCCGGTGCGGCCACTGCCGGTGCACGAGGTCGCCCCGGAGGTGACGGTCGAGGGTCCGGTACCCGCACTGGCCGAGGAGGTGCACGAACTCCACCGCCGCTTCCACGCGGGGCGGGGCTGAGCGGCGCGGGACGGGTGCCGCCGAAGCAGGGCTCGCCGAGGCCGAGTGACGCGTGAGCCCGGCGTCATGCCGGGCGGAAGCCGCACCGGCGACGTCCCGCCCGTAGGCGCCGGGTCGGCCGGGGCGTCGCGCCGGCCCGGGTCACGTGAGACGGGTTCGTCGGGGCCGCACCCGCACCGGGCGTACCGACCGGTGCGGCGCCCAGGTCAGCCGAGTTCGAGTGTGGTCACGCCGAACACGCGTTCCTGGGCGTGGGTGCGGACCGGGCCGGTGTACATGCGGGCCGTCTCGAACGAGGGGCCGAAGCCGGCCTCCTCGACGAGGGCGATCGCGGCCGTGTTCGGTTCGGGGACGTCGACGGCGACCTCGCGGCCGGCCGCGTCGGTGGTGAGAGCGGCGAACAGGGCCCGGGCGTCGGCGGCGGTGTCGGCGAAGAGGGGGCCGATGCGCAGGGTGTCGTGGCCGGGGCGGATCACTCCGTAGCCGGTGAGCCGGTCGCCGTCGTGGCGGACGAAGGCACGGTGACCGGGGCCGGTGAGCCACTCGGTGAGGAAGCGGGGGCGGTCGGCGGGCGTGCACAGGGCGTCGTACGCGTTGATCGCGGGCAGGTCGGCGGCGCTCGCGGGGCGGACGCCCGAGGGCGACCCGGCGCCGGGCGCGACGCCGGTGAACCGGACGGTGCGGTGGGCGAGTTCGAAGCCGGACTGGCGGTAGTTGTCCTGCTGGGCGACGACGCCGTCGAGTCCTACCGTGCGGTTCCCCGCGTGGGCCAGGGCGGTCTTCCAGGTGGTCAGGCCGTGGCCGTGGCCGCGCAGGTCCGGGCGGACGAGGTAGCAGCCGAGGAAGGCGTAGCCGGAGCCGTAGGTGACGACGGAGATGGCCGAGACGGGCTCCCCGTCGATCCGGCCGAGGAAGAAGCCGTCGGGGTCCTGGGCGAAGAAGGCGGGCCCGTCGGACAGCCCGGGGTTCCAGCCCTCGGCCGCCGCCCACCCGCTGATCACCGGCCAGTCGGCGAGCGTGGCCTGGGTGACGACGAGGTCCTGCGGGGCCGGTGAGGTCATCGGTGCGCTCCACTGTCCGTGAGGTTCGGGCTGCCGTACGGCGCGGGGCTCCGCCGCGCACCGGGCATCCTTCCCGATCACCCCGGGCCCGCGCCATGCCGGGACCGGCGGCGCCCGTCCTTCCAACCGGCTTTCGGCCAGTCGCCGTTGGGACGGGGACAGCGGTGAGCCCCACCGGGCCGGCGTCCGGTGGGGCCTTGCTACCGCTGGGGTCAGCGCATGCGGCTCGGCCGGAAGCGGCGGTACAGGACCGTTCCGGTGAGCAGCAGAGCCGCGCTGCCGGCGACCGCGGGCGCCGTCATGTCCGCGCCGGTGTGGGCCAGGGTGGCCACGGAGGGCTCCGGGGCGGCCTGCGGGGTGTGCGGGGCCGGCCGGGCCTTGACCGGGGTCGTGGTGACCGGCTCCGGCGTGGTGGTCTCCGGCGTGTCCGACTGGTTGCTGGAGTGGTTGCCCACCGCGGGGTTGCCCACGCCCACCACGTTCACCGAGTTGCCGGTGACGTTGACCGGCACGTGCACGGGGAGCTGGATGGCGTTGCCCGAGATCACCCCGGGCGAGTCCTTGCTGCCGCCGTGCGCGGACGCACCGCCGTGGGACGAGGAGGAACCGGCCCTGTCCGAGCCTCCCTTCTTGTCCGCGTGGCCGCCGTTCTCGCAGGCGTTGCCCGCCGAGGGGTTGAGCAGTCCCACGACGTTCACGGTGTTGCCGCAGACGTTCAGCGGGATGTGCACCGGGACCTGGATGGTGTTGCCGGAGATCACCCCGGGCGAGCCGGTCGCCGCACCGTCGGCGGAGGCCCCGTCGGCCGCGAACGCAGCGGACACCGGCATAGCCACGGCCATCGCGCCTGAGGCGGCAACGACAGCGAACACACCGTTTCGGGTAGCCCGTCTCATGGATTTCCCTGCTTTCTAGACATCGTCGCGGGCACTCGCCCACACCGGATAGAACGCAGACGAACCATCGGGGTTATGGCGTATCAGTCTTTCACCCCATTGGGCGACATGATCTTTCGAGTCGCACGTAAAGTTTCGAATAGTCGCCGATCGTCACAGAAAGTGCGAAGAATAGATCATCGACAGTCGTCCCGCTCGCCCGGAGGCGGCTCTTCCGGACCCCGCTTATGGTGAGCGAGGGCGCCGCCCGGTCCCCGTCGGGTGCGCTCCCGGGAGGCGAACGATGCTGGCCAAGCTGTCCACCCGGCCCGCCGTGCGGAAGTGCGCGGGCGCGGGCGCGCTGACCCTGACGCTGCTCGGGTCCGGACTGCCCGCGGCGGCGGCCGACGAGCCGCGGCCCGGCCTCGCCCGCTTCTACGGGCAGAAGGTGGCGTGGGCGGCCTGCGAGGGCGCGGACATGCCCCGGGACCTCCAGTGCGGGAAGGTCACCGTCCCGCTCGACTACGCGCACCCCGGCGCCGGCACGCTCGACCTGGCACTGGCCCGCTACACGGCCACGGGCCGGTCGCGGGGCTCGGTGCTGCTGAACTTCGGCGGCCCCGGCGGCTCCGGAGTGCGTGAACTGGCGGTGGGCGGCAAACCGTTCATGGGCCTGACCAACGGCTACGACGTGGTCACCTTCGATCCGCGCGGCGTCGGCCGGTCCTCCCCCGTGAGCTGCGGCGAGGGCGGCGACCAGACCTCGGTGGCGACGGGCCAGAACCTGGACATCACCCGGCCCCTGCCCCTGCTGAAGCGGTTGCGGCAGGCCGCCGACCAGTGCGCCCGGAACTCCGGCCCGGTTCTGCGGCACATAGGCACCGTGGACGCCGCCCGCGACCTGGACGTCATACGCCAGGCCCTGGGCGACAAGAAGCTCAACTACCTGGGCTTCTCCTACGGAACCCGGCTCGGCGCGGTGTACGCGGCGCAGTTCCCGCACAGGGTCGGCCGGATGACCCTGGACGGTGTCGACACCCTGACCGAACCCCTGTCCGAACAGGGCGTCGCGGGAGCGGAAGGACTGCAGACGGCTCTGGACGATTTCCTGGACTGGTGTACGACGGACATCGCCTGCCCGTTCGGACGGGACCGGCGCCTGGCCGGTAGCCAGGTCGTCCGTCTGGTGCGCTCGCTCGACGCGGACCCGGTGCCCACGGACTTCGGCGGCGCCTTCTCCGGGCAGGACCTGGCGGGCGCCATCGGGTCCGCCCTCTACAGCGAGGAACTGTGGCCCACCCTGGAGCGGGCGCTCGCGTCGCTGGTCGACGACGGCGACACCCGGGGCGTGCTCAGCTTCTCCGCCGGTGCCTTCTGGCCGGGCGGCGGCTTCACCCCGCCCCTCCGGCGGCCCGCGCCGGTCCAGGGGACCGCGGTGGCCGGGAGGGGCGGCGGGCTCGTGGACGCCGGCGACGTCCCGGCCGACAACCTGCCGGCCGCCCTGGTGGCGATCAACTGCGCGGACGACCCCGACCGGCCCTCCGACGCGCAGCTCACCAGGGACCTGGAGGACCTGCGGGCCGCCTACGACCAGGCCTCACCGGTCTTCGGCCGGTTCAAGCTGACCCAGCTCCTCATGTGCTACGGCCGCCCCAAGGGCACGGACTTCATCCGGGACCGGGTCAAGGACGTCGACACACCCAGGATGCTGCTGGTCGGGACGCGCGGTGACCCGGCGACGCCGTACCGCTGGACCGAGGAGACCGCCCGGCGGCTCGGCGCGTCGGCCGTCGTGCTGGACAACAAGGGCGACGGGCACACCGGCTACGGGTCGTCCAAGTGCGTGCACCGCAAGGTCGACGACTTCCTGCTGTACGGCTCCCTGCCGGACGACCGCAGTTCCTGCCCGGCGGACCGCAAGGGCTGGAGCCCCACGTTCGGGACCGTCCACTGAGGACGGGCATGGAGCGAACGGGTGACAGGGGCGATCGCGGCGCAACCTCCCGGCCGCCGGGACCGTCACATCCCACGAGGCGTGCCCCGGCCCGCCGTACCCGCACCCGACCATGACAGGGGGAACCCGCCATGCGCATCCGAGCCGCCGTCGCCGTACCCGTCGTCTGCGCCGCCGTGGCGCTGCTGGGCGCCGCGCCGCAGAGCCAGGCGGCCACCCGGCAGGCCGGGCCCGCCCGCTGCGCGGAACGGGCCCTGACCGTTCGGGCGAAGGCCGCGTCCGCCGACCCCTCCGTGCTGCATGTCTCCGTGACCAATCGCGGGGGCCGCACCTGTGTGGTCGACCGGGTGCCCACGATCACGTTCGGCGACCTGGACGGGGCCGCGCTGCCGGTGCCCTCGGGCGGCAGCGGCACGTACGCGCTCAAGGCGGGCCGGACGGCGTACGCGGCCGTGCGCACGATCGCCGATCTCGCCGATCCCGAGGCCCGCCGCACGGGCTCGGTCACGGTCGCCGCGTCGGCCTCGCAGTGGGGCCGCACCTTCACCGCGGCCCGGCTCGGCACCGGCAGCGAGGTGCTGGTGTGGGAGCCGGTGACGACGTGGTGGCAGCCGACGGCGGCGGCCGCGGACCGGGCTCTCGGCGTCGGCTGAGGCCCGCTCCGGGCACGCGGACGCTCCGGGGCCGGCGTCACGCCCGCCTGGCCGCCTCGGGCTTCGGCGGCTGCGCCGTCCCCTCGGGCTCCGGGGCGTCCCCGGGCTGCTCGGGCCCGGTCAGGAACCGGTCGAGGGCCGCGGTCAGTTCGGCCGGCTTCTCCACGGGCAGTTCGTGGCCCGCGTCGATGATGCGGACGACCGCGTCCGGGTAGGCCTTGGCCAGCCGCAGCATCTGCCGGACGGGAAGCTGGATGTCGTGGTAGCCGTGCACCATCAGGGTGGGGGTCCTGATCTCGCCGGCCCGGTCGAGGACGTCGAAGGCGCGCATGGCGCCGTACAGCGTCATGACGACCTCGCGCGGCGTCTCCCCGGAGGCGCGGATGTACTCGCGGACCTCCTCGCGCGGATGGCCGGGGGCGAAGGCCCGCTGGATGTTGGCCGCGATGAACAGCTTGTACGGCGCCAGCGTGGACGCCGCCATGAGCAGTCCCCGGCCGCGGCTGTAGGTCATCCGGCCGATGGAGTTGACCAGCACCATCCGCTCCACCCGCTCGGGGTGGGACAGGGCGATGGTCTGGGAGATCATCCCGCCCATGGAGTGGCCGATCAGCACGAACCGCTCGACCCCGAGGTGGTCGAGGAGCGTCAGGACGTCCGCCGCCAGCTCCGCGACCGTCCGCACCCCGGCCCCGGTGCTCTCCCCGTGGCCGCGCAGGTCCAGCCGGATCACCCGCCGGCCCGCCGAGAAGTGCGCCATCTGGTGGTCCCAGCGGTGCCGGTTCGCCGTCCAGCCGTGCACGAAGACCAGGGGCACCGCCGCGCCGTCGCGGGGGCCCTCGTCGTCGTACGTCAGTACGGCACCGGCGACGTCGAGCTGCGGCATGGGGGCCTCCTGGGGTGCGGTGCGGGGCGAGTCCGGTTACTGACGGGTACGGTAACCGGCGGTGCCGCCCGCCGTCACCGGCCTCCGGAGATGATTCTCAGCGGTGCGCGCCGAGGAACTCCAGGATGTACCCGAAGACGTCCAGCGCCGCGCCGCGGCCCAGGAACGGGTCGAGGTGACCGTAGCCGGGGATCTCGGTGTACGACACGTCGAGCTGCGGCTGCCGGCGGGACAGCACCTCGTGGCAGAGCTTCTGCGAGTCCAGCCACAGCCCGTTCTCGCTGCCCGAGAGCAGCAGGACCGGGGTGTCGATGCGGCCGGCGGCGTCCAGCGCGTTGGGCGGCAGGGCCCGGTAGCGGTGGTCGGTGTCGTGCCAGCGGACGACGGTGCGGGCCAGCTCGATCCGGCGCAGATGGGGCAGGATCCACAGCGGGGCGGGGCCGAGCAGTTCGGCGAGCCGGTCGTGGGTGGCCGGGTCGAGGTTCTCGTGGACGAAGAGGGAGGCGCCGGTCCCCCAGGCCGAGTTGTGCAGGATCTGGCAGGTCGGGTCCGGACAGGCCGCCTTGCGGGAGGCGAGCGCGAACAGCGGGGTGTACTTCGACCACAGGCCCACCTTGCGGATGTCGACCGGGATGTGGTCGATCCGGGTCTTCAGCAGCTCCCCCGCCACGGACATCCGCAACGAGGTCCGCCCGGCCAGCTTCGGCGTGAGGAAGACACCCTGGGACACCACCCCGGCCAGGCCCGGGACCAGACCGGCCGCCATGCTCATCGACAGGGTGAGCGAGCCGATGCAGTGCGCGACCACGAACAGCGGCCGGTCGCCGACGCGTTCACGGACGCGGGCGACGGCTTCGGGGATGTCGTACAGGGCCACGTCGTCGTACGTGTACCGGCCCCCCGTCTCGTTGTACGGGAGCCTGCCGCTGCCCCGCCAGTCGAGCAGCCAGGGCTCGTACCCCTCGTCGAGCAGGACGTCGACGAGGTTGCGGGTCTCGGGCAGCAGGAACATGTCGGCGGAGGCGGTGTGCCCGTGCAGCAGGAGCACGGCGGGGCGGCCGGGGTCGCCCGGGCCGATCCGGGTCAGGCCCAGGCGGACGCCGTCGCGGGTGCGGAACGGGACCTCCTCGACGTGGGCCGGGTCCAGGCGGTGGCGCAGGGGGCGCGGTGCCACGCCGGTGCGGACCTTGCGCAGCGCCGGACGGGCCGCCTTGGCGGGGGTGGTCCTGAAGATCATCGGTTGTGCTCCGTGAGGGTCGGGGTCCGGCGCAGGTCGAGCAGGTCGGCGGCGGCCCGGGCGAACGGGGCGACCAGGCCGCGGCCCATCTCCAGCCCGAACCAGGCGAGCCAGGTGAGCTTGGCGGCGCGCTTCTCCTGGCCGGTCAGGCGCGGGTCGACACGGATGCCGTCGATCTGGTCGCGGACGTAGGAGTCGGCGGGCACGACGACCTCGCCGAGCAGGCTCGCCGCCTCGCCCTCGCGGCCGATCTCCACGGTGAGCGCCCGGGTCTGCCGCCACAGGTCCCGGCGGGCGCGCGCGTACTTGCGGCCCTCGAGCCACCACCGTCCGCCGTCGGCGTCCCGCAACTTGAGCCGGTAGCGCAGCAGTTGGTGCCGCATGCCGTGCTGCTGCGGAATGCCCTCCTCGGGGCGCACCCACAGGTCCCCACGTACCACGGTGAGCGGTTCGGGGTGCAGGGCCGGGCAGGTCACCTGTCCGGTGACGTCCACCCGGCGCTCCCTCACCAGTTGGTACATGCTCGCGATGGACAGGGTGAGCGCCATCGAGCAGGGGGCCGAGGCGGCGGCGCCGACCGGCCCGACGGTGCCCTCGGTGGTCTCGGAGAACCAGAGGTAGGGCTGGTCGTCCTTGTGCGGCAGCCGGGCGAGGCCGTCGCCGGCGAGCTTCTCGAAGGTCTTCAGCTGGGCCTGGGCGTCGTAACGGGCGGCGGGGGCGAGGCCGAGCGCGGCGACCAGGGCGTCGGTGCGCGCGGCCTCGGCGGCCGGGCCCTGCAGGGTGGCCTCGCACAGCTTGAGGGCGGTGGGGCTCCGCAGCACCCGGGACAGGAAGCCGAGTTCGGCTATGGGCTCGGCCTCCAGGCGGGCGAGGGCGCCGGCGCGCCACTCGTCCCAGTCCTGGACGCGTACGTGCATGCCGCCGAAGGCCATGTCCCGTACGACGTCGTCGAGGGTGTTGGGCACGCCGGTGAGGTTGTAGTCGAAGCCCCACGCGTCGGGTTCGCAGATCGCGGCGACGGCGACCCGGCTGACCCAGTCCACCGGGGCGGCGTTGAGGTGGCGGAACGCCGGCACGGTGCGGAAGCGGCCGAAGGCGGAGATCAGGCCGCTGCTGAGGTCCTGCGGGTTGTAGGCGCCGGTCTTCGTGTGGCCGCCGATGCCGCCGGGGCGGAGCGCGGTGACGACGAGGCCGTGGTCGCGGGCCCGGCGCAGGGCGACCTCGGCGGCCCACTTGGACTGGTCGTAGCCGGAGACGAGCCGGTCGATGTGGGCGAGCGGGTCGTCCTCGCCCATCGAGGTGATGCCCACCTCGTTGAACACCGCGATCGAGGAGATGTGGTGCAGCGGTTTGGGCCGGCCGGTCGCGGCGAGCTCGGCGAGGGTGAGGGCGCCGAGGACGTTGCTGCCGCGCAGCGACGGGTAGCCGCGCAGGAAGTCCACGGCGGCCGCGACGCCGACGACGCTGTCGAGTTCGTGGGCGAGGGTGTGCCACCGCTCGTCGGTGAGGCCGAGCCGCGGGCGGCGGATGTCGCCGGGCAGCACGGTGATCCGGCGGCGGACCTCGGACGACCAGGGCAGGCGGTAGCCGCGCAGTTGGTCGCCGAGCCGTGCGGTGGCGGCCTCCTCGTCGTCCGCGCGGACCAGGCAGTACACATGGGCGTCGCTGTGCCGCAGCAGGTCGAGCAGCATGTGGCTGCCGAGGAAGCCGGTGGCGCCGGTCAGCAGGATCCGGCGGGGCGGCACCGGCTCGGGCACGTCGGTGAACGGCAGCCGGTCGGCGAGGGCGAGGTCGGCGAGTATGAGCTGGAGGTCCTCCGGACGGGCGCGGGAGTGGCGGTCGCCGTCGGTGCGGTGCGGGGTGCCGGGCACGGCGGGCGGGGTCCGGGGGGCCGGAACGGGGAGGGTGCCGGGCGCCGTCGTCGGTACGGGAACGGCGGGCGGGGCGGCCGCGTGGGCCGGAGCGGAGGGGGCTCCCGTGGCGCCGGGTGTCTCGCCGGTGGCCAATGCGGTGCGGGCGGCCCCGGCGGCGGCCGGGGCCGGCCCCGGCGGTGCCGTGCGGGACGCCTCGGCGGCGGACCCCGCACCCGGCGGAGCCGTCTCCGGCGCCGCTCCGGCGGTTGCGGGGTGCGCCGCCGGTGCGGCGCCCAGGAGCGGCAGCCAGCGGCGGGCCAGGCTGCTCGGGCGGGCGTCGGCGAAGACCTCGTCGAGATCCACCTCGATGCCCAGTTCGCCCTCGAGTTCGGCGATGAGTTCCACCGCGTCCACGCTGGTGCCGCCGGCGTCGAAGAAGTCGGCGTCGGGGTCCAGCCGGCCGGCGGGCAGATGACGCCCGGCCGCGGCGGCGACGGTGGCGGTGAGGCCGTCCAGATCCGGCGCCGGTGCCGGCGCCGGCTCGGCCCCGCCGCCCGCCGCCCGCACCCTGGCCAGCAGTTCGGACACGCCGAGTCCGCCGCCGCCCCGCTCGATCGACTCGGCGATCGCCTCGTTCACGTCACGCATGAGAGCCCTTCGCGTTGTGCTTGGTCTTGTCGCTCAACTCTGGTCCCAGGAGCGGAACGCCCGCAGGTGCTCGGGCGTGACGACGACGTCCACCGTCGCGTCGTCCGGGTCGCCGCCGCCGAGTGCGGCGAGCAGCCGGCGGGCGGGCGCGTTGCGCGGGGTGCGCTCCGCGGTGAGCCGGACCTTGGTGCAGCCCAGTTCCCCGGCCCGGTCGGCGAGCCAGGCGAGCAGCCGCTCCTCGACCCCCCGGCCCAGGGCGCGGCAGCTCATCGGCCAGGCGAGGACGTCGAGCCGGTCGCCGTCCGCGGCGATCGCGAGCAGCGCGATCTGGCCGTAGTCGCCGAACCGGTCGCGGGCCGCCGCCGTCCACACCTCGCCCCGTTCGCGCCACCGGGTGAGGTCCCCGCCGTCGGCGGAGCGGGCGCGCAGGGTGAACTGGTTGGTGCGCCGGACGAGTTGTTCGCCGCGTTCGACGTCCGCCTCGGTGAGTTCACGGATGTCGACCTCTAGCCCGAGCCCGGCCAGGAAGTCCTCGAAGCCGGCGCCCGCGCGGACGGCGTCCCTGGCGCGTTCCGCCTCGTAGAACCGGGCCCTGAGGGCGTCCTCGGCCGTGGCGGCGGCCGGGACGAGCGGCCACAACCGGTCGAGGAACGGCGCGAGTTCACCGGCCGGCGGGCAGGTCACCGACAGCACCTGCGGCAGTGCCGCGCGCATCTTGGCGATCTCGGCCGGGTTGTCGTCCAGGAACAGGAAGCTGTCCAGGCCGAGGCCGAGGCTCCGGGCGGCCTCGTCTAGCCGGGCGGGCTTGGGTCCCCAGGCGGCGGAGATCACACTGAAGTGCTCGGCCCTCAGCGGGCTGTCGGGCCGGTCGAGGACCGCTCGGACGGTGGCCTCGTCGTTGTTGCTGACCAGGGCCAGCAGCGCGCCCGCCGCCCGCCACCCCAGCAGTCTGCGGGCCAGCAGGGCGCGCGGGCCCGTGAGGTCCACCGCGTCGGGACCGATCTCGCCCGCCACGCCTCCCCACAGGGTCTCGTCGCCGTCGACGGCGATCACCTTGGGCGCGGGCCGCCGCACGGCCCGCACCACCTCGGCCAGGCGCAGCGCCACGGCGGCCTGGAAGTCGGGGGTGAAGGGCAGGTGGGCGAGCCGCTCGGTGCGCTCGTCGAAGCGCTGCCCGACGGCGTGGTGGCGGGTCCACTCGTCGGGGCCGAGCACCGCGATCCCCGGCACTCCGGCCAGGTCGGCGGCGATGCCGCGCTCCCAGTCGAGGAGCCGTCCGGTGGTCCCGGCGCCGGGCAGGATGCCGACGACGAGGGGCCTGCGGGTGCGCTCGGCGAGGGACTTCAGGGCGGCCGGGTAGGCGTCGCGCAGTTCGGCGAGCAGGGTGTCGTCGACCGGTCCGAAGCGTTCCAGGTCGGCGGCGCGCAGCAGGACGACACCGACCGCGGTGGCGGGGTCGGCGAGGACGCCCGACGGGTCCTGGAGCGCGGCCAGCACGTGGTGGTAGGGCGCTTCGGCGGTACTCGCCCGCTCGTCCTCCAGGGCCGCCTCGCACATCAGGGGCAGGTGGCCGAGGGCGAAGGTGGCGGCCAGGGCGAGGCGCGGTCCCCCGGCGGCCGGGGCCGGGCGCGGCACCCCGGCGGCCGGCTCGGGCCGCCGTTCGCGCACCGGGCCGGTCGCGTCCTCGGTGATCCCGGCGAGCAGCGTCAGGAACTCCTCCCCGAGCCGGGCGGCGGTGTCCGCGTCCAGGATGTCGAGGTTGTGGTCGAGGCGGACGGTGCCCGCGTCCGGGGTCATGGTGATCATCAGGTCCAGGTCGGTGTGCCCGACGCCGGCGGGCAGCACCTCCAGGTGCTTCAGCTCACCTGAGAAGCGCACGTAGTTGAAGTAGACCTCGACGAGCGGTGCGTTGGCCCGGTGCAGGCCCTGCCGCGCGAGGGTGGCGAGCACGTCGGAGAACATGGCGCCCTTCGACAGGATCTGCCGCAGCCGGCCGTCGGTGCGCAGCAGTACGTCCGCGATCCGCTCGTCCGCCTCCGCCTGCGCGGGGAACGGCACGGGGACGCCGAAGAAGCCGACCGCGCCGAAGGCGTCGGCGTGGATACGGGTGTCCACCGGTACCGCGAGCACGAACCGCTCCCGTTCGCGCTTGCGGGCCAGCAGCACGGTGAGCGTGCCGAGGCAGTAGGCGGCGGGGGTGACGCCCAGGCCGCTCGCGGCGTCCGCGACGCGCCGCATGAGCCCGTCGGGGACGGGCACGGTGACGCTGCCGGACCGGTAGGAGCGGGTGTCCGGGCGGGGCCGTGCGAGGGTCAGGTCGAGCCGTTCGCTGCCCCGGAAGGCCGCGCGCCACTCGTCGCCGGGGCCCTCGCCGCCGCCCTGCTGGGCCGCGGCCAGCAGGTCCAGGTCCCGGTTGGTGACGGTGCCGTCCAGCGGGGTGCCCGACAGCTCGGCGTCGATCTCCGCGGCCACCAGCAGCAGGGACTGCAGGTCGCTGACCGCGTGATGGGCGCCGAACACCAGGACCTGGCCCCGGGGGCCGCCGTCGGCCAGCTCGAACCGCCACAGCGGCGGGGCCGCCAGGTCGAACGGCGGTTCCAGCAGGAGCCGCAGCCGCTCGGCGGGGTCGACGTCCGTGCCGTCGGTCCAGCGCAGCGGCGGCGCGGGCAGCTCCCGGTCCACGCGCAGCCGCCGCCGGCCGTCGGCACCGGTCACCACGGCTGTGCGCAGGGCGGCGTGCCGGGCGACGAGCCGGCCGAGGATGCCGGTGAGGTCCTCCCGGGTGACCGGGGTGGTGAGCCGTACGGCGAGGCCGACGCCGTGGGCCGCGTGCGGCATGTCCGGCTGGGCGCTGCGCAGCAGGCGTACGACGTCCCGTGTGGCGGGCCGCAGTTCGGTCTCCGGGACCTCACGGGCCGGTGCGTCCGGTCCGGCCTTGGCCGGTGCGGTGCGCTCGGGGAGCCCTTCGCCGAGGGCGCGGGCGAGGCCGCGGATGTCGGCGGCGGAGAACACGTCGGCGGCCGGGAGTTCGACGCCCAGTTCGCGGGCGAAGACGTTGCGCAGCCGGACGAGCATGAGGGAGTCCAGGCCGAGTTCCTTCAGGGCGGTGGTGGCGAACACGTCCACGGCGCCGCCGGAGACCTCGCCGACCCTGGCCCGTACGTAGGTCTCGAGCCACTCGGCGCGCTCCGCCTCGGTGGCGGCCGCGAGCACCCGCCGTACGAGGTCGTCGTCCGCGCCGGTGGCCGGGACGGTCACCAGACCGGCGAGCAGGGGCCGGGTGCGCGCCGCGTCCGGATCGAGGGCGAGCAGCTCCATGTCGATCGCCATCGGGGCGAGTTGGCGGCGGCCGGTGGCCAGCACCCGGTCGAACAGCTCGCCGCCGTCCTGCGGGGAGAAGGCGACCAGGCCCGAGCGGCCGGTCTCGGCGGCCCGGGCGTCGGATCCGGCGACCATGCCGACACCGGTCCAGGCGCCCCAGTCCAGGCTGAGCGCCCGCCGGCCGCTGCGGGAGAGGTGGTGCGCCCAGGCGTCGAGGAAGGCGTTGGCCGCCGAGTACGGGCTCTGGCCCGCCGAGCCGAGCAGACCCGCCGCGGAGGCGAAGAGCACCAGGTTGTCCGCCTCGGGGACGAGTTCGGTGAGCAGGGCGGTGCCGAGCACCTTGGGCGCGAGGACCCGCAGGACGCGTTCCTCGGTGAGGTTGGCCAGGGTGGCGTCGTCCAGGACGCCGGCCGCGTGCACCACGCTGGTGACGGGCCCGGCCTTGCTGCGTACGGCGTCCAGGGCGGCGGTGAGCCCGTCGCGGTCGGCGACGTCGGCGCGGACCAGGTGCACGCCCACTCCGCGCTGTTCGAGGGCGTCGATCCAGGCGCGGGCGGCCGCGTCCGGGGCGCCGCGGCCGAGCAGGGCGATTTGCCGGGCGCCGCGGCGGACCAGCCGTTCGGCGACGACCCGGCCGAGACCGCCGAGGCCACCGGTGATCAGGTGCACGCCGTCCGGCTGCTCGGGGTGGCCTCCGTCGTCTGGGCGGGTGCGGGCGAGCCGCGGGACGAGCCGCCCGGTGTCGCGCAGTGCGACGAGCCGTTCGTCGTCCGCGTGCCGGAGCTGCGTCCACAGCAGGTCGGTGCCGCCTTCGGCGGGCAGGTCGATCACCGTGGTGGCGAGTTCCGGCTGCTCCTGGGCCACGGCGAGGGCGAAGCCCCAGGCGAGCGCCTGCTGCGGGCGGGTCACGGCGGTGCTGTCCCCGGCGGCCTGGCTGCCGCGCACGACGACGAACAGGCGCGGTGTCCCGCCCCGCGGACGGTCCCGTGCGGTGAGGGCCCGGACCAGGTGGAGGGTGGTCAGGCAGCACAGCCGGGCCGCCTCCCGCGCGCTGCCGCCGTCCGCCACCGGCGGGGCGTCGAGCGCGGAGAGCTGGACGATCCGCTCGGGCGGCGCGTCCGCGAAGGCCTCGTCCAGGAGCCGGGCGAGCTGCGCGGGGTCGGCCGGGTCGAGGACGTGGCGGCCGGGGGCCTCGACGGCGTACTCGGTGCCCCGGCGGGCGACGACGTACGGCACCAGGCCGTCCAGCCGGGAGGTGAGTTCGTCCGCCGTGCCGCTCTCGTCGGCGAGGATCAGCCAGCCCCCCTCACCGGGCGGTTCCTGCGCCTCGGGGCGGGGCTCCCAGCGCGTCTCGAAGAGGGCGCCGTCCAGCGGTGACAGCGCGGCGAGCCGGAACTCGTCGATCTCGAGAACGAGTCGGCCGTCCTCGTCCCAGAGGCGCAGATCCAGTGTGGCCGTGTCGCCGTCCACCGAGCGCAGGTCGCAGCTCACCCAGGCGGGCGTGGTGCGCGCGCCGCTGTGGCGCACGCGGCCGGCGCCGGCGGGGACGAAGGCCCGGCCGGCGGGCGCGGCGGCGGGCAGGGCCGCGCTGTGGAAGGCGGCGTCCAGGGTGGCGGGGTGCAGCAGGTGCCCGGCGGCGGGCCGGGCGGCCAGCCGGGCGAGGGCTGTCGTGCCGCCGTCCCGGTGTCCCTCCTCCAGGCCCCGGAAGGCGGGCCCGTAGTCGATGCCGAGGGCGGCGAGGCCCGCGTAGACGGCGCTGACGTCGACCCGTTCGGTGCACCGCTCGCGCAGCGCGTCGAGCCCGGGCCCGTCGGCCGGCCCGGGGTCCGCGGCCTGCCCGACGTGCCCTGCCTGCTCCGCGACACGGCCGGTGACGTGCCGCTCCCACTGCCGGCGGCCGGCCGGGGCGGAGGCGACGGTGAACTCCCGGTGGCCGTCCTCGGCCGGGCGCAGGGCCAGCTGCAGCCGTACGGGCCGGCCGGTCTCCAGCCGCAGCGGCTGGACGAACCGGACGTCGGTGAGCCGCACCCCGTCGGCGTCCGGGGCCAGGAGGGCCGCCGCCTCCAGCACCATGTCGAGGAGGGCCGCGCCCGGCAGCCACACCTCGCCGGTGACGCGATGGTCGCTCAGGTAGGCGAAGCGGCCGTCCTCGAGGTCGATCTCGGTCTGGAAGAGGTCGCGGCCGGGCTCGTCGCCGGCCTGGACGTGGGTGCCGAGGAGCGGCGAGCCTCCGGCGGCGCCGGACCGGACCGGGGCCAGCCAGTGCCGTTCCCGGGCGAAGGCGTAGGTCGGAAGGGCGGTGCGGCGGCCGCGCGGGTACAGCGCGGTCCAGTCGGGCGTGTGCCCGGCCGTGTACAACTCCCCCAGCCTGCCGAGGAGTACGTCGTGCCCGTCGCGGCCGCGGCGCAGCGAGCCGACGCCGGCCGCGTCGACGCCCGCGTCGCCGGCGACCGCCTCGATCGCCGGAAGGAGCGAGGGGTGCGGGCTGGGTTCGACGAAGTAGCGGTAGCCGTCGTCCAGCATCCGCCTGATCGTGTCCGCGAAGCGGACCGGCCGGCTCAGGTTGGCGTACCAGTAGGCGGCGTCCAGCTCGTCGCCGGGGACCGGCCCGGCGAGCACGGACGAGTAGAGGGGGGTCGGTGTGCGGGTGCCGCGGATGCCGGAGAGGCGGTCCAGGAGGTCCGCGCGCAGGGGCTCCATGAGCGGCGTGTGGGAGGCGAACGGTGTCGACAGCACCCGGGTGGGGACACCGCGTCCGGCCAGTTCCGCGCGGAGCGCGGTGAGCGCCTCCGACTCGCCGGAGACGGCGGTGGCGACGGGGCCGTTGACCGCCGCGACGAACAGCTTCCCGGCGTGGGGCCGCAGCAGCTCCTCGACGTCGGCGGGCGGCAGCTCGACCGCGATCATGCCGCCGTGCCCGACCAGCGGGACCACCGCCCGGGCCCGGCCGGTGACGGCGGTGACGGCCTCGTCCAGGGTGAGGGCGCCCGCGGTGTAGGCGGCGGCGATCTCGCCGAGGCTGTGACCCACCACGGCGTCCGGGGTGACGCCGAGTTCGCGCCAGGCGGCGGCGAGGGCCGCGTTCACGGCGAACAGGACCGGCTGGAGGTATTCGGTGCGGTCGAGCGGGGAGAACTCCTCCGGCGCGCGCAGCACGTTGAGCACCGACCAGCCGGCGTGCCGTTCGACGGCGGCGTCGATCCGGCTCAGCTCCGCCCGGAAGGCCTCGGACCGGTCCGTCAGCCCCAGTCCCATGCCGGTCCACTGGCCGCCGTGCCCGGCGAACACGAAGGCGACCTTCCCGGACTGCTCCTCGCGGGGCGCGGGTACCGGCCTGCGGCCGCTGCCCAGTGCCCGGAGCGAGGACAGCAGTTCCTCCCGGCCGTCCGCGACGACCGCCGCCCGCCACTCGAAGTGGCTGCGGTGCCGGGCCAGGGTGTGGGCGACGTCCGGCAGGGCGGTGTCCGCCGTGATGTGCCGGGCGAGCCGGGCGGCCTGTCCGCGCAGTCCGGCCTCGCTGCGCCCGGAGAGCACGAACAGCCCGCCGCCGTCCGGGACCTCGGTCTCGTCGGCGGTGCGGGCGGGGGGCTCCTCCACGACGACATGGGCGTTGGTGCCGCTGATCCCGAAGGCGCTGACACCGGCCCGCCGCGGCCGCTCCCCCGTCACCGGCCAGGCCACCGGTTCCTGGAGCAGCCGCAGTCCGCTGCCCTCCCACTCGACGTGCCGGCTCGGCGTGCCGGCGTGCAGGGTGGGCGGCAGGGTCCCGTACCGCATCGCCTGCACGACCTTGATGAGTCCGGCGACGCCCGAAGCGGCCTGCACATGGCCGATGTTGGACTTCAGCGATCCCAGGTACAGCGGACGGCCCTCCGGCCGGGAACCGGCGAAGACCTCGGCGAGGGCGTTCGCCTCGATCGGGTCGCCGAGGGTGGTCCCGGTGCCGTGGGCCTCGACGTAGTCGATGTCCGCGGGGTCGAGTCCGGACTGTTCCAGCGCGCGGCGGACGACCTGTACCTGGGCCGGTCCGTTGGGCGCGGACAGACCCTGGCTGCGGCCGTCCTGGCCCACCGCCGTGCCCCGCAGCACGGCCAGCACCTCGTCGCCGTCCCGTCGCGCGTCGCCGAGCCGCTTGAGGACGAGCATGCCCGCGCCCTCGGCCCAGACGGCGCCGTCGGCGTCGTCGGAGAAGGCGCGGCAGCGTCCGGTCGGGGAGAGCCCGCGCAGCCGGCTGAACTCCACGAACGTCTGCGGAGTCACCATCAGGGTCACCCCGCCGGCCAGCGCCAGGTCGCACTCGCCCGCGCGCAGTGCCTGGGCGGCGAGATGGGTGGCGACCAGTGAGGAGGAGCAGGCCGTGTCCACGGTCAGCGCGGGGCCGTGCAGGCCGAGCGCGTACGCCAGACGGCCGGAGGCGACGCTGAGCGCCGAGCCGGTGCCGACGTACCCGTCGAGCTGGTCGAGGCGGGAGCCGGCGAGGTAGTCGCTGCCGAACATGCCGACGTACACGCCGGTGGTGCTGCCCGCGAGCCGGGCGGGCACGATGCCGGCCCGTTCGAGCGCCTCCCAGGCCGTCTCCAGCAGCAGCCGCTGCTGGGGGTCCATGGCGGCGGCCTCCTTCGGGGTGATGCCGAAGAAGCCCGCGTCGAAGGACTCGATGTCGTCGAGGAAGCCGCCCTCACGGGCGTAGGACTTGCCGGGGGCGTCCGGGTCGGGGTCGTACAGCGCGTCGACGTCCCAGCGCCCCGCCGGGAACGGGCCGACCGCGTCCCGGCCCTCCGCGACCAGCCGCCACAGGTCCTCCGGGTCGCCGACCGAGCCGGGGAGGCGGCAGGCCATGGCGACGACGGCGATCGGTTCGCCGGTGGCCGGGCCGCTCCGGCGCGCCCGGGGCGGGGCCGTCGCCGGTGACGGGTCCCCGAGCGCGTGGGCCAGCAGGTGCTCGGCCAGCCGGCCGGCGGTGGGGTGGTCGAAGAGCAGGGTGGCGGGCAGCCGGACGCCCAGCCGGGCCGCGAGGCGGTTGCGCAGTTCGACGGCGGTGACGGAGTCCATGCCGAGGTCGCGCAGCGGCCGGCCGGCCGGTACGGACGCGGCGGAGCGCAGACCGAGCGCGCGGGCCGCCTCCTCGCGGACCAGGGCCAGGACGCGTTCGCCGCGCTCGGGTTCGGGCAGCCGGGCCAGCCGGCCGGCCAGGGCGCCGCCCGCCGCGCCGCCCGTGCGGGGCGCGGGCAGCAGCGTGCGCCACAGGGCGGTGTCCGCGGCGTCCGTCGTGCGCAGGCGGGGCAGGTCCAGGACCCAGCCGACCAGGTGCGGGGCGTGACCGCGCAGGGCCAGCGCCACCAGGTCGCGGCCCTGCTCGGGGGTGAGGGCCCGGTGTCCGAGCCGGGCCATGCGGTCGAGGTCGGCGTGGGCGGCGGCGAGCCCCTCGCCCGCCCAGGCGCCGAAGGACAGGGAGAGTCCGGGCAGGCCCGAGGCCCGCCGGTGGTGGGCCAGTTGGTCGAGGAGGACGTTGGCGGCCGCGTAGTTGCCCTGGCCGGGGCTGCCCACGACACCGGCGGCCGAGGACACCAGCAGGAACAGGTCCAGCGGGGTGCCGGCGGTGAGCCGGTGCAGATGGGCGGCGCCGTCGGCCTTGGGGCGCAGCACCCGCTCCAGCCGTTCGGGGGTCAGTTCGCCGATCACGCCGTCGTCGAGGACCGCGGCGCAGTGGACGACTCCGCGCAGCGGGAACTCCTCGCCCACCGCGGTGAGTACGCCGGCGATCGCGGCCGGGTCGGTGACGTCGCAGGCGACGACCTCGGCCCGCGCGCCGAGCGCGGCCAGGGAGGCGACGGCCTCCTCGGCACGCGGGTCCCCGGCGCCGCCGCGTGCCGTCAGCAGCAGCCTCGGCACACCGCGTTCGGCGAGGAGCCGGGCGATGTGTCCGCCGACGGCCCCCAGGCCGCCGGTGATCAGGACGGTTCCGTCGGTGGGTACCGCCGCCGCCCGGTCAGGGCCCGCCTCCGGCTCTCGTCCGGCCTTCCCCGGGCGGGTCCGTACCAGCCGGGGCACGAGCAACTCGTCGCCACGCCATGCCAGTTCGGGCTCGGCGGTGAGGCCGGCGGCGGCCCTGAGCGCGGGGACGGGGTCGGAGACGGCCTCGTCCAGGTCGAGCAGGGTCAGTCCCAGGTCCGGGTGTTCGGAGCGCGCGCTGCGCACCAGGCCCCACAGCACCGACTGGGCGTACGCGGGCACCCGGTCGCCGTCTGCGGCGGCGACCGCGCCGCCGGTCACCCACACGGTCCGCGCGGGTGCCTGGTCCTCGGGGAGCGCGACGAGCCGCCGCAGTTCTTCGAGGGCGCCGGTGGCCGTCTCGTGCGCGACGGCCACCGGATCGGCGTCCGGTGCCGGGGACGGCCAGAGGCGTACGGCGACGTCGGCGCGGTCCCCGGCGCCGGGCAGGGCGTGCCGGGCGGCCGCGGCCCGCGGGTCGGCGGGGTCGCCGGCCACGGCCCAGGTGAGGTCCGGCGCGTCGTCGGGCTCCCCGCCCGCGGCCGTCCACGCCACCTCGTACAGGTGCCGGGCGTTCTCCGAGCCCGCGTCGAGGTCGGCGGGGTCGGCGGCGCGCAGGCGTACGGCCTCCAGGCGGCCGGCGGGGAGGCCGTCGGCGTCCCACAGGGTGACGTCCAGGGTGAGGTCGGTGCCGGTGCCGCCGGTGCGCCGCACCCGCGCGGTCAGCTCGCCCCCGGTGGCGGCCGGGAGGACGCAGCGGCCCACGGCGACGGGCAGCAGGGCCCCTTGGCCGGCCGGGCCGAGCGCGGCCGTCACCTGGAGGGCGGCGTCCAGCAGGGCGGGGTGCACGGGGTACGGGTCGGCGGTGTCGCGGGCGTCGGCGGGCAGCGAGAGACGGGCGAGGAGTTCCCCGTCGCCGGTGCCGACCACGGACCGGACGCCCTGGAAGGCGGGCCCGTAGCCGAGGCCGACCCCGGCCAGCCGGTCGTAGGTCCCGTCGGTCCAGGCCTCCTCGGGGGACTCGGGCCAGGCGGGCGGCTGTTCCGCCGTGTCCGGGGCGGCGGGGGCCGCGGAGGCGGTGGCGTTGAGGGTCCAGCCGGCCTGGCCGCGCGGGCGGCTGTGCACGGTGACCTCGGGCACGGGACCGGCGGTGACGACCTCGACGGAGACCTCGACCGTGCCGGACGCGGGCAGGACGAGCGGGGCCACCAGCAGCAGGCCGGTGACGTCGGCGGCGTCGTCCGGGCCGGCCACGGCGAGCGCGGCCCGGCACAGCTCCAGCAGGGTGGTGCCGGAGACCACGGTGCGGCCGAAGACGGTGTGGTCGGGCAGCCAGTCGGCGGTGGCCGGGGACCACTCGTTGCGGAAGGTCCAGCGGGTCTCGTCGGCGGACTGGAGCTGCACGCCGAGCAGCGGGTGCGCGGACCGGTCGAAGAGGGCCGGGCCACCCCCGGCGGGCTCGGGCTCGGTCCAGTGGCGCGCCGGGTCCCAGGCGTAGGTGGGCAGCTCGACGGGGGTCCCGGCGGGGACCAGGCGGCGCCAGTCGATCCGGCGTCCGTGGGCGTGGAGTTCCGCGGCGGCCCGGTCCAGGCAGCCGGGACCGTCCTCGTCGCGGCGCAGTGAGCCGACGGCCGACAGGTCGTGGCCGGTGTCCTCGCCGAGGGTGCGCAGCGCGGTGAGCAGGGCGGGGTGGGGGCTGAGTTCGACGAAGTGGCGGTAGCCGTCGGCGAGCATGCGCTCGACGGCGGGTGCGAAGCGGACCGTCTCGCGCAGGTTGGTGTACCAGTAGTCGGCCTCGAGTTCCCCGGTGACCGGTTCGGCAGTGACCGTGGAGTACCAGGCGACGTCCGTGGGACAGGTGACGACGCCGTCGAGTTCGTCGAGGATCCGCGCCCGGACGGGCTCGACCCGGTCGCTGTGCGAGGCGTAGTCGACGTCGAGCCGGCGGACGAACACCTGGCGCGCCTCGAGACCGGTGAGCAGGGCCTCCAGCGGTTCGACGGCACCCGCGACCACGGTCGCCCGGGCGCTGTTGACGGCGGCGACCGAGACGCCGTCGCCGAGCAGGGGTTCCACCTCGGTGTGGGGCAGCGCGACGACGGCCATCGAGCCGGTGCCGGCGAGGCCGGTCAGGGCCTGGCCGCGCAGGGCGACCACGGCGGCAGCGTCGTTGAGGCTGAGGGCGCCGGCGACGCAGGCGGCGGCGACCTCGCCCTGGCTGTGCCCGATCACGGCGTCCGGGAGCACGCCCCGGGCACGCCACACGGCGGCCAGCGACACCATCACCGCGAACAGGGCGGGCTGGACGACGTCCACGCGGTCGGGTGACGGGGCGCCCGCGTCGCCCCGCAGCACGGCCGCCACCGACCAGTCGGTGAAGGGACGCAGGGCGGCGTCGCAGCGGTCGAGTTCGTCGGCGAAGACGGGGTCCCGGTCCAGCAGGTCGCGGGCCATCCCGGCCCACTGGCTGCCCTGACCGGGGAAGACGAAGGCCAGCTTCCCGCCGGGGACGGCCGGTACGGGTCCGGTGACGCGGTCGGGATCGGTCCGGCCGTCGGCGAGGGCGCGCAGGCCGTCGAGGAGTCCGGCGCGGTCGGACGCGTGGAGCACGGCGCGGTGCTCGAAGTGGGTGCGGTGGTGGGCGAGGGTCGCGGCGACCGACGCCAGGGGCAGCTCGGGGCGGTCCTCGACGGCTTCCAGCAGCCGGGCGGCCTGTCCCCGGAGGGAGGGCAGAGTGCGGGCGGAGAGGGGGAGGAGGACGGGGCCGGGCCGCTCGGCGGGGGCGGCGGCGGCCGGGGCGGCGGCGGCCGGGGCGGTGCCGGCCGGCGTGGCGGTGGCGGCGGGGGTGTGCGGCGCCTCCTCGAGGATCACGTGGGCGTTGGTGCCGCTGATCCCGAAGGCGCTGACCCCCGCCCGGCGGACCCGGTCCGCGCGGCGCGGCCAGGGAACCCCCTCGGCCGGCACCCGCAGTCCGGTGCCGGACCAGTCGATGTGGTCGGTGGGGTGCTCGGCGTGCAGGGAGGCCGGTATGTGCTCGTTGGCCAGGGCGAGGACGGTCTTGATGACGCCGCCGATGCCGGCGGCCGCCTGGGTGTGGCCGATGTTGGACTTCAGGGATCCGACGACGAGCGGCCGGCCGGCCGGGCGGTCCGGGCCGAACACGTCGGCCAGCGCCCGGAGTTCGATGGGGTCGCCGAGCCGGGTGCCGGTGCCGTGGGCCTCCACCTGGTCCAGGTCGTGCGGGCCGAGCCCGGCCGCGTGCAGGGCGGCCCGCAGCACCCGTTCCTGCGCCGGGCCGTTGGGCGCGGACAGGCCCTGACTGCGGCCGTCCTGGTTGATCGCCGAACCCTTCACGACGGCCAGGATCCGGTCGCCGTCGCGGTGTGCGTCGGTGAGCCGCTTGAGCAGGACGAGACCGCAGCCCTCGGCCCACACCACCCCGTCCGCGCCGGCGGAGAAGGGGCTGCACCGTCCGGACGGGGACAGCCCGCGCAGCCGGCTGAACTCGACGTGTCCGCGCGGGGTGACGAGCAGGGTGGCGCCGCCGGCCAGGGCGAGGTCGCACTCCCCACTGGCCAGGGCGCGCGCCGCCAGGTGCAGGGCGACCAGCGAGGACGAGCAGGCGGTGTCCACGGTCACCGCGGGTCCCTGCAGGCCGAGGGTGTAGGCGATGCGCCCGGAGGCGACGCTGGCCGCCGAGCCGGTGCCGACGTGACCGTCGAGCTGGTCCAGCGAGGCGGCGGCGAGGTAGCCGCTGTCGTACAGGCCGACATAGACACCGGTGGAGCTGCCGTTCAGGGACTCCGGGAGGATGCCGGCGCGTTCGAACGTCTCCCACGAGGTCTGCAGGAGCAGCCGCTGCTGGGGGTCCATGGCGGCGGCCTCGCGCGGTGAGATGCCGAAGAAGGCCGCGTCGAAGCGGTCGATGCCGCCGTCGAGGAAGCCGCCGCGCAGGGTGTACGCCTTGCCGGTGGCCTCCGGGTCGGGGTCGTGGAGCCCGCTGGTGTCCCAACGGCCCGCCGGGACCTCGCCGATGGCGTCCCGTCCGGCGTCCAGCAGCCGCCACAGGGCCTCGGGGTGGTCGGCGCCGCCGGGGAAGCGGCAGGCCATGGAGATGATCGCCACGTCGTCGCCGGCGCCGGCGCCGGTGTGATTCCGGCCGGTGCCGTCGGGGGCGGCCCCCGGTGCGGACGGCCGCGCCGGGGACGGTGCGAAGACGGCCTCCGCGACGGCGTCGATCGTGGGGTGGTTGAAGACGAGGGACGGCTCCAGGGAGCGTCCGGTCAGGACGCCGAGTTCGGCGGCCAGGGTGACCAGATGCCGCGAACCGAGGCCGAGTTCGGCGAGTGGACGGTTCGGGTCGAGGTGGACCGGGTCGGTCCCGGCGGCCTCGGCGACGGCCGACACCAGCCAGGCCCGGACGCCCTCGGAGGTCGTGAGGGACGGCTCGGGGGTCCGCTTCGGGGACTCGTTCGCAGGCATCTGGGCAGCTGTCCTCGTGAACTCGGGTTCAGGCGGTGCTCCGTACCGGGCATCGGGTGCGCGGTACGGCGAAGCAGGGGGGTGTGCGCCACTGACCGGGGCCGCGCGGTGGCGGCCGGGGGCGTGCCGGGCCGCCGGCGCCGGTTCGGGCGCGCCGGCGGCGGGCGGTGTCAGACGGCGGGCTCGGTCACCACGGCGAGCGTGCCCTCGAGGTAGGCGCCCCGGGTGGCACGGCGCTGGATCTTCCCGCTGGACGTCTTGGGGATGGTGCCGGGCCGGACCAGCACGACGTCGCGCAGCGACAGGCCGTGGGCCTCGCCGACGGCGGCCCGGATCACGTCGGTGATCTTCTCCGACTCGCCGGCGCTGTCCGGTGCGATCTCGGCGACGATCACGGGCCGTTCGCCGTCCGCACCGGCGTCCACGGAGAACGCGGCGGTGCAGCCGGGGCGCAGCGCCGGATGGGTCAGTTCGGCGGTCAGCTCCAGATCCTGGGGGTAGTGGTTGCGGCCGTCGATGACGATGAGGTCCTTCAGCCGGCCGGTGACGAACAGCTCGCCGTCGCGCAGGAGGCCGAGGTCGCCGGTGCGCAGGAACCGGCCTTCGTGACCGGCGAGTTCGGCGCGGAAGGTCTGGCGGGTGGCCAGCGCGTTGCGCCAGTAGCCCTTGGCGACACTGGCGCCGCCGACCCAGATCTCGCCGACCTCGCCCTCGGGCAGCTCCTCCCCGCTCTCCGGGTGGACGACCGCCACGGTGACTCCGGGGCCGGGCCGGCCGCAGGCGACGGCGGCCGCGTCGGCCTCGCCCGCGTTCGGCGTCCCGTCGGCCGCGGCGAGCAGGGTCGGCGGGACGCCCACGGTGCCGCCGGTGACCATCAGGGTGGCCTCGGCCAGGCCGTAGCAGGGGTACAGGGCCTCGCGGCGGAAGCCGGCCGCGCCGAAGGTGTCGGCGAACCGGCGCAGGGTGGCCGCGCGCACCGGTTCGGCGCCGTTGAAGGCGACCTTCCACGAGCCGAGGTCGAGGCTGTCGAGGAGCTCCGGGTCCGCGTGCCTCAGGGCCAGTTCGTAGGCGAAGTTGGGGCCGCCGCTGGTGTGCGGGCGGTAGCGGCTGACGGCGGCGAGCCAGCGGGCCGGCCGCTGCAGGAAGTGCAGCGGCGAGAACAGGGTGGCGGTGGCGCCGAGGTAGACCGTGTTGAGGACCGGGCCGATGAGGCCCATGTCGTGGTACACGGGAAGCCAGCTGACGAACATCTCGTGGTCGTGGGCGGCCATCGCCTCGGGCGTGTGCCCCATGCGCTCGGTGATGACGGCCTCGTTGTCCAGCAGGTTGCCGTGGGTGACGGCGACGCCGCGGGGTGCGGAGGTGGAACCGGACGTGTACTGGAGGAACGCCACCGAGTCCGGGGTGAGTTCGGGTTCGCGCCAGCCGGCCGCCGCGTCGTCGGGGATGTCCTCGGTGGCGACGCGGGCGATCCGGTCGAGTTCGGGCAGCTGCTCCGCCATGCCGTCGAGCGCGGCGAGGACGCCGCGGTCGCCCAGCACCGCCTTGGCGTCCGCGTCGGCCATCAGGCGCTTCATCCGGGTCAGCGCGCGGTGGTTCTGCGCACGGCCCTGCGGGGGCACGCCCGGCACGGCGATCACGCCGGCGGCGAGGCAGCCCAGGTACGCGCAGATGAACTCGAGACCGGGCGGGTACAGCAGCACGGCCCGCGAGCCGGCCAGCCCGCGGTCCTGGAGCCAGGCGGCGACGGCACGGGAGCGCACCGCCAGCCGGTGGTAGGTGAGTTCCTGGATCTCTCCGTCGCAGTCACCGGTGACGAGGTGACGGTACGCGGTGCGCTCGGGGTGGTTCGAGGCGTGCGTGGTCAGTAATTCGACCAGGGATCGTGCCATGGGACGAGTCTCACCTGTCTGAAGAGAAGGCGAGGAGTGAGGAGTTCGGTGCGGCGTCACGCGCACACCCGAAAGCCCGCCGCGATCCGGCCTCGTTGCCGGGTCGTCGAGCTCGACCCTCCGCGCGAGTGTGCCGTGGTCCGACGGCTCCTCGCGGTCCCCCCGCAGCGGTTGCTACCGACAAGTAGCACCATAGCAAGTCTGTTTGGTCGGAATTACTGACCGTGCGTTAACGCTTCGTATCCAAGCACACCGGTCCGAACCGCGTCGATGACGACGGCGTGAACGGACGCCGCCGGACGTCTCTCCCACCGCGCCGACGGCGGCGCGCAGGGACTCGCGACCGGCTCCCGGCACTCCGCGCGGGTCTCTCGCGTTGAGCATCCGATCGACTACCCAGCGCGACCCCTGGTCACCCTTTCGGCCCAAGTGCCGGATATGTGAAACCGCCCTATCGTTCTGTCATGGAGCACGCACTGAGTCCCGCAACCCTCGCCGAACTGCGGCGCCCGCGTCCCTACCCGGCGGTGTCCGTGCTGACGCCGACGCACCGCCGCGAACCCGAGAACGGGCAGGATCCCGTCCGGCTGCGCAACGTGGTCGCCGAGGCCAAGAAGCGACTGGAATCCGACCCCTCGGTCACCCGGGAGCGGCGCGCCGAGGTCGTGACCCAGCTCGACCGCGCGCTGGCGGAAGTGGACCTGGCGCACGCCGAGGACGGCCTGGTGATCTTCGCCGCCCCGGGAGAGCACCAGGTCTGGTCCCTGTCCCGCACCGTCCCCGAGCGCGTGGTGCTCTCGGACACCTTCCTCACCCGCAACCTCGTCTCCGCGCAGGTCGCCGAGCGCCCCTTCTGGGTCCTGTCGGTCTCCGCCGACCGCGTCACGCTGTGGAGCGGCGGCGAGGACCGGGTGACCGAGGACCGCACCGGCGGCTTCCCGCTGATCCGCAGACAGGAGAACTTCGACGCCGAGCGCGAGATGCGCCGCGGCGACCTCCCGAGCACCTTCACCGACGAGGGCACCCGCCGGTTCCTGCGGGAGGCGGACGCCGCGATGACCACGGTCCTGCGGGACCAGCCCCGCCGGCTGTACATCACCGGCGAGGACGCGGCGCTGTCGCTGCTGGACGAGGTCGGCCAGATCGCCGCGGGCGCCGTCCACGTACGGCACGGCGGTCTCGCGCACGCCGGGCCCGAGGCGGTGTGGCAGGCGTTGCGGCCCGTGCTGCGGGAGGAGGACTGGAAGGGCGCCGACCTGATCGTCGGGGAACTGGTCTCGGCGCGGGGCCGGCGCAACTTCGCGGCCGGGGTGGACGAGCTGTGGCAGAACGCCCGGGAGGGCCGGGTGCGGCTCCTCGCCGTCGAGGAGAACTACCGTGCGACGGTCCGCGACGACGGCGGCCACCTGGTCCCGGCCGAGCCCGGTGACATGGACGCCCGGGACGACATCGTCGACGAGATCGTCGAGCAGTGCCTGGAGACCGGCGCCGACGTGCGGTTCGTGCCCGACGGCACCCTCGGCGACGCGGGCGGGATCGCGGGGGTGCTGCGGTACTGACACACCCACGGACAGCGCTTGCCCGGCGGCGTAGCCTACGGCGTGATCGTCGGCGAGAGGGAGCGCGCGCATGGGTGACCTGCTGGGTGTGGTTGTACTGGGCGCCGGACACATGGGAGCCGACCACATACGGCGCCTGGACCGGGTCGTCAGCGGCGCCAGGGTGGCCGCCGTGGCCGACCCCGAGCCCGAGCGCGCCAAGGAGGCGGTCGCCGGCGTCGACGGCGTCACCGTGCACACGGACCCGGTCGCCGCGCTGGACGCGCCCGCTGTCGGGGCCGTGCTGATCGCCTCCCCCGGGCCGGCGCACGAGGAGGCGCTGCTGGCGGCCTTCCGGCGGGGTCTGCCGGTGCTGTGCGAGAAGCCCATGGTGCCGGACCCGGCGGGCGCGCTGCGGGTGGTCGAGGCCGAGGCCGGGCTCGGCCGCCGGCTGGCACAGATCGGCTTCATGCGCCGTTACGACGCCGAGTACCGCCGGCTGAAGTCGCTCCTCGACGCGGGCACCCTGGGCCGTCCGCTGATGCTGCACTGCACCCACCGCAACGTCTCCTCCCCCGGTCACTTCACCAGCGCCATGCTGATCAACAGCTCGGTGTCGCACGAGATCGACGCGGCCCGCTGGCTGCTCGGCCAGGAGCTGACGGCGGTGACCGTGCTGCGTCCGGCGCCTTCGGCGGGCGCGCCCGAGGGCCTGGCCGATCCGCAGTTCGTGCTCTTCGAGACCGAGCGCGGCGCGCTGGTCGACGTGGAGGTCTTCGTCAACTGCGGCTTCGGCTACCAGGTGCGCTGCGAGGCCGTGTGCGAGGCGGGCAGCGCCCGGATCGGCGACGAGCGTTCCATGGTCGTCACCACCGGGGGCGGCGCGGGCGAGGAGGTGGCGCAGGACTACCTGGTCCGGTTCGCCGGCGCCTACGACCGTGAGGTGCAGGCGTGGGTGGACGCCACCCGGCGCGGCGAGGTCACCGGCCCGGACGTCTGGGACGGCTACGCGGCCTCCGTCGTCGCCGAGGCGGGGGTCCGGGCGCTGGAGAGCGGCGGCCGGACGACCGTCGAACTCGCGTCGCGCCCGGCCCTGTACGCCGGCGCCGGCCACTGACGCCGGGCTCAGACCCCGTCGAACAGGCTGCTCAGCCCCCGCTCCACGACCGCCGCCAGGTCCTCCTGCCCGGGTGGCACCAGGGCGTGGCTGTTCACCAGGAAGCGGCGCAGCGCCGAGGTCGGGAACTGCAGCAGGGCGAGGCCGCTCGGCGAGTGGAACTCCACGACCGTCCGGGTGCGGCCGTGGGGCCATATCCGCACGTCGCCGTGGCCCGCCGGAGCCCGCAGTCCCTGGTCCAGCAGGGAGCGGGCGAAGGTCCAGGTGACCTTGTCGCCCACCAGGGTGGCCTCGGGCGGGAAGTCCACGAAGACGGCCAGTGGGTCGTCCGCCGTGTAGCGCAGGGTCGCCGACACCGGGAGCTCCAGGTCCTCGGCGGTGATGAGGCGGGCGTGGGCGGGCTGTTCGACAATGAGGTCCATGCAATTAAGGAGTCCGCGAAGGCGTTTCACAGGACGTCAATTCCGGACAGAATTGATGCGCGTCGAACAGTGCGCGACGCGATGGAACACCAGAGCTTCGAACACTTGGATGGGCGCGACCCGAAAGCCTTCGCCATGGCACAAGTCCCTTAGTTCTCCTACGACTTGATCCTCAGCTCGCGTACGCCCCACGTACGCTCGGAACACTCCGGGAAGACTCTGGCATATGCCGGAAGCACCACCGTATCGTGTGTTGCCAAATCCCTTACAGGGCGTCGCGGGCTGTGCAACAGTCATAACGGTCCCTCCGTCCTTCTTGGCCGTACCGTCCCCTCCCCATCGGAGTGCGTCATGCCGTCCCCAGTCTCCGCGGACCGCTCAGCCGCCCAGCCGCCAGGGCGCGGCTCGGTCGAGGCGTTGATAACGCAGACGCGGCGGCTCAAAGGCGACATGGTCGCCGTACGGCGGGACACGCGGAACGACGGATCGGACCCGGAGGAGCGCTGGCAGCGGGCCCTGTACGACCTCGCGCTGCATCAACTGGACGACCTCGACGCACACTTGGCGCAGCTGCGGGACGGTCCGGTGCCCGCCGAGGCCGAGCCGGCCGAGGCACCGGCCGTCCGGCCGGCACCGGACGGCGCCACGCCCGGCTCACTGCTCAGCCGGGTCGGCAGCGCCGAGTGGAACTTCCTGACGGACGAGGCCAGCTGGTCCGGGGAGCTCTACGAGATCCTGGGCCGCGACCCGGCCGCGCCCGCGCTCACCCTGGACGAGCTGCCCTCCGTGGTCCTGGACGAGGACCGGCCGAAACTGACCGCACTCGTGACCGACTGCCTGGTCGACGCACGCCCCATCGACGGCGAGTTCCGCGTCGTACGGCCGGACGGCTCGGTGCGGACCGTGCACATGATGGGCGAGCCCGTGCTCGGCCCCGACGGCGGCACCACCTCGATGTGGGCCGTGCTGCGGGACGTCAGCGAGCTGCGCCGGCACAGGCGGACGGTGCGCGACCGTCACGACTCGCTGCAGCACCAGCGCAGGTCGGCCCAGACCGAGCACCGCCTCGCGGCCGAGCTGCAGGAGGCCGTGCTGCCACCCTGGCGCGGCTCCTTGCGGCTCCCGCACCAGGGGCCACGCACCCTCGACCTGGCCGCCCACCATCTGCCCGCCCCCGGCACGCTGGTCGGCGGCGACTGGTACGACGCGCTGGAGCTGGCCGACGGCGCCACCCTGCTCAGCGTCGGCGACCTCACCGGGCACGGCGTCGCGGTCACCTCCGGCATGGCGATGCTGCTCGGCGCCGTGCGCGGCATGGCGATGGCCGGTACCCGCCCCGGCGAACTGCTCGCCATGCTGAACCAGTTACTGGACGCCACCGTGCAGCCCGCTCTCGGCAGCGCCGTCTGCTGCCACTACCGGCCCGAGGACCGCACCCTGGTGTGGGCGCAGGCCGGACACCCCGCCCCGCTGCTGTACCGCGACGGGACGGGGCGTCCGCTGAACGCGCCGGACGGCGTCCTGCTCGGCGCCACCACGGGCGCCGCCTACGGGCAGGCCGAAGTCACCCTGGAACCCGGCGACCTCGTACTGCTGCACACCGACGGACTCGCACCGGGCCACAGCTCCACGAGCGCCATGGACCGTCTGCTCGACCTCGCTCCCCGCTTCGGCACGGCGCGCACCGCTCAGGACTGTGTGCGCACGGTCGTGGAGGAGTTCGGCGGAGCCGAGCGCGAGGACGACGCCTGCGTCCTCGTGGCCAGGGTGACCGGCTGACCGGCTGACCTGACGCGACGCACCGCCCCCTAAGCCCGTGCGCTGCCGTCGCTCCTGCCCCGCGGCTTCGGCAGGGCGACCTCGATCTCCTCGCGCAGCTCGTGGATCTTCGGGTAGCCGGCGTACTCGGCGGTGAGCCGGTACATCTCGCGCAGCCTGTCCCAGGTGCGCCGGGAGGAGTTCGAGCCCATCGACATCAGGGCCAGCCGTGCGTAGCGGTCGGCCTGTTCGGGGTCGTCGGCGATAAAGCAGGCCGAGGCCATGGAGAGATGGTCGAAGATCTTCGACCGCTCCCTGCCGTCCACCCGCAGGGCGAGGGCCTTCTGCGCGTAGTACTGCGCGTGCGCGGCCGCGTCCGGGTCGAACTCGGCGAGCGTGCGGTAGGCGAGGGCCTGCATGCCGTAGAGGTCCTCGTCCTTGAAGGTCTGCATCCAGCCCGGCTGTTCCACGTCCTGCCGGTCGGAGACGAACAGGTCCTCCGCCTGGCCGAGCGTGCGGCGCATCGCCTGGCCCTTGCCCATCGACGCCTGCGCCCAGGCCTCGATGGTGTGGAACATCGCCTTCGTACGCGGCTGGAGCCGCTCCCCCGACCCGGACTGGGCGAGTTTCATCAGGTCCAGCGCGTCGTCGGGCCGGCCGAGGTGCACCATCTGGCGGGCCGCCCGGGACAGCGCCTCCCCGGCGCGGGGCCGGTCACCGCCCTCGCGGGCGGCGTGCGCGGCGATGACGAAGTACTTCTGGGCCGTGGGCTCCAGGCCCACGTCGTGCGACATCCAGCCCGCCAGGACGGCGAGGTTGGCGGCGACGCCCCACAGGCGCCGCTGCAGATGGGGTGGGTGGTGGTAGGCGAGCATGCCGCCCACCTCGTTGAGCTGGCCCACGACCGCCTTGCGCTGGAGGCCGCCGCCACGCGCCGCGTCCCAGGCCCGGAACACCTCTACGGAGCGCTCCAGTTCCTCGATCTCCTGCGACCCGATGGGGGCGGCCTCGTAGCGGTCGAACCCAGCGGGGTCGGCGTGCAGGGGATCGTCGACGACAGGGGCGTCGGCCTTCAGGGCAGGGTCGGTGTGCAGCCAGTCGTGCATGGCGCTGCTGAGTGTGGATCCCGCGGCGAGCGCGGCACCCGCGCCCACCAAGCCGCGTCGGTTGAGCATGAGGTCCATTCCCGTGAATTCGGTGAGGACCGCGGCGGTTCGCTCGGGCGCCCACGGCACACCGTCGGGACGTTCCTCGATCCCGTCGCCCTGCCGTCTTCCCGCACGCCCGTGCCGTACCAGACCGAGGTCCTCGATGGTCACGACACGGCCGAGACGCTCGGTGAACAGGGCCGCCAGCACCCGCGGCACGGGATCGCGCGGGATCTCTCCCGTGTCGATCCACCGCCGCACCCGGGAGGTGTCGGTCGAGAGCTGGGGGTGGCCCATGGCCGCCGCCTGCTTGTTGACCAGCCTCGCGAGTTCGCCCTTGGACCAGCCGGCCAGGCCGAACAGGTCCGCAAGGCGGGTGTTGGGTTGTCCGCTCACGTCAAGCCCCCAGGTTCTCGGCTGACTTGACAGTAGCCCCGTGCAAGTTGCCGGGCGACTATTCGCCAGGGTTCGCCAGGGTGCGCCAGATGGTGTGCCACTGGGCATCGGGTGTCGAGTAGGAACGCGCCACCCCGCCCCGGTCGTCACCATCCAGAGCGGGCCCACTCCCCAGGGTGTGCCCGGGCGGCCGGGCCGGGTGGGCGCACGCACAGCGTGGATGTACAGGCAGGCACCGCAGGCACACGAAGGGATCTGTATCTCCCATGTACGCAGCATCATCCTCCGTGTCCGCTCCGCCCCGGCCGCTGCGTCCCCGCCCGGCGGGCGGCGGACCCTTCCTCGACCCGGCGGCGCGGCCGGCGGCCCCCCTGCTGGGCGCGGGCAGGCCGCGGCGCGTTCCGGGGCAGCCCGGCTCCCAGCCGCTCAGCGGCAGACTCGACCTCTCCGGTCCGCAGGGCGCGCAGCTGCGCACCGCGCTCGCCTCGGTGCACCGGATCTGCCCGGAGTTCGCCCCGGTGCAGGTGCTGCGGCGGAGCGGACGCTCGGTCCTCCTGGTCGGGACGACGGGACGCAGCACGGCCGTGGCCAAGTGTCTGCTGGACCAGTCACCGGCCTGGGCGGAGCGGTTCCGCCACGAAATAGCCGCATACCGCTCGTTCGTCCGGCACCGCCCGCCCGTGCGGGTGCCGAGGCTGATCGCGGCGGACCCGGACAACTGCACGCTGGTGATCGAGCGCATGCCGGGCCGGGTGGCCGCGCTCCAGAGGCATCCGGTGGAGGCCCCGCCCCGGCCGGACATCCGGGCCGCGCTCGGCGCGGTCTGCCGGCTGAACGCCTGGCGGCCCCCGGCGGGGACGTTCGACGCCCCGCTGGACTACGCGGCACGCATCTCCCGGTACCACGAGCTGGGTCTGCTGACCGACCGGGACCTGGGCGATCTGCAGAAGCTGCTGCACGGCATCGCGCACGCGGCGGGCCGCCAGGGGATGGGCCAGTTCTGCCACGGCGACGCGTTACTCTCGAACATCCTTCTCTCACCGGCCGGTCCAGTGCTGGTGGACTGGGAGCACGCGGGCTGGTACCTGCCGGGGTACGACCTGGCGACGCTGTGGCTGGTGCTCGGCGACGCCCCGGTGGCACGGCGTCAGATCAGCCAGATCGCCCAGTCGGCGGGACCCGCCTCCCGGGACGCGTTCCTGGTGAACCTGATGCTCCTGCTGACCCGTGAGATCCGCACCTACGAGACGGCCGTGCAGCGTTCGATGCACGAGGCGCCCCCGGTGGCGCCGGGCGCGGCCCTCCCGGGTGCCGCGTCGACCGGCGAGGAACAGCGGCTGCTGCTCAGGCGGCTGCACGACGACTGCCAGCTGGCCCGCCGGGCCGTGCGCGCGGCGGTCGGCACTCGCTGAAACGGGACGAGGGTCCGCGGTGCGCCCGATGCGGCGGCGCACCGCGGACCTTCGTGTGTGCGGACCTTCCCGGCACCTTCTCGCGGCCGCGGTCCCGGCCCCGCCGGGTACTCCCACTGGTGTACGCCACTGACGCCCCGCAGGCCCGCGCACCACCGCGGCGAAACTCGCCGAACACCTCCGTGACATGGGAAATCATCCCGCCGAAGGCATCATTGACGGATCGTCGGCAAGCCGGTACCACTGACCAAGCTCGGCCCCGCACGCCCCGCCACGACCCGCCTGTCACAGGAGTCCGCATTGCGAGGATCCGCCACCGACCCCACGTCCACACCCGGTCAGAGACATCTGCGGCGCACCGCCGTCGCCCTGGCCTCCGCGGCCCTGATGCTGCCGTTGCTCGGCGCGGGCCCGGCCCAGAGCTCTCCCGAGTCCTCGGCGGGCGAGCTGCGGAGCGCGTTCGCCGGCGCGGCCGCCGAGTACCACGTGCCGCAGAGTGTCCTGCTGGCCGTCTCCTACCTCCAGTCCCGTTGGGACACGCACGCCGGGGCGCCCAGCGTGACCGGTGGCTACGGCCCGATGCACCTCACCGACGCGCGCACCGCGCTGGCCACGGCGGAGCACTTCGCCGGGGGCACCGAGGACGCCCGCGGCGACAGCGCGCGCCCGGCCACGCACCCCGACGCCCGGGTGCCCGCGGACTCCGAGCTGCCGGCCCGGCTCAGGACGCTGCCCCGGGCCGCCGAGCTGACCGGCCTGCCGGCGGCCGAGCTGCGCACCGACCCGGCGGCGAACATCGCCGGCGGTGCCGCCCTGCTCGCCGCCGCGCAGAAGGAGATGGGCGAGCCGCTCGACGCCGATCCGGCCGGCTGGTACGGCGCGGTGGCCCGCTTCTCCGGCGCCGACGACTCGGCGACCGCGGCGGCGTACGCGAACGACGTGTACGACGTGCTGCGCACGGGCGAGGAACGCGTCACGGACCAGGGTCTGCGGATGGCACTCGCGGCGCAGCCCGGACTGAGTCCGGACACGGCGCAGTTGAAGCGGACCGGGCTGCGCACCGCCGCCCCGGCGGACGACGTCGAGTGCCCCAGGTCGGTGTCCTGCGAGTCGGTCCCGGCGCCGTACGAGGAGTTCGGCGACAACGACTACGGCAACCACGACCTGGGCGACCGTCCGCAGTCGCAGCGGATCAAGTACATCGTCATCCATGACACCGAGGGCTCCTGGGACGGGGTCATGAAGCTGATCCAGGACCCCACCTACGTGTCCTGGAACTACACCATCCGCTCCACCGACGGTCTGATCGCCCAGCACGTGAAGGCCAAGGACGTGGCCTGGCACGCGGGCAACTGGGACATCAACGCGCGGTCCGTCGGCATCGAGCACGAGGGCTTCCTGACCTCGCCGGACGCCTGGTACACGGAGGCGATGTACCGGTCGTCGGCGCGCCTGGTGAAGTACCTGTCCCGCAGCTACGGCATCCCGCTGGACCGGCAGCACATCCTGGGCCACGACAACGTGCCCGGCCCGACGGCCGCCACGGTGCCCGGCATGCACACCGACCCGGGCCCGTTCTGGGACTGGCGGCACTACTTCCAGCTGCTCGGCCACCCGTTCAAGCGCACCGGCGGCAAGCACTCCTCGCTGCTGACGATCCTGCCGGACTACGCGGCCAACCAGCCGGTCTACACGGGCTGCGCCACCAAGGGCGAGCCCTGCGCGGCGCACGGTTCCAGCGAGGTGCGGCTGTACTCCGACCACGACGAGAGCGCGCCGCTGATCACGGACGTCGGGCTCGGCACGGCACCGACCGACGGGGTCAACGACCTGTCGTCCCGGGTCTCGACCGGACAGCGGTTCGCCGTGGCCGACCGCTGGGGCGACTGGACGGCGATCTGGTACCTCGGGCAGAAGGCCTGGTTCCACAACCCGCGCAAGCAGCCGACCGCGGTGCGCGCCGCGGGTCTCGTCGTCACCCCGAAGGACGGCGCGGCGAGCATCCCGGTCTACGGCCGGGCGTACCCGGAGAAGGAGGCCTACCCGGCGGGGGTGCCCGCGCAGTCGGTGGTGCCGCTGAAGTACACGATCCCGGCCGGTCAGCAGTACGCGGTCGGTGACCTGGTGCCCGGCGAGTACTACTACGCGGTCACCTTCACCCCCGACTCGCACCGGGTCGTGACCGGCAAGGACCTGTACTACGAGATCCAGTACGGGCACCGGGTGGCGTTCGTGCGCGCCGCGGACGTCACCGTCGCGGGAGCGGCCCGCTAGGGCCTGTCGTCAGCCCTGCTGGAAAAGCTCCGCCGGGAGCGGCTTCAGCAGGGCGTACAGGTCGTCGGTGATGGGGCGGTCCCAGGCGGCGATGGTCACCAGGACGCCGTCGCTGCGGTCGAACTGGACGCAGGAGATCCTGCTCTCGGAGAGCTTCAGGCGCCGCACGATCAGCAGGTTGTCGCCCTGGAGGACCGGGGTGTCCTCGGTGCCGACGACCGTGATCTCCTCGTCGTTCTCCAGCGCCAGGAGCAGCTGGGCCACCTCGAAGGGGATCTCGTCCTCGGCCACCTCGCGGGCCGGGGAGCCCTCGGGGAGATTGCCGATGATCATGGCGGGACCGCGGCCGCCGAAGAGGTCGTAGCGCAGGAAGACGCCCTGGCAGGAGCCGTCGGGGGCGGGCAGCAGGCCCGCGCCGAGGTTGCCCGGCCAGTCGCCCGGGTCCATGGCCAGCACGTCGAATTCGGGTCCGGCGGGAGTGGCGCTGCGGCGGCGGAGGAACGACATGCCGCAATGGTACGTGCAGGCGCGCGTTCGCCGCCGTGCGGGCGCCCGCCCGACAGCGCCCGGATTCCCCCGCCCGGCCTGGACCTTCCGTGTCGGCCGGGCGGTTGCCCGGGAGCGGGGTGTCACTCCTTCGGTGGTGCCGGCGGGACGACCGCGATCGGGCACGCCGCGTGCAGCAGGACGGCCTGGGTGACGGAGCCCATCATGCGCGCGGGCGCGAGCAGCCGGCGCCGGTGGCGGCCGACCACGACCAGGTCGGCGTCCCCGGACGCGGTGACGAGATGGCCGGCGGCGTCACCGGGCAGGACCCGCACCTCGGCGGCGACGCCGGGGTGCCGCTCGCGGTGCGGGGCGAGGAAGCCCTCGACGAGGGAGCGGGTCTCGTGCTCGACGGCGTCCTGGCCGACCGGGGGCGGCACCGTCTGGCCGGGCGCCGACCAGGTCTGCGCCGGCCACGGGTAGGCGGCGATCACCTGGACGCGGGCGCGGCGCGGGGCGGCCTCGGTGAAGGCGAACTCCAGGCCGGCCGCGTCGGGGCTGTCGGCGTGCAGGCCGACGACCACCCGGGAGCCGGGTCCGGCGGGTGCGCCCTCGGGGATCTCGCGGCCGGGGCGAGGCACGACGACCACCGGGCAGTCGGCGTCGCGGGCGGCGGCCAGGGAGTTGGAGCCGAGCAGCAGTCCGGCGAAGCCGCCGCGGCCGCGGGAGCCCAGCACCAACAGCTCGGCGTCGACGCCGAGTTCGGGAAGAACCGCGCCGGGCACGCCCTCCACGGCGACGTACTCGGCGGCCGGGGCGTCCGCGACGTCCCGCAGCAGGGCGCGCACGTCGTCGAGCACCGGGTCGCCCTCCGCGTCGGGCGGCCCGGCGACCAGGACGTCGGCCTGTCCCCAGGCCGCGTACTGCCGGACGTGCACGACCCGCAGCGGTGCGGCGCGGCGCCGGGCGGCGTCCACGGCCCACTCCAGGACCCGCCGGCTGTCGTCGGAGCCGTCGACCGCGGCGATGACCGGCGCAGTGCTCATTCCTTGCCCACCTCCGGAACACGACCTTCCCCGTGCTGGGGCCAAGCCTCGCGCAGGCTGCCGCCCCGGCGGGGCGCTGTGGGTCGCGTGTCCTCGATTCCGCCGGGAACACCCCCGGATCGGCGTGCGGCGGGCGGTGGGCGACGGGCTCAGGTGAGGTCGAACTCGCCCTCGCGTGCGCCGGAGACGAAGGCGCCCCATTCCGCGGGGGTGAAGATCAGGGACGGGCTCTCCGGGCGGCCGCTGTTGCGCATCGCGATGAATCCCTCGACGAAGGCGATCTGCACATCGCCCAGTCCTCGGCTGCTGGACTGCCACTCGGCCCCGCTGAGGTCCAGCTCCGGCTTGTCCCAGCCCACGAGCGGCTGCTGCTGGGTGATGGTCTCGGCCACGTCCGTGCTCCTCCCGGTTCGTCGTCCGCGAGTCAGCCTAGCGACCGGTCCCCACCGCGGACAGGCCACGTGAGGAGGACTTTCCGGGCGCCTCACCGGGACGGGACGCCGTCCTCCCCGAGGAAGCCGAGGACGCTGCGGACGAAGTGCGCCGGGCCGTCCAGCCAGGGGTAGTGACCGGCTGCGGGCTGGACGCTCACCTCGGCGCCGGGGAGGGCCGCGGCGACGCGGCGGGCCAGGGCGGGGCTGGGCCCGCCGTCGTACTCCCCCGCGTGGACCAGGACCGGGGCGGTGAGGGCGGCGAGCGCGGCCCGGGTGGCCTCCGGGGTGAAGGCGCCCTCGGCGAAGTAGCGCTCGGCCGCGTCGTCGTTGGTCTGTGCCTCCTCGTGCTCCGCGTGCGCCCGGGCGGTGTCGTCCCAGCGGCCGTAGAAGAACGGCAGGAACACCTCGTCGAAGCCGGCGTCACCCGCGAGCCATGCCTCGTAGGCGGGGAAGGCCCGGCCGAACCACGGCTCGTCCGCCCGCAGCCGGGCGGCGGCGAGCCGGTCGGCGGGCGTGGCCCGCATGCCGAGGGCCGAGGGGTTGGGGGTGACCAGCAACAGCCGCCGGACCCGGTGGGGGTGGCGGGCCGCGTACAGCAGCGCGAGGCTGCCGGCCGCGGAGTGGGCGAGCAGGTCCATCCGCTCCAGGCCCAGGTGGACCCGCCACCGCTCCACGTCGTCGACCATGCGGTCGCAGCGGTAGGTCGCCGGGTCGGCCGGTGCCGCGGAGTCGCCGGTGCCGCGCAGGTCGAGCAGGGCCAGCCGGCGGTGTGCGGTGAGGCCGCCCAGGTCGCCGAGGTAGCCGGAGGCGCGCATGGGCCCGCCGGGCAGGACGGCGAGGGGCGCGCCCTCGCCCCTGAGGTGGTAGGCGAGCGTGGTCCCGTCGGCGGCGGTGAAGGTCGGCATGCGGTGATCATTCAGGCTCGTCCCGCCCGGCCGCAACGCGTTTGCGCGGAGCAGGATCCTCCTGCTCGCGCCTCGCGCGGAATTTTTCGGGCTCCCCTCTTGCCTGCCGGCCGGATGGCCTGAATTACTGGCCTCGAACGAATCGACCGAATGATCGGTCGTCCGTAATGTGCGGCTGGTGAGGGAGAAGTCCCGATGGCGGATGCGACGGACCTGCTCGACGCGGGCGAGAGGCTCGGTACCGAGGAGCTGCGAGCGCTCCAGCTCGAGCGGCTGCGCGCCTCGCTGCGGCACGCCTACGAGCACGTGCCGTTCTACCGGGAGTCCTTCGACAAGGCCGGCGTCCGCCCGGAGGACTGCCGTTCGCTCGCCGACCTGGCGCACTTCCCCTTCACCACCAAGGCCGACCTGCGCGAGCAGTACCCCTTCGGCATGTTCGCCGTGCCCCGCGAACGCGTCCGCCGTCTGCACGCCTCCAGCGGCACCACGGGAGTGCCCACGGTGGTCGGCTACACGGACAACGACCTCTCGGTGTGGTCCGACATGGTCGCGCGCTCGCTCCGGGCGGCGGGCGCGCGCCCCGGTGACACCGTGCACGTCGCCTACGGCTACGGGCTGTTCACCGGCGGCCTCGGCGCCCACTACGGCGCCGAGCGCCTGGGCTGCACGGTGATCCCGGCGTCCGGCGGTATGACGGCCCGCCAGGTCCAGCTCATCCGGGACCTGGAACCCGGCGTCATCATGGTCACCCCGTCCTACATGCTGACGCTGCTGGACGAGTTCGAGCGGCAGGGCGTGGACCCGCGCGGCACCTCGCTGCGGGTGGGTGTCTTCGGCGCCGAGCCCTGGACCGAGCGGATGCGGCGCGAGATCGAGGAGCGGTTCGCGATCGACGCGGTCGACATCTACGGGCTGTCCGAGGTGATGGGCCCGGGGGTCGCTCAGGAGTGCGTCGAGACCAAGGACGGCCTCCATGTGTGGGAGGACCACTTCTATCCGGAGGTCGTCGACCCGGTCACGGGCGAGGTGCTGCCGGAGGGCGAGCGGGGCGAGCTGGTGTTCACCTCGCTCACCAAGGAGGCCATGCCGGTCGTCCGGTACCGGACCCGGGACCTGACCCGGCTGCTGCCCGGAACCGCCCGGGCGTTCCGGCGGATGGAGAAGGTCACCGGGCGCAGCGACGACCTGGTGATCCTGCGCGGGGTGAACCTGTTCCCCACGCAGATCGAGGAGATCGTGCTGCGCACCCCCGGTGTGGCACCCCACTTCCAGTTGCGCCTCACCCGTGAGGGCCGCCTCGACGCGCTCACGGTGCGCGCGGAGGCCCGGCCCGGCGCCACGCCCGAGGCGCGGGAGGCGGCGGCCCGGTCCATCGTCGCGGCCGTGAAGGACGGGGTCGGTGTGTCCGTGGGCGTGGAGATCGTGGAGCCGGAGTCCCTGGAGCGGTCGGTGGGCAAGATCCGCCGGATCGTGGACCTGCGCCCGCGCTAGGGACCTACGCCCCCTAGGGGGTGTCTCCTGCGAACCGGTCGCGCAGTTCGCGCTTGAGGATCTTGCCGCTGGCGTTGCGGGGCAGCTCGTCCACGAACAGCACTCGCTTGGGCGCCTTGAAGGGGGCGAGCCTGTCCCGTACGTGCGTGACGAGCCGCTCCTCCGTCACGTCTGCGCGCCGGACGACGACCGCGGTGACGGCCTCGATCCACCGTTCGTCGGGCAGCCCGATGACGGCGGCCTCGGCGACGGCCTCGTGGGTGTAGAGCGCGTCCTCCACCTGGCGGGAGGCGACCAGCACACCACCGGAGTTGATCACGTCCTTCACCCGGTCGACGATCGTGTAGTAGCCGTCCGCGTCGCGCACCGCGAGGTCGCCGGAGCGGAACCAGCCGTCCCGGAACGCCTCGGCGGTCTCCTCGGGCCGGTCCCAGTAGCCCTCGCACAACTGCGGTGAGCGGTAGACGATCTCACCGGGTGTGCCGTCGGGCACGTCCTCGCCCCGCTCGTCGACCACGCGCGCGTCCACGAACAGCACCGGCCGGCCGCAGGAGTCCGGCCGTCCGTCGTGCTCGTCGGGGGCCAGCACGGTGGCGAGCGGGCCGATCTCGCTCTGCCCGAAGCAGTTGTAGACGGCGAGCCCCGGCAGGCGTGCGCGCAGCCGCTGGAGCACCGGGACGGGCATGATCGAGGCGCCGTAGTAGGCCTTGCGCAGTCCGTCGAGGTCGCGGGTGGCGAAGTCGGGCCGGTTGGCCAGGCCGATCCACACGGTGGGCGGCGCGAACAGGCTGTCCACCCGGCCCTGTTCGATCAGGTCGAAGAGCCGGTCGCCGTCCGGGGCGTCCAGCAGCACGCTGGTCGCGCCGACCGCGAGGTACGGCAGCAGGAACACGTGCATCTGCGCCGAGTGGTAGAGCGGCAGCGCGTGGGCGGGCCGGTCGCCGGCGCTCAGGTCGAGGGCGGTGATCGCGCTCAGGTACTCGTGGACCAGCGCGCGGTGCGTCATCATGGCGCCCTTGGGCGCGGCGGTGGTGCCGGAGGTGTACAGCAGTTGCACCAGGTCCTCGGCGCGCGGCTCGGGTCCGTCGTACGGCGGGGCATCGGCCAGCCGGGCGAGCAGGGAGCCGTCGGTGTCCCGCAGCGGCAGCGCGCGCACACCGTCCGGGAGGCGGCCGGCGAGGTCCGGGTCGGCGAGCACCAGGGCGCTGCCCGACTGGCCGACGATGTACGCCAGGTCGTCGCCGGTCAGGTTCTGGTTGACCGGCACGTGGACCAGGCCGGCGCGGGCGCAGGCCAGGAAGGCGATCAGATAGGCGTCGGAGTTGTGCCCGTAGGCGGCGACCCGGTCTCCCGGCGCGAGGCCCTCCGCGCGCAGTAGCCCCGCCGCGCGCGTGACGGCGTCGTCCAGTTCCCCGTAGGTCCAGCCGCGTTCGCCGTACTCCAGTGCGATGCGTGCCGGGGTGCGCCGGGCGCTGCGCCGCAGCACCCCGTCGACCGTGCTGCCGTGTCCCTGCGTCATGACAGCCGATCCTCGGCCCGCCGGGCGGGCGGGTCAAGAACCCCGTGGCCGCCCGTGCGCTACGACTCCAGCACCGCCATCGCCGCGTTGTGCCCCGGCACCCCGCTCACCCCTCCCCCGCGCACCGCGCCCGCGCCGCACAGCAGCACGCCCGGGTGGGCGGTCTCCACGCCCCAGCGCCCGGTTCCCTCCTGGGCGTACGGCCAGGACAGGGCGCGGTGGAAGATGTTGCCGCCGGGCAGGCGCAGGTCCCGTTCGAGGTCGAGCGGGGTCTTCGCCTCGATGCAGGGGCGGCCGTCGGCGTCGGTGGCGAGGCAGTCGGCGAGGGGTTCGGCGAGATGGGTGTCGAGCTGCGCCAGGGTGGACTTCAGCAGTTCCTCCCGGACGGCGTCGTTGTCCCGGTCGAACAGCCGGGCGGGGGTGTGCAGTCCGAAGAGGGTGAGGGTCTGGTAGCCGCGTCCGGCGAGGCCGGGGCCGAGGATGCTGGGGTCGGTCAGCGAGTGGCAGTAGATCTCCGAGGGCGGCGCGGCGGGGAGTTCCCCGGCGGCCGCCTGGGCGTGGGCGGTGGCCAGTTGCCGGTAGCCCTCGGCGATGTGGAAGGTGCCGGCGAAGGCCTCCCGGGGGTCGACCGAGTCGTCGCGGAGCCTGGGCAGCCGGGTGAGCAGCATGTTCACCTTGAGCTGGGCGCCCTCGGCCGGCTCCGGCGCGGGGTCGCCCATGAGGGTGGCCAGCTCCTGCGGCGACGCGTTGACCAGGACGTGCCGGGCGGCGGCGACCCCCTCGCCGTCGGCCGTGCGGTAGGTGACCTCGGCGGTCTTCCCGTCGCTGTCGACACGGACCGCCTCGTGCCCGGTCGCGATCACCGCGCCGGCCGAGCGCGCCGCGGCCGCCAGCGCGTCGGTGAGGGCGCCCATGCCGCCCACGGGTACGTCCCAGGCGCCGGTGCCGCCGCCGATGACGTGGTAGAGGAAGCAGCGGTTCTGGGCGAGGGAGGGGTCGTGGGCGTCGGCGAAGGTGCCGATGAGCGCGTCGGTGAGGACCACACCGCGCACCAGGTCGTCGGTGAAGTTCTCCTCGACGGCGACCCCGATCGGCTCCTCGAACAGCGCCCGCCAGGCGGTGTCGTCGTCGATCCGGCGGCGCAGCTCGTCCCGGCCGGGCAGCGGTTCGGTGAGGGTGGGGAACACCCGCTCGGCGACCCGGGCCGTCATGCCGTAGAAGCGCTCCCAGGCCGCGTACTCCCGCTCGCCGCCGGTCAGCCGGGCGAACGCCTCCCGGGTGCGCTGTTCCCCGCCGCCGACGAGCAGTCCGGTGGCCCGTCCGCCGCGTTCGGTGGGGGTGTACGAGGAGATGGTGCGTCCACGCACCTGGAACCGCAGCCCGAGGTCGCGCACGATCTTCTGCGGAAGCAGGCTGACCAGGTACGAGTACCGCGACAGCCGGGCCTCCACCCCGGCGAAGGGACGTGTCGACACGGCGGCTCCGCCGGTGTGGTCGAGCCGCTCCAGCACCAGCACGGACCGCCCGGCGCGCGCCAGGTAGGCGGCGGCGACCAGTCCGTTGTGACCACCGCCGACGATGACGGCGTCGTAGGTCCGGGTTCCCTCGTTGGCAGGCATGGTCCTTCGTAACACGTGATGATCAAGAGGGGCCAGAGGCGTGCGCGGACGGCGTGGACTCAGTGGCCGCCGGACGCCTGCCGCCGGCTCAGGGCCGCGACCCGGCGGTAGAGCTCGGCGGCCTCGGCGTCGTGGCCCAGTTGTTGCAGGCAGTGGGCCTCGTCGTGGCGGCCGGCGAGGGTGTCGGGGTGGGCGGGGCCGAGGACGCCTTCGCGCGCGGCGGCGACCCTGCGGTACTCGGTGAGCGCGTCCGTCCAGCGGCCCAGCCAGCCCAGGGCGACCGCGACCTCGCGACGGCTGACGAGGGTGTCCGGGTGGTCGGGGCCGAGGGCACCGGCGCGCCGGGCGCACACGTCGCGGGCCTCGGCGAGCGCCTCCTCCCAGCGGCCGAGGCGGCCGAGGTTGACGCCGAGGCCGTGGCGGGCGCGCAGCGTCTCGGGGTTGGCGGGGCCCTGGACGCGGGTGCGGTCCGCGACCAGGGCGCGATAGAGGAGGAGGGCGTCCGCGCCGCGGCCGAGGCGGCCCAGGCAGATGCAGGTCTCGTGGCGGGCGGCGAGGGTGTCCGGGTGGTCGGTGCCGAGGGTGCGGGCGCGCGCCGCCGCGACCTCGCGGTAGGTGTCCAGCGCCTCCTCCCAGCGGCCCGACTGGCCCAGCGCGTGGGCGACTTCGAAGCGGCTGACCAGGGTGTCGGGGTGGTCGGCACCGAGCACGCGGGCGCGGGCGGCGGCGACGTCGAGGGCCGTCCGGTACGCCTCCCCCGGGCGGCCGAGCCGGCCGAGGGTGACGGCGAGGTTGTGGCGGCAGCGCAGGGTGTCCGGATGGTCGGGGCCCATGACCCGGGTCCGGGCGGCCAGTACCGCGGTGTAACCCTGGTGCGCCTCGAAATGGCGGCCCAACTGCCCCAGGACGTAGGCCGTTTCCTGTCGGGCTGCGAGGGTTCCGGGGTGGTCGGGGCCGAGGACGCGTTCCCTGGCGTCGGCGACGTCCGCGTAGGCGCGCAGCGCGTCGGCGGGCCGTCCGGTGCGGCCGAGGGCGAAGGCGGCCTCGTAGCGGCTGCTGAGGGTGTCGGGGTGGCCGGGGCCGAGCAGGGCCGCCCGTTCGGCGGCCACGGCCAGGTGGATCTCGCGCGCCTCGGCCCAGCGGCCGCTCCGCGCCACGGCCAGGCCCTCGTGGTGCCGGGCGGCGAGCGCGGCCACGTGGTCCGGTGCCGGCCGGGCCGGCACCGCGACCGCCTCGGCACCCGTGACGTCGCGGCGGGCGGTCCAGGCGACGGTGAGCGCGGCGCCGGGGTCCTGCGGGACGGGGCCCGGCACGGCGCCGACCGCCTTGTGGCCGGTGGCCAGGTCACGGGTCCAGGACGGCGGGCGCCGGTCGCGCACGGCCGCCCGGCCGGTCCGGGGCCGCTCGGCCACGACCGTCTGAGGGTGTCCCGGTGCCGTGCGCAGCGAGGCCAGCCGGTGGGCCAGCTCGGCCGCGTCCCGGGGACGTTCCTCGGGCCGTTTGGCCAGCAGGTCGAGGATGATCCGCTCCAGGCGGGCGGGGAGTTCGGGCCGGTGCCCGCGGGGCGGGCGGGGCGGGGTGTCGCGGTGGCCGATGAGGATCCCCCAGGCGTCGTCCAGGTCGAACGGCGGTGCCCCGGTGGCGATCTCGTACAGCACGCAGCCCAGCGAGTAGAGGTCGCTGCGCTGGTCCACCTCCGAACCGCCGATCTGCTCGGGGGACATGTAGTGCGGGGTGCCCATCGCGGCGCCGGTGCCGGTCAGCCGGGCGGTGAAGCCGATGTCCCGGCCGAGGCGGGCTATGCCGAAGTCGCAGATCTTCACCGTGCCGTCGGTCAGCCGCACGATGTTCGCGGGCTTCAGGTCGCGGTGCACGACACCCTGCCGGTGGGTGTGGGCGAGGGCGGCGGCCACCTGTTCCGCGACCGCGAGCACCTCCTCGACGGGCAGTGGATGGCCCTTGTTGTCCTCCAGGAGCCGGCTCAGGTCGCGTCCGTCGAGCAGCTCCATGACGAGGTAGAGGTCTCCGTCGTCCTCGCCGAAGTCGTGGACGACGGTCACGCCCCGGTGGGAGAGCGCCGCGGCCACTCTCGCCTCCCGGCGGAACCGTTCCCGCAGGACGCGGGTGAAGGACGCGTCGTGCTCCGGGGCGGGCGGTCTGAGACACTTCACCGCGACCTGCCGGCCGAGCGACTCGTCGCGGGCCCGCCACACCTCGCCCATGCCGCCCCGCCCGACCGGTTCGAGCAGCCGGTAACGGCCCTGGATCAGCCTGTTCTCCCCCATCGCGCGCCGTCGCCCCCGTCGCTGTGCGCCCGCCCCCGGGGGACGTCGTCACGACGGCACGGCCGCGTGGAACCCGTCCCGGTCCGTGACATACCCCCCTGCTCGTCCAGTATGGCCGCCTGTCGTCCGGTTCTGAACGGTGCCGGCGGGCCTGCCGGACCGGGCCCCGCTCCGCTCCGTGCGCGGTGTTTGGGCCGGGTCCACCCACGCCGGCCTGCGGGAACGCGGTGCGGCAGGGCACCGCCGCACCCGGGCCGCCCGGCGTCGACGGCGTGTACGGGGGCGGTGCTCCGTACACCTCGTCGGCGTACGGGAGCGGGACGGCGTACACCGGCTGCGCCACCCGCCGCCGTCGCGCCTCGCGCGCCGGGACGAGCAGGGGCTGCGCCGACGGGCGGAGAGGGCGCTCGCCCACCCGGCGTGCCGGGTCTCCCACCGCCGGCGCCTGCCCATGCCGCCCCGCGCGGGACGCGCGAGGCCGTCATCCCTTCGCCGTGAACTCCCGCAGCGCGACGTCGGGTTCCAGGACGCTCACGCCGGGCTCGCCGACGAGGCCCAGGTGCTCCGGTGTTCGCCGGTGGCTCGCGGTGATGCCGTGAGGGGCCGCGGACCGGACTCAGTCGAGCGCCACCGTGAAGTCCGTGCACGCCACGGCGCAGGCGCGGCACACCGCCGCGGCGGACTCGGCGCCGGGGTGCTCGTCGAAGGCGTGGGCGCACTCCAGGCAGACCGAGCGGCACCACTCCAGCTGCACCCTGATCCCGTCCTCGTCCTGACCGTTCTGCTCGGAGAGGGTGCGGCACGTCGCGTCGCACACCTCGGCGCACATGATCCCCAGCCGCCGTACGCGCTCCTGCTGCTCGGTGCCGTCCGGGTCCAGGAGGCTGGCGCGCACCGCACAGGCCCTGGCGCACTCCGCGCACGCCTGGGCGCACGTGAACCGGTCCTCCAGGAACCGGTAGAGCTGCTGCTGCGTCGGCGAGGTCACACCCGGCGGGTAGCCCTGCCGGGGCGGCGCAAACGCGTGGGCCGCGACCGGGGGTGCCGCAACCCGAGAGGGGTGGCCGACCGTGACGGACGGCCACGCAAGATGTCCGGTTCGTCCTATTCTGGGTGGGGTATTCCTGAGCTATGAGTACCGCACAGATGCAGCTGGCCGCGGCAAGCGGCCTGATGGGTCTCCTGTTCTTCGTCATAGCCGTGGCCGTGCTGGCGCTGCTCGCCGGCGGCTTCTGGATGAACTCCCGGGAGAAATACCGCGAGCCTCCCCGGCCGCGCCCCGAGGAACAGCCGCAGCTGCCACCGGAGGGCGCGGTGCACGAGATCCGGGAGAACAGGGAGTCCCAGGAGGTTCCCGTCACTCCCAAGGGCGGCCGCCCGCTCACCCCGTACGAGCTGTCCAACCTCGACTCCAGGCCCAGCGACTCGAAGGAGCGCCCGCGCTGGAGCAAGGGGTCGAGCGGCTCCTTCGGCGGCGGAGGGCTGGGCGCCCACTGACCGCCGGACCCCGGCCACGACCCGGCACCCGTTCCCGACGGAGGCCGCGCGTATCCGGCCCGCGCCGGGCCGCCGCGCGCCGCTAGGCATCCTTCCCGGTGGCGTCCAGGCGGCCGACGCGGGCCACGTTGCGCAGGTCCTCGGGGTCCTGGCTGGGCTCGGCCGCGAACCACGCGTCGAGGATCTCCCGCAGCACCGGCGCCGAGGTGAGCCGCAGTCCGAGCGCCAGGACGTTGGCGTCGTTCCAGCGCCGCGCCCCCTCCGCCGTCGCGGCGTCCGTGCACAGGGCCGCGCGGACGCCCGGCACCTTGTTCGCCGCGATGGAGGCGCCGGTGCCGGTCCAGCAGCACACCACCGCCTGATCGGCCGCGCCGTCGGCGACGTCCCGGGCGGCGGCCTCGGAGCAGACCGCCCACCGCGGGTCGGCACCCGGGCGCAGGGCGCCGTGCTCGCGCACCTCGTGGCCGCGCCGGCGCAGTTCCTCGACGAGGTACCGGGCCACGGGTTCGTCCATGTCGGAGGAGACGGAGATCCGCATGCTCCGGAGCCTAGCGGCTGCCGGCCGACGGCTCGCGCCCCGACAAGTCCCCGCCCGGGCGGCCGGCGGCCCCGGAGACACTCCGCCGCCCTTTCACGGCGCGTCTTTCACGGCGCGCGGCGGGTCAGGAGCCTGTGCAGGTGCTCCAGCGCGTCCAGCAGCACCGAGCGGTGGTACCAGCTCAGCCAGGCGGCCGTGTCGGCGGCGAGCACGTCGAGGGCCTCGCTCCGGTCGCCGGCCGGCAGGTGGCCCGTCCCGGGCCAGTGCAGGGTGATCACGCCGGTGCAGGACCCGGCGGCGGAGACGACGGGCACGCTGTGCAGGGCGCGGGTGTCCGTGGCCAGCAGGGCGCGCCTGGTCTCGTCGGACAGCAGCGGCTCCACCGCCACGTCGGGCACGCTCACCCGGCTGCCCCGGACCCGGGCGACCGCGTCGGCCGTGCCCTCGTCCTGGCCCCGGACGAGGTGGTCCAGAAACCTTTCGTCACAACCGTAGTGGGTCTCCAGGGTGAGGGCGTTCACCGCCGGGTCCACGAACTGCACGTACCCGGCGGTGGCCCGGCCGACGGCCAGTGCCTCGTGGAGCACCGCGTCGATCATCTGGCGCCGGCAGCGCGGGTCCCGGCCTTCCCGGGCCAGGATCCGCAACTGCGGCACGGGCAGGGAGCGGCGGCCGGGGAACCACACCTCGCCGTCCGGGGGCCGGGCCACCACGACGGCGGACACCAGCACACGCAGCGGCACGTTGAACCGCTGGGAGGCCTCGCGCAGCACCCGGAAGGCGCTGCCGGAGTCGGGCAGGCCGTAGCGGGCCATCAGCGTGCCCTGCGCCATGCCGATCACCGGTGCGGTGCGCACCCGGGCCCGCAGGGCCCGGACCTCCTTGTGCAGGTCCTCGTACGACGGACGCCACAGGTCGGCCATCTGCGAGCGCCAGGCCGGCAGGTCCTCCGCCGGGACCGTGGCCCGCGCCAGCTCCCGCAGCGCCTCGTCGAGGGTGGCGTACAGGAGTACGCCGTTCAGGCGGGCGAGGTGCACGGCCTCGCGTACGCCGGGGCGGGCCCGGATGATGATCAGATCGGGGCGTCCGGCGCGGCCCCGGGTGGTCTCGCTCAGCGCGTGCAGGACCGCGGCGCCGCCGAGTTGCACATGGGCCATGTCGAGAACCGGCCGCAGTCCGGCGCGGTCGGCCTCCTCCAGGTGGCCGCGCAGCTCGTCCGACCAGACCTCGGCCCCGTCCGGGCTCAGACTGCCGGACATGCGCAGGAGCAGGGCGCCCTCGGCGGGCAGCCCCTCCACCAGGGACGACTCGATGACGAGAGGGGCCGGTGCGCCCGGGCGGGCGGAGGAGGATTTCACGGCATCACCACACCAGGACGTCACAAAGCCTCGAATATCCGCAAAGGCCTCTTCCTGACCTTGGACCACCACCTTGCACGCTCGGTGCCCGGCCCTCAACCGCACCGCGCGGGATCCAGGCCGGCGATTCGCGTCAGTGGGGGCCGCCGGGCCGCGCGGGCTCGTCCGCGGGAAGGGAGTCCAGCGCGGACGCCGTGCTGGCGTGCACCCGGACGCCCGGCAGACCGGCGAGCCGCAGCGCCTCGCGCACATGGGGGCGGGGCTGCACGATCGGCAGGCAGCGGCCGGACCGGGCGAGCCCGCCGGTGGCCCGGTCCAGCGAGCGCACCGCCACGGCACTGGCCAGGTACACCTCGGTCATGTCCAGTACGAGGTGTTCGCCGGCCCGGTCGGACTGGCGCAGATGCTCCGCCAGGGCCTCGGAGAACTCCGTGGCGTTGGACGCGTCCACCGTTCCGCGGGCCTTGAGAAGGGTGATCCGGCCGGACTCGGGGCGGCTCTCCCGTACGGCTCGGAGCAGCAGCGGGGCAGCGGGAAGCTGGCCTTTTTCCATGGGCGGGGCACTTCCTGGGAGGGAGGGCTCGGCCAGCCGCTTCTTGACCGGGGAGGGGACCACTGTGCCGCCCCAGGGTGCCCGAAGCAACGACGCGTCCCTGGGCGTGTCGCCGCCCTGGCGGACGGCGCTCCGGTTCCGGCGGCACCGTGCGTGTCCGGTACGGCCGTCCGGGTGCCCCACCGGGTGTCCATGCCCCCGAGCCCCGGGACCGTCGCGTCGACGCCGGGCAGGATCGGACTCGGGCCGGGACTTCGCGCAGCGCGGTCGAACAGGACTGCTAGGGCCGGCGGCCAGGGCCCGGGACGAGGCTTCGCGGAGCGCGGTCGAACAAATGACGACGACCGGCGGCCGGGCCGTGCTCACGCGGTGGCGCCTCCCAGGGGTACCGCGCCCCGGTGGCGGACGGCCCCGCGCAGCCAGTGCCGTACCGCGAGCGGGGGTATGAGCACGCTGGTGCCCAGCATCCCGGCCATCTCGCGGGCGGTGCGCGGGCCGGTCCGGATCCGGGCCAGGGCGAACTCGGCCGTGCCCAGCGTCCACAGCGCCGCGCAGACCGCGGCGGCACGGCGGCGGCCGGTGAGCGCGCAGACGGCGGACGCGAGCGCGGCGCCGGTCACCGCGACATGGCCCGGCAGCCGTCCCCGGGCGGCCTGTGCGCGGCCCCACCGGTCGGGTCCGCGCAGCCGGACCGTCAGGATCTCGTTGCCGCGCTGCGCGGGCAACGAGGCCCACCACTGGGATGGGCGGACCGGATGGCGGGTGAGACGGGAGCCGCGGTGCAGGGTCCAGCCCGCCCGCACCATGCGCCGGGCGAGGTCGGCGTCCTCCCGGAAGGCCCGCGGGAAGCGCTCGTCGAAGCCGCCGACCTGAATGAGCGCGGCGGTCCGGTAGGCCATGTCCGCGGTGGTCCAGGCCGCGTTCTCCAGGCCCCTGACGACGCGCTCCGGGCCGGTGTGCCGGCGGTCCAGGGGCATGCGTACGCGCAGCCGTCCCTGGATGCCGCCGACGTGCTCACCGGCCGCCCGGAGGTCGTCGGCGAGTCCGCGGGACCAGTCCGGCAGCACCTGGACGTCGTCGTCGAGGAAAACGGTCCAGGGCGTACGGACGGTCCGCCACCCGGCGTTGCGGGCCGCGGCCAGGCCCTTGCCGCCGGTGTGCAGAGCCCGTACCCGGTCGAGCAGTTGACCGGCCGCCTCCAGCGGCAGGCCGGTGTCGGGGTCGGCGGTGGCGGGCCGGTCGTCGACGACGATCACCTCGTGCGGCGGGTGTCCGTGGGCCGCGGCCAGCGCGCGCAGGCACTCGGCGAGACAGGCGCGGCCGATCGTCGGGACGACGACGGTGTAGGCGGGAGCGGCGCTCATGCGAAGGCCTTTCCGCGGTGGGCGGCGGAGCGGAACCCGGGCCCGCCCCCCGGACGGCCGGCCTTCTGCCGCCGCCCGCGCGGCGGGTCGCCGGAGCGGTCGGCCGCGGCAGCCGTGTCCGGCAGCCGTTCGCACGCACGGGAACCCAGGTCCGGGAAGCCGGCGCCACCGGTCACGACGGCACGGCACGAGGGAACCGCGAGGGTCTCACCAGTCATGGAGGCTCGTCCTTAGTCCGCGTCATCCGCGTCGCCGGGCTCGCGGGAGCGCCAAAACGCTCCGGAGAGCGGGCGTTCGGCGCGTGGGCGCGGCCCGGCCGGCCTGGTCGCCGGCTCGTCGAGCGGGACTGCGATGGAAGACGGAAGGGGGCCCGGTCCCCACTGATCCGGAGGACCGCCCTCGTCGGCCGCCGCTGGCTGGACGGCCCTGGCCGGGCGTTCCCGGGCCAGGTGGCTTCGCACTCGGATCCTCATTCTCCGGAACGACGCGTGATCGCGCGACTCAGGACGGTCACCCCGCCCCGGGAAGTGCCGGGAGCGGGTGACCGCGCGGGCCCCGGAGCGAGGAACGGGAGGCCGGCGATGTCCGGGGCGGGCCGCCCGGTGACGGGGCGCGGTTCGACGGACCGGGGCGCTCGTGCGCGGTTCCCGGGCGGGGCACCCGGCGCCGCGGCGCAGGGCGGGCCGCCCGCGGCTCCCGCGCGGCCGAGGAGACAGCGGCACCGGTCATGGCACCGACGGTGTCCGCGAACTGACGTCCGGTCACCAGGAGGTGGCGGAGATCCCCGGCGCTCCGGGCGGCGCGGACGGCACCGGCCCGCTCCGGGCCCCGGCCCGGCTGCTCAGAGCCATCGGGTGAGCCGGTGGCCCGCCCCGGCCCGGCGGGTGACGCGGCACAGCAGCCGGAAGGACTGGACCAGGGTGAGCGGCCACAGCAGGGCGAAGCACCACAGGGCGGCGGGTGCGGAGGTGCGCACCCCCATGACGGCCGCGAAGGCGGACGCGGTGAGCAGCAGCAGGACGGAGAGCGGCAGCCAGAGGCCCCGTCCGCTCCGGGTGCTGCCGAAGGCCCCCGTCATCCGGCGTGCGGCGGCGTGCATGCGATGGGCGAAGCGGCGGTCCTGCCGGAGGTTCGCCTCGATCTGCAGCAGCGCGAGCCGCTCGCGCGACGAGAGCCGTACGTCCTCGGGTGTCTCCCAGTCGTCCACGGAAACGGCACCTCCTCGCACCGGCCGGCGGCCCGCGTGCCCCCTCGTCCGGGCTCTTGCGGGGGCCGAGTTCCCCTTGCGGGCGTCCCGAAGCGGCCGCCGCCGCGGGACCCGGCGGGACGGGGACGGCCGCCGCCGCACGCGGGGCGCGCACGTGACCTTCCGTGCCGCAGGGCCGATACTGCCAGTAGCAAGGTCTCCAGCCCTCTCACATCGCCCATATGACCAGCGGGTACCGGGCCGACGGCCCCCCGCCAGGCTTGCCAGGAGGCACCCATGAGGATGCTGATCAACGTGCCCGAGACCGTCGTGGCGGATGCGCTGCGGGGTATGGCGGCCGCTCATCCGGAGCTGACCGTGGACGTGGAGAACCGGGTGGTCGTGCGCCGGGACGCCCCCGTGGCCGGGCAGGTCGCGCTCATCTCGGGCGGCGGGTCGGGGCACGAGCCGCTGCACGGCGGCTTCGTCGGTCCGGGCATGCTCTCGGCGGCCTGCCCCGGCGAGGTGTTCACCTCTCCGGTGCCGGACCAGATGGCCCGGGCCGCGGCGGCCGTCGACAGCGGGGCCGGCGTGCTGTTCATCGTGAAGAACTACACCGGTGACGTGCTCAACTTCGACATGGCGGCGGAACTCGCCGAGGACGAGGGCATCCAGGTCGCGAAGGTGCTGGTCAACGACGACGTGGCGGTGACCGACAGCCTGTACACGGCCGGGCGGCGCGGCACCGGCGCCACGCTGTTCGTGGAGAAGATCGCGGGCGCGGCCGCGGCCGAGGGGCAGCCCCTGGAGCGGGTGGAGGCCGTCGGGCGCCAGGTGAACGAGAACGCGCGCAGCTTCGGAGTGGCGCTCAGCGCCTGTACGACCCCCTCGAAGGGCAGCCCGACCTTCGATCTGCCGGACGGCGAACTGGAGTTGGGCATCGGCATCCACGGCGAGCCGGGCCGGGAGCGGCGGGCGATGATGACCTCCGGGGAGATCGCCGACTTCGCGGTGCACGCCATCCTGGAGGACATGCCCCCGCACAACCCCGTGCTGGTCCTGGTCAACGGCATGGGTGCCACTCCGCTGCTGGAGCTGTACGGCTTCAACGCCGAGGTGCAGCGGTTGCTCACCGAACGGGGCGTGACGGTGGCCCGCACGCTCGTCGGCAACTACGTCACCTCCCTCGACATGGCGGGCGCCTCGGTCACCCTGTGCCAGGTCGACGAGGAACTGCTGCGGCTGTGGGACGCGCCGGTGAAGACCCCCGGGCTGCGCTGGGGCATGTGACGCGGCGGACGAAGCGGCCAACCTCCCTACCACGCAAGGAGATCCAGTGCTCGACGCCGAATTCTTCCGCCGTTGGATGGCCGCCACCGCGGCGTCGGTCGACCGGGAGGCGGACCGGCTCACCGCCCTCGACTCGGCCATCGGCGACGCCGACCACGGCAGCAACATGCAGCGCGGGTTCGCGGCGGTCATGACCGCTCTGGAGAAGGAGCCGCCGGACACCCCCGGGGGCGTGCTGACGCTGGCCGGGCGGCTGCTGATCTCGACGGTCGGCGGGGCGTCCGGACCGCTCTACGGCACCCTGCTGCGCCGGACGGGCAAGGCGCTCGGGGACACCGCCGAGGTGAGTGAGGAGCAGCTCGCCGAGGCGCTCCGGGCGGGCGTGGACGGGGTGATGGCGCTCGGCAAGGCGACCCCCGGCGACAAGACCATGATCGACGCGCTGGTCCCGGCGGTGGACGCGATGAGCGGCGGTTTCGCCGCGGCGCGCTCGGCCGCCGAGGAGGGCGCGGTGGCCACCGTCCCGCTGCAGGCCCGCAAGGGCCGGGCCAGTTACCTCGGCGAGCGCAGCATCGGCCATCAGGACCCCGGCGCCACGTCCTCGGCCCTGCTGATCGCCGGGCTCGAGGAAGCGGCCGGCGAGGAGGCCCGCGGTGAGTGACGAGAAACTGGTGGGGATCGTGCTGGTGTCGCACAGCGCGGAGGTCGCCACCTCCGTCGCCGAGATGGCGAAGGGGCTGGCGAGCGGGGGCACGGCGGTGCCGGTCGCCGCGGCGGGCGGCACCGAGGGCGGCGGGATGGGCACCAGTGCCGAGCTGATCTCCGCCGCCGCCGCCTCCGTGGACCGGGGCGCGGGTGTCGCCGTGCTCATGGACCTCGGCAGCGCGGTGCTCACCGTGAAGGCGCTGCTCGCCGAGGGCGACGAACTCCCGGACGGCGCGCGCCTGGTGGACGCCCCCTTCCTGGAGGGCGCGGTCGCCGCGGTGGTCACGGCGGCGACGGGCGCCGACCTGGACGCGGTCGAGGCGGCGGCGACCGAGGCGTACGACTACCGCAAGGAGTGAGATCAGGGGCCGGCGGCGTACCGCGGGTCGATCACCCGGGTCGCCGCCGGCGGACGGCACCGCGACGGGCCGCCCTGTTCCGTGGCCCGGCGGGGCCGCCGCTCAGTCGGGGTCGACGAAGTGGCGGGCCAGCCGCTCGCCCGCCTTCACCGCGGCCCGGTGGCTCTCGATCGGGGTGATGCGCGAGTCCTTGAAGACGATGTACGTGACGCCGGAGGCGGCACCGCCGCTGATCGGGTCGGGGTGGATGCCCAGGCCGCGGGCGGTGGCGTAGGAGGCCTCGCCGATGATGTCGCGCGGACCGGCGTCGCCGACGACCGCGTACTGCACCCGGTCCCGGTAGATCACGGCCGCCACGGAGCCGCCGCGGACGCCGTAGTCGCGGTGGTCCCAGATGCGGCTCGGGACCGGCAGCACGATGTAGGGCAGGGACGCGGCGTTCAGATGACGGCCGTCGGACTGCTGGTAGGCGGTGGCGGCCGAGAACATCGGATCGGTAAGGCGGTTGCAGCGGGCGGTGGGCCGCCCGTCGCAGTCGATGTCCAGGTCGGCCTTCCAGAACACCGCCCCTCGGGTGTCGCACACGGAGACCCTCGCGGACGAGGCGTCGTCGGTGCGGTATCCGCCTCGGGAGACCCGGTCGCAGGAGCGTACCCGGTCCAGCAGGTCGGCGGCGGTCACGGCACCCTCGCCATGTGCCGCCGGTGGTCTCTCCCCGGTCGGGACGGCCGCGGCGGGCGGCGTGGTCGGGGCGAGCAGGGCGGCACCGGCCGCGGCCAGCGTCAGCGTCTGGACACGCACTCTGAGGAACCCTCTCCTAGGGAACATTCCGGACACCATGCCCAAAACGTCATCCAACGGCGAGTGCGACACCCCTTTGGGTCCTGATGGAGCAGCGCCTTGACGCTTTCGTCTGATGAGCAGCCAAAAGGCGTGGAGCGCCCGGGCGGCACCGGTCCGCCCCCGGGCGCCACCGGCACCGCCCCCTTGCCGCGCCCGCGCCCGCGGGGCCATATTGGTCCGGACCTTTACCGTGACGCCGTCCCCGGGGAGGCAGAGCCGTGCGCCGCGTTCCTCTCACGTCCCTGCCGGCCTCCGCCGCTCTCGCGCTGGTCGTGTCCTGCGGCTGGGGCGGGGCGGCCGAGGGCGACGGCGGCCGGGCACCGGGCGCTCCGACGGGGGTCACGGCAGCGGCAGGCAGCGCCTCGAGCGTGCACGTGATGTGGAACGCGGTGGCGGGCGGCTCCCCGGTCCGCGGCTACGAGGTATACCGCGGCCACGTGAAAGTCACCGAAGTGCCGGGCTCACAGCACATGGTGGACGTCACCAGGCTCAGGCCGTCCACCATGTATGCCTTCACCGTGCGGGCCCGGGACGCGGACGGCCGCCTCGGGCCGCCCAGCCGGGCGGTGCGGGCGCGGACGCCGGCCGCGATGGTGGCGGACCGCTCGGCGCCGACCCGCCCGGCCGGGCCCGCCGGGCGGGCGGTGGGCAGCCGCGCGGTCCAGCTGTCCTGGTCCGCCTCCCACGACGACCGGGGCGTGGTGTCGTACGAGATACAGCAGGGTGGCGCGAAGATCCACAGCGTGGGCGGCGGGCAGCGCGCCACCGTGGTCACCGGGCTGCGCCCGGGCACCCGCTACGTCTTCACCGTGCGGGCCCGGGACGCGGCCGACAATCTCTCCCCCGCGAGCGCGCCGGTCCGCGTCACCACCCCGGGCACCGACGACGGCCGGGACACCGCGCCCGCCGCCTTCACCGCGTCGAGCCACCGGTCCGGCGGGGCGTACTACATCGACCTGTCGTGGGATCCGCCGGCCGTGGACGGGGTGATCACCGAGTACCGGATCCAGCTGGACGGCGCCACGGCCACCTCGCTGGTGTGGGGCGGCGATCCGCCGCGCGGCCGGGCGCACTACAGCTTCTTCGCCGGGCGCGAGGCGGGCGAAGCGCACCGGGTGCGGCTCGGGGCGCGGCTGCCGGACGGCACCTGGGGCGGATTCTCGGCCGAGCGGACGGTGACGCCGGGCGGGAACGCGGGCGGCTGACGGGCGGAGGGAGGCCGGGGCGCGGAGCGCCAGCCGGGGCGCGCCGGACGGGGTAGCGCTCACCCGACTGGGCGCGGTCCGGGTGCGACGGGGTCCGGCGCCGCGTTTGCTGCCGTTGAGGCAGCACGGACGTTTCCCGACCCTCGGCGGCGCATGGGACGTACCGCCAACCGTGCCGCCGGAGGGCCAGCCAATGCGAAACTCCCGACGTCTCCTCCGCTCCGGTCTGACCCTGGCGGCCGCCGCCGCGCTTCCGGCCTCACTCGCCGGACCGTCGGCCGCGGCATCCGGCATATCCGTGAGCACCATCGGTTCCACGGTCTCGGTCGTCACTAGCGCGTGCACCCAGAGCAACGGCAGCTGGGGCAACGCCTCCCTCATCAGCAGCCGCCAGGGGAGCTTCTCCCAGGGGCGGCAGGTCGCCCTCTCGGGCACCAGCGTCAGCCAGTCCGCGGCATGGTCGGGGGTGAGCCCGGGGACGTACACGGTGGTCGTGATGTGCTCCAACGGCACGACCGCGGGCACCCAGTCCGTGATCGTCTCCGCGCCCAGCGCCTCCAGCGCGCCCACGATCTCGTCGACGTTCACGCCCGCGCCGTCGCGCGGTGTGAAGGGCGGTGTGGGCGGCGCCTCCCGTGACTACGGCCCGCTCACCCTGGGCATCGGCGCGACCCTGGTGACGGGCGCCGTGGGCGCCACGGTCTGGTTCCTGCGCCGCCGTTCGAAGCCGTACCGGCTCTGAGCCGGCGGCCCGGCGGGTCCGGCGGCGAGCCGGCGGTCCGGCGCCCCTCAGGCGGGCGTGCCGTCCGCCGGTTCCGTGCCGTTCTCCCCCGTGGCCGCGAGTCCGGCGAACTCCTCCAGCGCCCGGGTGAGCCACTGGGTCCAGAAGGTCTCCAGGTCGATGCCGGCCCGCAGGACCAGATGGCGCAGCCGGTCCTCCGGGGTGTCCCGGCCCGGCGGGAAGTCGCGCCCCTCGATCTCCTCGTACTCGGCCAACTGCCGCCGGTGCAGGTCCAGATGGCGTCCCAGCTCGGACTCCAGGCCCGCCGTGCCCACGACCGCGGCCGCCCGCAGCCGCAGGAACAGGGCGTCGCGGTGCGGCCTGGGGTCCTGGGACTCGGCGGTCCAGCGGGCCAGTTCGGCGCGGCCCGCGGGCAGGACCTCGTAGCTCTTCTTCTGCCCGCGGACCGGCTGCTCGGCCGGCAGCGCGCGGATGAACCCCTCCCCCTCCAGCTTCCCCAGCTCGCGGTAGATCTGCTGGTGCGTCGCGGACCAGAAGTAGCCGATCGACCTGTCGAACCGGCGGGTCAGCTCCAGGCCCGAGGACGGCTTCTCCAGCAGGGCGGTGAGGATGGCGTGCGGGAGTGACATGGGGTCATCCTAGGGACGCGCGCCGGCGGCCTACAGCGCCGCCGCCAGCTCGGTGCCCTGCTTGATGGCCCGCTTGGCGTCCAGCTCGGCCGCGACGTCGGCGCCGCCGATCAGGTGGGCGCTGCGGCCCGCGGCGACCAGCTCCTCGTACAGGTCGCGGCGCGGCTCCTGGCCGGTGCACAGCACCACCGTGTCGACCTCCAGGACCGTGCTCTCCTCGCCGACGGTGATGTGCAGCCCGGCGTCGTCGATCCGGTCGTAGCGCACGCCCGGGACCATGGTCACGCCCCGGTGCTTCAGTTCGGTGCGGTGGATCCAGCCGGTGGTCTTGCCCAGTCCGGCGCCGACCTTGGTGGTCTTGCGCTGCAGGAGGTGGACGGTACGGGGCGGCGCGGGCCGCCGCGGGGCGGTGAGGCCGCCGGGCGCCTGGTAGTCCATGTCGACGCCCCAGTTGCGGAAGTACGTGCGCGGATCCTCGCTCGCCTTGTCGCCGCCGTCGGTGAGGTACTCGGCGACGTCGAAGCCGATGCCGCCGGCGCCGAGCACGGCCACCCGCTCGCCTACCGGGGCGCCGTCCCGCAGCACGTCGAGGTAGCCGACGACGCGGGGGTGGTCGGCGCCGGGGATGTCGGGGACGCGCGGGGTGACGCCGGTGGCGACGACGACCTCGTCGTAGCCGTCGAGGTCCGCCGAGGTGACCCAGGCGCCGAGCCGTACGTCGACGCCGTGCGCGTCGAGCTGGTGGCGGAAGTAGCGCAGCGTCTCGTCGAACTCCTGCTTGCCGGGGACCTTGCGGGCCACGTTGAGCTGGCCGCCGATCTCGCTCGCGGCGTCGAACAGGGTGACGGCGTGGCCGCGTTCGGCGGCGCTGACGGCGCAGGCCAGTCCGGCCGGTCCGGCGCCGACGACCGCGACCCGCTTGGCCAGCCGGGTCGGGGACAGCACCAGCTCGGTCTCGTGGCAGGCACGCGGGTTGACCAGGCAGGAGGTGATCTGCCCGCTGAAGGTGTGGTCGAGGCAGGCCTGGTTGCAGCCGATGCAGGTGTTGATCGCCTCCGGCTTCCCGGCGGCGGCCTTCGCGACGAAGTCCGGGTCGGCGAGCATCGGCCGGGCCACGGACACCATGTCCGCGCAGCCGCCGGCGAGCAACTCCTCGGCCAGTTCGGGGGTGTTGATGCGGTTGGTGGTCACCAGCGGGACGGACACCTCGCCCATCAGCTTCTTCGTGACCCAGGTGTAGGCGCCGCGCGGCACGGAGGTGGCGATGGTGGGGATGCGGGCCTCGTGCCAGCCGATGCCGGTGTTGATGATCGTCGCACCGGCGGCCTCGATCGCCTTGGCGAGGGTGACGACCTCCTCCAGGGAGGAGCCGCCCGGGACCAGGTCCAGCATGGACAGCCGGTAGATGATGATGAAGTCCTCGCCGACGGCCTCGCGCACCCGCTTGACGATCTCGACGGGGAAGCGCATCCGGTTCTCGTACGAGCCGCCCCACCGGTCGGTGCGGTGGTTGGTCTGCGCCGCGATGAACTCGTTGATCAGGTAGCCCTCGGAGCCCATGATCTCGACGCCGTCGTAGCCGGCCCGCCGGGCGAGGCGGGCGGCGCGGGCGTAGTCCTCGATGGTCCGCTCGATGTCGGCGTCGTCGAGCTCGCGGGGCACGAAGGGGCTGATGGGCGCCTGCACCGGGCTCGGGGCCACCAGGTCCCGGTGGTAGGCGTACCGGCCGAAGTGCAGGATCTGCATGGCGATCCGGCCGCCCTCGCGGTGGACGGCGTCGGTGACGGTCCGGTGCTGCTCCGCCTCCTCCTCGGTGGTGAGCCTGGCGCCGCCCTCGTAGGGCCGGCCCTCGTCGTTGGGCGCGATGCCGCCGGTGACGATGAGGCCCACTCCGCCGCGGGCGCGGGCCGCGTAGAAGGCCGCCATCCGCTCGAAGCCGCGCTCGGCCTCCTCCAGACCGACGTGCATGGAACCCATGAGCACGCGGTTGGGCAGGGTGGTGAAGCCCAGGTCGAGCGGGGACATCAGGTGCGGGTATCGGCTCATGGGGCCCTCCGTGCGGGGTGCGGTCGCCTCTTGTTGTAGAGGAAGCGCCCCCCGTTGTGCAACTAGTTGCATAAACGAGGGCGGGTGAGTCCGGCCACTTCGCGCGCACGCGACGGCGCCCCGGCCGGCTCTTCGCCGTCCGGGGCGCCGCGGTGTGCCGTGCGGTCCGGTCCCGCCGGACTCCGTCAGCGGCTCTCCAGCCGCAGGTGCAGGTCCCGCTCCTGGTCACCGGAGGCCGTGCAGGTCTCCTCGACGGTGAACATCGCGTCCAGCGTCGTGCGGAACCGGTCCACGGCCCAGTAGCCGCCCTGGACGTCCGCGACGACGGACGCGTCGAGGTGAACCGGCGGACAGCCGGGCCCACGGGCGTCCGCGACGTCGTACGTGCCCAGCCACACCATCGGACGGACCTCGTGGAACTGCCTCGGAACCTCCTCGGAGGTCCGGTCCGACGCGAAACAGCTGTTCAGTGCGTCGAACACGAGACGGGCGTCCTCCTTGGAGCCGCTGATCTCCACCGAGACGGTCTCCTGGTGCGACCAGTCCTTGTTCTCCATGATCGCTCCTTTCCTGGCCGCGCTGCGGTGGAACGGGGTACCCCGCCGAACCGCGTCCATCCTCAGCAAAGCACCACGGACCGGCGAGCACACCTCAGGCGCGGGAGAACCCGCAGGTCTCAGCCGCGGGTGAACTTGTACGTCTTGCTGTCGGTGAGGACGCAGAAGCCGGGCGACACGACGATGACGCGCAGCACCCCGGTCCGGCGGTCGTAGTCGATGCCCTCCGCCTCGAAGCCGCCCGAGCAGGAGCTGCGCAGCGGCAACTGGCGCAGGGCGGTGACATGGCCGGTGACGTCCGCCGTGCCGTTCGGCGCCGCGGACAGGTCGATCCGCAGCAGCGGCTTGGTGAGGCCGAAGAGGGAACCCTCCGGGTCGTCGGAGGAGCAGAGCAGGGTGGTGGGACCGGAGAAGTCGCAGCCCTGGACGTCACGCACGGCGTGGTCGAGGTTGACGGTGGAGGCCTGCGGGAGGTTCGCGGAGGGCGAGGTGGCCGGGTTCACGCCGGGGGTCGGGAAGACGAGCAGGCGGTTCATGGTTCCCCACTCGCCCGACAGCATCCACTGGCCGTCGGGCGAGATCGCCGCCCAGGAGTTGTTCAGGGCCTCGCCGGCGCTCAGCGTGTGGACGTACTCCGACCAGCCGCCGCCGGGGGCCTGCACGCGGTACATCTTCGAGTTGCCCGAGTCGCGCTGGTAGGGCTCGACGTAGTGGCCGTCGTACGAGGCGTCGGGGTCGCCCACGTGGTTCCAGCCGCGGCTGGAGACCCCGATCGGGATGGTGCCGATGCCGGTGTACCGGTTGGGGCTGTTCGCCGGGACCTCCACCGAGGCCAGACCCTGGCTCTCGGTCAGCGGATCGGCCCGGTCGGAGCCGGTCTCGGTCCAGGTGTCGGCCGCGTGGGCCGGGGCGGGTGCGGCGAGGGACACGACTGCGGCGGTGGCCAGGATGACGAGTCCGGTGAGGACAGCGTGACAACGTTGCCTGGCGGAGGGGGACGCGGGCATGGCCGGCTCCTCGGAGGAGGGGGGTGGGTGCACTCGGTCGGCGGACAGTCTGGCCCGGAGGAGTGGTCATGTACAGGCCAATGGAGCAACATGGGCGTGAACTCTCACGGCCGCGGGCACCGTCCCGCGCGGCCACCGCGGGCCACGGCCCCCGCGCAGGCGCCGCGGCCCGGTGATTTCGGCGTACGTCGGCCGCCCGGTTGAGAGAAGGTGGAGATAGGTGCGACGGCGCGGAGAGTCGGGTGTGAGCGCGGTAGAACAAGGGGAGTCGGCACGGGGGACGGCGTACCGTGCGATCGGGCGAAGGCGGTGCGGGGCATGAGTGCAGCCGGGGCTCCGGTGGCGGACGGTAACGAGCCGGTGCGCGGAGCGGTGCGGGCCGGCGGACTGCTCGACGTGCTGCGCGTGGCGTCGGTGGTGCTGGACGACAGCGGCCGCATCGTGCTGTGGAGCCCGCAGGCCGAGGAGCTGTTCGGCTACTCGGCGCAGGAGGCCCTCGGCGAGTACGCCGCCCGCCTGATGGTGGACGAGCGGCACATCCAGCTCGTCGGCAAGCTGTTCGCCGACGTGATGCGCACCGGCCAGAGCTGGGCCGGCGGCTTCCCGATCCGCCGCAAGGACGGCAGCACCCGCCTGGTGGAGTTCCGCAACATGCGGCTGCTGGACGACCGCGGGGACGTGTACGCGCTGGGGCTCGCCGCCGACCAGTCGACCGTGCGGCGTCTGGAGCAGGACGTGGCGCTGTCCGAGCGGATGGTGCAGCAGTCCCCGATCGGGCTCGCCGTGCTCGACACCGAGCTGCGGTTCGTCACCGTCAACCCCGCCCTGGCCCGGAACAACGGCGTGCCGGCCGAGGAGCACATGGGGCGCAGGCTGCGCGACGTGCTGCCGATGCTGGACACCGACGCGCTGGAGGCCGCCACCCGCCGGGTCCTGGAGACCGGCGTCCCGCTCATCGACGCACCGCTGGTCGGCCGGACGCCGGCCGACCCGGACCGGGAGCGCACCTGGTCGCAGTCGCTGTACCGCCTCGAGGACGCGATGGGCAACGTGCTCGGGGTCGCCGTCTCCCTGGTCGACATCACCGAGCAGCACCGGGCCTCGCAGGAGGCGGAGACGGCGCGGCGCCGGCTCGCGATCATCGCCGACGCCTCCGTCCGGATCGGCACCACGCTGGAGCTGGAGCGCACCGCCTGCGAGCTGGCCGAGGTGTCGGTGCCGGCGCTGGCCGACATCGCCGCCGTGGATCTGCTGGACGCGGTGGTGGAGGGCCGGCCCAGCACGCTGGGCCCGTCGGAGGGGGCGGTGATCCGGGCCCTCGCGGTACGCCCGGCGGAGAGCTCGGACGGCGTGTGCGCCGCCGACCCGCCCGGCCAGGTCGCCCGGTACGGGCCGGACCGGCTGGTCACCCAGTGCGTGCGTACGGGCGAGGTGGTGCTCGTGGCGCGGGTGAAGGACGAGGACCTGCCGCGGATCGCCCGCTCGGAGGAGGCGGCCGCCCTGCTGGGCCGGGCGGGCCTGCACTCCTACCTGGCCGTGCCGCTGATCGCGCGCGGCGAGGTGCTCGGCGCCCTCGATCTCAAACGGACCCGCAATCCGGCTCCCTTCGACGCGGACGACGTGCTGCTGGCCCGGGAACTGGCGGCCCGCGCCGCCGTGCACATCGACAATGCCCGCTGGTACCAGGACGCCCGCAACACCGCGCTCACCCTGCAGCGCAGCCTGCTGCCGGGCCGGCCGCCGGTGACGACCGGCCTGGAGGTGGCCTCCCGGTACCAGCCGGCGGGCGCCACCAGCGAGGTCGGCGGCGACTGGTTCGACGTCATCCCGCTGGACGGCGGCAGGACCGCGCTCGTGGTGGGCGACGTGATGGGCAGCGGCATCAGCGCGGCCGCGACCATGGGCCGGCTGCGCACCGCGACCACCACGCTGGCGGCGCTCGGTCTCGACCCGGCGGTGCTGCTGGAGCACCTGGACAAGACGACCTCGGCCCTGGACCACTCCATCGCCACCTGCGTGTACGCCGTCCACGATCCGCATCTGCGCCGGTGCCGGATCGCCAACGCCGGGCACCTGCCCCCGGCCCGGGTCCGGCCGGGCCGCCCGCCGGAGCTGCTCGACCTGCCCACCGGCGTACCGCTGGGGGTGGGCGGGGTGGAGTTCTCGACCGTCACCGTCGACTTCGAGCCGGGCGACGTGCTGGTGTTCTACACCGACGGCCTGGTCGAGACGCGCTGCCATTCGCTGGACGAGCGCCTGGACTTCCTGCTGTCCCTGCTGGACGACCCGGCCCGCCCGCTGGAGGAGGCCTGCGACCTGCTCCTGCGCACGCTGCACCACCCGGACAACCACGACGACGTGGCGCTGCTCATCGCCCGGGCGCAGGAGCTGCCGTAGGACGCGTCACCGTTCCCGCACGCCGATCACCACATGCGCGTACAGCTCCTCGGACACCGCCGTACGCGCCCTCAGCCCGGCGTCGGTGAGGGCCCGTACGGCCGCCGGAACCTGGCGCTCGCCGGTCTCGGTCAGCAGGACACCGCCGGGCGCCAGCCAGCCAGGGGCCCCGGCGGCGACCCGGCGCAGTACGTCGAGTCCGTCCGCGCCGCCGTCGAGCGCGGCCGGCGGTTCGTGGTCACGGGCCTCGGCGGGGAGGAAGGGCACCTCGGCGCTCGGTACGTAGGGCACGTTGGCCGTGAGGATGCCGACCCGGCCCCGCAGCGCGGGCGGCAGCGCGTCGAACAGGTCACCCGCGTGGGATCGCCCGTCGTACGGGGCGAGGTTGCGGCGGGCGCAGCGCACCGCGGCCGGATCGATGTCGGCGGCGTGCACCTCGACGGGGCCGAGCGCGGCGGCCAGGGCCGCGCCGATCGCCCCGGAGCCGCAGCACAGGTCGACGACGACCGTGACGTCCGGGGCGTGGGCCAGCGCCTGGTCGACCAGGAACTCGGTACGGCGGCGCGGCACGAAGACCCCCGGTTCCACGGCGATGCGCAGACCGTGGAACCCCGCCCAGCCGAGGACGTGTTCGAGTGGCAGTCCGGCGGCCCGCCGGTCCACCATAGCGGCCAGTTCGACGGGGGTGCGGGCGGTGCCGAGGATCAACTCCGCCTCGTCCTCGGCGAAGACGCACCCGGCGGCACGCAGGGCGGAGACGACGGCGGAAGCGGAGAGCGGGGGCAGGGAGGGAACGGAGGACATGCGGGCCGAGAGCCTTTCGGGGAACCGGAGCCGAAGGGCGCTCCCACGCTCAGAGCAAGCTGTCATGAGGAGAGTGCACCCGGGCTGACACAGCGGTGATGGGTCCCACCTCCTCAACGGCGTTCGGACCGCGGACACTCCGCGACCGGACGGTCACCTTACCCCAGCGCCCCGGGTCCGCCGTGCGGCACCCGGAGGCCGGGAAGGGACCTGACGCGGGGTGGCGCCGAGGGCCGCCCGGGACCGCCACCGCGGCCGGGCCGACCCGCACGCCGTACCTCACACCCCCACCGTCTCCTCCATCTCCTCCTCGGCCGTCCCGGTCTCCCGCTCCGTGACGCTTCCGGCCCGCGTCGCGGGCGGCGCGGGCGCGGGAGTCGCCGCCGCGGGGGTCCGGGAGTGCTCGAAGGCGGCGGCGACGGCGGTCACCGCGAGGCCGGCGAGCAGCCAGACCAGCAGGGTCCACACGGTGCGGCCGAGGCCGTCGCCGCCGAAGTAGAGGAGGCTGCGGACGCCCTCGACGAAGCCGGCGCCGTTCCAGAAGGAGTGCAGGGCACCGAAGAAGCCGTTCTGCAGCTCGGGCCGGAACAGGCCGCCGGAGCTCGTGAAGTTGAGCATGACGAACAGCACCATCATGGTCAGCGTGGTCCACCGCTTGAGGAAGGTGTGCAGGCCCGTGCCGATGAGCAGGATGCCCGCGGAGTAGAGCCACGCCATCCCCCAGACGCCGGCGAGGTCGTGGTGCGCGAGGTGGAACACCGGTCCGGCGAGCAGGGCGCCGATGCCGGCGACCACCGCGGAGACACCGAACGCCAGCAGTGCCCGTACCCGCATGGGGAGGGCGGCGCCCGCCGCGCCCAGGGCGGCGACCGAGGCGTAGGAGCCGATACTGACCGCGATCAGCAGGAAGAACAGGCCCTGGCCGGTGGGGTCGTCGGCGACCGGGGCGGCCACGTCGGTGACCTTCAGCGGCTCGCCCCGCTCCGCGGCGACCGGGGTGAAGACCTTCTCCACGGCCGTCGCGCCCATGTCGGAAGCGGCGGTGGCGACCAGCAGTTCCGGTGCCCTCGCGGCCGGCACGTAGGCACCGGTGATGTCCCGGGACCGGAGCAGGCGCTCGGCGTCGGCGCGGGTGGCGACGGTGCGGACGTCGAGCCGGTCCCCCGCGCCGTCCTTGACGGTCTGGGCGAACACCTTCGCCCCGGGGCCGGTGCCGACGACGGCGACGGGCAGGTGGTTCGGCTCCGGCGTGACGAAGGCGCCCATGTACGCGAGCCCCATGCCCAGGCACATCAGCAGCGGGGTGATCAGGTGGGTGAGCACATGGCGCATTGCCGGTGACCTCATCGCGGGCGGCCTCCAGATGTCGATGGTTGGCTTATACAACTTCCGTTCAAGTTGTACTATACAACTAGAACGTCGGAGGAGGTATTCCGTGACAGCGGCAGCGGAGACGGCCGTCGAGACCATTCAGCGCGAGATGACGATCTTCGCCCGCCGGGCCCGGGCCTCGGCGGGACGCATGCACCCCGAGCTGTCACTGGTGTCGTACACGTTGCTCGGGCATCTGGAGGAGAGCGGCGGCTGCCGGGCCACCGACCTGGCCGCGCACCACGCCCTGGACAAGTCCACGGTCAGCCGCCAGGTGACCGCGCTGGAGCGGGCCGGCCTCATCGAGCGCCGCACCGCCGCCGAGGACCACCGCGTCCAGGTGCTGGACCTGACGGAGGCCGGCCGGGAGATCCTCGCCCAGGTCACGCGCAGCCGCCGGGCCGCCTTCCGGGAGCGGCTCGCCGCGTGGCCGGAGGAGGACCTGGTCCGCTTCGCGCGGTACCTGGAGCGGTACAACGCGGGGCCGGCCGCGACGGCCGGCCCCGACGAGCCGTAGGACGCCGGTCAGGACACCGGTGCGGCCGTCCGCCCGTCCGCCGGCCGCTCCGGCGGGCGGGCCGCGAGGAACGCGGTGCGGCGGCGCTGCCGGAAGCCGAGGGACTCGTAGAGCCGGAGGGCGTTCGTGTTGCGGGCACTGGCGTGCAGGAACGGGGTCTCGCCACGCTCCCGGACGCCGTGCGCCACGGCGCGGATCAGCCGGCCGGCCAGGCCCTCGCCGCGGTGTCCGGGGTCGGTGCAGACCGCGCTGATCTCGGTCCAGCCGGGCGGGCGCAGCCGCTCCCCCGCCATGGCGACGAGGACGCCCTCGCGGCGGATGCCGAGGTAGGTCCCCAGTTCGACGGTGCGCGCCAGGAAGGGCCCCGGCCGGGTGCGGCGCACCAGGTCGAGCATCTCCGGTACGTCGCGCGGGCCGAGCGGGACCGCCTCCGGGTCCGGTGCGGCGGCGACGCCGTCGTCCACGAGCTGCACCCCCTCGGACCGGAAGGTCACCTCCCAGCCGTCCGGGACCTCCCCGGCGTAGCCCGAGAGGGGGACCTCGGTGCCGGGGCCGGCCAGCGCCGCGAGGTCCGCCCAGTCGTCCGCGTCCGGGACGTCGGGCATCGCCAGCCACGGGGACACGTCGAGCGGATAGCGCAGCACCCGGCCGCGCCGCTCGGCGAAGTGCGCGTGCGGCCCGGTCAGGGAGGCGAGGGCGGGATTGTCCAGGACGTGCGCGACCACGGGCGCCTGCGGGCGGGCGACGGCCTCGGCGCTCATCCGCCCACCTCGATGACGACCTTGCCCCGGGCGTGCCCGTCCTCCACGGCGCGCAGGGCGGCGTCCGCGCGCTCGAGCGGGAAGGTGCGGGTGACGTGCGGATCCAGGGCGCCGCTCAGCACGAGCGCCGCCACCTCGTCCAGCACTCGCGCGGTGCGGGCCCGGGCGACCCGGGAACCGCCCAGCGCGGCGACGGTGCCGGGCGGGGCCCCGGCCGTGATGAGCTTCGTCCGGTCGGTGAGCAGGGTGGCCGCCTCGGCGAGCGTGTCGCCCCCCACCAGGTCGTACACCGCGTCCACGCCACCGGGGGCGGCGGCACGCACCCGGTCGGCCAGGTCCGGGCCGCTCGGCACGTGCACGGCGCCCAGCGACTCGACGAAGTCCTTCTTGGCCTCGCTCGCCACGCCCACCACCCGCACGCCGAAGGCGCGGGCGATCTGCAGGGCGGCGGCGCCGACCCCGCCGCCCGCGCCGGTCACCAGCAGTGTCGCGCCCTCGGGCAGGCCGAGCTGGCGGACGCCGTCGTAGGCGGTGGCCGCGGCGACCGGCAGGGTCGCGGCGTCGGTGAACGACAGCCCGTCCGGCTTGTGCGCGGTCACCCCGGCGCTCAGCAGGGCGTACTCGGCGTATCCGCCGTCCACGGTGTTGCCGAACACGGGGTCACCGACGGCGAATCCGGTCACCCCCGGCCCGGCCGCCTCGACGACACCCGCGGCCTCGCTGCCGAACACCGCCGGGAAGACGCGCTCGGCGGGGTCGCCGGGGCGGCGCAGACCCTCGCGCAGTTTCCAGTCGACGGGGTTCACGCCGGCCGCGCGGACCGCGACCAGGAGCTGACCCGGGCCGGGGATCGGCCGGTCCACGTCGGTCAGGGCCTCGGTCTCCGGGCCGCCGTACCGCGTGAAGACGTACGCCTTGGACGCCTTGGACATCCTCTTTCCTCGCTTCCGTCGCACCGTCACCGGCGCACCGGCCGGCACTGAGCGGCAAGGAGGAGCGGCCGACGGCTATTCCCGGCTCCGCGAAGAGTTCGCACGGCCGCAACGAGTTCGTACGGCTGTAACAAACGCCGCACTGACCTGGGGCGGAGCACGCGCGGGGACGGCGTACGGTGGACGGCATGAACGTCACCCGAGGCTTCACGGGTCGCTCCCGTGTCACCGATCCAGGGCTGCCACCGGGGCAGTACGACGCGCGCGACGAGTGGCCCGTCCTGTCCGCCGAGGTCACCCCGGACCTCGCCCCCGCCGACTGGTCCTTCCGCGTCGACGGGCTGGTGGAGCGTCCGTACACCTGGGACTGGGAGCGGGCCCGGGCGCTGCCCGCGTCCGGGTACGAGGGTGACATCCACTGTGTGACCGGCTGGTCGAAGTTCGGGGTGCGCTTCGGGGGCGTCTCGCTGGACACGTTCCTCGACGTGGTGCGGCCGGACGCGGCCGCCACCCACGCGGTCGCCTACTCGCACACCGGCTACTCAACGAACCTGCCGCTCGCCGACCTGACGGGCGGCCGGGCCTGGATCGCCTGGGAGTACGACGGCGAGCCGCTCGCGCCCGAGCACGGCGGGCCGGCCCGGCTGCTGGTGCCGCACCTGTACTTCTGGAAGAGCGCCAAGTGGATCGCCGGCATCACGCTCCTCGACCACGACGAGCCCGGTTTCTGGGAGGGGAACGGCTACCACGAGCGGGGCAATCCCTGGGAGGAGCAGCGGTACTCCGGTGACTGAGACAGCGACCCCCGCCCGCGTTCCCGCGACCCGCTTCGCCGTGCCCGGGCGCATCGCCGTGAGCGAGCAGGCAGCGGCGGTGTGGCAGACCGCCACCCTGACCGGGATCCGCCGCGAGACCGCGCACGCGTCCACCTTCCGGTTCGCGGTGCCGGACTGGGCGGGGCACCTGCCCGGCCAGCACCTGCTGCTGCGGCTGACCGCGCCGGACGGCTACGTGGCCCAGCGCCACTACTCGATCGCGTCCGCCCCCGACGGCTCGGGCCACATCGAACTGACCCTGGACCATGTGCGGGACGGCGAGGTCTCGGGCTGGTTCCACACCACGGCCCGCCCCGGTGACACGGTCGAGCTGCGCGGCCCGCTGAGCGGCTTCTTCGCCTGGCCCGGCGACCGGCCCGCGCTGCTGCTCGGGGCCGGCTCCGGCGTCGTACCGCTGATGTCGATGATCCGGCACCACCGGGCTCTGGGCCTCGGCGTGCCGCTGCGGATGCTGGTGTCGGCGCGCAGCCCCGAGGAGCTGATCTACGCCCGCGAGCTGGGCGCGGAGACGGCGGCCGTGTTCACGCGGAGCGCTCCCACGGGGGTGCCGGTGGGGCGTCTGGCGGCCGCACATGTGGCGCCGCTCCTGGCCGAGCAACCTCCGGGTGGCTGGGAGGCCTATGTGTGCGGCTCGAACGGCTTCGCCGAGCACGCCTCGCGCCTGCTGGTCCAGGCGGGGCAGCCGGTCGAGCGGATCCGCATCGAGCGCTTCGGCTGAGCACCGCCGGGCGCTCGCGCGGCGACGGGACGGGCGCCGTGCGCCGCTCCAGGAGGGCTTGATTTCGCGGTCGGCGGCGTGCGCGGGGCGCGCCGCACGGGGTACCAGACGGGTGCGGACGCTTCGTGCGAGGCGACGGAGGACGGCCGGGCCGGTACCCGGCCCGGCCGTCCTCCGGCTCCGGCTGCGGCGAGGAGGTGGGCATGCGTACCCGGGTGCGCGGCTGGCGCTGGCGGCGCAATCCGCTGCGGCGCCGGTCGGACGTCATGGAGGCCTGGACGGTCCTGGTCGCCGCCGTCCTGCTGTTCGTCGTCACGCCGCTGGCCGGGGTGGCGGCCGGTCTGTACGCCCATGACCAGGCGCGGTCTCGCGCAGTGACCCTGCGGACCGAGCGGCACCAGGTGCGCGCCTCGGTGGCCGGGGACGAGTCCGCGCGGCCGCATCCCGTGCGCGGCGACCGAGCGCATACCTATCAGGCCAAGGTCCGCTGGACCGAGCCCGGCACCGGGACGCGGACCGCCGTGGCCCGCGTTCCCGCCGGGAGCCGGGCGGGTGACGTGGTCACCGTGTGGTTCGACGCCCGGGGCCGCGCCGTCGCCCCGCCGCCGAACGACGTGGCGGTCTGGCAGCACACGGTCACGGTGGGCCTGGGCGCCGCGGGCGGCTCGGTGGCCGTGATCCTCCTCGGGTACGCCGTGCAGCGCCGGGCCGCACTGCGCCACCGGATGGAGGAGTGGGAGCGGGAGTGGGCGCTCACGGGTCCGAGGTGGACCCGGCCGCGGACCTGAGCGGGCGGGTGACCCGACCACCACGCACCACCGGCCCGACCGGCCCCTCCTGGGCGGGCCGGCAACGGAGCCCCCTTTCCCAGCGCCGACAGGACGGGGTGAGGACTGCACTTCCCGGTGACGGGCGGAAAGCGCGTGCCGAACGCCCGCGGCGAGTCGTCCGACGGCCCGCGTACCGTGAGCCCACGCAGTCCTTTCGTTCCCAAAGGCGGTTCCCGATGGCCCTGTTCGACCTCCCTCTCGACGAACTCCGCGAGTACCGCAGCGCCTCCACCGCGCCGGAGGACTTCGACGCCTTCTGGGACAAGACCCTGCAGGAGTCCCGTGAGCGCGCACTGGACGCCCGGTTCGAGCCGGTGGACACCGGGCTCTCCACAATCCAGGTGTACGACGTGACGTTCGCCGGTTTCGGCGGCCATCCGGTCAAGGGCTGGCTCCGGCTGCCGGCCGGGGCGGCGCAACCGCTGCCGCTGGTGGTGGAGTTCATCGGCTACGGCGGCGGGCGCGGGCTGGCGCACGAGGACCTGCTGTGGGCCTCGACGGGCCGGGCGCACTTCGTGATGGACACACGCGGCCAGGGCAGCGGCTGGGGCGGCGGTGGCGGCACGCCGGACCCGGTGGGCGCGGCGCCCGCCTTCCCCGGGTACATGACGCGGGGCATCGACGCGCCCGAGAACTACTACTACCGCCGGGTGTTCACGGACGCCGTGCGGGCCGTGGAGGCGGCCCGTTCGCATCCGCTGACCGACGCGGCGCGGACCGTGGTGATCGGTGAGAGCCAGGGCGGCGGCATCTCCCTCGCCGTCGGCGGACTGCTGCCCGATCTGGTCGCGGTCGCCCCGGACGTGCCGTTCCTGTGCGACTTCCCGCGCGCGACGACACTGACGGACCGTCACCCGTACCGCGAGATCGGCCTGTTCCTGAAGACGCACCGCGGCCGCGCCGAGGACGCGCTGCGCACGCTCTCCTACTTCGACGGCGTGCACTTCGCGGCCCGCGGCCGGGCCCCGGCGCTCTTCTCGGCCGCCCTGGAGGACCAGACGTGCCCGCCGTCGACCGTGTTCGCGGCGTTCAACGCCTGGGCGCACCAGGACAAGGCGATCGAGGTGTACGACTTCAACGACCACGAGGGCGGGGGGCCGTACCAGGAGGAGCGCAAGCTGCGCTGGCTGCGCGCGTACGCCTGACCGGACGGGCGGGACGGGGCGCGCCCGGGCGGGGCGCCCGGTCCCGCCCCGCCATCTTCACACCAGTCCGACCAGTCGGTACGTTCGGGGGCACCCCGGGCCGCGCTGTCGCCGCCCGGGTTCCCGGCGACGACGGAGGCTGGATGTCCGCCCACGAGGCACAGGTTCAGGGCCACTGCGATCCGCGCTTCACCGCGGTGCGGGAGGCGTTCGAGGAGAACTTCCGGGAGCGTGGCGACCTGGGCGCCGCCGTGGCGGTGACCGTCGCCGGTGAGACGGTCGTCGATCTGTGGGGCGGCTGGGCGGACGCGGCCCGCACCCGGCCCTGGGAGCGGGACACGCTGGTCAACGTGTGGTCCACCACCAAGGGACCGGTGGCCCTGTGCGCGCACCTGCTCGCCGACCGGGGTCTGCTCGACCTCGACCGGCCGGTGGCCGCGTACTGGCCGGAATTCGCGGCGGCGGGCAAGGAGGACGTCCGCGTGCGGGACCTGCTGTCGCACCGGGCCGGGCTGTCCGGCCTGCGGGAGCCGCACTCCGTCGAGCAGCTCTACGACTGGGAGCTGACGACCGCCAGGCTGGCGGCCACCGAACCCTGGTGGGAGCCGGGCACCCGGTCCGGATATCACGCGCTGACCTGGGGCTTCCTCGTCGGTGAGGTGGTGCGGCGGGTGTCGGGGCTGCGCCCCGGGGCGTTCCTGGAGCGGGAGGTGACCGGGCCGCTCGGCCTGGACTTCACGATCGGTCTGCCGGAGAAGGAGGCCGGCCGGGCGGCCGAACTGGTCCACGCGCGGTCCGGGGACGACGGCGAACGAGCCGCCGCTTTCGGCCGGTTGCCGCAGGCCGCGATCGCCGCCCTCGCCAATCCGCCGGTGGGCGCGGCACAGGCGAACACGGCCGCCTGGCGGGCTGCGGAGATCCCCGCGGCCAACGGGCACGGGACCGCGCGCTCGGTCGCCGCCCTGTACGGCGTCTTCGCCGGCCGGGGCTCCTACGGCGACCGGCGGTTCCTGTCACCGGGGGCGGCGGATCGGGTGCGCGAGGGGCAGGGCAGGTGCCGCGATCTGGTGCTGGGCGCCGGTTTCGAGGGGGAGACCGAGGTCGGGCTCGGCCTGTGGCTGAGCGGCCCGCACGGCTCCTACGGGCCGAACCCGCGCGCTTTCGGACACGACGGGTTCGGGGGTTCCTGCGGACTCGCGGATCCGGAGGCGGAGGTCTCGCTCGGGTACGCGATGAACCGGATGGGGCCGCACATCGCGGACGACCCGCGCAAGAAGGCCCTGGTGAACGCGGTCTACAGCGCCCTGTGAGGCCCGGTCGCGCGGGTGGGTTTCGGCCGAACCACCGGACCGCCCTTCCCTTGTGGTTTAGACCAATGCTAGATGTGGTCGCGCAATGAGCCCGTTCGGCTACGTCTTGTCACCACAGGAGGCGCGGCATGGCCCGCACCACCCCGCTCGACCCCCCGCACACCGACGACACCGGCGACCGGCCCCTGTACTGGCGGGTCGCGTCGCAGCTCCTCGACGAACTGCACGACGGCACCGTCCCGCCCGGCGACCGGCTGCCCAGTGAGCGGCACCTGGCCCGGCACTTCGGTGTCAGCCGGGAGACCGTACGACAGGCCCTGGAGGTGCTGCGCCGCGGCGGCCTGGTCGCCACCGACCGGCGGGGCAGCCACGCCACGCTGCCCGGCCGCCCGGTGGAGGACCCGGTCTCGCTCACCTTCCCGGTGGGGGCCCGGCCCGCGGACCCGGGTGCGGTCGACCGGGCGACGGTGACCTGGGAGGCACCGTCCCCGGAGCACGCTCGGGCGCTCGGGCTGGCCCCGCACCGGCCCACGCTGGTGCACCGCTACCGCTCGGCCGCGCCCGACGGCCACTCGCTGCGCACGGCGGTGACGACGTTCTCCGCGGTGGCGCTGAGCGAGGTCGCGGAGCTGGGCCGCTACCGCGACCGGGCGGACGGGGCCACCCCGGCGCAGCTGCGCCGGGCCTACGACTGGATGCGCAAGGCCGGGCTCACCCTGCACCACCGGGACTCCATCACCCAGGTCGGCGACGCCTCGTCGGTCCGGGTGACGCGCCGGGTGCACGACCAGTACGCGCGCCCGCTGGAGATCACCGATCTGGTGGTCGACTCCGAACGGGACGCACTGGTCTACGAGTTCACACTGCCGGCGGCCGGCTGAGCCCGGGCCACGAGGAGGCGGGCCCGGGGGCTGCCGTCGTCGCGCCGCCCGAACTCGGGCAGCGGCCGCAGCTCCACCGTGAAGCCGGCCCGGGCCAGTCCGTCCACGACGCCGCCGAACCGGAAGGTCCGGTAGTACATGACGAAGGGCGGCCGCCACAGGGCGTTGCGCACCCGCATCGCCGTGTCGAAGCCGAGCAGCGTCCAGTACGCGGGGCTGGAGAGGCGGGGCGGGGCGAAGAGGGGGAAGGCGAAGCGGCCGCCCGGCCGCAGCACCGAGCGGACCTGGGCGAACAGCCCCGGCAGTTCGCGGGGCAGGAAGTGGCCGAAGGCGCCGAAGCTGACCACCAGGTCGAAGGCGGGCCCGAACGGCAGGGCCCGGGCGTCGCCGCGCACCCAGGCGACGCCCGGGCCCGAGGAGGGCGCACGGCGGCGGGCCACGTCGAGCATGCCGCCGCTGAAGTCGACACCCGTGACGCTCCGGCCGCACAGTCCCGCCAGCAGCTCCGTCCCGGCCCCGGTGCCGCAGCACAGGTCGAGCCCGTCCTCGAACGGCCCGAGCGGCCCCAGCGCCTTGGCCACGGACTCCAGCACCGGGCCGGGCGTACGGAACGGGGTGCGGTCGAACTTCGGGGCCAGCAGGTCGTAGCCGTGCTCGACGGACGACATCGCCTGGACGGCGAGCTCGCGCAGGCTGGGGCCTTCGGGGCTGAACATCGTCTCAGCCTAGGCGTACTCACCACTCGGTGACGAGGACACTCGCTGATCGAGGACGCGCAGGACGCGCGCGCACCAGCGCAGGTTCTCCTCCTCGAAGGAGATGCCCGCCATGAGGGTCAGGTACGGGCCGATCCGGTCGGACGTGCGCAGGTACTCCTCCTCGGTCCGCCCGCCGAGGAGACGGGCGCGCACCCGCTCGTAGCGGTCGAGTTTGCCGCGCGCCCAGCCCGCGCGCTCCTCGACGAGCGCCCGGGCGACGGCGGGATCGCCGCCGTCCATGGCCTGGATCTTGATGAGGAGTTCGTCGCGGACGGCGGTGGGGCGTTTCGGCGGTTCGTCGGCGAAGGCGCGCAGCCGGCTCCGGCCGGCCTCGGTCAGGCTGAACATCCGCTTGGTGGGCCGGCGTTCCTGCGGCACCGTGCGGGCCTCGACCAGTCCGTCCTGCGCGAGGCGCTCCAGCTCCCGGTAGAGCTGCTGGGGGGTGGCGGGCCAGAAGTTCGCGAGCGAGACGTCGAACACCTTCGACAGCTCGTAGCCCGAGGCCTCCCCCTCCAGCAGGGCGGCCAGGACGGCGTACTTGAGCGACATGTGGACACGCTAGCAGCAGATGATTACTCTCATCCACACCTATTCAATTAATTGAGTATGCGAGGTGGTCCGATGCGCGCGTTCCGCGAGGCGGTCGAGGCGGGCGACATGGACGCCGTCGAGGCTCTGCTGGCCGATGACGTCGTCTTCACCAGCCCCGTCGTCTTCAAGCCGTACCCGGGCAAGGCGATCACCGCGGCGATCCTGCGCGGGGTGTCCCAGGTCTTCGAGGACTTCCGGTACGAGCGGGAAATCGACGGCGCCGACGGCCGCGACCACGCACTGGTCTTCCGGGCCCGGGTGGGCGACCGGGAGCTGAGCGGCTGCGACTTCATCCACCTCGACGCCGACGGGCTGATCGACGAGCTCACGGTGATGGTGCGCCCGCTCTCGGGCGCCCAGGCCCTCGCCGCGGCCATGGGCGCCCGGTTCGACTCGATCGCGCGGGAGGCGGAAGCGCGCTCCGCGTGAGCGGTGAGCCCCGGACCGGGGTGCCCGGTCAGTCCTTGAGCCGCTCCAGCGTCGCCCTGGTGTCGGTCTTCAGCCAGTCCGTCACATCGGCGAGCGCGGGCGGGTCCTTGTCCTGGTCGTACGAGCTGAGATAGGCGCTGTAGCTCATCGTGTACGTCACCCAGCCGTCGCGCACGGCGAGCGTGGCGTAGCGGGAGCCGCCGGTGGTGCCGCTGGTGGTGTCCTGGCTGACGAGGTAGGCCTCGTCGCCGATGCCCTTCACCGGGCTGACGTCGTAACCGGTGTGGCTGTCACCGTAGTTGCTCCAGGTGGCGGTGAACTCGGGCGCCGGATCGGTCCTGCGGTGCAGGTCCACCTGCACGGTGAGGTAGGCGTCCGAGTAGCTCGACCCGGTCTTCTTCAGGCCCAGGCTGCAGTAGCTCTCGTCCAGGGCCTCGTCCTTGAGGGAGTTGTGGGTGGGCGAGGCGTCGTTCTGCGGGTACTCGTCCTCGAAGGACGAGTAGTCCGCTGCGGAGCACATGTTCGCGGGTGCCGAGTACCCCCGAAGGTCCGCGGTGTCGCCCGGGCCGCCGACGAGGAACACGCCGGCCGCCCAGGCCGCCGAGGCGGCGACCGCTCCGACGGCCGCCCACAGCACCGCCCGTCCCGCCCCGCCGCCACCGGCGGGCGGGGCCGGCACGGGTGCGTACTGCGGTGGCTGGGCGTACGGATGACCGGGCTGCGGCGGCTGGAACCCGCCCGGCCCGCCCACCAGCGTGGGCTCCGCGTGGAACTGACCCGGCGCGGGAGACTGCGGATTCGGATAGGGGTAGGCCGTCGGCTGCGGGGGCACCGCGGGCTGCGGGGCCGGCTGTCCGGGCTGCGGCGCGGGCCGGTCGGCCGGCTGCGGGGACTGCGGGGGCGTGGACATGTCGTGACGATAGTGCGGGGTTGGTGGTCAAGTCCCCTGACGTCCGGGATCGTTATGGTGTGGGGACATCTGGCACGGATCGGTGACGTGCCGTCCGGACACGTGGTCCGGCCTCCCGCGCCGGGCGGGCACGCGCCCGGTCCACCGACTCAGGGCACCGGGCGCACCGGAAGGGCGCGCACGCTGTTGCCGACGAAGCCGGCGTGCGGGGCCAGTTCCGTCTCGGGTACGGCGAGTTCGAGGCCGGGGAAGCGCGTGAACAGCCGCTCCAGGGCGACCGTCGCCTCCAGGCGGGCCAGCGGGGCGCCGAGGCAGTAGTGGGCGCCGTGACCGAGGGAGAGATGACGCACGGCGTCGGGACGGGCGGACCGGGTCACGTCGAAGCGGTCGGCGTCCGGGCCGTGCGCCGCCCCGTCGCGGCCCGCGGCGGAGTAGCCGGCCAGGACGGGTGTGCCGGCGGGTATCGCCGTGCCGTCCACGACGATGTCGCGCACCGGGTAGCGGAACGGGAAGTAGCTGACCGGGGCGTCCCAGCGCAGGGTCTCCTCCACGACGTCGGCCCAGCTCGCCCCGCCCGATCGCACCAGGTCGAGCTGGTCGCGGTGCCCGCACAGGGCGCGTACGGCGTTGGTGATCAGGTTGAGCGTGGTCTCGTGCCCGGCGATGATCATCAGGAGGAGCGTGCCGATCAGCTCCTGCTGGCTGAGCCGGTCGCCGCCGTCGTCCCGGGCCGCTATGAGCGCGCTGGTCAGGTCGCCCCCTGGGGCGGCGGCCTTGGCGGCGGCGATCTCCCCGAGGACGGCGAGGAGTTCGCGGTTGGCGGCGACGGCCGCTCCGGGCTCGGTGTCGGTGGCCACGATCAGGCTGCTGAGGTGGTGCAGCCGGTCCCGGAACCCGGCCTCGACACCGAGGAGTTCGCTGATGACGCCCATGGGCAGCGGCAGCGCGAAGTGCCGGCGCAGATCCGCGACGCCCCCGCCCGCCGCGGCGGCGGTCGCCAGCCCGTCCAGCAGCGACTCGGTCAACTCCGCCACTCGCGGCCTGAGTTCCTCGGTCCGCCGCGGGGTGAAGGCGCGACTGACCAGGGAGCGCAGCCGCCGGTGGTCCTCTCCGTCGGCGGTGGTCATGCCCGGCACGGTCGCGAAGGTGAGCAACGGCCAGCCCTCGGGTATCCGTCCCTCGCCGAGCGCCGTGAAGTGACGCGCGTTCTTGGCCACGCCGGGGTCCTGCAGGAACTCCCGGAGTGCCTCGTGTCCGAGGACGGCCGCGCCCTCGACGCCACCGGGCAGTTCGACCGGGGTCACGGCACCGCGGGCCAGCAGGCGCGCGTTGTCGGCGTGCGGACAGCCGCCCGCGGGGTCCAGCCGGTGCGGCGGCATGGCGGGCGTGGTGTCCACCGGCAGCTCCTGACGGTCGTTCGACGAGGGTGACGCCGACGATCGTAGGCTCACCGACGCGGTCGGACCCGGGGTTCGGTGTCACGGGGAATGTTCCGCGGCGACCGCGTGTTGGCGTCCTCAGGGACATACCGCTCCGCCGGGTGGTACTGTGCCGAGAGCACCCGTGCACGTCCCTCCGCGGACGCCGGTGCCAGTTCTCCCTCATCGCGCCGATCCGAGTGCCGGTCTCCGGCTCCGGCGCATCGGCTTCCCGGCATCACCTCGTGATCAGGCCTCCCGTGCCGTACCCGAGGTGTGTTCCCGCCGCCCGGAGGCGCCTGCGTGTCCGCCTCCCGCTCGCGGCCTCTCTCCCCCCTCCTTCCCCTCTTCGCCGTCCGTCCGTGAAAGGACTTTCCCACCATGACCACCACACTCGAACACCCCCCTGTCGCACAGCGGCCCCCGGCCGCCCGGCCCGTCACCGGTGTCCTGGACATCGACACGCGCGGAAAGGGGCATCTGAGGGCCGCGCACCTGCTGCCCTCCCCCACCGACCCGCAGGTCTCCCCGGCGCTGATCCGCCGTCACGGCCTGCGCAAGGGCGATCTCGTGCGGGGTGAGAGCACGGCGCAGCGCGGCCTGACCGGCGTCACGCTGGTCAACGGCCATGCTCCCGGTGAGATCCGCTCCCGCCGGGACTTCCACCGGCTCACCCCGCTGCACCCCCATGAGCGGCTCCGCCTGGAGCACCCGGCGTCCGGCCTGGCCGGGCGCGTCACCGATCTGTTCGCGCCGGTCGGCAAGGGGCAGCGCGGGCTGATCGTGGCCCCGCCGAAGAGCGGCAAGACCGTGCTGCTCCAGCAGCTCGCCGCCGCGGTCGCCGGCAACCACCCCGACTGCCGGCTGATGGTGCTGCTGCTGGACGAGCGTCCCGAGGAGGTCACCGAGATGCGCCGCTCCGTGCGCGGCGAGGTGTACGCATCCACCTTCGACCGGCCGGCCGGGGAGCACACCGCCCTGGCGGAACTGGTCGTCGAACGGGCCAAGCGGCTGGTCGAGGCCGGTGAGGACGTCGTCATCCTGCTGGACTCGCTGACCCGGCTGTGCCGGGCCCACAACAACGTCTCCGCCGCCGGCGGCCGCACCCTGAGCGGCGGTGTCGACGCCGGCGCGCTGCTCGGCCCCAAGCGGTTCTTCGGCGCCGCCCGGCAGGCCGAGGAGGGCGGCTCGCTCACCATCCTCGCCACCGTCCTGGTGGACACCGGCTCGCGCGCCGACGGCTACTTCTTCGAGGAACTGAAGAGCACCGGCAACATGGAGCTCCGGCTGGACCGGGAGCCCGCTGCCCGCCGGGTCTTCCCGGCCGTGGACATCGACACGACCGGCACCCGCCGGGAGGAACTGCTGCTCACCCCGGCCGAGTTGGCGGCCACCCGGGGTCTGCGCCGGGCCCTGCGCTCCCGCGAGGGCGGACCGGCCGCCCTGGAGACGCTGCTGGAGCGCATGCGGGACACCCCCGACAACGCCGCGTTCCTGCGGCGCGTGCTGCCGACCCTGCCCGCCGGCTGAACGGCTCCGGGCCGCCCGACCGCTCCGCGACCGGACCGCGCCGGGGCGCCCGCGTGCCACATCCGGGTTGCTCCCGTAGGCCGTCCGGCCCGGACAGCGCGCCGGACTCGCCCCAGCTTCCTACGTTGATCTTATGATCACCGGATTCTCTCGTCGGGTCGCCGTCACGGCCTGCTCCCTGTGTGTGGCGGGCACCCTCGCCCTCGCACCGGCCGCCGCCTCCACCGCACACCGCGCGGGGGATCCCGCACCGCCCGGGCCTCACGCGTCGGTGCCGAAGCCGTCCCTGCTCCAGCGCTCCGGCACCCAGGTCAGGCTCCGCCGGGGTGCCCCCGAGGTACCGGACGTCTCCGCACTGTCCTGGCTGGTCGCCGACGCCGACAGCGGCGAGGTGCTGGCCGCCGCCGACGCGCACCGCGAGCTGCCGCCCGCGAGCACCATGAAGACGCTGTTCGCCCTCACCGTGCTGCCCGGCCTGCCCTCCACCATGCGGCACACCGTCGACTACCAAGAACTGGAGGACGTCGGCGAGGGCAGCAGCCTGGTCGGCGTCGAGGAGGGTCACAGCTACCAGGTGGCCGACCTGTGGCGCGGGGTCTTCCTCAGCTCGGGCAACGACGCCGTGCACGTGCTCGCCTCACTCGGCGGCGGCTGGCAGGCCACGGCCCGGAAGATGCAGGCCAAGGCACACTCCCTGGGCGCCCTGGACACCCATGTCGTCTCCCCCGACGGCTACGACGCCGACGGCCAGGTGTCCTCGGCGTACGACCTGGCCGTCTTCGGGCGGGCCGGGCTGCGCAATCCCGACTTCGCCCGGTACTGCTCCACCGTCCGGTCGCAGTTCCCGGGCGACGGATGGCCGTACCAGATCGAGAACACCAACCGGCTGCTCACCGGCGAGGACGGCGTGGCCCCGTACCCCGGACTGATCGGCATCAAGAACGGCTACACCAGCAACGCGGGCAACACCCTCGTCGCCGCCGCGCGCCGGGACGGCCGCACCCTCGTGGTGACCGTGATGAACCCTCAGGAGGGCGGCGGCTTGGCGGTGTACGAGGAAGCCCGCCAACTGCTCGACTGGGGCTTCGCCTCGGCCGGGCGGGTGGACCCGGTGGGATCGCTGGACGCGCTGCGCCCCGGAGGCACGGCGGCCGCGGCGCCCGCGGCGGCCACGCCCGCCCCGGCGCCGGAGGAGGACTCGGACTGGTCGCCCACCGCGGCCGTCGTGGGCTTCACCGGGCTCGGCGCGGCCGCGGTGGCGCTGGCGCTGCGGGCCAAGCACGCCCGGGACGCCCGGGGCTGACCGGCCGGCAGGCCCAGCAGCAGTCCGAGCGTGACCCAGGTGTAGGCGTTGGAGCCGAGGAACCCGCCGAGGCCGGAGGCGTCCCCGGCCCAGAGCCACACCACGCTGGTGCACGGCACCGCGTACAGGGCGGCCGCGAGCCGCGGGTGCCCGGCGCGCGCCAGCACCACGAGGGACGGCAGCAGCCACACCAGGTGGTGGACCCAGGTGACCGGGCTGACCAGGCAGGCCGCCGCGCCGGTGAGCGCGAAGGCAGCCGGCCAGTCGCCGGCCGCCACCGCCCGGCGGGCGCGCAGGGCCCACCCGCACAGGACCACCAGCACCGCACCGGCCCACAGGGCGCGGTCCGGCTCACCGAGGCGGGCCAGGACGCCCTGCAGCGACTGGTTCGAGACGTAGTCGAGCCGCCCGACGCGGCTCGTGTCCCACAGCGCCCCGGTCCAGTAGGAACGCGACGCGCCCGGGTCCGCCCAGGCGGCCAGCGCGGTCGCCGCGGCGGCCACGCAGCTCGCCACCGCGGCCGCCCGCCACCGCCGGGCGAGCAGCAGCAGGACGACGAACAGGGCCGGCGTGAGCTTCACCGCGGCGGCCAGCCCGATCCCGGCGCCCGCCCAGCGGCCGCGGCCGGTCCGCAGCAGCCAGGCGTCGCCGAGCACCAGGGCCAGCAGCACCAGGTTGACCTGCCCGAAGCTGAACGTGTCCCGGAGCGGTTCGAACAGCGCGAGCAGGCACAGCGCCAGCGACCAGCGGAACCAGCCGTGCCGCCGCCCGGGCCCGGCCAGGACGCCCAGGACCACCGCCAGCGCGGCCAGGTTCGCCAGCAGGGAGGCGGCGATCGCGGTGTGCCGGCCCATCGCGGCCAGGGGCAGCATGAGCAGCGCGGCGAACGGCGGATAGGTGAAGCCGTACGACGTCCCCGGCACCCGGTAGTCGTAGATCCGGCCGCCGTGCCCCGCCCAGGTGTGCACGGTCCCGTAGTAGACGCGCAGGTCGAAGAAGTCCCGCAGCAGCGGCACGGTGGCCGTGAACACGGTCACCGCGGCGGCCAGGGCGGCCACGAGCAGCAGACGGCCGCGGCCGGTGCGCGGCAGGGACGGGCCCGTCATGCCGGGCGTCCCGCCGCCGGTGCCCGGGCGGCCAGCCGGGCCTGTCCCAGCACGACCAGGCCCAGCGCGCCGCCGCAGACCGCGAGGGCGAGCTGGCCGGGACCCGGCGGGCAGCCGCTCGGCAGCACCGCGAGCGCCAGCACCCCGGTCAGGGCGGCGACCCGGTGCCGCACCGAGGTGCTGGGCGCGGCCGCCGCGATCAGGAACAGGCCCCACAGCACGTACCAGGGCCGGATGGCCGGGCCGAGCACGGCGACCGCGAGCAGGCTGAGTCCGAGGGCGTACACCGGCAGCGGGCGCAGCCGGAGCCAGATCAGCGTCACGGCGACGGCGGTGGCCACCAGGCCCAGCAGATGCCAGGCGGGCACGGCCAGCGGGGCCAGGCCGCTGCCGAGGTGTTCGAGCAGGGCGCCGGTGGCCCGGCCGAGCAGGCTGGTCAGGGCCCAGTTGTGCGAGGAGACGGGGGTGTCCAGAGCGCCGATCCAGCCGTACCCCGTGCCGGCGACGGCGGTGGCGAGGACCGTGGTCGCGGCGGCGCCGGCCGTGGTCGTCACCGTGGCGCGCAGCGGGCCACCGTGCCGGCGACGGCGGTGGCGAGGACCGTGGTCGCGGCGGCGCCGGCCGTGGTCGTCACCGTGGCGCGCAGCGGGCCGCGGCCGGCGTGGAGCTGGAGGATCAGGGCCGCGGGCAGGCCGAGCGCGGCGGGCGCCTTGACCAGGGCGGCCAGGGTGATGAGCACCGTGCCGAGGAGGGGCCACCGGCCGAGGGCCGCGACCAGGCCGAGTCCCAGCAGGCCGAGCATGAGCGCGTCGTTGTGGGCGCCCGCGACCAGGTGCAGCAGGACCAGCGGGTTCAGGGCGCCCAGCCACAGCGCGGCGGCCGGGTCGGCGCCGCTGTGCCGGGCCAGGCGGGGAAGCGCCGCCGCCATGAGGGCCACGCCGAGCACGGCGACCAGGCGCATGCCGAGCAGACCGGCGGGCAGCTCGCCACGGGTCAGGGCGGACAGCGCGGAGGCCAGGGCGAGGAACGCCGGGCCGTAGGGGGCGGCCGTGTTCTGCCACACCGGGGCCACCTCGTCGGCCGGCGGGCCGCCGAGCCGGGCGGGGCCGTGGGCGTACACGTCCATGTGGGCGTCGACCATGGCGCCCTGCGCGAGATAGCTGTAGACGTCCCGGCTGAAGAGCGGGGGCGCGAGCAGCAGCGGGGCCGCCCAGACGGCGAGCACCAGGAGCAGGGAGCGCACGCCGGGCGGTCGCGGGCCCCGCACGAGACGGCCGAGCAGCGCCCAGGCGGCGGTGAGCAGCACGACACCGCAGTAGACCCCGACCAGGCCGAGCGCGGCCCGCGCGGAGGCGGGAGCGAGCAGGTCCCGCACCGGCAGAGCGCCGGCCGTCTCCCCGCCCAGCGCGAGGAGGGCGGTGCCGGCCAGCCCGAGCACCTGGCAGCGGCGGAGGTCGAGGGGAAGGGCGATGACCGGCACCGGGTCAGCGTGGCAAGGCCGGATGGCCGGAAGACGACGCTCCCCGCACCGGCGGACGGCCCGGACGTGACCGGCGTGTGCGCGGCGGGACGGGCCCGGGTCAGAACACCGAGAGACCGGTGAGCGTGGTGAACCGGTCCAGGGCCGCCACGCCCGCCACCGAGTTGCCCCGCTCGTCGAGCCCCGGACTCCACACGCACAGGGTGCAGCGGCCCGGGACCACCGCGATGATCCCGCCGCCGACGCCGCTCTTGCCGGGCAGCCCGACCCGGTAGGCGAACTCGCCGGCCGCGTCGTACGTCCCGCAGGTCAGCATCACCGCGTTGACCTGCTTGGCCTGGCTGCGGGTGAGCAGCCGGGTGCCGTCGGCGCGGATGCCGTGCCGGGCCAGGAAGCCGGTGGCGAGGGCGAGGTCGGCGCAGGAGGCGGCGACGGAGCACTGCCGGAAGTACTGGTCGAGCAGCACCGGTACGTCGTTGTCGATGTTGTGGTACGACGCCATGAAGTGGGCGAGGGCCGCGTTGCGGTCGCCGTGCGCGGTCTCGGAGGCGGCGACCTCCAGGTCGAAGTCCAGCCCGGGGTTGCCGCTCTCGGTGCGCAGGAAGGCGAGCAGTTCGCCGGAGGCGTCGCCGGTGCGGGTCTGCAGGCGGTCGGTGACGACCAGCGCGCCCGCGTTGATGAACGGGTTGCGCGGGATGCCGTTCTCGTACTCGAGCTGCACCAGGGAGTTGAACGGGTTGCCGGAGGGCTCGCGGCCGACGTGCTCCCAGAGTTCGTCGCCCTCGCGGGCCAGGTCCAGGGCGAGGGTGAACACCTTGGTGATGGACTGCGTGGAGAACGGCTGCCGCCACTCCCCCACCCCGTACACCGTGCCGTCCAGTTCGGCGACGGCCATGCCGAAGCTGCGCGGGTCGCAGGCCGCGAGCGCCGGGATGTAGTCGGCGGGGCGCCCGCGGCCGGGCGTGCGGCCCAGCTCCTGCGCGATGCGCTCCAGGACCGGCAGGAAGGCGGGGGACGACGTCGCTGTCATGATCGCCATTGTGCCTCCCGGCCGGTCCGGGCGCGTCGTGCGTGCCCGCTCGGGTCAGGCGGCGGGCGCCCCGCTGCCCGCGACGATCTCGGGGCGCAGCAGTCCGGCCAGCCGGTCGGCGGGCAACAGGCCCTTCTCCAGCACGAGTTCGGCCACGCCCCGGCCGGTGGCGAGGGCTTCCTTGGCGATGTCGGTGGCGGCCGTGTAGCCGATGTACGGGTTGAGCGCGGTGACCAGCCCGATGGAGTTCTCCACGGCCGCGCGCAGCCGCTCGGTGTTGGCGGTGATGCCGGTGACGCACCGCTCGGCCAGCGTCAGGCAGGCGCTGCGCAGATGGGTGATGCTCTCCGACAGGGAGTGCAGGATGAGCGGCTCGAACGCGTTGAGCTGGAGCTGTCCGGCCTCGGCGGCCATGGTGATGGCGACGTCGTTGCCGATGACCTCGAAGGCGACCTGGTTGACGACCTCGGGGATGACCGGGTTGACCTTGCCGGGCATGATCGACGAACCGGCCTGCACCGGCGGCAGGTTGATCTCGCCGAGGCCCGCGCGGGGACCGGAGGACAGCAGGCGCAGGTCGTTGCAGCTCTTGGAGAGCTTGACCGCGATCCGCTTCAGCACGCCGGACATCTGCACGAAGGCACCGCAGTCCTGGGTGGCCTCGACCAGGTTGGCCGCGGTGACCAGGGGCAGTCCGGTGATGGCGGCGAGGTGCCGGCGGGCGGCCTCGGCGTAACCGGCCGGGGCGTTGAGGCCGGTGCCGATGGCGGTGGCGCCGAGGTTGATCTCGTGGATCAGTTCCACGGCCTCGGCGAGCCGGCTGCGGTCCTCGTCGAGCATCACGGCGAACGTCGAGAACTCCTGGCCGAGGGTCATCGGCACGGCGTCCTGGAGTTGGGTGCGGCCCATCTTCAGTACGTCGCGGAACTCGAAGGCCTTGCCCGCGAAGGCGTCCTGGAGGACGGCCATGGCCTTGAGCAGGCCGCGCACCGCGAACACCGTCGCGATCTTGACGGCGGTGGGATACACGTCGTTCGTGGACTGGCCGAGGTTGACGTCCTCGTTGGGGTGCAGGTGCTCGTACCGGCCCTTGCCGTGGCCGAGCAGTTCCAGCGCGCGGTTGGCCACGACCTCGTTGGCGTTCATGTTGGTGGACGTGCCGGCGCCGCCCTGGATGACGTCCACCACGAACTGGTCGTGCAGAGCGCCCGCGCGTATCTCCCGGCAGGCGGCGACGATCGCGGCCGCCTTCCGGGGCTCCAGCAGGCCGAGTTCCTCGTTGGCGAGGGCGGCGGCCTCCTTCACGGCGGCCAGGGCGTCGATCAGGTGCGGGTAGGCGGAGATCGGGGTGCCGGTGATGGGGAAGTTCTCCGTCGCGCGCAGGGTGTGGATGCCCCAGTACGCGTCGGCGGGTACGTCGCGGTCGCCGAGCAGGTCGTGCTCGCTTCGGGTGGCGGCGGTCATCGGGGTGCGGCCTCTTTCGGAGGGACAGGGGGTGTGGGGGTGGGGTCAGGCGCAGGTCGGCAGCGGGACCGGGTCCAGTGCCGCCACCGGCCGCACCCGGCCGACCGGCTCCCCTCCGCCGAGCAGCGGCTCGCCCGCGAACGCGGTGAGCAGGGCGGGGTCGACGCCGGCCCGGGCCAGGGCCGCCGCGGCCACCGGTATGCGGGCCCGGTTCGCGCCGTCGGCGATCTTGACGGCGACGGCGCGGCCGTCCGGGAGCGCGGCGACCTGGACGCCCTCGAAGCCGTCCTTGGCGAGCAGGCCCGGCACGGCCCGCATCAGCTCGGCCACGTCCCGGCCGGCGCCGGAGGCCATCTCGGCGTGCTCGCGCATGGCGTCGGCCACCCGGGCCCCGGCGGTACCGGGCGCGGCGGTGGTGAGACGGGCGGCGGCGCGGGCGAGGCCGTGCAGCGAGACGGAGAACAGCGGCGCGCCGCAGCCGTCCACGGTCACCCGGGCGATCGGCTGGCCGGTGAGTTCCTCGACCGTGTCCGCGACGGCCCGCTGGAGCGGGTGGGCCGGGTCCAGGTAGTCCGGCAGGGACCAGCCGTTGAGCTTCGCGGTCCACAGCATCGCCGCGTGCTTGCCGGAGCAGTTCTGGGCGAGCCGGGAGGGCTCCCGGCCCGCGCGGACCCAGGCGTCCCGGACGGCCGGTCCGTACGGCATGTCGGGCACGTTGCGCAGGTCCTCCGCGCCGAGCCCGGCGAGTTCCAGGATCCGCCGGGTGCCGTCGAGGTGCCGCTCCTCGCCGGAGTGGCTCGCGGCGGCCAGCGAGAGCAGCGCGCCGTCCAGCGGGAGCCCGGCGCGCAGCATGGCCATGGCCTGGAGCGGCTTGAGGGCCGAGCGGGGGTAGAACGCGGCCTCGATGTCGCCGAGCTGGAGCTGGACACGGCCGTCGGCGCCGAGGACGACGACCGAGCCGTAGTGGACGCCCTCGACGACTCCGCCGCGCACGAGGTGGGCGACGGGGGCGTGCCGGGGTTCCCGGACGGCGGGCGCGGACGCGGTGGCGGGAGAGCTGCTGTACATCACTGCCTGAATCGGTGGTCGGGGTGGGGAGGGCGGGACGGGTGCGGGGCGCGGGTGGCGTGGACCGGATCGCGGGTCACGCGCCGGGGCGGCCGTCGGCGGCCGCGTCGGGGCGGCCGGCGCGCACGATGTCGGTGAGGGTCGTCTCGACGCGGTCGAGGTGGTGGCTCATGGCCTGGACGGCGTCGTGTTCGCTGCCGTCCGCCAGCGCCTCGAGGATCGCCCGGTGTTCCCGGTTGGACTGCTCGCGGCGCCCGCCCAGTTCGTTGAGGAAGGCCGACTGGCGGGCCAGCGCGTCGCGGATCTCCTCGATGACCCGGCGGAAGACGGGGTTCTGCGCGGCCTCGGCGACGGCGAGGTGGAAGAGGCTGTCCATCGCGACCCACGCGGTGGTGTCCGTCTCCCGCTCCATGCGGTCGAGCAGCCGGTCGAGGCGGTCCAGGTTCTCCGGGGTGCGGCGGACCGCCGCGTAGCCGGCGACCGGTATCTCGACGTGGCGGCGGACCTCGAGCAGATGACCGGCCGTGTAGTCGCCGAAGGTGGGCTCGTCGACGGAGTCCGCGACGACGAAGGTGCCCTTGCCGGTGCGGGAGACCGTCAGGCCCATCGTCTGCAGCGCGCGCAGCGCCTCGCGGAGCACCGGCCGGGAGACCTCGAGGGTGCGGCACAGCTCGGCCTCGGAGGGGAGCTTGTCGCCCACGGCGTACTCGCCGCGTTCGATGGCACCGCGCAGGTGGCCGAGGACCGCCTCCATGGCGCTGACGCGCCGCGGACCGGGACCACCTGTCTGGCTGTCTGACAGGTTCACACGAGCGATCCTGCGGCCTGCGGGACGACCCTGTCAAGGCGGGCCGATCGGGGGAACGGACACGGGGTGCGGCGCCCGGGCCGGGCTGCCGCACCCCGTGGGTGACCGGTGACTTCGCTCAGCTGCTGAGGGTGCCGGTGGCGAGGAGGCCGAGGAGCGCGACGCCGATCACGATCCGGTAGATCACGAAGGCGTTGAAGGAGTGCTTGGCGACGAACTTCAGCAGCCAGGCGATGGAGGCGTAGGCGACCACGAAGGACACGATCGTCCCGGCGGCCAGCGGGGCGGCGCCCACCCCCGCGCCGAGGGCGTCCTTCAGCTCGTAGATGCCGGCGCCGGTCAGGGCCGGGATGCCGAGGAAGAACGACAGCCGGGTGGCCGCGACCCGGTCCAGGTCGAGGATGAGCGCGGTGGACATGGTGGCGCCGGAGCGGGAGAAGCCGGGGAAGAGCAGCGCGAGGATCTGCGAGCAGCCGACCAGCATCGCGTCCTTGAAGGAGGTGTCGTCCTCACCGCGCTTGTGCCGGCCCATCTGGTCGGCCGCCCACATCACACCGGATCCGACGATCAGGGAGCCGGCGACCACCCAGAGCGAGGCGAGCGGGCCTTCGATCAGCGGCTTCGCGGCCAGGCCGACCACGACGATCGGGATGGTCGCGGCGATCACCCACCAGGCGAACTTGTAGTCGTGGTGGTAGCGCTCCTCGGGCTTGGTCAGGCCGCGGAACCAGGCGGAGACGATCCGCTTGATGTCCTTGAAGAAGTACACGAGCACGGCCGCGATGGCGCCGACCTGGATGACGGCGGAGAACCCGACGACGGACTTGTCGTCGACGGGGATGTCCATGAGCCCCTCGGCGATCTTGAGGTGGCCGGTCGACGACACGGGGAGGAATTCGGTCACCCCCTCGACTACTCCGAGGACGACGGCCTGACCGACGGAGATGGCGCTCATGGGATCCAGTTCTGAGGAGAGTTGGTCGACAGTGCTGTAGACGTTCCTACTATGCCCGGTGCGGCGGACCGGTCGCTACGCCCACAGGGCGCCGGCGAGCCACACCCCGGCGAAGGCCGCCGCCAGACCGGCCACCACGCTCGCCGCGGCGTTGGCCGCAGCGTAGAGGGCCGCACCGGCCTCGGTCAGCCTGAGCGTCTCGTAGGAGAAGGTCGAGTACGTCGTCAGGGCCCCGCACAGGCCGGTGCCCAGCAGCAGCTGAAGGTGCTGACCTGCGGCTCCCGCGGAGGCGGCACCGGTGAGCAGCCCCAGGACCAGGCAGCCGGTGACGTTCACCACGAACGTGCCCCAGGGGAAGAGCGAGTCGTGCCTGGCCTGGACGGCGCGGTCGGTGAGATAGCGCAGGGGCGCGCCGACCGCGGCCCCCAGCACGACCAGCAGCCAGTTCACAACGACCTCTTACCGTTCGGGTCCGTTCCGTCCGGGTCCGGGCCCCGCCCCACGTACCGGATGACCTCGCAGTCCTCCAAGGTCACCAGCCCTTCGCCGACCAGTTCGTCGAGCTGCGGCAGGAACGCCCTGATGCGCTCCTCGGTGTCCACGACGACGATCGCGACCGGCAGGTCCTCGCTCAGCGAGAGCAGCCGGGAGGTGTGGATGCGTGAGGAGGCGCCGAAGCCCTCGACGCCCCGGAAGACGCTGGCCCCGGCGAGTCCGGCGGCGTGCGCACGGTGCACGATCTCGGAGTAGAGCGGCCTGTGGTGCCAGGTGTCGTCCTCGCCGATGTACACGGTCAGCCGCAGGGCCCGGCCGGTGAGGGATGTCATCGCTGCCTCCTGGTGAGCAGGGCACGGGCGGCGGCCGAGGCCGCCCACACCGCCGCGAGGGCCGCGAGCAGGGTGACGGCGAGATACGCCAGGGCTGTGCGCGGGTGCCCGCCGTCGGTCAGCTTCTGGATGTCGACGGCGTAGGTGGAGAAGGTCGTGTAGCCGCCGAGCACCCCGGTGCCGAAGAAGGGGCGGACCAGGCGGTGGGCGGCCCACACATCGGTGATCAGCACCATGAGGACGCCGATCACGGCGCAGCCGGAGACGTTGGTCCAGAAGGTCGCCCAGGGGAAACCGCCGGTCGGGGTTGGCCAGGCCAGGGTGAGCGCGTAGCGGGCCGTCGCCCCGAGGGAGCCGCCGGCGGCGACCACCGCGACGACGGGAGCCTGGGCGCGCCATTCGGACCGCCGCCGCTGGGCGGGGCGGGCGCGGAGGCTCTCGGCTTCCGGGGCTGTCATGCTCGTGGATCTCCTGTTCGGCCGGACCACGACGGGTGATCACGGCCGGGCACCAGGGTACCGCCGGGTCACCCGGTGGCCGGTGCCGCGCAGACGGCGACGCCCGGCTCCCAGAAGCTGCCGAGGACCAGCAGACCGGCGCTCACGCAGACGCTGGTGACCATGCGGTAGCGGGAACGGTGGCGGCTCAGGTGGTGCACGGTGCGGCCGCGGTCGTCGACCGCCACCACGCCGATCGTGCCGCCCGGACGGAACGGGGCGCGGACGGCCGCCCGGGCGGCGGCCCGGCGGGCGCCGGGCGGGGTGCGGTGCAGCAGGCCGAGCGGAGGCACGCGGGGTCCGGCGAGGGCCACCCAGACCGGGCCGTCCGGGCTCTCGCGCCACATGTTGTCGGGCATGCCCGGCAGGTCCGCGAAGTGGTCGGACCGGCCGGCGCGCGGTCCGGTGAGGTGGTAGCGGGTGAGCCGGCAGGCGCCGGTCTCGGCGATCACCAGGAAAGTGCCGTCACCGCTCAGGGCGAGACCGTTGGCGAACTGGAGGCCGTCCAGCAGCACCTCGGGGGTGCCGCCGCCGGGCGGAAGGCGGAGCAGCCGACCGGTGCCGGTGTGCTCCACGATGTCGCCGATCCACTGCTCCAGGGGGTAGCGGCGGCTGGAGACGGTGAAGCACACGCTGCCGTCGTCCAGCGCGACGGCGTTGCTGCACACCCGCAGCCGCTCCCCCGCCACCGAGTCCGCCAGGACCCGCACGGCGCCGTCGGGGTCGACCCGGAGCAGGCCGCGTTCCGCGTCGCAGACCAGCAGGCCGCCGTCGGCCAGCGGTTCCAGACCGAGCGGGCGGCCGCCGGTGTCGGCCAGTGTCTCGACCCGGACCGCGCGCGGATCGGCGAGGTGACGGATGCGCAGGACGCGTCCGTCCGCGGTCCCGGTCAGGACGTGACCCTCGGCGTCGGTCACCACGTCCTCCGGGCCGCGGCCGCCGAGGCGCACGTAGTGGAGTGGGACGAGTGCCCTGGTCATACATGTTCACCAGCCCTTCTCGAACATGCGGGCCACCTCGGCGATGCGGATCTCGTCACGCCGGTAGTGGGTGCGGCACCGGATGCGCCGGGTGCGGAGCAGGCCCAGGCGGGTCAGCAGGTCGAGGTGGGCGGCGGCCGTCCGGCGGGGCACACCCAGCTTCGCGGCCACGGCCCACGCGGTGACGCCCGTCTCGGCCGGGTCGCCGCTCCCGCGCCCGGCCGGGAAGTGCGCCGCCGGGTCCTTGAGCCAGTCAAGGATGGTCTGCCGTACACGGCCCGAGGGAGTTCCCGTCATCCGTCCCGCCTCCGTCCCCGGCCTCCTCGTGCGCGGTGTTCCCACTCTGGCGCAGCCGGACGCGTCCCGTACAAGACTCGTCGCCCCTTGACCGGTACCGAACGGCCATTGCCGCGTGAGGAATTCACGGGCAGGGCACGGAACCCGGCCGTCCGCCCACGGCCGGGTCCCCTCCGGGGCGGTTCAGCGTTGGCCGGACCGGGCCGTCGGCCACTCCCCCGTGGCAACCGCGGCGACCCCGGCGCTCACCACCGTCCGTCGGCCGGGTGACCGGATCGGCGGCGGGACGGTACGGAGTGCGTGCGCCGGGCCGCTCGCCCGGGTGGGCGGCTGGGGCCCGGCCGCGATGGTCCTCCCGACGGAACCGGTCCGCCGCGAGTCGGCCCGAGCCGCGCCGGCGGTGCCCGGGGCCGGGCCGGCGCAACCGGTCAGGATCGGAGAAGCGGCGGCGGGCCCGCCCGGCCTAGCGTGGAGTCACCGGCGGGGAGCCGTCGGGACACCGACCTCCGAGGAGTGAGTTCCATGACCGCCGGCGCGCAGACGATCATCTACCCCGTCAAGGACCTGGAGAAGGCGAAGGCTCTGTTCGCGGCGCTGCTGGGTGTCGAGCCGTACGCGGACGAGCCGTACTACGTCGGTTTCAAGGCCGCCGGGCAGGACGTCGGTCTCGATCCGAGCGGGCACGCCAAGGGCATGACCGGGCCGGTCCCCTACTGGCACGTCACCGATCTGCGGGAGCGGCTGGCCGCACTGGTGGCGGCGGGCGCCGAGCCGGTGCAGGACGCGCAGGACGTCGGCGGCGGCCGGCTGATCGCGTTCGTCAGGGACGCCGACGGCAACCTGGTGGGCCTCCTCCAGGACCCGGCCGCCTGAGCCGTCACGGGCCCCGGCATCCGCACTAGTTGCACACTCAACGATTGGCCGGAACGGTGCTACGGTGCGGGTATGGCAGTCAAGACGGCCGATGCCCGGCTCGAGGAGCGGTGGCGGGACATCCTCACCGTGCACGCGCGCACGATGTGCGAGATCGACCGTGCCCTGCATCCGCACGGGCTCGGCGCCAGCGACTTCGAGGTGCTGGACATCCTGGCCGCCGAGTCACCCGCGCAGGGCGACCAGTGCCGGGTGCAGAACCTGGTCGGGCGGGTCCATCTCAGCCAGAGCGCGCTGTCCCGGCTGATCGGCCGGCTGGAGAAGGACGGCCTGGTCGAACGCTCGGTGTGCGCGGAGGACCGGCGCGGGGTGTGGGTCGCGCTGACCCCGAGGGGCCGTGATCTGCACGCCGAGGTACTGCCGCTGCAGCGGGCCGTGCTGGAGCGGATGCTGGCCGAACGGGCCGGATGACCCGGAGCGGCCCGCGGGGCACCGTCGCGGGCCCCGCGGTTCCGCCGCGCGTACGGGCCGCTCAGCGGGCCAGCAGGGTGCGCACCCCCTGTGAGGTCAGCGTCAGCCCGTGGGCGGAGCTGCCGTCGATGGCGAGGGAGAGGTCCTCCTCGGGCCACTGGGAGGCCAGGGCTCCGAGCGGTATCAGGCGGTAGCGGGAGATGAACGGCAGCAGCTCGGCCATCGTCCCCTCCGAGGTGAAGACCGGGACGACCGGATCGCCGTCGGCCTGTTCGAGGATGGGCAGCGCGACGGTGGAGGAGTCGGCGCCCTCCCCGTCCACCGCCTCGTCCGGCACGGGGACGAGCACCTCGCTGTGGGCGAGGGTGTCCAGGGCGATCTGATCCTCGGCGTTCACGGCCAGCGCGTCGAGCGCCTGCTGGGCCGGCGTGGGCAGATTGTCGTCGTGAGCGGGTGTCTCCATGGCAGATCCCCAGGTAGCGGCGGTACGGGCACACGGCCGGGGGGCCCGGGCGTGCTCCCGCCTCGCGTACCCGGTTCGGATTCGGGCCATGCGTGCGGATTCCGGGGAGGAGCGGCGGCCGACCGGTGAGAACGGGCCGGACGGCGGCGGACGGGCCGGACGGCGGCGGAGCGCACGTGTCCGCCGGGGGGGGACGCTCGGGCGGGACCCGTGGGGCGTCAACCAGGCCTCGCGACGTGATCCCGGCGGGCGCGTTCGGGGCCCGGCCGATCGGCGGCGGCGGCCGGCCGGCCGGCCGCGGGGGGCTCAGCGGCCGAACTCCTCCTGGATCGGCGTCCTCGGCTCCTCGCGCAGATGCCGGGACAGTCCGGGCCTGCCGCCCTCGCGTGCCCGTGCGATCCGCCGCGCGGTGGCGGGGTCGGGGTCCGCGGCGGGGTCCACCCGGACCGACCTGGCGACCTCCTCGCGGTCGGCGTACCGATCGGGCGGCATGCCGCGCAGCGCCCGCAGCACCTCTTCCGGTGCGTTGGCGTCCCGGGCCGCCGCCACCAGCCGGTCCCTCCCGGCGGGGAAGCCGACGCCCCTGATCGCGGCCAGCACGTCGGGAACGGTGGTGCGTGCACGTGTCATGGGGTCTCCTCCTTCGGGTCTCCTCCGCTCGTCGCGAGTTCCGCCCGCCGGCCTGTCGCGCCCGCCGGCCTGTCGCGCCCGCCGGCCTGTCGCGCCCGCCGGCCTGTGGCGCCCGCCGGCGCGTGCCGCTCCCCGGCGAGGTCTGCTCGCCGGTGGGCGCCCCTGTCGTCACTCGCCGCCGGCGGAGGCGTCGCGGCCGTCGTCCTCGTCGTCCCGCTCGCCCTCGGCCTGCGAGGGGGTGGTGCGCGGCGGTTCGGCCCTCGTCACGTCGTCGTCGCGTTCGCCCTCGGCCTGCGAGGGGGTCTGTTCGGTCATGCCGGTACCTCCACACCTGTCGCATGCCGGTGCGACGTCTCCGAGTACCCGCGGGCACCGGATCCCATGACGGCAGGAATCGGCAGGAATCCGTCACCGGTCGAGGGCGCGCTCCCTGATCAGGCCGGGGTTCGGGACCGTCTCGCGCGCCGTCCGCGTCCGCCTGCCCGCCGACGAGGCGACGGAAGAGGCCGTCGGCCGGCCGGTCGACCGGCCCCGGGCCCGGCTCTCCGACATCTCCCGCGAGGCGCGGGCCGCGCGGTGTCCCGGCCGCCGACCGGGCTCAGTCCCCGTCGCGCGTTGCCGCCCGGAGCCTCTCGAACGCGGTGGGGCGTGGCCGGTCCCGCAGGAAGCCGGCGATGCGCAGCGCGCATTCCCGGGGGGACAGCACGCTGGTGTCCACCTCGACGTCGTGCGGCCCGTGCGCGTGGACGTGCTCGTACTGCAGGGCTGCCAGTCCCGGCTGCCGGTCGCCCCGGGCACGCTCCCGGCGCTCCAGTTCGGGCAGGGGGCAGCGGACGGCGACCAGGCAGGTGTCCCCGGGCTCCAGGAGGCCGAGCAGGTCGAGCAGGCGCCAGTGGCGGCTGAGCGGGTGGTCCACGACGAGGTTGTTGCCGCCCGCCGCCATCCCGGCGACCGCGCGGTGGAAGCCCTTGACGGTGCGGTCGATCTCGGCCGGGAGGTCCGCGCCGGCGAGCGGCCGCCCGCCGCGCATGGAGTGGAAGGTGTCGACGGGCATGTGGAACCAGGTGCCGTCGAGCACTTCCAGCAGCGCGCGGGCGATGCTCGACTTGCCCGAGCTGGACGTGCCGTTGAGCAGGACGACCGTGCCCCCGGCCGGTGTGCCGGGGATGCGTGCGTGGTCCGGGTCGGCCGGGTGCGGAGCCGCTTCGGTCGCCATGGGTCGTCCTTCCGTCGGCGAGGGCCCTGGGCCGGGCGGGGCGCCGTGATCATCGCATCCCGGCGCGTACGACGGCACGAGTGGTGGCGGGGGCGGGGCCCGCGGGAGGGGTGGGACCGGGCGCGGCTCGCCGCGACGGCCTGCGGTGGCCTAGTCTGCTGCGCTGGTGACGGCCCGGGCAAGGGGGCCGGTTCTTTGGGGGTTGGTGGCATGGTCGCTGGTCGGGTGGTGCGGTTCGACGGATCCCGGGGGTACGGGTTCATCGCTCCGGAGGACGGCACCGAGGACGTCTTCCTGCACGTGAACGATCTGCTCATTCCCGAGCAGCAGCTGCGTCCGGGGCTCGTGGTGGAGTTCGAGGTCGAGGAGGGCGACCGGGGTCCGAAGGCCTCGTCGGTGAAGCTGCCGGCGGCGTCCGCCGGCCGGCCGGCGGCACCGGCCGGGGGCGGCGGCGCGGTGCCCTTCCCGGCCACCCCCAGGCATCCGGACGCCAGGCACCCGGACGGCGACGACCCGCTGTGCGACGTCCTCACCCCGGACGAGTACCTCCACGAGGTCACCGAGATCCTGCTGGCCACCGCGCCGTCCCTGACCGGGGAGCAGATCCTTCAGGTCCGGCTCGGGCTGCTGCGGTTCGGCAGGAACCACGGGTGGACCGAGGACTGAGACACCGGGTCCCGTCGGGCGCCGTCGCGACGACGGTCTCCGAGCCGGCGAACGCGGCGGCGCAGGTCGTCACGAGCGCGCCGGTGACGTCGAGTCGGCGTCCGGCCGCTCGGGCTCGTCGCGGAATGACTCGCACGCTCGTGGAGGGCGTCCGCCACCGCGGGAGGCGGGGCGCCCTCGGCGCGAGCGGCTCGCAGGGTTCCCGTACGGTCCCGGCGGACCTCACACGCGGTGCGGGACGACGGCGACCGGGCACCGCGCGTGGTGCAGCAGGGTGTGGGCGGTCCTGCCGAGCTGCAGGCCGAGGTGGCCCTCGCGCCGCACGGCGCCGACGACGATCAGATCGGCCTCGGCGGACGCCTCCAGCAGGACCCGGTGGGCGGGGCCCTCGGCCGGCCGGCGCTCGATCTCCAGTCCGGGGTGCTCCCGTTCGGTCTCCCTCAGGGCGTCCTCGAGGCCGGCCAGGGCCCGTTCCTCGCGGGACCGGGCCGCGTCGTCGGCGATCATCATGTGGTCCACCGGCTGCTGTGCCGGGGTGCGCCAGGCCCGGACGGCCGTCAGGGCACAGCCCCGCGCCTCCGCCTCGCGGGCGGCGAACCGCAGGGCGTCGGCGCTGCCCGCCGACTCGCCCACTCCGGCCACGATGCGGCCCAGCGACCCGGCGACGTTCCGTTCCGCCCCCCGGACCACGACGACCGGGCACTCCGCGCGCGCCGCCACCGCGAGGCTCACCGACCCCAGCAGCAGACCGGCGATCGCGCCTCGCCCGCGTACGCCGGTGACCAGGGCCGAGGCCGTGGGTGCCGCCGCCAGCAGCACCGCCACCGGGTCGGCGGGCAGCACATCGCCGGACACCTTCACCTCCGGTTCGCGCGCGCGGACGCGTTCCGCGCCGGAGGCGACGATGTGCTGGGCCATGACCTCCTCGGCGGGCCGGCCGGTGCCGAAGGACGGCCGGGCGCCCTCGTAGCGCTCCCACAGGGACGCGTGGACCAGGCGCAGTGGCAGCCCGTGCCGCGCCGCCTCGGCCGCCGCCCAGTCGACCGCGAGCAGACTGGGGTCCGAGCCGTCGACGCCCACGACCAGCGGGAGTTCCATCGTCGCCATCGCCTTCTCCGTCCGGTTGCCGCACCCCCCTGCCGTAACCCCCTTCGCTCCCCCGCGTGCCGTCGCGCGGTCGCCGCGGCCCCGGTCAGGGGCCCGGGCTGATGCGGCGGCCGGTGAGGCGGGTGGGCCGGATCGACACCCACATCTCGCGTTCGCCGCCCGCCCACGGCTCGCCGTACGCGCCCCCGGCGAGCCGCCGGGCGGCGTCCGGGTCCGTGACGGCACGCGCGGTGCCCACGGCTAGCACGCTCCAGCCCTGGCTGAGCGGCTCGTCCAGGTGGTCCACCTCGAAGGCGACCTCCGTGCCCACGGCCGCCGCGGGCAGCGAGCCCGGCGCGGTCCGGAAGGCGATCGTGTCGCCGAGGATCTCGTAGTTGACCGGCACGACCGCGGGCGACCCGTCGGGCCCCGTCACCGCGACGCGGCCGACGCCGTGCGTGGACAGCAGGGCGCGGCACTCGTCCGGGCCGAGGTCGCGCAGGCGCGGGTGGAGCAGCGCGTGGCCCTGCCCGGGCGGCCGGTCGGCGCCTCCGCCGCGCAGCGCGGCGACGGTCGTGCCGAGCGCGTCGGCCAGCCTGACGAGGGTGGCGAGCGTCGGGTCCGCGGGGTGTTCCTCCAGGTAGGCCAGGTAGTCGGGCGACATGCGGGCGCGGCCCGCCGTCTCCTCCCGGGTGAGCCCGCGCCGCCGGCGCTCCACCGCCACCCGCCGGCCGATGTCGCCGCCTCCTGGGGCGCCGAACGCCGGGACGGCGGCGCCGGACGCCGCCGGGGCCGCGTGACCGGACTGGGGCGCGCCGTGTGCGATGTGGCGGATGTGCGCGTCGGGCCCGGGGAACACCAGCGACACCTGGTCCGTGTCCGACCAGCGCACGTCGTAGGGCGGTGTGCCGTCGTCGTGGTGCAGTCCGACGATCTCGCCGTCGCGCCGGGCGATGCCGGTCGCCGGGCTTTCGACGACGAGCTGGTCGCCGAGGTGAGCTCGCATGGTCGCCGCCCTCTCCTCAGAGTGATGCCGTCTTCAGGGTCCCCGGGGCCGGCCCGGGTGTCCCCATGCCCTGGATGTCCCGTTCGGCGGTCGTCAGCAGCTGCTTGGCCAGGTCGACCATGGCCCGCCCCGCCGCCAGTTCGTCGCCGATCTCCGGTACGTTCGCGTCCGCCGGGTGGCAGTGAGCCGCCCCTTCGCCGGTGAGCGCCGTGGTGCCGGTGTCCAGCACCACATGTGCCTTCGTCGTCCCCTCGTCGTCCTCGAAGAGGTGGAGGCGGACCTTCCACTCAGCCGTGTGCGACATCGCTTCTCTCCTCACCTGGATACCGGCCGGTGGGCCACCGGCCGGAGCGGCCCGTGGGCGGTGGGTCCCGCGCCGGGCGGCCGGGGACCGGCGGCGGACATCCGCTCCTCGATGCCCCGCCGGACGTCGGCGGCCAGTGCGGCGAGCCGCCCGGACACCGTGGCGCGGGGTGCGACCGGGGCGCGGACGCGGCGGGCGGCGGGCGGCAGCCCGTCCAGGTCCGCGGCGAACCGCGCCCGGCCGTCGTCGAGCGTGGCCGGCCCGCCGGTGCGCCGCCCGCCGGCCATCACGGTCTCCAGCAGCGGCGTGCCGTCGCCGGGGGGCCGCTCGTCGGCGAGGGCGATCACATCGGCGTACCCGGGGCGGCGGAACACCTGTTTGGGGCCGGGCGCCGTCACCTTCGCCGACGACAGCTTCATCACCGGTCTGCCGTCGTACTCCACCATCTTGTAGGCGGAGTCCAGATACGGCGCGTCGGCCGAGACGCCGACTCGGGTGCCGACGGCGAAGACGTCGACCGGGGCCCCGGCGCGCCTCAGGTCGTCCACCGCGTACTCGTCGAGTCCGCCGCTGGCGATGATCCGCACCTCCGGCAGGCCCGCGTCGTCCAGGAGGGCCCGGGCACGGACCGCGAGGGCCCCGAGGTCGCCGCTGTCCAGGCGTACGGCGGAGCCCGGCCCGAGGTCCAGGTCGCGCAGGACGCGGGCCGCGACGCGGACGCCGGCCTCGGTGTCGTAGGTGTCCACCAGCAGGGTCAGCGGCCCCGGGTGGGTCCGGGCGAAGGCGCGGAACGCCTCCTCCTCGCCGGGGAACGCCTCCACGTAGGAGTGGGCCATGGTGCCCACGGCGGGTGTGCCGGTGGCCGTGGCGGCTGCCACGTTGCTGGTCCCGGCGAAGCCGACCAGCGCGCCGAGCCGGGCCGCCTGGAACCCGGCCTGCGGGCCGTGGGTGCGCCGCAGGGAGAAGTCCACGACCGGGCGGCCGTCCGCCGCGAGGGCGCAGCGCGCCGCCTTCGAGGCGATCAGCGTCTGGTGGCTGAGCCGGTTCAGCACGTACGTCTCGACGAGCTGCGCCTCGGGCAGGGGCGCGGTCACCTCCAGCAGGGGTTCGCCCGCGAGCACGATCCGCCCCTCGGGCACGGCCCGTACCCGGCCGGTGAACTCCAGTCCCAGCAGGGGCCGCAGTTCGTCCGGCGGCCGGTGCAGGGCGGCGGCGAAGTCCTCGACGTCCTCGGGGCCGACGTGCAGGCCGCAGAGGTACTCCAGGGCCGACTCGAGACCGGCGGCGACCAGGAATCCCCGCTCGGGCGGCAGGTCGCGGACGAACAGGCTGAACGTCGCGGGGCCCGACATGCCCTCCCGCAGGTACGAGAGGGCCATGGTGACCTCGTACAGATCGGTGGTCGTCGCCTCCGACATCGGCGTCGCCTCCTCGGCTCCCCCCGTCGTCCCACGATCGGTCGGCGGCGGACCCCGCTCACAGGGCCGAACGGCCCTGCCGTGCCGACGTCCGGCCCCGGCGGCCGGACGGCCCCGGAGCGGCTCCCGCCGGCCGCGGGCGGGCGGGCCGGTCCCGGTCAGCTCCGGGGTACCACCGCGACCGGGCACGGCGCGTGGTGGAGCATGGCGTGGCCGATCAGGCCCAGTTGGAGGCCCGGGTGCCCGTGCCGCCGGGGCGCGCCGACGATCAGCAGGTCCGCGGCGGCCGCGGCGTCGAGCAGTTCCCGGCGGGCCGGTCCTTCGATGACCCTGCGGGTCACCGGCACGTCGCCGTAACGCTCCGTCAGTCCGCGCAGGGCGTCGTCGAGCACCTGCGCCGGCGGGCGCCGGTGTGCCTCCAGCGCCCAGGAGGGCGCCTGCGCCGTGGCGTGCGCGACGGGCGGCGCGGTCCAGGCGTGCACCACCACCAGCCCGCAGTGCCGCACCTGGGCCTCGCGGAAGGCGAAGGCCACCGCCGTGCCGCTGCCCTCGCCGTTCTCGACGCCGACGACGACGCTGCCGAACGCGGTCCGGCGGTGTTCGGCCGCGCCGCGCACCACGACGACCGGGCACTCCGCCCGGGCCGCCACGGCCAGGCCGACGGACCCCAGGAGCATCGCGTCGAGGTCACCCAGTCCCCGGGAACCGAGGACCAGCGCGAAGGCCTCGTGTCCCTTGCCGATCAGCGCGCCGGCCGGGTCGGCGTGCAGCACCTCGCCGGTCACCGGCACCGTGGGGGCGCACCGCCGGACCCGCTCCGTGGCGGCGCCGATCAGGGCGCGGGTGTCCCGGTCCCCCGGCGTCACGTGCACCAGGTGCAGCGGCACCCCGTGCCGGACCGCCTCGCCCGCGGCCCAGTCCACCGCCGCCAGGCTCGCCTCGGAGCCGTCGAGGCCGACCACCAGGGGAACCGTCACCGTCGTCGTCTCCTCTCGGCCCGGCCGTGTCCGGCCCGTGCGGTCCGGCGGACCCGGACGGCCGGGTCTCCAGCTTCGTACGGGACGGGTGCGGCCGCCACGCGGCGGCCCCGGGGCCGGCCGGTCCCCCGGCCGGGGCCGTGCGGCCCTGGTGTCCGCGTGCGGGACGAGGTGTCCTGGAGTTGAGCCGAGGGCCACGAGGAGACACGGTGAAGCGGAGCGAAACCGCGCACCGTGCAATCAGGGCCCGCGAGAAGCGGGCGGCCCCCGGCTCCACCCGTGCCGGGGCGTGCCGGGAGTTACAGCCGGCTACCCGGAGGTGTGTCATGACGAAACCGGTCGTCGTCGGAGTGGACGGATCGCCGTCGAGCCTGGACGCCGTCGAGGTCGCGGCCCGCGAGGCGGGGCTGCGCGGCGCGGAACTGCGCCTGGTGCACGCCTTCGGCTGGCCGGCGGTGCATCTGCCGCCCGGCGGGCCGCCGTGGAATCCGGCGGCGGCGGGGGCGCGCGAGATGGTGGACGGCACCCTGGTGCAGGCCGAACGGCGCGCCCGCGAGGCCGTACCGGAGCTGGCGGTCACCCGGGAAGTGGCAGCCGGTGAGCCGCTGATGGTGCTGGAGATCGAGTCGCACACCGCCTCGCTCGTCGTGGTCGGCAGCCGCGGGCTGGGCGGATTCGGCGGCCTGCTGCTCGGCTCCACCGGAGTGCACCTGTCCGCGCACGGCCGCTGTCCGGTGCTGGTGGTGCGCGGCAGGCCCGATCCGGACGGTCCCGTGCTGCTGGCGTCCGACGGCTCACCGGCGGGCGAGGCCGCCGGCGGCCTCGCCTTCGACGAGGCGTCGCTGCGCGGCGCGGACCTGGTGGCGCTGCGGGTGTGGAACACCTGGAGCGACGACGCCGGCGGCGAACCCGCCCACCCTCTGGACGTGGTGACGGACGCCGGCCGGCTGCAGGCCCTGGAGGAGCGCCTGCTGGAAGAGAGTCTGCGCCCGTGGCGGGAGCGCCGTCCGGAGGTCAGGGTGGAGCGGCGCGTGGTGCGCTCCCGGGTGCGCCCGGCGCTGATCGAGGCCAGCGGCGGTGCGCAGCTGCTCGTCGCCGGTGCCCGGGGCCGGGGCGGCTTCACCGGTCTGCTCCTGGGCTCGGTGAGTCAGGCACTGCTGCACCACGCGCACTGTCCGGTCGCCGTGGTGAGGGGCCCGGCGGAGCCTTGACCGGCGGGGCCCGGCGGAGCCTTGACCGGCGGGGCCCGGCGGAGCCCTGACCGCCGGGCCGGGCGCGATGCCCGGCAGGGCGGGTGCGGGTCAGCGCCGGGCGGGCCTGGGGGCGTCACCGGCGTCCTCGCGCAGGACGGCGAGCCGGCGGCGGTACTCCTCCTCGTCGATCTCGCCGCGGGCGAAGCGCTCGGCGAGGAGGTGCTCGGCCGCGGGGCCCGCGGGCCGCGTCCCGGTGGGCGCGCCACCCCCGCGCGGCCGGGCCAGGGCGCGGTACAGCAGCACGCCGAGGGCGACGATCAGGGCCCAGAAGAGCAGCATGCCGACGGACATGGCGAACCAGCCCCACCCGGCATCGTGGTCGTACCAGAACATCACGGCGACTCACTTCCTGGAGGGCACCGGGACGAGCGCTCCGGTGCGCGGGGTCCGACCTGTCTGTGTCCACCGTCGCCCGCGCCGGACGGCGCGTCATGAGCCGATGAGGCCCGTCCGGGGGGCCGTTGGGCCCTCGTCGGGCCTCGGGCCCCGTCCCGGCGGCGCGGTCCGGGGCCGGTCGGCCCGGCCCACGGGCCGGAGGGCACCTCCCCGGCCGCCGCCCGGCGGCGGACGCTGGACGGGTACCGGCACCGGACCGACGAGCCGAGGAGAGGCGTCATGAGCCGCTACGTGTACGACTTCCGGGACGGCGGCCGCGAACTGGCCGCCCTGCTCGGCGGCAAGGGGGCGAACCTCGCCGAGATGACCCGGCTGGGGCTCCCGGTCCCACCGGGGTTCACCGTCACCACCGACGCCTGCCGCGCCTTCCTGGCGAACGGCGAGGAGCCGGCGGGCATGTCCGCCGAGATCTCCCGGCACCTGTCCGCTCTGGAGGCGGCCACCGGGCGGCGGCTCGGGCAGCGCGACGACCCGTTGCTGGTCTCCGTGCGCTCCGGGGCGCGCTTCTCCATGCCCGGCATGATGGAGACGGTCCTCGACATCGGCCTGAACGACGACTCCGTGCTCGGCCTGGCCAAGGTCTCCGGCAGCGAACGCTTCGCCTGGGACTCCTACCGCCGGCTCGTGCAGATGTACGGCAGCACCGTGATGGGCGTCGATCCGGCCCGGTTCGACGAGGTCATGGCCCGGCTGAAGGAGGTCCGTGGGGCCCCCGACGACCTGCGTCTCGACGCGGGCGACCTCGCCCGGCTGGTGGAGACGTACAAGCAGCTGATCCGGGACGAGACCGGCCGGGACTTCCCGCAGTCCCCCGCCCAGCAGCTCCAGCAGGCGGTCCTCGCCGTGTTCCGGTCCTGGAACGCCGGGCGCGCCCGGCTGTACCGGCGGCGCGAGCACATCCCGGACGACCTGGGGACCGCGGTCACCGTGCAGCGCATGGTGTTCGGCAACCTCGGCCCGGACTCCGGCAGCGGTGTCGCCTTCACCCGCGACCCGGCCACCGGACGCCCCGGGCTGTACGGCGACTACCTGTCGAACGCCCAGGGCGAGGACGTCGTCTCCGGGGTCCGCGACGCCGTGCCGCTGGCCGAGCTCGAACCGCTGGACCCGGCGTCGTACCGCCGCCTGCGCGATCACGCGCGGACCCTGGAGCGGCACTACCGCGACCTGTGCGACATCGAGTTCACCATCGAACGCGGCACCCTGTGGATGCTGCAGACCCGGGTGGGCAAGCGCACCGCCGGCGCCGCGTTCGCCATCGCCGCCGAGCTGGTGGACGAGGGGCTCATCACGGCCGACGAGGGCCTGGCCCGGGTCGGCGGCGACGGGCTGGCACGGCTGATGTTCCCGCGCTTCGACACCTCCGCCGCCGGCACCCCGCTCACCCATGGCGTGCCGGCCTCGCCCGGCGCCGCGGTGGGCGCGGCCGTGTTCGACTCCGCGGAGGCGGTGCGGCGGGCGGCGGCCGGTGAGCGGGTGGTGCTGGTCCGGGAGGAGACCACACCGGACGACCTGCCCGGCATGGTCGCCGCGCAGGCGGTGCTCACCGGACGGGGCGGCAAGACCAGCCATGCGGCCGTCGTCGCCCGCGGCATGGGAAAGGTGTGTGTCTGCGGCGCGCAGGACATCACCGTCGACACCGGGGCGCGGCGGTTCACCACGCGGGCCGGCACCGTCGTCGAGGAGGGCACGGTCGTCTCGGTGGACGGCTCCAGCGGTGACGTGTACGCGGGCGCGGTCCCGCTCGCCGCCTCGGCCACGATGCGCTATCTGGAGACGGGCATGCAGACCGGCAGCGAGGTCGCCTCGGTCGCACGCGCTCTGGAACACGCCGACGCGGTACGGCGGCTGGAGGTGCGGGCCAACGCCGACACCCCCGAGGACGCGGCGCGGGCACGGCGGTTCGGGGCGCGGGGGATCGGCCTGTGCCGGACCGAGCACATGTTCCTCGGCGAACGGCGCAGGCTGGTCGAGGACATGATCCTCGCGTCCTCGGACGCCGCGCGGGAGCGGGCGCTGGCCGCTCTGCTGCCGCTCCAGCGGCAAGACTTCGCGGGCATCCTGGAGGCGATGGACGCACTGCCCGTCACCATTCGGCTGCTCGACCCGCCGCTGCACGAGTTCCTGCCGGACCGCACGGGTCTCGCCGTGCGCGTCGCGGCCGCCGAGGCGGCGGGCGGCCGGGCGGACGCCCGCGACGCGGAACTGCTCGCCGCGGTGAACCGGATGCACGAGGAGAACCCGATGCTCGGCCTGCGCGGCGTGCGGCTCGGTCTGGTGGTGCCCGGCCTGGTCGCCATGCAGGTGCGGGCGGTCGCCGAGGCGGTGGTGGAGCGCGTCCGCGCCGGCGGCTCGCCCCGCGCGGAGATCATGGTGCCGCTCGTCGGCGCCGTCGAGGAACTCCGGCTCGCCCGGGAGGAGGTGCGGCGGGTCCTGGACGAGGTCGGCGCGGAGACGGGCGTACCGGTCGAGTGCCCCGTCGGCACGATGATCGAGCTGCCCCGGGCCGCGCTCACCGCGGGCCGGATCGCCGCGGAGGCGGAGTTCTTCTCCTTCGGCACCAACGATCTGACCCAGACCACCTGGGGTTTCTCCCGGGACGACGTGGAGGCCGCGTTCTTCCCGGCCTACCTCGACAAGGGCGTGTTCGCCGCCTCGCCGTTCGAGACGCTGGACCGCGAGGGGGTGGGCAGGCTCGTCAGGATCGCCGTGGAGGAGGGCCGGGCCGCCCGCCCGGAGCTGCAGACCGGCGTGTGCGGCGAGCACGGCGGCGACCCGGAGTCGATCCACTTCTTCCACTCCGTGGGGCTGGACTACGTCTCCTGCTCGCCGTTCCGGGTCCCGGTGGCCCGGCTGGAGGCCGGCCGGGCGGCACTGGACGACGTCGACACCGGCGACACCCGGTGAGCCCGGCCTGCCCCGGTGGCACGACGGGGTGGGCCGGGTCCTGATGACGGCGGGCCGGGCTCTGGTCGCGGCGGACGGGCCGGGTCCTGGTCACGGCGGACGGGCCGGGTCCCGGTCGCGGCGGACGGACCGCCCTTTCTCGGGGCGGTCCGTCCGGTGTGGTCGCGGCCGGGCCGCCGTGCCGGTGCGACCCGGGCGCGCCGGTGCGACCGGCGCGCGATCGGGTCGCCGTTCGCGCGGTCGGACTCCGCTCGGGGTGCGGACGGCTTCCGCTCCGGTGCGGACGGCTCACAGGTCGCCCGGCTTCCCGTCCGGTGTGCCGCGGCTCGGCTTCGGCCGCGGCTCGGTGTCAGGAGGCTTCGGGTACGACGGCGACCGGGCAGGCCGCGTGGTGCAGGACGCCGTGCACGACCCGGCCGAGGTGCAGCCCGAAGGGGCCGTGCCGGTGCCGGGCGCCGACGACGAGCAGGCCGGCCTCGTGGGAGGCCGCGACAAGGACATCGCGGGCGTGCCCCTCGACGGCCCGGCGGGTCACCTCGAGACCGGCCGGAGCGTCGGCCAGGGCCTCCTCCACCGCCTCGGCGGCCCGCTGCTCCTCGAAGTGGGCGGGCTCACCGGTGAGCAGCGGGTGCCCGGTGGCCGCGTGCGCGGGGTGCCGCCACGCCCGTACGGCCTCCAGGGGCACTCGGCGCAGCACCGCCTCCTCGGCGGCGAAGCGGGCGGCGGCCGAGACCGTCGGCTTCTCACCGACGCCGAGGACGACGGGGCCGCGCGACGCGGAGCCGGCCCGGTTGTCGTGGCTGCCGCGCAGCACGATCACCGGGCAGTGCGCCCGCCCGGCGACCGTGAGGCTCACCGAGCCCAGGAGCGCCTCGGTCACTCCGCCTCGGCCGCGGCAGCCCAGCACCACCGCGAGGGCGGTGCGGCTCTCCCGTACCAGTCCCTCCTCCGGCTCCTCCCCCAGTACGTCGGTGTGGACCGGAACCTCGGGTCGGCGGGCCCGAGCGCGCTGCCGGGCGGTGCCGACCACGTCCTGCGCCATGACCTCCTCCTTCGGACGGTCCAGCTCCTGGGCGAGCAGCGCGCCCTCGTACCGGTCCCAGAGCGATGCGTACACCAGGCGCAGTGGCGCGCCGCGCAGGGCGGCCTCGTCGGCCGCCCAGTCGACGGCCCGCAGGCTCGGACCGGATCCGTCGACGCCGACGACGATCGGAAGCTCCATCGGGCTCTCCTAGGCTCGGGAGTCAGGTGTGCGGGACGACGGCCACGGGTGCCTCGACGTGGTGCAGCACGGCGTGGGTGACATGGCCGATACGGGCGCCGAGGGGGCCGGTGCGGACCCGACGGCCGACGACGACCAGGGCCGCGTCACGGGCGGCGCCCACGAGGACCCGGGCGGCGCTGCCGCACCGGCTCGCCTCGATGACCTGGACGTCGGGGAACTTCTGCCGCCAGGGACGCAGCAGCTCGGTCAGGACGGTGGCCTGCCCGCGCGCGTGCGAGGCGTGCTCTTCGGCGTCGCCCTGGAGCGGGTGCACTGAGCCGTGCGGCTCGTTCCAGCCGTGCACGACCCGCAGGGCGGTGTCCCGGCACGCGGCGGCGGCGAAGGCGAACTCCAGCAGCGTGTCGTCCGGGGCGCCGGTGTCGAGGCCGAGGACGACGGGCCGGAAGGGGGCGGCGGCCGACGGTACGCCCGCCGGGTCCGGCCGGTGCTCGTCGGCGGCCTGCTCGCCGGCCCGGACCAGCACCACCGGACGCTCGGCGCGGGCGATGACGGCCAGGCTGACCGAGCCGAGCAGGAACCCGCCGACGGTGCCGAGCCCGTGGGAGCCCAGGACCATCAGTTCGGCGGCGTCCGCCGCCTCGGTCAGGGCCTCGGCCGGGTCTGCCGTGAACCGGTCGGTGACCACCTCGACTCCCGGATGCCGCAGCCGGACGCCCTCGGCGGCCTCGCGCGGGAGGTCGTCGGCGGCGGGGCCGGGCTCGCGGACGTTGACGATCTTCAGCGGCAGGTGGCGCAGCCCGGCTTCGCGGGCCGCCCACTCGAGGGCGGCGCGGCTCTCGGGCGAGCCGTCGAGGCCCGCGGTGACGGTTCGGGTCATGGTCTCCACCTCCGGGGACTGGGGGGCGGTCGGGGCTGTCTGGGGTGGGTGGGCGTGCGTTCCGCCGGGCGCCGGGCGGGCGGTGAAGCGGGGGGCCGGTGGGGCGGGTGGGCCGGGTGGGCCGGTGGTCGGAGGCGTCCGCCGTCCGGCCGCGACCGGGCGGTGTCAGTCCGCGCGGAGGAGGTTCTTCACCTCGAGCACGTCGGCGATCCGCTCGACCTCGGCCAGCAGCCGGGCCCCGGTCGCCGGTGACACCTGCCCCGTCAGCTCGACGATGCCGTCGTGGACGGTCACATCCACCGTCCCGCGGTCGTGCGGGGAGCAGACGGCCCGGATTCTCGTCTCCACCTCCGCCCGGATCACGGCGTCGTCCCTGATCAGGGTCTGCAGCAGGGCGTCCCGGCCGACCACGCCGACCAGCCGGCCCTCGTGGTCGGCGACCGGCAGCCGCTTCAGCCGGGACAGCGCCGCGAGCCAGGCGGCCTCGGCGACGGTGGTGCCCGGCAGCACGCTGATCGCGGGGCTGGTCATCAGGTCGGCCGCCGTCTCGCCACGGGCCTTTTCGTGCAGCCGCCGCTCCCGGAGCCTGCCGATGGGGCCGGGCCGGTGGCCCGAGGCCTCGAACGCCACCTTGGCCAGCAGATCCGACTCCGAGACGACGCCGAGTACACGGTCCTCGCCGTCCACGACCGGGAGGGCACCGACCTGTTCGCGCGCGAGCAGCCGGGCGATGTCCCGATAGGGCAGGTCGTCCCGCAGGGACGCGGCGGGCACGTCCATCACGTCCCGCACCAGCACCGGGCCCGCGCCGTGCCCCGGCGTCGTGGGCCGCGGGGGCGGCGCGGCCCGGGGGGCCGGCCGGGAGGTCTCGCCCGGCGGGGACTCCCCGGGGCCCGCGTGCCAGGCCGCGGCGGCGGCCACGGCGCCCAGGTACCGGACGAGCATGTCCTGCCGGGCGCTCTCACCGGGGCTCCAGGAACGGCCGGGCTGGGTCCGCCGGGCCTCCGCCCCCGTGGAGAAGTTCTCGTGCCTGTTCACGGTGGCCTCCGCGCTCCGTCGGGTTGCCTGTGGTCCAGTGTCACCGCGTTCCCGTGCCCGCCGCCTAGAGCCGAACGGCCCTGGTGGAGCGGCGTGACGGCCCTATCCGGTGCGGGCCGGGGCGGGGACGGTGAAACTGGAGGAGCAGCCGACCGGCAGGAGGCCGGGAGATGAGCCTGCGGGATTTCCTGGAGCGGTTCCGTCCCACCGGTACGCCCGGAGCGGCCGCCGTCGGCGTGCCCGCCGACCGGGCGGCGGAGCGGGCCGCGGAGCTGGAGCCCGCCCTGGCGCGGCTGACGGACGTTCAGCGGGAGGCGGCCCGGATCCGCACGGCGGCGGACGAGGCGGCCGAGGTCCTGCGACGGGACGCCGCGCTGCGGGCGGAGCGGGTCGTGGCGGACGCGCGGGAGCGGGCCCCGGAGGTACGGCGGCTTGCCGCGGCGCCCGTCCTCGAGGACGCCCGGCGCGAGGCCGACGCCGTGCGCGCCGCCGGTGACCGGAGCGCCGAGGCGGTCCGCGCGCGGGCCCGCGAACGCATGCCCGAACTGGTGGACCGAACGGTGGCCGACGCCCTGAGCCGGGCCACCGGCGCGGACGGAACACGATGAGTACCGCACGGCCGGCCGCAACGGCCCGGACGGTGAACCCCACGGTGACCGACACCCCACGCCAGGCCACCGAGACGGGCGGAACACCATGAGCCCCGCATGGGTGGCCGGGACGGTCCGGGCCCGGGAGCTCGCCCTGCGTCGCGTCGGCGCCGCCGGGGCCCGGGAGCTCGCGGTCCGCGCGGATCTCGGCGATGCCCTGCGGGAGCTGGTCGTGACGCCGTACGGGAAGTACGCGCCGCCCGTGGCCGGGCTGTCCGAGGCCCAGCGGGCGGTGTCCGCCACGCTGCTGTGGCACCTGCGGGTGCTGGCGGGCTGGCTGCCGCGCGGCGGAGCACGCCTGCTCGTGCCGCTGGCCTGCGGTTTCGAGGTGGCCAACGTGGCCGCCCTGTTCGCCGGAAACGGTCACGGCCCGGCCCCCGTCGAGCCGTACCGGCTCGGCGCCCTGGAGACCGCCTGGCGGCGGCTGGAGGGCGCCGGTTCCGGGGCTGGGCTGCGCGCCGTGCTGACCGCGTCCGCCTGGGGCGATCCGGGCGGTGACTCCGCCGGTGCCGTGCTCACCGGCATGCGGATGGCCGCCGCGCGGCGGACCGCCCTCGCGGTGCCGCAGGCGCGGGACTGGGCGGTGGGGCGCGCGGCGCTGCTGACGGCGCGTGAACTGTTCGTGCACGGGCGGCCGCTGACGGAGCCGGTACGGCGCGACGCGGCCCGGCTGCTGGGGGCGCGGGCGACGGGCGCGGCCTCCTATCCGCGGTTCCGCGAACTGCTGCCGGCCCCGGCCCGCCGGCTCCTGGCCGAGGCCGGGGAGCCGGGCGCGTTGTGGCGGGCCGAGGTGGGCTGGTGGCGCACGCTGCGGGACGACGGTGCCGCCATGCTGCGCGACAACCGGTTCGGTCCCCGCGCGGTCGTCGGCGCGGTCGCCGTACTGTCCGTGGACGCCTGGCGGGTGCGCGCCGCGCTGGAGTCGGCGGCGCGGGGAGGCCGGGTCGGGGAGGCGTTCGATGCCCTGGCCTGAGCCGATGACACCGGTCCGGATGCGGCGCGTCGCGGTGGTCGTGCCCCGGACGGCGCTGCGCGACGCACTGGTGCGGATCGCCGAGGCGGGCTGTGTGGAGCTGGACCGCGCGCCCGACGCGGCCCCGGGTCCGGCGGCCCTGCGGCTGCGCGGGCTGCGGGGGCGCGCCGGGCCGGCCACGCCCGAGAGCGGGGACACGGCAGTCCTGGCCGCCGCCGCGCCCGACCTGGACCGGCTGGCCCGGCGGGACGACAGGGGGCTGCTGGCCGGCGAGGCCCAGCTGGAGGAGCGCGCGGGGAGCGCCGAACGGCGGGGCGAGGTGGCCGCGCTCGCCGGGTGGTGCCCGGCGGCCGAGATGCCCCGTGTGGCGGGGCGGCTGGCCGCGGCGGGCGGTGCCCTGGTGCCGTTGCCGACGCCGCGCGGCACCGATCCGCCGACCCTGCTGCGGCAGACCGGACGGGTGTCGTTCACACCGCTGGTGACGACGTACGGCACACCGCGGTACGCCGATCTCGACCCCTCGTGGCCCGCGGGCCTCGCCTACGTCGCGATGTTCGGGATCATGTTCGGCGACGTCGGGCACGGCGCGCTGCTGCTGCTCGGGGCGGTGGCGCTGCGCCTCGGCCGGCCCCGGCGCCTGGCACCGCTGCGCCGGCTGTGGCCGTTCCTCGCCGGCGCCGGACTCGCCTCGATGCTGGCGGGTGCCGCCTACGGCGAGTTCTTCGGGCCGACGGGCCTCCTGCCCGTCCTGTGGCTGGCCCCGCTGGAGAGTCCCGCGCGACTGCTGACCGCCGCCGTGGTCCTCGGGGCGGGGCTGCTGGCCCTGGCGCACGCCGCCGGCGCGGTGAACCGGGTGCGTGAGGACGGCTGGGCGGCGGGGCTGTACGCGGCGTCCGGGTGTGCCGGGCTGCTGTTCTACCTGGGGCTGGCACTGGCCGCGGCGGGCCTGGTGCTGCACTCGCCGGTGCCGTCGGCGGGCGGAGCAGCGCTCGCCGCGTCCGGGCTCGCGCTGCTGGCGTCGGGCCTGTTCCGGGCCTCGGCGGGCGGCGGCGCGGGGCTGGCCGAGACGGCGGTGCGGCTCTTCGACGTGGTCGTGCGCGCCGGGACCAACACCCTGTCGTTCGCTCGGCTCGCGGCCTTCGGGCTCACCCACGCCGCGCTCGCCGACCTGGTGTGGCGCGGCACCACGGCGCTGGCCGGCCGCGGGGCGGGCGGGGTCGCCGGCGCGGCGGTGCTGTTCGTCGTGGGAACGGCCGTCTCCCTCGGCCTGGAGGCGCTGGTGGCCGGGGTGCAGGCACTGCGGCTCGCGTTCTACGAGATCTTCTCCCGGCTCTTCGAGACGGAGGGCCGGCCGTTCCGTCCCTGGCACGTCCCCGCGGCGGAGCGTGCCGAGGCGCTGCTACGAAGGTGATCCCATGCTCACCTGGATCGTCGTCCTGCCGGTCCTGCTCGCGGTTACCGGTGCCGTGGCACTGCTGCGCCGGCGCCGGCCCGGACACGCGGTGCGCTGGCTGCTGGCCACCAACCTCGCCCTGCTGCTGGGCGCCTGCGCCGTCCTGGTCACGGCGCTCACCACGCCCGCGCAGGCCTCGCCGCAGGCGGGGGCGCCGGGCGGAGCGGGCGGCGCCGCGCTGATCGGGGCGGCCATCGCGGTGGCCGGTGCCTCCATCGGGGCCGCCATCGCCGTCGCCTACACGGGTGCGGCGGCGCTGGCCGCGCTCAGCGAACGCCCGGAGATGTTCGGCCGGGCGATGGTGATCGTCGGCCTGGCGGAGGGCATCGCCGTGTACGGGCTGGTGGTCGCGATCCTGCTGATCGGAAAGGCCTGACGATGGGCACCGTGGCCGCCATCGGCGCGCGCCCGGACGTGAGCGGGCTGGCCCTCGCCGGTGTGGACGTGCTGGTCGCGGAGAGCCCGGACGCCGTCCGCCGGGCCTGGGGCCGGCTCCCGCGCGGCGTCGCCCTGGTGATCCTCACGGCACCGGCCGCCGAGGCGCTCGGGGCCGGGGTGACGGTGCCGGATCCGTCCCGGCCGCTGACCGTGGTGATGCCCTGATGGCCGCGCCCGTGGACGCGCTGGAACCGGTGCGTGCCGAACTGCTGCGGGCGGCCCGGGCCGAGGCCGGGGCGGTGCTCGACCGGGCGCGGGCCGACGCGGAGGAGACGCTGCGCGTCGCGCGCGGCACGGCCGACCGGGTGCTCGCGGCGGCCCGCGAGGCCGGCGCCGCGGACGGGGCCGCGGCGGCCGCGGGTGAGCGGATGCGGGCGGCCGAGGACGCGTGGACCGCCGAACTCGCCGCCCGCGCCGAGGTCTACGCGGACCTGCGGGCCGAGGTCCGCGCGGGTGTGCGGCGGGCACTGGCCGGGGACCCTCGCGCACGGGACCGGCTGGTGGCGGCGGCGCGGGCCCTGCTGGGGGCACGGGCGCGCGTCACGGACGCGCCGGGCGGCGGGGTGAGCGCCGAGGTGCCCGGGCGCCGCGTCGACCTGTCGGCGGACACCCTCGCCGACCGGGCCCTGGACCGGGCCGGGGTACGGGCCGAGCACCTGTGGGAACGGCCGTGACCGGCCCGGGCGGCGGACGTGTTGCGGACGGCGACGGCGCCCCGCACGGACGGTCCGGCACCACGCACACACGGTCCGGCACCACGCACACACGGTCCGGCACCGCGCCGGAGACCCCGGACCCGAGCCCGGACCGGCCTCCCGCCCCGGATCCGGACCCGGCTCGTCGCGACGCCGTACCCCGCGTCCTCCGGGTCGCCGGGCCGCTGGTCGAGATGGAGTGCCCCGCCTCGGTCGCCATGCACGATCTCGCCTCGCTGGGCACCGCCGGGCTGCCGGGTGAGGTGGTCGCCGTGCACGGCGACTCGGCCACCGTCCAGGCGTACGAGTACACGGGCGGCATGGCGCCCGGGGAGCCCGCCGAACCGCTCGGCCGGCCGCTGTCGGTGGTACTCGGACCCGGCCTGCTCGGCGGGGTGTTCGACGGTCTGCTGCGGCCGCTGTCCGGCGCCGGCGACCTGCTGCTGCCCGGTGCCGGGGACGGCGCGCCGGACGGGCGCGCCTGGCCCTTCGTGCCCCGGGTGGGCGAGGGTGCCCGGGTGGAGGCGGGTGACGTCCTCGGGGAGATCGGGGCGCGGGTGCGCCTGAGCCTGCTCGTGCCGCCCGGCCGGGCCGGGACGGTGACCGGCGTCGCGGCGGCGGGCGAGTACCGCGCGGACGCCGTGCTCGCCGAGGTGGCGGGGCACGAGGTGCGCATGGCGCAGGGCTGGCCGGTCCGCAGGCCCCGGCCGGCCGCCGGGCGGCTGCCCGCCGAAGAGCCGCTGCACACCGGGCAGCGGGCGGTCGACCTGCTGTTCCCGGTGGCCCGGGGCAGCACGGTCGCCGTGCCGGGCGGCTTCGGCACCGGCAAGACCATGCTGCTGCAGCAGATCGCCAAGTGGTGCGACGCCGACGTGATCGTCTACGTCGGCTGCGGCGAGCGCGGCAACGAGATGGCGGACGTCATCGAGGAGCTGTCCGAGCTCGCCGATCCGCGCACCGGAGGACGGCTGTCGGAGCGCACCGTGACGATCGCGAACACCTCCAACATGCCGATGATGGCGCGCGAGGCGAGCGTGCACACGGGCGCCACGGTCGCCGAGTACTTCCGCGACATGGGACTGGACGTCGTCGTCATCGCCGACTCCACCTCCCGCTGGGCGGAGGCGCTGCGCGAGTTCGCCTCCCGGATGGGCGAACTCCCGGCCGAGGAGGGCTACCCGGCGGGGCTCGCCTCCCGGCTGGCGGCGTTCTACGAGCGGGCGGGCCCGGTGCGCACCCTCGGCGGCGCCCGCGGTTCCGTCACGGTGATCGGTGCCGTGTCCCCGCCCGGCGGCGACCGCACCGAGCCGGTCACCGCGCACACCGAGCGGTTCGTACGGTGCCTGTGGAGCCTGGACCGGGACCTCGCCTACGCCCGCCACTACCCGGCCGTCTCCTGGACGGACTCCTTCTCCCGGGACGTGGCCGCGCTCGCCGCCGCCTACGCGCGGGCCGGTGATCCCGGGTGGGCGGCCCGGCGGGCCCGGGTGGCCGGTCTGCTCGCCGAGGCCGACCGGCTGGCAGACCTCGTGGAGCTGGTCGGCGTCACGGCCCTGCCGCCCCGCGAGCGGATCAGCGTGCTCGCCGGGCGGCTGCTGCGCGAGGCGGTGATCCAGCAGAGCGCGCTGTCCCCGGCGGACGCCTACAGCGCGCCGGGGAAGACGGCGGCGCTCGTGGAGGCCTCGCTGTCGGTGATCGACCGCTGCGTCGAGCTGGTGGAGGGCGGCACGGGGGCGGACGCGGTCGAGGCGGTCGACTTCACCCCGCTGCTGCGGGCCAGGGAGACCGCCGGGCCCGCCGAGACCGCTCCGGTGGGCCGGGCCCGCGACACCGTGCTGGACCGGCTCGGGCGGGCGGCGGCATGAAGGGGCCCGCCGACGTCGAGTACACGGGGGTGCGGGAGCTGCGCGGCCCGCTGGTGGTCGTCGAGGGCGTGAGCGGGGTGGGCTGGGACGAGTTCGCCACGATCGCGGTCGGCTCGGGCGGGCGACGGCACGGGCTGGTCCTGGAGGTGGACCGGGACCTCGCCGTGGTGCAGGTGCTGGAGGACACGGCCGGGATGGACCGGACCCGCACCCGGGTGGCCTTCTCGGGCGCGCCGCTGCGGATCCCGGTCGGCACCGGCTGGCTGGGCCGGGTCTGCGACGGGCGGGGCGAGCCCGCCGACGGCGGCCCGCCGGTGCTGGGCGCCGCCGACGCGGCGGTGGGCGGCGCCCCGATCAACCCGGTGCGCCGGCAGCCGCCGAACGAGCCGGTGCTCACCGGTGTGACCGCCGTGGACGTGCTCACCACCCTGGTGCGGGGCCAGAAGCTGCCGGTGTTCTCCGCGGCCGGGCTGCCGCACCTGGAGCTGGCCGTGCAGATCGCGGCGCAGGCCGCCTGCGGGGGCGAGCCGTTCGCCGTCGTCTTCGCCGGGATGGGGCTCACCCACGCCGACGCGGCGTTCGTCCGGGCGGGGCTGGCGGAGCGCTCGGCGGCCCGGGACCTGGTGCTGCTGCTCAACACCGCCGACGATCCGGTGATCGAGCGGCTGCTGACCCCGCGCATCGCCCTGACGGTGGCCGAGCACCTGGCGTTCGCGGAGGGCCGCCACGTGCTGGTGGTGATGACCGACATGACGGCCTACGCGGAGGCGCTGCGCGAGGTGTCCGCCGCGCGCGGCGAGATACCCGCCCGCCGGGCCTATCCGGGGTACCTGTACAGCGACCTGGCCTCCCTGTACGAGCGGTGCGGCCGGATCCGGGGCCGCCCGGGCTCGGTGACGGTCCTGCCGGTGCTGACGATGCCGGCCGGGGACATCACCCATCCGGTGCCGGACCTCACCGGTTACATCACGGAGGGCCAGATCGTGCTGTCCGCCGAGGCGCACACGGCCGGCACCTATCCCCCGGTCGACCCGCTGGCCTCCCTGTCGCGGCTGATGCGCAAGGGCGCCGGCGCGGGCCGCACCCGCGCCGACCATCCGGACGTCGCGGCGCAGCTCATCGCCGCGCTCGCCCGGTCACGGCAGGTGAGGGAGCTGGCCGACCTCATCGGGCGGCCGGCGCTCTCCCCGGCCGATCTGCGCCACCTGGACCTCGAGGACGCCTTCCGGGAGCGTTTCCTCGCCCAGGGCACGGCCGAGAACCGCTCGCTGGACGAGTCCCTGGACCGGGCCTGGGAGGTGCTGCTGACGTTGCCCCGCGGTCAGCTCGGCATGCTTCCGGCCGAGCTGCTCGACGCCCGGCGGCCGCCGGCCGCCGACGGCGCGGACGGGGCGGGGACGCCGTGAGCGGGCGCGGGGGCCGGGGGCCGGTGGGGCGGGCCGGCCGGCTGCGGCTGCGGCGCGGCCTGGCGACGGCCGAGCGCGGGGCCGAACTGCTGGAACGCAAGCTCCGGCTGCTCCTGGACCGGGAGGGCGCGGAGCGCGAGGCGGCCGGGGAGGCGGGCCGCGTCTGGCGCGATCGGCTGGCGGAGGCGGACACCTGGCTGGTGCGCGGGCTGCTGCTCGGCGGTGAACGGGCGTGGGCCGAGGCGGCGCCCGCCGACCGGGCGCGGGTCGGTGTCCGGTGGGAGGCGGTGATGGGCGTCCGGCATCCGGCGGCCCTGTCCTGGACGGCCCCGGTGCGCGCCCCTGAGGAGCCGGCGCCGCCCAACACGGCACTCGCGCACGCGGAGACGGCCTACCGCGCCGCGGTGCGGGCCGCCGCCGAACACGCCGTCCACCGGGCAGCCGCCGAGCTGCTCGCCGCGGAGGCCGCCCGGACCCGGCAGCGGGTCCGGGCCCTGCGCGGGCACTGGATCCCCCGGCTGCGGCGGGAGCTGGCGGCGGTCGAGCTCGCGCTGGAGGAGGCGGAGCACGAGGACGCGGTACGGCGGCGCTGGGCCGCGACGCGCGCCGTCCGGTGACGGAGCGGCGCGGGCGGACGGCGGCGGGCCCCGCGCGGAGCCCGCCGGCCGGGGACCGGTCGCCGGTCAGTGCTTGTGCTTGATCTCGACGTGCCTCGCCTCCGTCCGCTCGGCGCCCAGGCCGACGCTGACGGTGAGCACGCCGTCGGTGTAGTCGGCCGTGACGTCGTCCTCGTCGGCGCCCCGCGGCAGCGTCACGCTGCGGCTCATGGCGCCGTACCGGAACTCGCTGTGGTTCTTGTCCACGTCCCGCTCGGTGCGCTCGGCCTGGACCGTCAGGACGCCTTCGCCGACGGCGACGTCGATGTCCTCGGGGACCATGCCCGGCAGTTCGGCGCGCATGACGTAGCGGCCGCTCTCCGTGTAGTCCTCGATCCGTACGGCGGGCATCGAGAACTTGCTGGGAATGGTCTCGAACCAGTCGGGCATGTCCGGGAACGGGAATTTCTGCCTGCGTGTCAGTGTGGCCATCACCGTGACCTCCTCTGCGGTCGTCGGGTCTGCCGGCACCTCCAGTGCAGCGCGCGCGGGCCCCTCGCGCGTAGGCCGAACAGCCCTTCTTGCGGGCCGCTGGGTCCTTTCCGGCACCGGCGCCGGAAGCCGGGGACTCCTGGCACTGGCAGTCCGGCCGTACCGGGACTTCCATGGAAAGGAGCGGTGGTTCTCCCCGTGCCACCGCCGCGAGGAGGCGAGGACGATGAACGTGCTGCCCCGGCCCCCGGCCCCGGCGGACGAGGGAGGCCGCCATGGCGGGCGCCGCTGACCGCAGGCCGGTCGTGGTGGGCGTCGATCCGGACCCGGGCCGGCGGATGGCGCTGGCCTGGGCTGCCGACGAGGCGGTCCGGCGGCGGGTCCCGCTGCGCCCGGTGCACGTGGAGGGCGTACCGACCAGGGGCACCCGGGCGCCGGACGTCCCGTCGTCCTGGGAGCAGTGGAACGACACGCTGCACCGGGCCGGCAAGCAGGTGCTCGACGACGCCGTCGACTTCGTCACCGCGCGCTGCCCGGACGCCGTCGTCGATCCGCTGCTCGCCGAGGGCGACCCGGTGTGGGTACTGCGCGAACAGAGCCGCGACGCCACGTCGGTGGTGCTGGGCTCGCGGCATCTGAACCGGACGCAGGAGGTGTTCGGCTCGGCGGCCGTCGCGCTGCCGGTGGCGGCCCACGCGCACTGCCCGGTGGTCGTCGTGCCCGAGCCGGAGCACGTCACGCAGGAGCCCGCGTACTTCGTCGTGGGCGTCGACGGCAGCGAGCGTTCCGCCGTCGCCGTCGACCTGGCGTTCGAGGAGGCCGCGCTGCGCGGAGCCCAGTTGCGGGCGCTGTACGTGTGGCAGCCGGGGCCGCTGCGGATCTTCGACGAGTACGCGGCGCAGCAGGAGTGCCGGCGGCTGCTGTCCGAGACGGTGGCCGGCCGCCGGGACCGCTATCCGGAGGTGGACCTGCGCCACGAGCTGCTGACCGGGCATCCCGTGCGGGCGCTCGCGGACGCCTCGGCGCACGCGCTGGGCCTGGTGGTGGGTACCCGGGGACACGGCGGCTTCACGGGCATGATGCTGGGCTCGGTCAGTCAGGGTCTGCTGCGCCACGCCCGCTGCCCCGTCCTGGTGGTCCCGTCTCCGCCGGCGTGAACCGGAGCGGACGGGAACCGGGGCGGAGGGGGCCGCCGCTAACGGGCCCGGTCACCCGAGTCCCGCCGGCCGGCACGGCACAGCGGCCCGCGAAGGAGCGCGGGCGGACGGCACCTTCCGCCGCACATCCCGGGAGGAACAGTGAGCAAGCGTGTCCGAACCCTGCCGCGGATCGAGTCCGAGCGCTGCGGCGCCCGGCTGCCGTCCCGCGGAGCCGCGCGCTCCGAGGCCGTGCGCGCCCGGGACGGCCGTGCCGCCCGGGCGCCCCGGCGCGGGGCGGGTGAGTGGATGCTGCTGCCCGGGGGCACGTGGCGGCACGTCCGGACGATCCGCGTACCGAGCCTGTTCGGCTGAGGACGCCGGCCGCACGCCGGGGCCCCGGGCCGCCGTGGAACGACCACGCCCCGTCGGGCATCCTGGGGGTGAGTCGGCGGACCGGCGAGGGGAGCCCGTGGTGGACGAGCGCGCGCAGTACGGGCGCGAGGCGGAGGCGTCAGGGATGTCCCCGCAGCTGCGCCTGGACGCGCTGCTGGACGACCTCCAGACCCAGGTGGCGCAGGTGCGGGCGGCGCGGGGCCGGGTGCACACGCTGCTCGAAGCCGTCCTCGCCGTCGGTTCGGACCTCGACCTGGAGGTGGTGCTGCACCGCATCGTGGAGTCGGCGGTCACCCTGGTCGACGCCCAGTACGGCGCGCTCGGCGTGCTGGGTGACGAGGGCACGATCAAGCAGTTCGTGACGGTCGGCATGGACGAGGAGACCATCGCCCGGATCGGGCACCTTCCGCGTGGCGAGGGCATCCTGGGCCAGCTCATCCGTCACCCGGAGCCGCTGCGGCTGGCGGACCTCCACCGGCACGCGGCGTCCGTGGGCTTCCCGGCCGGGCACCCGCCGATGAGCGGTTTCCTCGGTGCCCCCGTCAGGATCCGCGAGCAGGTGTTCGGCAACCTCTACCTGACGAACAAGCGCAGTGGGGCGGAGTTCGACAGCGACGACGAGGCGGTCTTGCGCACCCTGGCGGCGGCCGCCGGCGTGGCCATCGACAACGCCCGGCTGTACGAGGAGGCGCAGCGCCGGCAGCGGTGGCTGACGGCCAGCAACGACCTGACCCGCAGCCTGCTGTCGGGCGCCGAGCCGAGCGCGGTGCTGGAGTCCTTCACCGCGAAGGTGCGGGAGGTCGCGGGCGCGGCCCTGGTCACCCTCGCGGTCCCGGTGGGCGATCGCGGTGAGCTGGTGATCGAGGCGGCCTCGGGAGCGGGGGCCGAGAAGGTCCGGGGTCTGGTGCTGCCCCCCTCGGCGCTGGCCGCCAAGGTCTTCACCTCCGGTGAGACGATCACCAGCGACGCCCTGAGCGCCGACCCGCGCGCGGAGGGCGGCAGCGCCTCGGTGGTGGAGCTGGGACCGGCCTTCTTCGTGCCGCTCGGCACCCCGGACCACGTCCGCGGGGTACTGCAGGTGGCGAACCTGCCCGGCGGGGCCCTGTTCGCCGACGCCGTGAGCGACATGGTCACCGGGTTCGGCAACCAGGCGGCGCTGGCCCTGGACGTCGCCGAGCACCGGCGGGACGCCGAGCGGATGGTGGTGCTGGACGACCGCGACCGGATCGCCCGTGACCTGCACGACCTGGTCATCCAGCGGCTGTTCGCGGGGGCGCTGTCGCTGCAGTCGACCCTGGGCCGGGTCTCCGACCGGCCGCAGGCGAGCGAGCGGATCCAGCGGGTGGTGGACGACCTGGACGACACCATCAAGATCATCCGTTCCACCATCTACGCCCTGCGCGAGCGCGACCAGGCGCGGCGCGGCAGCGGGCTGCGCGCCCAGCTCGTCGCGGCCACCGAACGGGCCACCGAATCGCTCGGCTTCGCCCCGGCGCTGCGCATGACCGGGCTGCTGGACACCGTCGTCTCCGCCGAGCAGGGCGAGCAGCTGCTCGCCGTGCTCGGCGAGGCGCTGTCCAACGCGGCCCGGCACGCGCACGCCACGTCGGTCGACGTCGGGGTCGAGGTCACGGACGCCACCCTGCGGCTGCGGGTGGCCGACGACGGCCGCGGCATCGATCCGGCGGTCACCCGGCGCAGCGGGCTGGCCAATCTGCGCCGGCGTGCGGAGGAGATGGCGGGCTCGTTCGCCGTGTCCGCGAACGAGCCGAGCGGCACGGTCGTCGAGTGGACCGTGCCGCTGGCTCCCTGACCGCCGGGTCCGCTCAGCCGTCCCAGGTCCAGTCGGCCACCTCGGGCATGTCCGTGCCGTGCTCGCGGATGTACACGTGGTGGCGCTGACGGGCGTCCTCCATGTGCTGGCGTACGGCCGCCGCGCGCACCGCCAGCCCGGGGACGCGGTCGATGACGTCCATGACCAGGCGGTAGCGGTCGAGGTCGTTGCTGACCACCATGTCGAACGGTGTGGTGGTGGTGCCGATCTCCTTGTAGCCGCGCACGTGCAGGTTGCGGTGACCGGTGCGCCGGTAGGCCAGGCGGTGGATCAGCCACGGGTAGCCGTGGTAGGCGAAGATGACCGGCCTGTCCGGGGTGAACAGCCCGTCGTACTCGAAGTCGGTCATCCCGTGCGGGTGTTCCTCCTTCGGCAGCAGTCGCGCGATGTCGACCACGTTGACCACGCGCACGGCCAGCTCGGGCAGGTGCCGGCGCAGCAACTGGGCGGCGGCCAGCACCTCCTGGGTGGGTACGTCGCCGGCGCAGGCCAGCACCACGTCCGGGTCCCGTGACCCGTCCTCGGTGCCCGCCCACTCCCAGACTCCGGCGCCCCGCGCGCAGTGCACCCGCGCCTGGTCCACCGGCAGCCAGTCGAAGCAGGGCTGCTTGCCGGCGACGATCACGTTGACGTAGTCGCGGCTGCGCAGGGCGTGGTCGGCCACGGACAGCAGCGTGTTGGCGTCCGGCGGGAAGTAGACCCGGACCGCCTCGGGGCTCTTGTTGAGGATGTGGTCGACGAAGCCGGGGTCCTGGTGCGAGAACCCGTTGTGGTCCTGGCGCCACACGTGCGAGGTCAGGAGGTAGTTGAGGGAGGCGATGGGGGCCCGCCAGGGCAGCCGGCGGGTGGTGCGCAGCCACTTGACGTGCTGGTTGACCATCGAGTCGACGATGTGGACGAAGGCCTCGTAGCAGGAGAACAGTCCGTGCCGGCCGGTGAGGAGGTAGCCCTCCAGCCAGCCCTGGCAGGTGTGTTCGGACAGGATCTCCATCACCCGGCCGTGCCGGTCGAGGTGTTCGTCCACGTCGAGGGTCTCGGCCTGCCAGGCCTTGCCGCTGGCCGCGTACACCGCCTGGAGGCGGTTGGAGGCGGTCTCGTCGGGGCCGACGAGGCGGAAGTCGCGGCGGTCGGCGGTGGCCCGCATGACGTCCTCGAGCAGGTCGCCGAGGACGCGGGTCGGTTCGTGCAGGGTGGCGCCGGGCTTGTCGACGGCGACGGCGTACCGCTCCAGCGGCGGCAGCGGCAGTTCGCGTGCCAGCAGGCCGCCGTTGGCGTGCGGGGTGGCGCCGAGCCGGCGCGGACCAGCGGGCACGCAGGCCAGGACCTCCGGCCGCGGGGCGCCCCGCTCGTCGAAGAGTTCCCGGGGCCGGTACGAGCGCAGCCAGCGCTCCAGTTGCCGCAGGTGCCCGGGGTTGTCCCGGACGGCGGCCAGCGGGACCTGGTGGGCGCGCCAGGTGCCCTCCACGGGCACGCCGTCGACCTCGGCCGGGCCGGTCCAGCCCTTCGGGGTGCGCAGCACGATCATCGGCCAGCGGGGCCGTTCGGTGGCGCCGTCCTCGCGGGCGGCGCGCTGGGCGGTGGCGATGCGGTCGAGTGCGGTGTCCATGGCGGCGGCCATGGCGCGGTGCACGGTGTCCGGGTCGTCACCCGTGACGTGGAGCGGGTCGTGGCCGTAGCCCCGCAGCAGGTCGTCGAGTTCGGCCTCGGGGAGCCGGGCGAGCACGGTCGGGTTGGCGATCTTGTAGCCGTTGAGGTGCAGGATCGGCAGTACGGCGCCGTCGTGGACCGGGTCGAGGAACTTGTTGGAGTGCCAGGAGGCGGCCAGTGGTCCGGTCTCGGCCTCGCCGTCGCCGATGACGCAGGCGACCATGAGGTCCGGGTTGTCGAGGGCGGCGCCGTACGCGTGGGAGAGCGCGTAGCCGAGTTCGCCGCCCTCGTGGATCGAGCCGGGCGTCTCCGGGGCCACGTGGCTGGGCACCCCGCCGGGGAACGAGAACTGCCTGAAGAGGCGTGCCATGCCGGCCGCGTCCCGGGTGACGTCGGGGTACGTCTCGGAGTAGGAGCCCTCCAGCCAGGAGTTGGCGAGCACGGCGGGTCCGCCGTGACCGGGGCCCCAGACGCACAGGGCGCTCAGGTCGCGGGCCTTGATCACGCGGTTGAGGTGGGTGTGCACCAGGTTGAGGCCGGGTGAGGTGCCCCAATGGCCGAGCAGCCGCGGCTTGATGTGCTCCGGGCGCAGCGGTTCGGACAGCAGTGGGTTGGCCATGAGGTAGATCTGGCCTGCGGACAGGTAGTTCGCGGCGCGCCAGTGGGCGTCCAGCGACCTCAGTTCCTCCTCCGTGAGGCTGCCGGGCACCTGCTGGGTGTCGACGGACATCGGGGTTCCTTTCCGTACGGGCGGTTCAGGGACCTGGGTCTGCGGGACGTGTCCTCGGCCGAGGCGTTCCCGGCCGCGGCGGGGCGCACGGGTGCCGAGGCGGGTGTCGCGGCTGCGGTAGACGATGCAGGGGCGGGTGAGGTGGCCGACCGGCGCGGTGAGCACGTGGACCAGGCGGGTGGTGAAGTACCGCCGGGAGCGCACCAGCGCCTCCGGCAGCCCGCGGTCCAGACCCGGGGGCCCCGGCCCGCGCTCGCCGTCCGGCGCCCGCTCCTTCTCCGTGGCCACCGTTTCGCCCCTTCCCGGGCCTGACGGCCCTTCGGATGCTCCCCTCGGTCCCCGTCCCAGGGAACGCCATCGCCCGTGCTGCCACAATTCCCGGAACCGGGCGCCGGGGCCCTGCCCGTCGCGCGCGAACGGGCCCACGACCGGTGCGGACGCCGGGTCAGGCGGACGGCCGCGGCTACGGCATACGGGTGCCGCCCCGGGCGCGTACCGACAGGACGGCCTCCAGCCGCCCGGTCCCCACCGCCCGGCCTCGCGCGGCACGGCCCCGCCCCGGCGGTGCTCGGCCTCCAGGCGGCTCCGCTGCTCCGGGACGTCACCGGCCGGCGCGGGGAACGGTCCAGGTTCCCCGGCCCCGGTGTGCGGGCCCGGCACACAGACGGTCGTCCGGGCGGCCTCCGCCTTCCGCGTGACGTCCCCGTCCCGGTCGGCGTCGCGCACCGGGCTCCTCAGGCCCGCGACCGCCCCGTGCCCCATCGGCTCTTCGACGGACGGGGGTGCCGGGCGGGCGCGGGTGGTCGCACATCTCGCGGTTCTCCTCGTCGTCAGTGGATCCGGGCGGCGTCAGTGGATCCGGGCGGCCGGGGCGCGCCGGCCGGGAGCGTGGCGGACACCGGTGCCGGTGTGGGTGGCGTGCGGTGCGGCCGGGTGACCGGCCCGGGGCGCGGATCGTCCGGCCGCGCGGCGCGTGCCGGTGTCCTGGTCCCACTATCGGCGTCCGGGGCGCCGGCCGGAGGGGGCCGTTCGGCCCCTTCTCCCCGGCCCGTCGGCCCCCGGCGTCCGGCCGCCCGGGCCCCGGGGCAGCTCGTCAAGGGCCGTCCGGCCCTAACGGTGCCCGGCGGCCCGGCGGGACCATGGACGGATGTTCCCCACCGACGGCTTCCGCGTGCTCGACCGGCAGGAGTGCCTGCGCCTGCTGGCCGAGGTGCCGGTCGGCCGTGTCGTGTACACCCGACGGGCGCTCCCCACGGCGCTGCCGGTCAACTTCTCCATGGACACGGACTCCGCCGTCGTGCTGCGCATCTCGGCCGGCTCGGACCTCGTCCGGGCGATCGACGGAGTGGTGGTGGCCTTCGAGGCCGACGACTTCGACGCCGGGGCCCGGTCCGGGTGGAGCGTGGTCGTCACGGGCCGCGCGACGGTCGTGACCGGTCCCGCCGAGCACGAACGGCTCTCGCGCACCGGTCCGCGATCCTGGGTGGTCACGCACGACGGGGTCTTCGTGCGCATCGAGGCCGAGCTGGTCACCGGCCGGGAGCTGACGGGCAGCGCCGACGCGCGCTGAGGCCGGCGGCCCGGGCGGCGTACCGCCGGATCGCTCCCCGGGGCTCAGTCCTCGGTGTGGGGCTGCCACAGGTCCGGGCCGAACACCTCGAAACGGATACGGCGGGCGGGTACGCCGGCGCCGAGCAACTGGGCGCGGACGGCGCGCATGAAGGGCGGCGAGCCGCAGAGGTGGACGTCCGCGTCGGCGGGCAGGTCCAGTCCGCCGAGGTCCATCAGCCCCTGACGCACCCCGGGTTCGGCGGGCACGTCCGTCGTGCTCACGGGCCGCCGTTCATCTCGGCGGGGCCGGCGCGGCGCATGGGGCCGAACCGCCCTGCGCGCAGGGCCGGTCGGTCCGCCCAGGAGGGCCGCGCCGCACGCGGTGAGGGTGAGTGCGCGGCGGCAAGTGGGCTGCCGCAGGGAGGACTTGGCCGTCAGGCGGGTCGGCCGTCACGGTCTCCCGCCGTCACGCGGGCCAGTGACCAGAGAACTTGGGCGGCACGCGGGCCGGTCTCACGGCTTCGCGCCGTCACGCGACCGGGCGGCGAGGGGACCTCGCGTCCGTGGCTCAGGCCGTCCGGACGACGTCCAGGACCTCTCGCACGGGCCGCCGGGGGGTGGCCGGGCCGAAGGGACCGTAGCCCAGCCGCAGCACCATCTGGACGTTGCCCCGGCCGACGACCGGATCGCGGACCAGCAGCCGCAGGTCCGGGCTCTCCAGGGCGTGCGAGGTCAGGGAGGTGGCGAGTCCCGCGAGGGTGGCCTCCAGCAGGACGCGTTCCAGTGCCTGGCCCGCGCGCAGCCAGTCGGCGGGGGTGTCACCGGGTGTGCTCAGCAGGGCGAGGTGCGGGTTGCGCTCGAAGGCGGTGGCGTCGCGGTCGGTCACCGGCCGGCGCCCGGCGAAGTCCCGCAGCGGCGCGCGGCCGTCCCGCATCCGGGGTCCGAACGCGTACTCGGGCACGCCGTCGGTGGCGGTCTCCGCCTCGGGCCCCAGCCGGGTCCAGTGCCGCAGGTCCTCCAGGCCCTCCGGGTGCACGGCGTCCCGGCTCTCCGCGTCGTGCACCAGGTCGAGCACGGTCTCCACGTGCCAGGGGCCGGGGAAGAGCAGCTCGGCACCCTCGCGTGCGGCGGCGGCCCGCAGGGCCGTCCGGGTGTCCTCGGGGACGTCCTTCTCGTCGAAGGGGTGCCGGCTGGTGTGCCGGCGGCGGATCGCCGGGTGCAGCCGCGCCAGGTCGTCCTCGTCCGGTACGGCACGGCCGGGCGCCGGGACCGGCCGGACGGTGGCGAGCAGCAGTGGTTCCCCGGGATCCGGCAGCAGCCTCACCTCCGGGGCGAGTCCGGCGTGCGCGGCGGCGACGCGCAGGTTGAACAGCGCCGCGCCGCAGCCGATGTACAACGCCCGGTTGCCGGGGTCCGAGCGGGGCATGGCGCGGCCGAGATCGGGGCGCAGCTCGAGCACGCCCTCGTCCGCGAGCAGGCGGAAGCGCCAGGGCTGCGCGTTGTGCATGGACGGGGCGACCACGGCTTCCGCGACCAGTGCGGCCGCGGCCTTCGCGTCGAGTTGCTGCGGGTCCATCACGCCCTCCTCGCGGATCGGGCCGCCTCGGCTTCCCGTCTCCAGTATCCGGCCGGCCGGCGCGGCGGGCCCGGCGGTGCCGGGTGCGGGTCAGGCCGTACCGGGACGGACGAGCACGTTCTCGCCGGAGCGGCCGGCGAGGTGGTCCTCGATGTTGGTCACGGTGGTCCGGGCGATCTGCCCGACGGCGTCCCTGGTGAAGTAGGCCTGGTGGGAGGTGACCAGGACGTTGCCGAAGGTCATCAGCCGGGCCAGGCGTTCGTCGGTCATCACCTCCAGCGACTTGTCCAGGAAGAACACGCCTGCCTCCTCCTCGTACACGTCGAGGCCGACACCGCTCAGCCGGCCCGCGCGCAGCGTCTGCAGCAGGGCGTCGGTGTCCACCAAGCCGCCGCGGCTGGAGTTGACCAGGACGGCGTCGTCCTTCATCAGCGCCAGCGCCTCGGCGTCGACCAGGTGGTGCGTGCCGGGCAGCAGCGGGACGTGCAGGCTGATCAGGTCCGCCTCGGTGAACAGCCGCTCCCGCGGGACGTACTCCATGCCGAGGGCGAGGCAGTCGGGGTTCTCGGCGACGTCCCAGCCCAGCAGCCGCATGCCGAATCCGTGGGCGATCCGGGCGAAGGCGGCGCCGATCCTCCCGGTGCCCACCACCCCGGCCGTGCGGCCGCGCAGGTCGCGGCCCATGAGTCCGTCGAGCCGGAAGTCGAAGTCCCGGGTGCGCCGGGCGGCCCGGACGATCCGGCGGTCGACCGCCAGGGCCAGGGTCCAGGCGAACTCGGCGACCGCGTACGGCGAGTAGGACGAGACCCGGGCCACGGTCAGCCCGAGTTCCCTCGCGGCGGGCAGGTCGATGTTGTTGTATCCGGTGGAGCGCTGGGCGATCAGCCGGGTGCCGCCCTCGGCGAGGGAGCGCAGCGCCTCGGCGTCCAGGGTGTCGTTGACACTGCTGAGCACGATCTCGTGGCCTCCGGCGGTCGGCGCCGTGTCCCGGTCCAGGAACAGCCGCAGACAGCGCAGCTCGTGACGGCCGGCGAACGCGCTGTCGAACGCGTCCCTCAGCAGCGGCTCCTCGTCGGCCAGGACGCCGTACGCAACGATCTCCACGTGTTCTCCTCGGTCGCATCCGGCGATCACCCCTCCACCGTAGGGCGGGGATGGGGCGGGTGAGAGGGCCGACCGGGCCGGGAGGCGGGGCCCATCGTCCCCGGACGCCGCGTCACCACGCCTGCCGGATCGCCCCGTCACCGGTCAGCGGGCCGTCAGCTCGGCCGCGACCCCGGCCGCCCACGTCTCGATCGCGGGGAAGTCCCGGAAGTCGCCGCCCTTGCCGCCGCGGAGGATCATCCGGGCGAGCCGGCCCTCGGCCCCTTCCTCCAGGCAGCCGCCGAAGGTGACGTGTTCCCTGGCGTCGACCCGGTCCATCGCCCGCCGCACCCCTGCCACGGGCGGGATGTCGCGCTCCGCGGCGGAGGGGTCGAGCGGTCCGCTGCTGAAGAACCACACCGGTCGTGCGGCCAGGTCCCGGCGGTGACGGCGCACGAAGCGGCGCGCGTCCTTCTGCCAGCGCCCGGCGTACAGCGCGCCGCCGACCACCACGGCGTCGTACGCGGTGACGCCCGGCACCGACGCGGCGGGCCGCGCCTCGGCCGCGAGCCCCGCCTCGCGCAGCACCCCGGCGACGGTCTCGGCGATCCGCGCCGTCGATCCGTTCGTCGAACCGTAGGCCACCAGCACCCTGCCGGTCATGGCGGTCCGCCTCCTCTCACCTCGGGTGCGGCCGGTCGCCGGCCCCACCGTGGTCCGTCCGCGGTCCCGCCTCAGCGGAGCCGGCGCAGATAGGGGTCCTGGGCGTCGCGCGGGACCAGGCGCACCCGCGCGTCGAGCACGCGGATCCGGTCCGGGGTGGCGAGCACGGGGTTGAGGTCGGCCTCGGCGAGCTGCGGCAGGTCGGCCGCCATGCGGGACAGCCGGTGCAACAGCTGTTCCAGGCCCTCGAGGTCCGCCGGCCCGCTGCCGTGCGCGCCGAACAGCAGCGGGGCGCAGCGCGGGGCGGTGATCAGGTCGTGCACGTCCTGGTCGGTGAGCGGGGCCAGCCGGGCGGCGTGGTCGCCGAGCACCTCGGTCGCGGTGCCGCCGAGCCCGAACAGCACGAGCGGTCCGAAGACCTCGTCCTGGACGACACCGGCGAGCAGTTCGGTGCCGCGCGCCGCCAGTGGCTGCACGACCGTCCCGGTGAGCAGCCCGGCGAACCTGTTCTCGAAGTCCCGGAAGGCGGCGCGCACTTGGGAGTCGCCCTGGAGGTCGAGGTGCACGGCGCGCTGTTCGCTCTTGTGGACCAGGCCGGGCCAGTGCGCCTTCATGACCACCCTGCCGTCCGGGCCGCGCAGCCGTTCGGCGGCCATGACGGCCTCGTCCTCGGTCTCCGCCCAGGCCCAGGGGAGCTGCGGGATGCCGTAGCAGGCCAGCAGGTCGGCGCAGGTGCGCGGGTCGAGCGGGCCGCCGTCGGGATGCGCGGCCAGGAAGGTCCGCACGACCTCCCGGGCGCGGGCCGTCTCGACGCCGTCCAGGTCCGGGACGGTGCCCGCGGGGCGGGCGAGCCAGGAGGAGCGGCGGGCGGCGTGGGCCAGCGCCCGGGCGGCCGCCTGCGGTTCGGCGTAGGACGGCACGGCGCCGCCGCCCGCGGCGGGCAGCAGCCGGACCGGCAGGTCCTGTTCGAGGCGTACCGCGGCCACCGGCCTGGTCCCCTGCCCGGACGCGCCGGTGAGGGCACGGACCAGGTCGTCGCCGGTCGCGGCGGCGATGGCGGTGGGCACGAGCGCGACCAGTACGGCGTCGACGCCCGGGTGCCGGGTCAGCCGCTCCAGGCAGCCGGTGAGCTGCTCCTCCGTGACGGCGGCGGTGGCGTCGACCGGATTGCTGGCGGTGGCGCCCTCGGGGAGCACGGCGATCAGGTCGCGGACCAGTTCCGGGGTGAGCGGTGGCAGGGTGAGCCCGGCCTCGGCGCAGGCGTCGGCCGCGAGGACGCCGGCGCCGCCCGCGTTGGTGACGATCGCGACGCGGGATCCGGCGGGGAGCGGCTGGGAGTGCAGCAGCGCGGCGGTGCCGAGGAGTTCCCCCACCGAGCGGGTCGCGGTGATGCCCGCCTGGTCGAACAGGGCCTGCCGGGTCATCGTGCGGGTGGCGGCGGCCGCGGTGTGCGAGGCGGCGGCGCGGCGGCCGGCGACGGTGCGGCCGGCGTCCACGGTGAGCACCGGCATGCGGCGGGTGACCCGGCGGGCGGTACGGGAGAAGGCGCGCGGGCCGCCGAAGGACTCCAGGTGGAGCAGGGCGAGGTCGGTCCGGCCGTCGCACTCCCACCACTGGAGCATGTCGTTGCCGCTGACGTCGTACTTGTCGCCGAGGGACGCGAAGGAGGAGACGCCGATGCCCAGCCGGGACAGGCCGTCGAGCAGGGCGATGCCGACGCCGCCGGACTGCACGGCGACACCGGCGGTGCCGGGGCGCGGATGCCCGGCGGCGAAGGTGGCGTCCAGGCGCAGACCGGACTCGGTGTTGGCGACGCCGAGGCAGTTGGGGCCGACGAGCCGCATGCCGTGGGCGCGGCAGGCGGCCAGCAGCGTCCGCGCCTGCTCGGCGTCGAGGCCGGCGGTCACCACGACCAGGGCCCGCACCCCGGCCTTGCCGCACTCCTCGGCGACGCCCGGGACCGCCGCGGCGGGCACGGCGACGACCACCAGGTCGGGGGTGACCGGCAGGTCCCCGACGGCCGGATAGGAGGGCACGCCGAGGATGTGGTCGACGCCCGGGTTCACCGCGAACAGGCGGCGGGTGTATCCGCCGGCCTTCAGGTGGTGCAGGACCGCACGGCCCACCGAGCCGGGGGTGCGTCCGGCGCCGGCCACGGCGACCGCGTCGGGGCGCAGCAGCGGCACGAGGCTGGCCACGTCGGCGGCCCGGCCCCGGGCCTCCACGGCCGCCAGGTACGTGTCGTCCTGGTCGAGCCGGATGGTGCACCGGACCTCGGGCCCCTCGAAGCGGCGGGTGACGCGCAGGCCGAGGTCGGAGAAGAGCCGGAGCACCTCCCGGTTCTCGCTGAGCGCGTCGGCCGTGAAGGTGGTGACGCCGTCGGCGCGGGCCGCCGAGACCAGGTGCTCCACGAGCAGGGTGCCCACGCCGAGGTGGTGCAGCGTGTCGCCGACCGCGATCGAGATCTCGGCCGTGTTCTTCTCCCCCGCCGTGTCGTACGCGGCCGTGTCGTACTCCGCCAGGCCGAGCACCCGCTCCTCGGTCCGGGCCAGCAGCGCCCGGTATCCGGGGCGGGCCGGGGCGCAGGCGCGGTCGGCGGCGAGAGCGCCGGACCGCCGGCTGACGGAGAAGAACCGCAGCCGCAGGTTCTCCGGGGACATCTCGTCGTAGAACCGCCGCAGGCCGTCGTGGTCGGCCGGGGTCACGGGACGGATGCACACGGTGGTGCCGTCCGCGAGCAGCGCGTGGACCGGGGGGCGGTTGAGCACGTCGTCCGACATCACGGATCTCCTCCAGGCGTCTCGATGTCTCGAGCATCCAGCGGTTCGGGCACCGCTCCCATGGGCTGTCCGGGCACGGCACGGGGCCGTACGTCCCCGGTCCCACGACCGGGCGGGACGGTGGCCGGGGACGGTGTCCCGGGCGAGGCGGTGGCCGGGGTCCGGTGGCCGGCGGGCGTGGAACGGTGACGGACGGTCCCCGGGGAGCGGCGAGCGGTGGCGGGCGGCCTCCGGCGGAAAGTACGGTGGCGTCCTGGTGTACGGCCCTGGCGTGCGCGACCGGGTGGGCCGGCGGGCGTGGTGGAGGCGGCATGGCCGGTAAGAAGGCGGCGAAGCTGCCGCGCGAGGCGTACGAGCGGGAACTGCTGCGCCTGCAGACCGAGTTGGTGAAGCTGCAGGAGTGGGTGCGGGCCGAGGGCGCCCGGCTGGTCGTGGTCTTCGAGGGCCGGGACGCGGCGGGCAAGGGCGGCACCATCAAGCGGGTCGCCGAGCATCTCAACCCCCGGGTCGCCCGGATCGCGGCGCTGCCGAAGCCGACCGAGCGCGAGCGCTCGCAGTGGTACTTCCAGCGGTACGTGGAGCATCTGCCGGCCGCCGGGGAGATCGTGCTGTTCGACCGGTCCTGGTACAACCGGGCCGGGGTCGAGCACGTGATGGGCTTCTGCACCAAGGAGGAGCACCAGCTCTTCCTGCGCCAGTGCCCGATCTTCGAGCGGATGCTGGTGGAGGACGGCATCCTGCTGCGCAAGTACTGGTTCTCGGTGAGCGACACCGAGCAGCAGGAGCGCTTCCGGCGCCGACTGGAGGATCCGCTGCGGCAGTGGAAGCTGTCCCCGATGGACCTGGAGTCGATCACGCGCTGGGAGGCCTACTCCCGGGCCAAGGACCAGATGCTGGTCCACACGGACATCGTCGAGGCGCCGTGGTTCGTCGTGGAGAGCGACGACAAGCGGCGGGCGCGGCTGAACATGATCGCCCACCTGCTGGACTCCGTCCCCTATCACGAGGTGCCGCCGCAGGTGCTGCGACTGCCGTCGAGGCCGCCGTCGACCGGCTACGAGCGTCCGCCGCGCGATCTGCAGACCTACGTGCCCGATCACAGCGCCAGCCTCTGAGCGGCCGCGCACCCGCGGCACCGCCGCCGCGCCCTCCCCGGGGTGCGGCGGCGGCCGCCGGACGGAGCCGTGCGTCAGTCGTGCGCCACGACGGCGACGGGCGCGGCGGCGTGGTGCAGGACGGCGTGGGTGACGGTGCCGATGTGGGCGCCGACCGGGGAGCGGCGCACGCGCCGGCCGACCACGACCAGGGAGGCGTCGCGGGAGGCCTCGATCAGCAGCAGCGAGGGGCTGATCCAGCGGGACTCCGCGACGACCTCGACACCGGGGTGCTTCCGCCGCCAGGGACTCAGGGCCTCCTCCAGGGCGGCGGCGTGGCTCCGGGCCACCGTCGTGGTGACCTCGGGGTCCATGGCCATGCCGTACGAGTAGTAGTACGACGGCGGGTTCCAGGCGTGCACGACCCGCAGCGGCACCGAGCCGCGCTCCGCGGCCTCGAACGCGAACTCGATCAGGGCCGCGTCCGGCGCCTTGACGTCCAGTCCCAGCACGACCGGGCCCGCCGGGTCGCCCACGCCCCCGTCCGCCGCGCCGTGCCCGCCGTCGGTCCCCTCGCCGGAGCGGACCAGGACCACGGGCCGCTCGCTGTGCGCCACGACGGACTGCCCGACCGAGCCGACCAGGAATCCGCCGAGTCCGCCGAGTCCGCGCGAGCCGAGCACGAGCAGTTCGGCCTCCCCGGCCGCCGCGGTCAGGAGTGCGGCCGGCAGCCCGGTGAGCTGCTCGGTGCTCACCTCGACGCCGGGGTGGGCCGACCGCAGGGCGTCGGCGGCCTCCCGGAGGATCCGCTCGGTCCAGTGCTGGTGGGTGTCGGCGCCCAGCAGCGGGGCCTCCTCCATGGGTTCCGGCACCGGCTGCCAGACCTGGACCAGCTTCACCGGCAGGCCGCGCAGTCGCGCCTCGCGGGCGGCCCACTCCGCCGCGGCCCGGCTCTCGGCCGAACCGTCGACGCCTACGGTGATGGTGCGGGACATGATGTCCACCTCTCGTGGATCGGGGGACGCGCGGGGGCGTCGTCCTCAAAGGGGCGCGCGGCGCGGGGCCGCCGGTACCGCGAGGGCCCTCGTGCGGGAGGCGGGCCCGCGGCGGGCCCGTGGATCACGTGGTCGGCCCCTGCCGACGACACTCACTCTGGCCGGGTGCGTGGCACCTCGCCGGATGCCGAAGGTCTCGCTCCGTGGGCCGAACGTCCCTTTCCCCAGGGGGCGTCTGCCCGATCTTCGTGGATCGGGCCGCGGCGTCCGGTGCGGTGCCTCGGCGTGCGGTCGAGTCGCCCTCGTACCGGGCGTACGTGGACGGTTCGGCCGTGCGGCGAGGTGCCGTGCCGGACGCCGCGGACCCGCGAAGACCGGGGAGACGCCCCCTAGGGGACGTCGGGCGGTCAGCGCCCCTCCCGTTCCCGTCTGTCCTGGACCTGGGTGGCGATGACGGCCGCCTGGATGCGGCGCTCCACGCCGAGTTTGGCGAGCAGCCGGGAGATGTGGTTCTTCACCGTCTTCTCGGCGAGGTAGAGCCGCTGCCCGATCTGACGGTTCGTCAGTCCCTCGCCGATGAGGGTCAGGATCTCCCGTTCGCGGTCGGTCAGGCCGGGCAGCTCGTCGGGTTCCTCCTGCTGCCGCGGGCCTCCGCGCAGCCGTGCCATCAGCTTGGTGGTGGCGCTCGGGTCGAGCAGGGACTGGCCGCGGGCCACGGTGCGTACGGCGGACACCAGGTCCGAGCCGCGGATCTGCTTGAGGACGTAGCCGGAGGCGCCCGCCATGATCGAGTCGAGCAGCGCCTCCTCGTCGTCGAACGAGGTCAGCATGAGGCAGGCCAGCTCGGGCATGCGCGAGCGCAGTTCCCGGCACACACTCACGCCGTCACCGTCGGGCAGCCGGACGTCCAGCACCGCCACCTGAGGGCGCAGGGCGGGGACCCGTACCAGGGCCTGGTCCACGGTGCCCGCCTCACCGACGACCTCGATGTCCGGCTCGTCGTTCAGCAGGTCGCGCACACCGCGCCGGACCACCTCGTGGTCGTCCAGCAGGAAGACCCGGATCGGGCTGCCCCGCTCGCCGTCCGCCATTGACCGCTCCTCGTCCGCGCTCTTCGTGGCCGCCCGCGGGTGCCCGGCGGCTTCCCTACGGATCCTTGCCCCGTCCGGGCCGGACAGCCAGGGCCGAACGGCCCTGGTGTGCGCCGTGCCGTGCGATCCGCGGTCACGGGTGCGCGCCCGGCGGGGTCTTCCGGCCCCTCACCGGGAACCCGCGACGGACGGACGGCCGTGTGCGGAGGCAGGTCCGTCACGTCCCCGTGTGCCGCGCGTCAGGCGGGGAGACGCACGCCGTACATCGTGCGGCCGCCCACCAGCTCCCGGCCGGTGACCAGCTCCGGTTCGATGCGCACGAAGATCTCCTCGGGCGAGGGCACCCAGGAGCGCGGGCCGATCCGGTCCAGGCGCTCCACCTCGGCCGGGTCCGTGACGACCCCGGCCCGCCCGGTGACGACGACGCTCCAGCCGGACTGCTTGTCCGCGTCGACCGCGTCCGCCTCGAAGGCCACGACGGAGCCGTCGACCGCGCGGACCATCTCCGAGGCGGCCGAGGCGCGCAGCAGCACCGCCCCGTCGTCGTCGAGGCGGAAGTTCACCGGCACGACGGCGGGCAGCGCCTGGCGGGTGTGCACGATCCGGCCGACGGGCGCCGTGGCCAGCAGGCGCATGCACTCGTGACGGCCGAGTTCGCGGAAACCATCGTTCGGGTACATCGGACAGCCCGTCTTTCGCACGGTGGACCGGATTCGCCTGGTGGTGGACCGGATCACGCTCCATGCTGGGCCGGATCCCCGCCGCGGTGCGAGGGACCACCGGTCCCTGCGGCCCCGGAGAACGGCCCGTGACCGCACGGCTCGGCGGGAGGGCCGGGCGGCCCAGCGGAACCGCCCAGGAGTGCCCCGGTCGGCCCAGCGACCGCGCCTGGCCGGCCCATGCCGCGGCACCGCCCGGGCTGCGACCTTCGGAGTGTGACGAGCGGGAGGTGGGGACGGATGCGCGAGTGCGGCCGGATGAGCGGCGGACGGGGGCGGACGAGGGTCCTGCTGTGGCGGTGGCGGAGAAATCCGCTCCGGCGCCGCGACTACGTGCTCGAGGCGTGGTTCCTGCTCGCCGTGTGGGTGCTCGTCGTGGTGGGCGGCACGCTCGTCGGCCTGGTCACCGCCCGGGCCGCCGGCGAGTCCTTCGACCGGCAGCGGGCCGAACGGACACCGGTCACGGCCGTGCTGCTCGACGACGCCCCGCGCACGGCGATCGCGGGCCCGGGCGACGACCGGTCCTCGGCGCGGGTCCGCTGGACGGCCCCGGACGGCACCCGGCACAGCGGCGGCACGCTGGTGCCCGGCGGGCAACGGGCCGGTTCCGCCGTGGAGATCTGGCTCGACGCCTGGGGCAGGCCGAGCAACGCGCCGCCGACGTCCGGCGAGGCGACCGCCGAGTCGGCGCTGCTGGGCGTCTCGGCCGCGCTCGCCCTGACCGGCGCGGCGTTCGGCGTCCGGTGCGCCGGACGGTGGTGGCTCGACCGGCGGCGCATCGAGGAATGGGGCCGGGAGTGGGCCCTGCTCGGCCCGCGGTGGGGGCACAGGACCGGCTGACCGGCGGCGACACCCGCTCGGCCGCGCCCCTGCTCCACGGTCGCGCGGCCCGGCGGCATGACGGTCCGTGAGGACGGGATCTTTCGTACCCGGAATCCCTCCGTCAGCAAGTCCGCTGTAAGTAGGCTGATATGCATGAAGGCACTTTTGTTGTCTGGTGGCTCAGGTACCCGATTGCGCCCCATAACCCACACCTCGGCGAAGCAGCTCGTACCCGTCGCGAACAAACCGGTGCTGTTCTACGGCCTGGAGGCGATCGCCGGGGCCGGCATCACCGAGGTCGGGATCATCGTGGGGGACACGGCCGCGGAGATCCGGGAGGCGGTCGGCGACGGTTCCGCGTTCGGGCTCGCCGTCACCTACATCCCGCAGGAGGCCCCGCTGGGCCTCGCCCACGCGGTGCTGATCGCCCGTGAGTTCCTGGGCGACGACGACTTCGTGATGTACCTCGGCGACAACTTCGTCGTCGGCGGCATCACGGATCTCGTGGACGCCTTCCGCGCCGAGCGGCCCCAGGCCCAGATCCTGCTGACGCGGGTGCCGGACCCGACCGCGTTCGGCGTGGCCGAACTCGACGCCGCGGGGCGGGTGATCGGCCTGGAGGAGAAGCCGAGGCACCCCAAGAGCGAACTCGCCCTGGTGGGCGTGTACCTCTTCACCCCGGCGATCCATGAGGCCGTGCGCTCCATCGAGCCCTCCTGGCGCGGCGAGCTGGAGATCACGCACGCCATCCAGTGGCTGATCGACGCCGGACGCGACGTGCGCTCCACGACGATCTCCGGGTACTGGAAGGACACCGGGAACGTCACCGACATGCTCGAGGTGAACCGCTCGGTGCTGGAGACGCTGGAGCGCCGGATCGACGGCACCGTCGACGACGACAGCGAGATCATCGGGCGGGTGCGGATCGATCCCGGGGCGAAGGTGACCGGCAGCCGGATCGTGGGCCCGGTGGCCATCGGCGCCGACACCGTGATCACCGACTCCTACATCGGCCCCTTCACCTCGATCGCCGGCGACTGCCGCGTCGAGGACAGCGAGATCGAGTACTCCATCGTCCTGCGCGCAGCCTCGGTGAGCGGCGTCCGGCGGGTGGAGGCCTCCCTCATCGGCCGCAACGTCGAGGTGACCCCCTCCCCGCGCAAGCCCGCCGCCCACCGGTTCGTACTCGGTGACCACAGCAAGGTGCAGATCTCGTCATGACGACCGCCTGCCCGGTGACCGGCCCCGGCGGCCGCACCGACCACAAGAGGAGACCGACCCGTTGAACACCAGGATCCAGCCCACCGCCCAGGTCGACGAGTCGGCCACGATCGGCGACGGCACGACGGTCTGGGATCTGGCCCAGATCCGGGAGGACGCCCGGCTGGGCGGCGGGTGCATCGTGGGCCGGGGGGCGTACGTCGGCCCCGGGGTGCGGATCGGCGACCATGTGAAGCTCCAGAACTACGCCCTGGTCTACGAACCCGCGGTGCTCGGCGACGGGGTGTTCGTCGGCCCGGCGGCCGTGCTCACCAACGACCACTTCCCCCGTTCCGTGGACCCGGGGGGCCGGCTGAAGCGCGGCGGCGACTGGGAGGCGGTGGCCGTCGTGGTCGGCGAGGGCGCGTCGCTCGGGGCCCGTTCGGTGTGTGTGGCGCCGGTGCGCGTCGGACGCTGGGCCCTGGTCGCGGCGGGCGCCGTGGTGACCCGGGACGTGCCGGACTTCGCGCTGGTGGCGGGCGTCCCGGCGCGCCGCGTCGGCTGGGTCGGCCGGGCCGGCGTACGGCTGGTGGAGCGGGAGGGCGAGCCGGGCTGCTGGGAGTGCCCCGAGACCGGCGAGCGCTACGACGAGAAGGACGGCGAACTCGTCCCGCGCGCATGAGCAGTTGAACTCACGAAGTACCGGTCCCGATTCTCCCAAAACACCGTTCGTCGAACATGTGCAGGCATAACATGTGTGCGAACTGTGCAGGTTCAGCACAGGGAGCACACGACCCGGGGGGGTTTCAGAGTGGGGACATCTGTGCCTGAAGCGAGGAGCGGCAGCCGCTCCGGCGCCTGACCTCCGCATTGCCCTTACACCGCCCGGCCGTTCACGCCGCGGCGATCTCAAGTCTGCGCGAAAACAGGACCCACAGGGGGGTTGGTGTGTCCGAACGATGACCATCACACGTCTGGCGGCGCTCGGCCGCGAGGAACCGGCGCTGCTCATGCTCGCCCAACGACTGCTCACGGTCGCCGAGTCCGGGCTTCCGTCGATGCTGCTTCCCGGCAAGGAGGCCTTCGCCTTCACCATGGCCGGGCACCGGTCACCCGACGGCTCGTGGACGCTGGAGCGGCGCGGGACCAGCACCCGGTACGCGGCCATCACCGCGCTCGGCGTCCGGTTCCTGCCCGAGGAGCGCCAGCGCACGGTGCTCGGCGGTCGCAGCGCCCAGGAGTTCACGGGTCTGCTGATCGAGTCCCTGCCCGCGGTGACCAATCTCGGTGACGCGGCGCTCATCGCCTGGGCCGCCGCCGACACCGGGCATCCCAAGCTGTCCGACGCCCTCGACCGGATGCGCGCCCTGGACGAGGAGGGCAGGCCGCAGTACACCGTCGAGGCGGCGTGGGTGCTCTCCGCCCTGGCGGCGGCGCACGGCACGGTCGACGTGGAGGACCGGCTCACCGCCGCCCGAGACCGCCTGCTGCGGGCCAGGATCGGGAACAGCCCGCTGTTCCCGCACGCCACCGGCCCCGGGCTGGTGCCCTGGTACCGGGCCCACGTGAGCTGCTTCGCCGACCAGACGTACCCGCTCCAGGCCCTGGCCCGGGCGCACGCGTGCGGCGACGGGGACGGCGATCCGGAGGCACTGGCCGCGGCCGAGGCCTGCGCCGCGCGCATCTGCGAGCTGCAGGGCGACGGCGGGCAGTGGTGGTGGCACTACGACGCGCGCACCGGCGGCGTCGTGGAGGGCTACCCGGTCTACAGCGTCCACCAGCACGCGATGGCGCCGACCGCCCTGTTCGACCTCGCCGACGCCGGCGGCACCGACTTCGCGGCGTCGGTCCGCAAGGGCCTCGGCTGGATGACGGACGTGCCCGAGCTGGCCGGACAGCCGGGCAGGCAGGAGCCGTTGATCCTGGACGAGCTCGGCGTCACCTGGCGCAAGGTCTTCCGGGGCGATCCGAAGAAGGCCGTGCGCGCCGCCCGGGGCCTGGGCACCCGGGTCGTCCCGAACCTCCGGCTGACGCCCCTGGACCGGGTGTACCGCCCCGTCTCCGTCGACCGCGAATGCCGCCCGTACGAGTTCGGCTGGATGCTCCACGCCTGGCAGGGAGGCCGCGTATGAGCGGGCGTCAGTCCCTCTTCGGGGTCGAACTCGACCCGCTGACCATGGACGAGACCGTACGGCGCTGCCTGGCCGCGGTCCGGGAGGGCCGGCAGCTGGAGATCGGCGTGGTCAACGCCGCGAAGCTGGTGAACATGCGGCGGGACAAGCGGCTCGCCGAGGCCGTGTCCGGCTGTGATCTCGTCCTCGCCGACGGACAGGCCGTGGTCTGGGCCGGCCGGCTCCTGCGCGCCCCGCTGCCGGAGCGGGTGGCCGGTATCGACCTGTTCCTGCGGCTGCTGGCCGAGGCGGAGTCGGCGGGCGTGTCCGTGTACTTCCTCGGCGCCCGCCAGGAGGTGCTGGAGCGGATGCTGGCCGAGGTGGCCGGCCGCTTCCCCGGCCTGAAGGTGGCCGGCAGCCGGAACGGCTACTTCGACGACTCCGAGCAGGAGGCCGTCGCGGACGCCATAGCCCGCAGCGGCGCGCGGATGCTGTTCCTCGGCATGACGTCGCCCAAGAAGGAGATCTTCACCGCCGCGTACGGCGAGCGCACCGGCGCCCGCGTGGTGCACGGCGTCGGCGGCTCCTTCGACATCCTGGCCGGCGTCACCCGACGGGCCCCCGTGATCTGGCAGCGGTGGGGCGTCGAGTGGCTCTACCGGGCGCTGCAGGAGCCGCGCCGGCTGGGCCGGCGCTATCTCACCACCAATGCTGCCTTCGTCCTCATGACGGCGCGCGAGTTCATCCGGCTCACCCCGTCGCCCGCCTCCGCGAACAGGAGTCACTGATGCGCGTCGTCGTGGTCGGACAGGGATATGTCGGCCTGCCACTGGCCGTCCGGGCCGCCGAGGTCGGTCACGAGGTGATCGGCTACGACGTGGACTCCCGGCGGATCAAGAGCCTCGCCGCCGGCGAGTCCTTCGTCGAGGACGTCTCCTCGGAGCGGATCCGCGCCGCGCTGGACAACGGCACCTACCGCCCCAGCGACGCGGCCCGGGACTGCGGCGGCTTCGACGTCGCCGTGGTGACCGTGCCGACGCCGCTGCACGAGGGCACCCCCGACCTGCGGTACATCAAGGAGTCGGCGGTCACCCTCGCCCGCTATCTGCGCCCCGGCGCCACCGTCGTCCTCGAGTCGACGACCTATCCCGGCACCACCCAGGAGCTGTTCGCCCCGATCCTGGAGGACGGCTCGGGCCTGACCGCGGGCCCCGACTTCCACCTCGGCTACAGCCCGGAGCGGATCGACCCCGGAAACACCGTCTGGGGCTTCAAGGAGACCCCGAAGGTGGTGTCCGGCGTCGACGCGGCCTCGCTGGAGGCCGTGCGGGACTTCTACGGGCAGCTCGTCGACACCACCGTGCCGGTGCGCTCGCCCAAGGAGGCCGAGCTCGCCAAGCTGCTGGAGAACACCTTCCGGCACGTCAACATCGCGCTGGTCAACGAGATCGCGATGTTCGCCCACCACCTGGACATCGACGTCTGGCAGGCCATCGACGCCGCGTCCACCAAGCCCTTCGGGTTCATGAAGTTCACGCCCGGACCGGGCGTCGGCGGCCACTGCCTCCCGATCGACCCCTCGTACCTGTCCTGGCGGGTGCAGCGCGAACTCGGCCAGAGCTTCCGCTTCGTGGAGCTGGCCAACGACATCAACAACCACATGCCCGAGTACGTGGCGCGGCGCATCAGCGACCTGTTCAACGAGAGACGCCGGTCGGTGAACGGCTCGAACATCCTGCTGCTGGGCCTGGCGTACAAGAAGAACACCGGTGACGCCCGCGAGTCGCCCGCCCTGCGCATCTCCCAGCTGCTGCTCGACATGGGAGCACAGGTCAAGGCGGCGGACCCGCACGTGGTCGAGAGCCTGCCGGTGGACACCCGGCTGGTGCGGGTGGAACCGGTGCCGGAGGAGCTGGCCGCCGCCGACGTGGTGGTCCTGCTCACCGACCACGACAGCTTCGACTACGAACTCATCGCCCAGCACGCCCGCTTCGTCCTCGACTGCCGCCGCCGGCTGTCGGCCGGGCCCACGATCGAGGTGCTCTGAACCATGCCCCGCATCGTCTGCGTCGCCGGTGCGCGACCCAACTACATGAAGATCAAACCGGTGATGGACGCGCTGGAACGCCGGGGCGCCGAGGTGGTGCTGGTGCACACCGGTCAGCACTACGACCCGGCCATGAACGAGGTGTTCTTCACCGACCTCGGCATCCGGCCGCCCGACCACTTCCTCGGGGTCGGCTCCGGCAGCCACGCCGAGCAGACCGGCCGCGTGATGACCGCGTTCGAGCCCCTGCTCGGCAAGCTGTCCCCGGACGTCGTCGTGGTGGTAGGCGACATCAACTCCACCCTGGCCTGCGCCCTGGTGACGGCCAAGGCGGGCCCGCTGCTGGCCCATGTCGAGGCCGGACTGCGCAGCCGCGACTGGAGCATGCCGGAGGAGGTCAACCGGGTCGCCACCGACCGGGTCAGCGACTATCTGCTGGCCCCCTCCCCCGACGCCGCCGCGAACCTGCGCGCCGAGGGGTACCGGGAGGACCAGATCCACCTGGTGGGCAACGTCATGATCGACACGCTGCTGGCCAACCTGGAACGGGCCCGCGCCTCGGACGTCCTCGACCGGCACGGCCTGACCCGGGGGGAGTACGGTCTGGTCACCCTGCACCGGCCCGCCAACGTGGACGACCCCGAGGTCCTCGCCGGGCTGCTGAAGGCTCTGGGCGAGATAGCCGGCCGCTGCCCGCTGCTGCTGCCCGTGCACCCGCGCGCCGCCGAACGGCTGGCGGGCATCGGCGTCCCCGGCGGTATCCGGCTGGTGCCGCCCGCCGGATACCTGGACTTCATCGCGCTGCAGGACTCGGCGCGCCTGGTGCTGACCGACTCGGGCGGCGTCCAGGAGGAGACCACCGCGCTCGGCGTGCCCTGCGTGACCCTGCGGGACAACACCGAACGGCCCGTCACCGTGGAGCAGGGCACCAACGTGCTGGCGGGCCGGGACCCGGCACGCGTCGTCTCCACCGTGCACCGGGTCCTGGACGAGCCCCCCGCCCCGCGCCGGCCCGAACTGTGGGACGGACTGGCGAGCGACCGCATCGCCGACGTGCTGCTGGAGGGAGGCACCGCGAGCAGCCGGCCGAGGCCCACCGACCAAACAGCAGCCATATGATCCGCTTGCAACATATGCTCATCGGGGGTCGGGGCGTGAGGGGGGACCACCATGGATCTCGCTGAGATCTTCCGGGTGATGCGCAGGCGCTGGTACGTGCTGCTGCCCGGACTGCTGCTGACCGCCGCGCTGGCGGCCGGCGTGGCGCTGGTCGTTCCGGTCACCTACCAGTCGCAGAGCACGGTGGCCCTTCTGAACTCCCAGAAGGCCACCGTGGCCTACGACGGCAATCCGTTCCTCAGCACCCAGACCTCGCTCACCGGCATGGCCGACAGCCTGGCCCGCAACCTCAACTCCGACGGCTCGCTGCGGGAACTCAAGTCCCGTGGCGCCAAGGGCACGTTCGAGGCCAAGCTCGCCGACAACGCGCAGGGGCCGCTGATGTGGCTCACCGTCACCGGCACCGACAAGGCCGCCGTGCTGTCCTCGGACCGCATCCTGACGGCGTACGCCAAGGAGCGGCTGGACCAGTTCCAGAAGCAGCAGTCGGTCTCCCCGAAGGCCATGATCCGCATGACCACGATCGTGCCCCCGCAGAACCCGGTGGCGCAGACGAAGACCCGGCTGGAGTACCTGGTCATGGCCGGGGGCCTGGGCCTGGTGCTGAGTCTGGCCGCCGCCTTCTACGTGGAGGCGCGCCGCCGGCCGCGGCCGCAGGCGCGCGCGGCGGAACCCGAGCGTCCGGCGGCCGTCTCCGGACCGGCCGCCGTCTCCGGTCCGCCCGCCGCCGAGCCCGCGGCCGGGGAATCGGCCGCGGAACGGACCATCGCACTCAGGACGCCGCCCAGCTGGTCGCGGTCCGCCGAGAACAGGCCCGCCGCGGAGCCGGGGGCCGGACGGCCCGCCATGGCCGTGGCGCCCGCCGCCGAGCCGCTCGACGAGGAGTCGACTCATGGACAGCGTTCGCACACCGGACAGCGAGACCGCTGAGCCGAGCGACACCCCCGCTTCCCCCTCCCTCGGGCACAAGGTCCGTTCCGCGGCCCGGTGGAGCCTGATCAACACCGTGGTGATGCGCCTCGGCAACTTCGCCACCGGCATCCTGCTGGCGCGTTTCGCCCTCGGGCCCGCCGAATGGGGCGTCTACGGCATCGCCCAGACCGTGCTCCTGGTGCTGCTCTCCGCGAACGAGCTGGGCGTCGGCCTGGCCATCGTCCGCTGGGACGGCGACCCGCGCCGTTTCGCGCCGACCGTGCTGACGCTGGGCACCGCCTCCAGCGTCCTGCTGTACGCCGCCATCTTCGTCTCGGCACCGACGGTGGCCGGGCTGCTGGACTCGCCCGGGGCCTCCGACGTGCTGCGGGTGATGTGCCTGTGCCTGGTGCTGGACGGGGTGGCCCAGGTCCCCGCCGGCTACCTGACGCGTGAGTTCGCACAGGGCAGGCGGATGGTGATCGACGCGCTCAACTTCGTCCTCAGCACCGCCGTGACGCTGGTGCTGGCCTTCGCCGGCTGGGGCGCGATGAGCTTCGCCTGGGGAGCGGTGGCCGGCAACGTCGCCGCGCTCCTCGGCTGCGCGCTCGCCGCCCCCGGCATGCTGCGGTTCGGCTGGGACCCCCGGCAGGCCCGCGCCCTGCTGAGGTTCGGCCTCCCGCTGGCCGGGGCGAGCCTGCTCGCGCTCGCCGTCGTCAACGTGGACACGATGGTCGTCGGGTCGTCCCTCGGCTCGGTCGCCCTCGGTTTCTACGTCCTGGCGTTCAACATGTCGGGCTGGCCGGTGCGCATCATCTCCGAGGCGGCCCGCCGCGTCTCCTTCGCCGGCTTCTCCCGCCTGGCGGCCACCCCGGAGGCCCTCGCACAAGGCTTCAGCCGTGCCCTCGGCGTGCTGGTCACCGGCACCGTCCCGCTCTGCGTGCTGCTCGGCGGACTGGCCGAGCCGGTCGTCCGTCTCGTCTACGGGAGCACATGGGTGCCCGCCTCCTCGGCGCTGCCCTGGCTGATGGCGCTGGGCCTGGTCCGGATCGGCTGCGAACTCGCCTACGACTGCCTCGTCGCCGCCGGCCAGCGGCGCTCCCTCATCCTCGTCCAGGGCCTGTGGGTCGTCGCCCTCGTCCCCGTCCTCGTCGCCGGCGCCCGCCTCGGCGGCATCGTCGGGGTCTCCCAGGGACACGTCATCGTCGCGGCCGTTCTCGTCGTCCCCGTATTTCTGTACGCCCTCGGCCGGGCCGGGATCGGCCCCGCCCACGTCGTCAGGGCCTGTACCTGGCCCTTCCTCGGGGGAGTCGTGATGACCGTGGTGACCCTCACCGCGAAGCGGCTCCTCGGCGACGGCATCGTCGCCCTCTTCGCCATCGGCGCCACCGCGCTGGCCTGTTATGTGGTGTGCGTCCTGCCCAGCCGCCGCTTCCTGCTCGGCGCCCGAACCCCGGAGGCCGCGTGACCAGGCTCCGTCAACTGCTCGCCGCACTCGCCCTGTTACTCTGCGCCGCGTGCGCCTCGGGCGCCGACGCCGCACCGTCCGTCCACGGCACCTCCCGCGGCACCGCCCACCCGCCTCCCCCGGCGCCGGCAGACCCCTCGTCACCGGAAGCCCGTTCGGCGGCCCCGGCCGGCTCGTCGTCCGGGAGCCCCGCGCCCCGCGGGGCGTCCCCGCGGCCCGCGGCACCGGCGGCGCAAGCCGAAGCGGGCTTCCCCGACGCCCGCTCCACCGGGCCCCGCATCCCGCTGGAGCCGCACTCCACCGGGAACATGAGCGTCAGGACCGACGGCACCGTCATCCGGGGGTGGGACATCACCGGCTCACTCGACATCTACGCGGACGACGTCACCATCATCGACTCGAGGATCACCTCCACCAACTGGTGGGGGGTGAACCTGCGTCCGGGGCACAGCGGGCTGCGGATCCTGCACAGCACCATCACCGCCGTCCCCGGCAAGGGCCCCGACAACGGGGGCGTGGACTACGCCGTCTCCAACATGGGCGTGAGCGCCGTCGAGGTCGGCTGGTGCGACGTCTCCGTCTTCGGCAACGCCCTCTCCATGGGACAGGGCGACCTCCACGACAACTACGTCCACGACCTGGTGCCCTTCCGCAACGCCGGCGGCGAGTGGCAGCACACCGACGCGGTGATCAGCGGCGGCAGCAACAAGGGCAGCCTCGTCGTCCGGCACAACACGCTGCTCAACTCCGTCCCCGTGGACCAGGGGGCCTCGGCCGCCGTCGGGCTCTTCGCCGACACCGGACCCGTCTCCAACACCGTCATCGACGGCAATCTGCTGGCCGGCGGCGCCTACGCCCTGTACGGGGGCGGCGAGGGCGCCACCGGCATCCAGGTCACGAACAACGTCTTCTCCACCCGGTACCACCGCAACTCCGGCCACTACGGCGCCGTCACCGCCTGGAACGCCGGCGGGGCCGGCAACGTCTGGCGCGGCAACCGGTTCACCCACGGGCACTCGGTCGCCCCCGAGCCGGCCGGCTGAGGAAGAGAACCATGAGACGCATCGCCCGCGCCCCCTGGGAACTGCTCAAGGGCGCCTTCGGCTGGCTCGTGCTGTTCGAGCTCCGCAACAAGGTCCTCCTCGCCCCGTCCGCGGTGCGACTGCGCCGTGTCGAGAGCGCCGAGACCCGTCGCCTCGCGGCCGCCACCGCTCCCCCGCCGGCCGCCCTCGTCGCGACGGTGATCGCCACGCACCGCCGCCCCGGGGAACTGCGGGCGGCCGTCCGCTCGGCGCTGGACCAGACCGTCCGCGACCAGGTCGTCATCGTCGTCGACGACGGCGCGGGCCTCCCCGGACTCCCCGACGATCCGCGGCTGTTCGCCGTGTCGCTGGCCCGGAACACCGGGGTCGCCGGGGTGGTGCGCAACGTGGGCATCCGCCTGACCCGGTCGCGGTACGTGGCCTTCCTCGACGACGACAACCTGTGGGAGCCGGACCATCTGGAGCGGGCGCTGGCGGTGCTGGAGGCCCCCGGCGGGCCCGACGGCGTCTACACGGCGCTGCGCCGGGTCCTGCCGGACGGGACCGAACGGGACGTCCTGTCCGTGCCGTTCGACCGCCGCCGGTCCGCCCGCGAGTCCTTCCTGGACACCAACGCCTTCGTCGGGCGGCGCGACAGGACCCTTCGCTTCAGCCGGCTGCGCCGGACCCCGGAGGTGCTGCCCCGTGAGGACTGGGAGCTGGTCCACCGCTACAGCCGCCGCCACACCGTGCGCCACGTGCCGCACGCCACCGTGCGGTACCTGGTGAACCCCGGCAGTTTCTACACCACTTGGTCCGGCTGAGCGGGAGGCCGGCCGCGCCTCACGGCCCGGGCGTGACCCGCAGCGCGCCCGGCCTGAGCAACGCGGCCGCCGCGGCCCGGCTGGCCCGCCTGCCGAGGGCCGCGCGGGACGCCTCGCGCAGGAACACGGCGGCCCGGAAGCACACCGTCGCGCCGGGCCCGTGGCGCCGCCCGTACAGGCGCACGCGGTTGAGTGTGAGCAGGGTCCACAGCCGGGGCGAGACCCGGGACTCGCCGCCCAGGTGAACGGCTTCGGCCGTCGGCTCCAGCTGGGTGGCGTAGCCGCGGTCCCGCGCGCGCAGGCAGTACTCGGTCTCCTCCGAGTAGAGGAAGAAGGACTCGTCCCACGGCCCGCAGGCGGCCAGGCAGTCGACCGAGAGGGCCATGAGCGCGCCGGTCGCCCAGTCCGCGCGCGTGGGCCGCGCGTAGGCGGCGGGGTCGGTGACCAGCTCGCTCAGGCCCGGGAAACGCCCGGCCCGGCGGTTGCCGATGAGGGCCTCGCCGAGGGCCCGGGGCACGCTCGACTCGCGGCGCAGCGAGTGCAGGGGCGCCGCCCGGCCCTCCTCGTACAGCAGGGGGACGGCGATGCCCACCTGGGCCCCGAGGGTGTCCACGAGGCGCTTGGCGCAGCCCTGCCGCATCCGGATGTCCGGGTTGCAGACGAGTACGGCCGCGTATCCGTCCTCCCACTCGCCGGCCGCCTTCAGGGCCGCGTTGACCCCGGCGGCGTACCCGGCGTTGCGGCCGGTCTGGACGACCGTGGCGTCCGGGGCGAGCGACCGGAGCACCTCGACGGTGTCGTCGGCTGAGTCGTTGTCGGCGACGACGAGCCGCCAGTCGAGGCCGGCCATGCCCTCGGGCAGCGCGGCGAGGAACCCGGGCAGCACCGACGCGCTGTTCCAGGTGACGGCGATGACGGCGACGGGGCTCATCGGGCCTCCACGAGTCGGGGGAGCTGGGGTTCGGTGGTCCTTGCGGGGGCCGGCTCGGCGGCGCCGGCCGCCTCGCCCCGGACGAAGCCGAGGAGGCTGCCACCCGCCCCCAGCAGCAGGAAGAACAGGCCGGCGAACATCGGGAAGCTGAGCGAGTCGAAGGTGGCGCTCACGACGAGCGCGACCAGCGACGAGGCGAAGAACGCCTGCCCCAGTTCACGGTCGGCCTCGGTACGGGCCAGCCGCCGGACGGCACCGCCCTGGTGGATGCCGGCGACGAACAGGACGAGCATGGCGAGGAGTCCGAGCGCGCCCATCTCGGCCAGGGTCAGCATGTACTGGTTGTCGGTGAAGAAGTACCGGTCCGGGGTGAAGGTGCCGAAGCCCCGCCCGAACAGCGGATGTTCCTCCAGATAGGGCACGATCGCGCTGTACTTGACCGTACGGGCCTGGGTGCTGCTGTCGGAGTTGGACAGGAACGACGCGAACAGGCCGGTGATCGTGCCGATCAGCCCGGGGACGAGCACCTTGAAGACGGCCACGGAGGCCGTCATCACGCCGATCGCGGCCCAGCGCCGGGCCGGCTGCCAGCGGGGCACCATCACCAGGGCGACCAGCAGCAGGCCGATGATCGAGGTCCGCGACACCGTCAGGGGCAGCGCGCCGGCGATCAGCAGCACCGGACCCCAGCGGCGGGTCCGGTGGAGGTGGCGGCGTACCGGGTCGAAGGCCTGCTGGATGGCGAACGGCAGCAGGATCGCGAGCATGCCGCCGAACTCGAGCGGCTGGGCCGTGGTGGCCCGGGGCCGGGTGAAGGCACCGCGGTCCATGACGCTCACCTGGGCGACGCTGGTCTGCAGGCCGGGGATGTGGATGGAGTCGGCGATGTTGGTTCCCGAGAAGAAGTCGTAGAAGCCGATCGCGGCGACGACCGCGCCCAGGACCACCACCCGGCGCATCAGCACGTCGAGCCGGCCGCGCTCCTGTATGCCCGCCGAGGTCAGGACGACCAGCGACACCCACACCAGGAACCCGATGAGGCCGCGGTCGGCGCCCAGGACCTCCGCGTGCGAGCTCTCACGTGCCGCGTCCGAGATGTAGGCCGCCAGGACGGCCAGCCCGAGCACGCACATCGCGACGCGCGCCAGCCTGGTTCCCCGCGCGGGCAGGACGCGGCCGCCGAGCCAGGTCGCGAGGTACCACAACAGGCCCAGCAGGGCGAAGACGTTGGCGGGGGTGCCGACCCCGCCGAGCGCGGGCAGGGCCAGGTTCGACGGGATGAAGAGGGCCAGTACCAGGTAGACGGTGAGGATCGCCGTGGCGTCGACCCGCCGGCCGAGCAGTCCTCTCCGGACCCGAACGGGGGCGCGGGCGTCCCGGGACCGGGGCGCGGCGCTCCTCGCGGCGTGCCGCCGGCGGCGGACCACCGCGACGCCCTCCATCAGGATCGACAGCAGGAAGGCGCTGACGACTCCGAGGATGACGACGGCCGCGATGTCCTGGTAGCGGTTCTTCGACTTCGCCACCGGGGTCTGCGGCAGGACGACGGGCGCCGTCTGCACGAAGTACGCGGGCGGGACCTTGGCCGCGGCCTGCAGGGCCTTGAGCTGCTCGCCGGCGAACTCGGTGAGGGTGTTGGTCTCCTTCAGCACCTTGGCCCGGTCGGTCCCGGTCACGCTGAGCGTGAGCAGCGGGCTGTCGGCCGTCGGCGCGAAGCCGGCCGTGTACGGGTCCGTGACGCCCCGGCCGCGCAGCTCCTTGGCGGCGTCGTTCGACTCCAGGGTCCTGATCAGCACGTCGGCCGTGACGATCAGCGAACCGCCCGCGTTCGAGATGGGGTTGCCGAAGGTGGGAGGCAGCCGGGAGACCGCCGAGGAGTCCAGCAGGGTGACCGAGCTCTGCGACTGGTAGGAGACGGGGACGGTCACGTAGAGGTATCCGCCGCAGACCAGGCTGAGCAGGGTGAGGGGCACGACGAAGTACCAGCGTCTGCGCAGAATGGCCCAGATCTCACCAAGACTCATGAACCATCCCCCCGTTCGGTGGCATCCCGCCGCGCGTCCTGCCAGTATCGGGGCTGACGGAAGGATCTCGTATGTCGCCCGGGAACGTCGCCGACGCACTGCTCCGCCGCTGGTACGTGGTGCTGGCCGCACTGCTGCTGACGGCCGCCGCGGCGTACCAGGTGGTGCGTCCCGCGCCGCAGTACACCGGGTCCGCGGTCGTCGTCCTGAAGCCGCCGGTGACCCGGAACCAGCCCAACCAGCTCACCAATCTGCAGCCGCCGCTCGCCCTGGTCTCCTACGGGGTCGTGCAGCAGCTCGAATCCCCGGCCGGGGAAAGGGAGTTGAGGGCGGCGGGAGTCCAGGGGACCTACCATCTCGTCCCCCGCAACAGCGGGACCAGCGCCACGCCCCGCTATCTGATCCCCTCCCTGCAGATCCAGTCGCAGGCCGCCGGGCCGGATGCCGCCGTGACGGCGGTGCGCCGCATCGTCGACGTCTACACCAAGCACGTCGACGCGATGCAGTCGGCCCAGCGGGTGCCGGCCGGTTCGCGGATCACCGCCTCCGTGCTGACCTCGCCGAGCGCCGCCGAGGTGCGGGGCGACCGGAGCCGGGGGCTGGCCGGTACGGGCCTGCTGGGCCTGGCGGGCGGCGTTGTCGGCGCGTTGTGGCTCGACCGGTACCTGATGAGCCGTCGCGAGGCCGCGCCCGGCCGGCACGCCGGCCCGGTCCCCGCGGCCGGCTGAGACGAACTGTTCTCCCATCAGATACCGCGGCGCTTCCACGACTCCCACCACAGCCACTCCCGGCCGCGTTCGGCCACGGCCGACCACACCAGCGGCTGGAGATACGGCATCGCCTTCGGCCCGATCCGCCGTCTGAGCCGCAGCGCGCGGTATTCGGGCAGCGCCGCGTATCCCGGCAGGCACTCCTCCGCGAAGGCCACGCACTCGTCGACCGGAACGGCCCCGGTGCGTCCCCGGTCGTAGGCACGGTAGGCCCGGCGCAGCGCGAAGCGGGCCAGCCGGGTGTGGACCTCCTCGGCGAGGCGGTCGGCGTGCGGCAGCCGGTCGGCGCACTTGGCGAGCACCGAGTCGAAGGCCACGAGGCGCTGGCGCAGGTCGTCGAGCTGACCGCCGAAGTCGGTCGTGGACATGTTCTTGCCGTGGACACGGTAGAAGGCCTGGTCGGCCCCGCGTATGTAGCCGACGTCGGCGTGCGCGGCGAGCCGCATCCACATCTCGATGTCGCCGGCGTGCGGCAGCGCCGGGTCGTAGCCGCCGACCTCGCGCTGGAGGCTGGTGCGGACGACGACCTCCGGCGAGGTGATGCAGCCGGTGCCCTCGCGGAAGCGCCGCTCCAGCCACCACTGCCCGGGATAGACGACGGAGCCGGTGCCGCGGGTGCGGGCCGGCGGCAGCGGGCCGCCGTGCTGGAAGCGCAGGGGGCGTCCGTAGGCGAACCCCGCCTCGGGGTGCGCGTCCAGCAGCGCGGCGGCCCGGACCAGGGCGCCGGGCACCAGCCGGTCGTCGGCGGAGAGCAGGGCGACGTAGGTGCCGTCGGCCCAGTCCAGCAGGCCCTCGTTGTAGGTGGCGATGTGGCCCTTGTTGGTCTCGTGGACGCGGACCTCGATCCGCGGGTCGGAGGCGGCCAGCTTGTGCGCGATCTCCGCCGAGTCGTCGGGCGAGGCGTCGTCGATGATGAGGACCCGGACGTCGACGCCGTCCTGCTCGTCCAGGACGCTGCTCACGCAGTCGGCCAGGAAGTGGCCGTACTTGTGGCAAGGGATCACAACACTGACGCTGCTCATCGGTGGGAATGCCAATCCCCGGTGGCGGCCCCCGGGTTCGCGGGGGCCGCCACCGGTGCGCTGTGACGGGTCAGTTCTTCTTCTTGTGGACGGTCCTGGCGGTCAGGGTCCAGGTACGGGACTTCACCGCGTGGCGGTGCCTGTCCCGGGCCGTGACCGTGACCTTGAACCGGGTGCCGTCCGGCAGCGGGGCGGACAGGTGCACGGACACCTTGTGACCCGCCCGGTCGTAGGAGGTGACGGCCGTGACGTGGAGCTTCCTGGCCGCCGCCGCCCGGGGGCCGGACAGGACGGTCACGGTCGCCTTGACGGACGACACCGCGGTCTTCGCCGGCAGGGTGGTGACGAGCGGGCTGCCCGCGTCGGCGGTGTGCGTCAGCGTGGCCGCGTTGTCCTCGGAGGCGCCGGGCGCCGCCAGGGACGCGCCCGGGTTGTCGGCGGTGAAGACCGGGCCCACCCAGTAGTTCGCGGATCCGTAGGAACCGTTGGGGAAGGCCGGGTCGGCGCCGTACCGGTAGAGCCCGTTGTGGTGCGCGGTGGTGTCGGCGGTGCCGGTGAGCGGATAGGACTGGTGGGCCGCGGCGAAGTAGCCGCCGTCGACCGCGTAGTGGCCGTTCGGCGCGTGGTAGGAGACGACGTACGGGGTGTCGGCGCCGATGGCCACCGGGGTGGTGAAGGTCATCCGCTGCCAGCCCGTGGCCGTCTCGCCGGTGAAGGTGCCGGTGGCGAGCAGCGTGCCGGTGTCGGACCAGAGGCTGCCGGTGTGGGTGCCGGTGTTGCCGGTTCCCTTGTAGAAGGTGACACCGGTGACCCAGCCGCTCGTGGAGGACGTGAAGCGGGTGCCCAGCTCGACCGAGTTGGTGTCGCCGGTCATGTCCGTGGTGGCGGGTACGGCGGAGGGACCCCACAGGGTGCAGGGGCAGGTGACCGCCGGCGGGGTGGTACTGGTGGTGAAGGTCCAGGTCACCGGGTCCGCCATGGCGTTGCCCCAGAGGTCGGAGGCCTGGACGGAGGCGGTGTACGTGGTGTGCAGCGCCAGTTCCGTCGACGGGGTGAAGGTCGCCTTGTTGGACGCGGGGAGCGTCCAGGTCCCCGGCACGGTGTCGCCGGCCGGGTCCTTCACGGTGAAGGTCAGGCTGTCGGAGTCGACGGCCGAGCTGAAGACGGCCGACACCGGGGCCGTGATGGACACGCCGGCCGCCCCGGACGTCGGGGAGGTCGAGGTGACGGTGGGCGCGGTGGTGCTGGCCGTCGAGGTGTCCAGCACCACGTCGACCCAGTAGTTGCTGCCCGAGGACTGCGAGGACGGGAAGGCGCTGGTGGAGCCGTAGTGGTAGACGCCGTTGCCGCCGTCGGTACCGGACTTCAGGGCCGTGAGCGGGGCGAGGCCCGCGTCACCGCCGGAGAAGTAGCCGCCGTCGTAGGAGTATCCGCCGTTCGGGGCGAAGTACGAGGCGACGTACGTGGTGTTGGCCTTGACGCTCACCGGGGTGGAGAAGTTCAGCTGCTGCCAGCCGGAGGCCGTCTCGCCGGTGAAGGTGCCGGTGGCCAGGCGGGTGCCGGAGGCGCTCCACAGGCTTCCGGTGTGGGTGCCGGTGTTGACGGGCGACTTGTAGAAGCGGACACCGGTGATCGAACCGGCGACCGTGGTACGGATCTTGACGCCGAGCTCCACCGAGCTGCCGTCACCGCCGTTGACGGTGCCGGGCACGGCCGAGGCGGGCCAGACGGTGCAGGGGCAGGCCTGCGGGCCGACGGTGAGCGGGAGGGTGCCGACGGCGCCGATGTTGACGCTGTCGTCCACCGCGCGGACCTTGACGGACACGGCGCCGGGGGTGGTCGGGGTCCAGGTGTACTTCCAGGACGCGAGGCCGGTGGCGGCCTTCCAGGTCTGGCCGCCGTCCGTGGACACCTCCACCCGGGCCACCACGCCGCCGCCGGAGTCGGTGGCGGTGCCGGTGACGGTGACCGGCTTCAGCGCCGGGACCGTGACTCCGGAGGCCGGGGCCGTCACGGTGACGGCCGGGCCGGTGGTGTCGGTCGTGGCCGTCGCGGCGACCAGGTTGCTCTGCCGGGTCTGCGGCTGGACACCCATGTCGGCGAAGACGTTCAGGGTCGCCTGCTGCATGCGGGCGTCCTCGGTGACCACGGTGTCGTCGGGGTTGTACGTCGGGATGTTCGTCAGTCCCCACGACCACTGCACGGTGCCCGCCCCGAACACCAGGGCGCCGGAGTCCTGGTCGCGGAACTCGACGAGGTTGTGGGTCGCCGTGCCGTTGCCGTAGACGTTGCCCCAGTCCGTGCGGAGCTTGCCGTCGTTGATGTCCACCGTCGTGGACGACACGTCGATCGCCCCGGCGGGCCGGGTGCTGTTGTCGATGTCGCTGTCCCACTCGTAGCCGAGGGTGCCCGTCGGGAACGTGGCGGTCTGGCTCGACGTCAGCCCGGCGACGGACGTGTTGCGCCAGATCCGGTTCTTCCCGTACGAGCCGGGGACGGTGATGGCGTCGCTGCGGTAGCCGTTCACGGTGAACATGGAGCCGGTGAGGATGTTCGGCGGCTGGTAGTCCTGCCCGTACTGGGTGCTGGCGGGGTCCATCCAGGTGCCGGTCCAGGTGCCGCTCGGGTCGGCGATGCCGTTGTTCTGCGCCATCTTGGTCATCTTGTAGCAGACCAGGGTGCGGTTGGCCGTGTTGGCGCCGTCGATGCTCGGGGTGAGCCGGGTCTTCCAGAAGACCTCGTTGCCGCTGAAGTAGCCCTGCCGGACGCCGGCCTTCCGGGCCGCGAGCACGTTGGAGTACTGGCTCTGCGTCCAGTACTCGTCGTGGCCGGAGGACAGGTACACCTTGTGCTTCTTCAGCAGGGTGGCGCCGTTGGCCGACACGTCGACGCCGGACAGATAGCTGACGTCGTAGCCGTTGCGTTCCAGCCAGGACAGCATCATGTACTCGGAGCCGTAGATGCCGTTGTCGCCGCCGATGTCCAGCGGGCGGTTGTAGCTGACCTCGTAGGCGCGGCCGTCCGGAGCGGGCCCGGTGCCGCCGTAGAGGTCCTGGCCGCCGTAGTCGTTGTAGGCCTGCCAGGTCTGGTCGCTGGTCTGCACGACGACGTCGGAGGTGCTGGAGTCGCTGCGGACCACGAACGGGTACGGCATCAGGCCGTCGCCGTCCGCCTGGGTCAGGTTCGCGATGTACAGGCCGGAGACGGCGTCACCGGGCACCGTCCAGTTGGCGGTGACCGGCCAGTTGCCGCAGTCGACCAGGCCGGTGCTGCTCTTCTTGGTGCAGCCGGCGGGATTGGTCAGGTAGTTGGCCGGGTAGGTGACGGCGGCCTGGGCCGCGGTGGACATCTCGCGCGCGCCGTCGCCGCCGTACCAGCCCAGGCGGTAGATCTCGATGTGGTACGGGACCTTCGACTGCACCTTGAACTGCACGGTGTCACCGGCCTGGACGCTCTCCTTGGTGGAGAAGCCCTTGATGTCACCGTAGGCGTTGGGCGAGAACCAGTCGGACTTCGGGCTGCCCGGCTTGGAGTTCTCGCAGACGACGGGGTTCGAACCCGTTCCGCACGGATCGGAGGCTGCCAGGGCGATCCCCGCCTGCGGGAGCACCGCCCAGATCAACGCTGCTACGACGGCGAGGCGGCCGCCCCGGATCCGTCTGCTCCATTTTTTCATGTGTACCTCTCACGGTGCTGTGCAGGACCGACCCGTGCGGTCGGGGTGGAGCTGTGAAGCCGTGACCGGTCAGCCGCGCAGGGCGTGGGCGAGTGCGTCCACGACGCGCTGCTGCTGGTCGGGGGTGATGTGCGGGTGGAGCGGGAGCGACAGGATCCGCTCCGCCGTCCGCTCGGCGTTCGGGAAGTCGCCCCGGGAGTGGCCGAGGTGGCGGTACGCCGGGGTCAGGTGGACCGGCGCCGGATAGTGCACCCCGGCACCGATGCCCTCCGCGTTGAGCTTGCCGACGATGTCGTCGCGGTCGGCCCCGTCGACCTGGACGACGTAGAGGTGCCACACGTGGACGTTGCCCTGCGCCGTCACCGGGAGCACGACCCGGCCGGACGCGGCGAGGCCGGCGAGCAGCTCGTCGTAGCGGGCCGCGGCCGCCCGGCGGGCCTCGTTGCCGGCCGCGAGGCGCTTCAGCTTCGCCCGCAGGACGACGGCCTGCAGCCCGTCCAGCCGGCTGTTGAAACCGGGCACGTCGTGGCGGTACTTGGCGACGCCGCCGTGGTTCGCGATGGCCCGTACCAGGCCGGCCCGCTCCTCGTCGTCGGTGAGCACCGCGCCCGCGTCACCGTAGGCGCCCAGGTTCTTGCCCGGGTAGAAGCTCGTCGCCGCGATGCCGCCGCTGCCCGGCGACCGGCCGTCGCGGGTGGCGCCCTGGCACTGTGCCGCGTCCTCGACCACCCGGACGTTTCCGGGCAGCCCGCCGCTCAGGGCCGTCACGTCGGCCATCTGACCGTAGAGGTGGACCGGGACGACCGCGCGGGTGGCGGGGCCGACCGCGTCCAGCGCGGCCCCCGGGTCGAGCAGGTAGGTGTCGGGCAGGCAGTCGGCGAGGACCGGCCGCGCCCCGGTGCGGGCCACCGCGCCCGCGGTGGCGATGAAGGTGTTGGCGGGCACCACGACCTCGTCGCCGGGTCCCACCCCACTGGCGCGCAGGGCGAGTTCGACGGCGTCGGTGCCGTTGGCGACACCGGCGCAGTGCGCGACGCCGCCGAAGTCCGCGTACTCGCGCTCGAACAGGCGGACCTCCTCGCCGCCGATGAACGCGGTGCCCGCCAGGACACGTTCGAAGCCGGCCCGTACCTCGTCGGCGACCTCCTCGTGGGCCGCCTTGAGGTCCACGAGCGGAATCTGGTTCATGTGACTGGTCCCCCCAGTGCGTGCGTCGCGAAGTCGTCTTTGCGCGAGGCGAGTTGGTCGAGTGCGGGCGTGTCCGCCGCGCGCAGCCGCCGGGCCGGGCTCCCCACCCAGACCTCGCCCGGCGGCACATCGCCGAGCACGGCGCTCCCCATCCCGATCAGCGACCAGGCGCCGACCGTCGTGCCTTCCCTGATCAGGGCGCCGGAGCCCAGATAGGCGCCCCGCTCCACCCGTGCGCCCCCGCCGATGCGGACGCCGGACGCGATGGTCGCGAAGTCCCCGACGACGTCGTCGTGGGTGAGGACGGCCTGCGGCATCACCGCGACGTGCGCGCCCACCCGCACGGCGGCGGTCAGCGCGCAGTGCGCGAGCAGGACCGACCCGGGGCCCACCTCGGACGACCTCGACACCGAGGCGGTCGGGTGGACCACGGTGGCGTAGCGGTCCGCGGGCAGACCGAGCCTGCCGACGAGCCGGGCGCGGGACGCGTAGTCCCGCGGGTTGCCCACGCAGACGACCACGCGGGCCCGGTCCAGGTCGTGGACCAGGTCGCAGCCGCCGAGGACGGGGACGCCGTCCACCTCGGTTCCGTGCAGGGCGGCGTCGTCGTCGAGGTGGCCGAGCAGCTCGGTGCCGCCCGCGTCCCGTACGGCCTGCGCGGTCTCCCGGGCGAAGCCGCCGGCGCCGACGATCAGCAGCCCGGTCATCTTCGGGCCTGTTCGCGCAGCGCCGTCACGACGCGGTCCTGCTGGGCCTCGGTCATCGTGTGGAACAGCGGCAGGATCAGCGAGTCGCGGCTGATCCGCTCGGTGACCGGGAGCGGCGCGCGGGGGTGGCCGGCGTAGGCGGGTTCGAGGTGCGCCGCCATGATCCCGCGCCGGGCGGAGACTCCGGCATCGGCGAGCGCGGCCAGCAGGTCGTCCCGGCCGACGGGGAAGCCCTCGTCCAGGAGCACCCAGTAGGACTGGAAGTTGCTCTGCCCGTGCCCGGGGTCGCGGACCGGGGTGAGTCCTGGCACGTCCCGCAGCGACCGGTCGTAGCGGGCGGCCAGTTCGCGGCGACGGACGATCATCGCGTCGAGTTTGCCGAGCTGGACCAGGCCGACCGCGGCCTGGATGTCCGTCATCCGGTAGTTGTAGCCGACCTCGAGGTAGCTCTCCAGGACCGGCTTGCTGCTCGCATGGCGCTGGGCCGCCGAGGCGTTCATCCCGTGCTCGCGCAGCCGGCGCAGGCGCTCGGCCCACGCGGCGTCGTCGGTGGTGACCATGCCGCCCTCGCCGGTGGTGACGACCTTGCGGGGGTGGAAGGACCAGGCGGCGATCAGCGCTCCGTGCCCCACGGGCTTGCCGCCGACGGTCGAGCCGATGGCGCAGGCCGCGTCCTCCACCAGCGGCAGGTCCCAGTCGGCGCAGGCGGCCCGCAGGGCGTGCACATCGGCCGGTACGCCGCCCTGGTGGACGGCGAGGACGGCTCTGGTGCGGGGGGTGCGGACGGCGTCGACGGTGGCCGTGGTCAGGTTGCCGGTGGCGGGCTCGACGTCGGCGAACACGGGCTCGGCGCCGACGTAGCGCACCGCGTTGGCGGTGGCGATGAACGACAGCGAGGGCACCACGACCTCGTCGCCCGGCCCGAGGCCGAGCGCGACCAGGGACAGGTGCAGGGCGGTGGTGCACGAGCTGACCGCGACGGCGTGCTCGGCGCCCACCCGCTCCGCGAAGGCCCGCTCGAAGGCGGCGACCCGGGGGCCCTGGGCGACCCATCCGGAGAGCACCGCCTCGGAGGCGGCCCGGGCCTCCTCCTCGCCGAGCCAGGGGATCATCACCGGGACACGGTCGGCGCTCACCGGGCGGCCTCCCCCGCGGCGCGCTCCGCGCGCCACCAGTCGACCAGGTCCCTGAGCCCGGTGCGCAGGTCGATCCGCGCGGTGAAGCCGAGCCGCTCGGCGGCGCGCGTGGTGTCCGCGAGCCGCCGGACCACCCCGTTGACCGCGCGGGCGGGGCCGTGCTCGGGCTCCAGGCCCTCGGCGCCCATCGCGTCGAGCAGGCCCTGGGCGAGCTCCTTCAGCGAAGTCTCCGTGCCGCTCGCGACGTTGAAGACCTCGTCGGTAAGATCCGACTCGGCGGCGAGCACGTTGGCCCTGGCGATGTCCCTGACGTCGACGAAGTCCATGGTCTGGCTGCCGTCGCCGAGGATCAGCGGCGGCTCGCCCGACTCGATGCGCTCCATCCAGCGGATGAGCACCTCGGTGTAGAGGCCGTGGATGTCCATCCGGGGGCCGTAGACGTTGAAGTACCGCAGTGCCACGTAGTCCAGGCCGTACATGGCGTGGAAGCTGCGCAGCATGCCCTCGTTGAAGGCCTTGGCCGCGCCGTAGAACGTGTCGTTGTTGTAGGCGTGGTGGCGTTCGGTCGTCGGGAACTCCTCGGCCATGCCGTAGACGGAGGCCGAGGAGGAGGCGACCACCTTGCCGACCCCGGCCTCGACCGCCGCCTCCAGGACGTTGAAGGTGCCGTCGACCATGACCTCGTTGGCGAGCCTGGGCTCCTCCGCGCACTGCGTGATGCGGATCGCGGCGAGGTGGAACACCAGGTCCGCGCCGTCGGTGGCCTTCCGCACGGCGGCGGCGTCACGGATGTCGCCCTCGACGACCTCGACGACGCCGCTGCGCAGGGCGCCGGCCAGATTGGCCATCCGTCCGCGGACGAAGTTGTCCAGCACGACGATCTCGCGGGCACCGCCCTCGGCCAGGAGGTCGACGAGATTGGACCCGATGGTCCCCGCCCCTCCGGTGACCAGGATCTTCTTGCCCCGTACGCTGCTCAACTGAAGTGCCCTCTCCATCGGTGGAACTGTCAATGCCCGGCGCGCAGGCCGACGACCGCGCCCCGGAACTCCAGGCTCCGCGAGGCCGCTTCGAGAATGTCCAGCACGCGCAGGCCCGCCCGGCCGTCGGTCAGCGGTGCCCGCCCGCCGCCGATCGCGTCGGCGAACTCGTCGACCATGCTGCGCAGCGCTTCCTTCTCGCCGATCGCGGGGGCGACCATGTCCCCGGAGCGGTAGGAGACGAGCATCTCCCTGCGCTCGTCCGCGCCGATCTCCTGCGGCGCGGCCAGGTCCACCCCGCGGTCGTAGACCGCGACGCGCTGCACCGGGTTGAGGTCGTCCCAGATCAGGGTGCGCTTGGAGCCGCCCACCATGGTGGTGCGCACCTTGGTCGGGGAGAGCCAGTTGACGTGCACGTGGGCGATGGCCCCCGTGTTGAGCTGGAGCGTCAGGTAGGCCACGCAGGCCTGTCCCGTGCCGATCGGGTCGGCCCCGTGGGCGGCGACGGCGACCGGCTCGACGTCGTCGGGGAGGATGAAGTCCAGGATCGACAGGTCGTGGGGGGCCAGGTCCCACAGGACGTCGATGTCCTTCTGGACGAGGCCGAGGTTGATCCGCACCGAGTCGACGAAGTGGATCTCGCCGAGTTCGCCGGAGCGGACCATGTCGCGGATGCGGCTCACGGCGGGTGTGTAGCAGTAGGTGTGGTCGCACATCAGGGTGAGGCCGCGCTCCTCCGCCTCGGCGACCAGGCGCATCCCGTCGGCGTAGGTGGCCGCGAGCGGCTTCTCCACCAGGACGTGCTTGCCGGCGCGCAGGGCGGCCAGGGCGATGTCGAGGTGGGTCCCGGCGGGGGTGGCCACGGCGACCGCGGCGACGGCGGGATCGGCCAGGACGGCCGCGTAGTCTGCGGTGGCCTGGACCGTCGAGTAGCCGCCGAGGACCCGCTGCGCCCGGTCCACGTCGAGGTCGCAGAGCCAGCGCAGCCGGAACCGCTCGCTGGCCTGGAAGTTGCGTACCAGGTTGGGGCCCCAGTAGCCGGCTCCGACGACCGCGACCCCCAGCGGATCCGTGGTCTGCGTCACTGTGTTCCTCTTCCTTCGGTCCATCAGTAGGCCCCCGCTCCGCGCACCACGGCGGACCCGGTGCGCAGCAGGATGGTCAGGTCGAGGCCCATCGACCAGTTGTCCACGTATCCGAGGTCGAGCCGGACCGCCTCGTCCCAGGGCAGGTCGGAACGGCCGCTCACCTGCCACAGTCCGGTGAGGCCGGGCTTCACGAGCAGCCGGCGTTTGACGTCCGGCGTGTACTCCTCGACCTCCTCGGGCAGCGAGGGGCGGGGGCCGACCAGCGACATGTGGCCGCGCACCACGTTGAGGAGCTGCGGGATCTCGTCGATCGAGCTGCGGCGCAGCAGCGAGCCGACCCGGGTGATCCGCGGGTCCTCCTTCACCTTGAACAGCAGACCGTCGCTGTTCTGGTTGAGGTGCTCCAGTTCCGCACGCAGGGCCTCGGAGTCCTGCCGCATGGTGCGGAACTTCAGCATGGTGAAGTGGTTTCCGTAGCGGCCCACCCGGCGCTGCCGGAACAGCGCGGGACCAGTGCTGTCCAGCCGGACGACCAGGGCGATCACCAGCATGGGCACCAGGAGCACCGCCAGCAGCGCCGCGGCGAGCGCCCGGTCCAGCAGGTCCTTGGGCAGCCGGGAGGCACGGGAGAGGTTCGGTGCCTGTATCCGCATCAGCGGGACCCCGTTGGTGGGCCGTACCACCAGCCGGGAGGCGGACACGTCGGTCAGCACGGGTGCCAGCAGGAAGTCGACGTCCTGCACGGCGGCCGTCCAGGACATCCGGCGCAGGACGGAGGCGTCGAACTCGGGCGCGGGGAGCGCCACGACGGTGCCGATGCCCATGGCGCGGACGACGTCGTTCATGTCGCCGATCCCGCCGAGGACGGGGAGCCCCAGCTCACGGATCGCGACGGCGTTCTCCGGGTCGCTCAGGCACACGCCGGCGACCTGCAACTCATTGGCGCCGCCCGGCCTGCGCAGCACGGCGACCAGTTCGACGATCCCGCGCGACGGCCCGACCAGGAGCGTCGTGGTGCGGTCCCGGCCGCGCGCCCAGCGCCGGTACAGCCGGCGGCGGAGCGCGTACCGGACCGCCAGGGCGATCGCGGCGGCCGGTACCGCGGCCGCGATCATGTCGTGCAGCAGCCCCAGGTCGCGTGCGAACAGCCAGTACGCGCAAGCGGCCAGCGCCGGCAGGGCGACGGCCCCGCGCAGCACCCGCAGGTACTCCTCGGTTCCCAGGCCCAGGGCGCCCCGGTCGTAGGAGCGATGCGCCAGCATCGCCACGATCCACATCGGCGGCAGCACCAGGGCCACCGTCCAGCGGCCGTAGGCCCCGTGGATCACTAAGGCCGCGGCTACGGCCGCCAGGCCGTCCGCGACCAACAGGACCGAACGGTACTTCCGTTCCCAAGGTCTTCGGCGCGCTTCTGGACTCCTGTGATCCAGAACCACCTGCTCATGCGTGACCTCAATGGTCATGCCCCCCCCACCACATGCGGGCTACCCCTGACCGAGCGATGCGGACATACGGTCGCAAGTCCGCGGCCAGGGCCGGAACGGCGCCGGTGCGTCTCCTCAACACATCGACGCCGGAAAACCAGGGAGCGGTCAGCGGTTCCCCAACCGCCTCGCGAACCCTGCATGTTGGCTGTTGCCTGTGCCGTATCCGGCTTACGAATCCGCTACTTGACTGAGCGTCAGGTGTGGATGTCCCTCCCAAACCGGCCCGGCGGACCTCAATCTAGACCACGGGACGCAGTCGCGGGAACAGTTGGACGAAACACTCGGCGCAATGACGACACCGACGGCATACTGCCCGGGTGACGAGCATCGTGATCCCGGCGCACAACGAGGCGCGCGTCCTCGGCCGGCTCCTCGATTCGCTGCTGGCGGACCCCTCCGGGGACGAGACCGAGATCGTGGTCGTGTGCAACGGCTGCACGGACGACACCGCGCGGATCGCCGCCCAACGCGGGCCGCGCGTAACGGTGGTGGAGATCCCGGTCCCCTCCAAGCACGCGGCCCTGCGGGCGGGGGACGACCACGCGCGCGGTTTCCCGCGGATCTACGTGGACGCCGACGTCGTGATCACGGGCGCCGACGTGCGGGCGCTGACCGGGCCCCTCGCCGACGAGGCCTCGGGCATCCTCGCCACCGCGCCCGAACGTCAGCTCCCGCTGGCCGCATGCGCCTGGCCGGTGCGGGCCTACTACCGCGTGTGGCAGCGGCTCCCGGCCGTGCGTGAGGGGCTGTTCGGCCGGGGCGTCATCGCGGTCTCCAAGGCCGGGTACGCCCGGATCGCGGCGCTGCCGCCGCTGATGGCGGACGACCTGGCCGCGTCCCTGGCGTTCGCCCCCGAGGAGAGGCTCGTGGTCGGTGCGGCCCGGGTCGTGGTCCACCCGCCGCGCACCTGGCCGGATCTGGTCAGACGGCGGATCCGGGCCGCGGTGTCCACCGCCCAGGTCGAGAAGCACCGGGACCCGCGGGAGGCGTCGGCGCGCACCGGCAGGGCGGATCTGCTGGCCGTGGTCCGCGCGGAGCCGGGGCTCCTGGCGGGTGCCGTGGTCTTCGTCGCCACGGCGGTCGTCGCCCGGTGGCGCGCCCGGAAGGCCATCGAGGCGGAGGACTTCGGCACCTGGCTGCGGGACGAGAGCAGCCGGCAGAACTGATCGCACCGCACCTGGAGTCCCCGATCATGTACCTCACCGACCGCTCCACACCCGCCCGGGCGGACACCGCGCGGGGTCGCGGCCCCCGGCGCGGGGTCGCCCCGGTCGTGCTCGTGCTCGGCACGGTCAGCCTGATCACCGACGTCTCCTCGGAGATGGTCACCGCGGTCCTGCCGCTCTACCTGGTCAGCCGACTCGGCTTCAGCCCGCTGGGGTTCGGCGCCCTGGACGGCGTCTACAACGGCGTCAGCGCCCTGGTCCAGCTCACCGGCGGCCACCTCGCCGACCGCGTGCGCAACCACAAGCTGCTGGCCGGACTCGGCTACGGCCTGTCCGCGCTCTGCAAACCACTGCTGCTGCTCGCCGGCAGCATCGGCACGCTCGGCACCGTCCTCGCCCTGGAGCGCACCGGCAAGGGCCTGCGCACCGCCCCGCGCGACGCGATGATCTCCCTGTCCACGCCGGCCGCGAACCAGGGCCGGGCCTTCGGCGTGCACCGGGCGATGGACACCACCGGCGCGATGCTCGGCCCGCTCGCGGCCTTCCTCATCCTGCGCGCGGCGGCGGACGGCTACGACGCCGTGTTCGGGGTGAGCGCCTGCGTCGCCGTGCTCGGCGTGCTCGTGCTGGTGCTGTTCGTACCCGGCAGGCGGCGGGAGGCGGGCACCGACGCACCGGAAGGCCCGGACGGCAGGCCGCCGGTCCGGGTGCGCGAGGCTCTCGCGCTGCTGCGTCTGCCACGGCTGCGGGCGCTGGCCGGCTGCGCCGCGCTCCTCGGCCTGACCACCGTCAGCGACGCCTTCGTCTACCTGCTCCTGCAGCGCCGCGCGGGCATCGGCGAGCAGTGGTTCACGCTGCTGCCGCTGGGCACCGCCGCGGTGTTCCTGCTGCTCGCCGTGCCCGCCGGCGCGCTGGCCGACCGGATCGGGCGGCGCACCGTGTTCCTCGCCGGGCACGTGGGCCTGCTCGTGGCCTACGCCCTGCTGCTGTGGGCCCCGGCCACACCGGTCCTGGCCCCCGCCGTGCTCGCCCTGCACGGCACGTTCTACGCGGCCACCGACGGCGTGCTCCCGGCCGCCCTCGCCGGCATCGTGCCCGAGGAGCTGCGCGCCAGTGGCCTCGCCATCGTCGGCACCAGCCAGGCGCTGGCCCGGTTCTGCTGTTCGCTGGCCTTCGGCGCGGCCTGGACGGTGTGGGGCGACGGCCCGGCACTGGCCGGCTCGGCGGTCGGCCTGCTGGTGTGCGCGGCCGTCGCGGCCGTGGTGCTGCGGCCGGCCGGCGGGACCCGACGACCCCCTCAGCCCCAAGGATCCGGATGACGACGCTCCACCGCCGCCTGCTCGTACTCGCCGTGGCGGTCCTGCTGCTCGCCGGCCTGGGCACCGGTGTGGTCCTGCACGCCGCCTCCCGCGCCGACCGCGCCGACCGGCCGGGGGCGGGCGGCCCCGCCGTGGGCGAGGGCAGGCTGACGCTCGACGGGAAGCACCGCCTGGCGTTCGTGAACGCGGCGGCCGGGCCGCACCGCGCCTCGGTCGCGTCGGTGCCGTCGGCCGACCCCGGCGGCCGGCGGATCGCCTCGGACCTGAAGTGCGCGCGCTTCTACGCGGCGGCCGGCACCGGCGTCTGCCTCCAGTCCGACCCCGGCGTCCTCAAGCAGAGCAACCGCGCCCTGCTCCTGGACGCGGACCTCCGCACCCGGCGCGAGTTCCCGCTGGCGGGCACGCCCAGCCGGGCCCGGGTGTCGCCCAGCGGCCGCTACGCCGCCTGGACCGTCTTCGTCTCCGGCGAGTCCTACTCCTCCGCCTTCTTCTCCACCCGGACCTCGATCCTGGACACCCGCACCATGCGGCTGGTCCCCAGCCTGGAGAAGTTCTCGGTCGTCAGGGACGGCAAGCCGTACCACGCCTCGGACATCAACTTCTGGGGCGTCACCTTCGCCTCCGACGACGACACCTTCTACGCCACCCTCAACACCGCCGGGAAGACCTATCTGGTGCGGGGTTCGCTCTCCCGGCGGTCGGTCACCACCCTGGCCGAGAACGTCGAGTGCCCCTCGCTCTCCCCCGACGGCACCCGGGTCGCCTTCAAGAAGCGGGTGCTGTCCGGCGCCACGCTCTGGCACGAGTACGTCCTCGATCTGCGCACCCTGCGCCGGACGCCGCTGGCGGAGCGCCACAGTGTCGACGACCAGGCCACCTGGCTCGACGACCGCACCCTCGCCTACGCCCTGCCCGCCGACGGCAGGGTGGGCGGCAGCGACCTGTGGAGCGTGCCCGCCGACGGCACGGGAACCCCCCGTCTGCTGATCGCGGGGGCCTCCTCACCGGCGCCGCTGTAGCCGGAGGCGGGCGCCGCGGGTGATCCGCCGGTGTCCCCGGGTGGCCGAGAGATGTCGTCCTCCATGGTCGGCGCACGCACACCGGCACGGAAAACTATGGTGCCCCACCACATACGCCTACGACCCACTCGTTCCTACGGTGTGGCGACACGCAAACGTCCCCCGTCACACGCAGGAAGTGGTGCCGATGTCGTCGCCCGCAAGCGCCCCACCCGCTCCTTCGAACCTTCCCCGCATCGTCGCCGCGAGCCTCATCGGCACCACCATCGAGTGGTACGACTTCTTCCTGTACGGTTCCGCCGCCGCGCTGGTGTTCAACAAGCTGTTCTTCCCGGACTCCGACCCGCTCGTCGGAACACTGCTGTCGTTCCTCACCTATGCCGTCGGGTTCGCGGCCCGCCCGCTGGGCGCCCTGGTGTTCGGGCACTACGGTGACCGGCTGGGGCGCAAGAAGCTGCTGGTGCTGAGCCTGCTGATGATGGGCGGGGCGACCTTCGCCATCGGTCTGCTGCCCACCCACGCGACCGTGGGGTCCGCCGCTCCGGTGCTGCTGACCACGCTGCGTCTGGTGCAGGGATTCGCGCTCGGCGGTGAGTGGGGCGGCGCCGTCCTGCTGGTCTCCGAGCACGGGAACGCGCGGCGGCGCGGGTTCTGGGCCGCGTGGCCGCAGACGGGTGCGCCGGCCGGGCAGCTGCTCGCGACCGGAGTGCTGTCGCTGCTCACCGCCGTGCTCTCGGACGACGCCTTCGGCACCTGGGGATGGCGGATACCGTTCCTGCTCTCCGGTGTGCTGGTGATGGTCGGTCTGTGGATCCGCCTCTCCGTGGACGAGTCCCCCGTCTTCAAGGAGGCGCTGCGGCGGGCCGAGACCCGGCGGACCGAGGAGCCGGAGAAGCTGCCGCTCGTCTCGGTGCTGCGCCACCACTGGAAGGACGTGCTCGTCGCCATGGGCGCCCGCATGGCGGAGAACATCAGCTACTACGTCATCACCGCGTTCATCCTCGTCTACGCCACCACGTCCGCCGGCGTCTCGAAGCAGACCGCGCTGAACGCCGTGCTGATCGCCTCGGCCGTGCACTTCGCCGTGATCCCCGCCTGGGGCGCGCTCTCGGACCGGATCGGGCGGCGGCCCGTGTACCTGCTGGGCGCGGCCGGCGTCGGGCTGTGGATGTTCCCGTTCTTCGCGCTCGTCGACACCGGTTCCTTCGGGTACCTGCTGCTGGCCGTGACCGTCGGGCTGGTGCTGCACGGGGCCATGTACGCGCCCCAGGCGGCCTTCTTCGCCGAGATGTTCGCGACCCGGATGCGGTACTCGGGTGCCTCCATCGGCGCCCAGTTCGCCTCCGTGGCCGCCGGTGCGCCCGCCCCGCTGATCGCCACGGCGCTGCTGGCCGACTACGGCAGCTCCACCCCGATCGCGCTGTACGTGATCGCGGCGGCCGTGCTCACCCTGATCGCCGTGGGTGTGGCCAAGGAGACCCGGCACCGGGACCTCGCCGACGTGGAGGCGGGGGACGGTGAGCCCGCCGACGCGAACCCGGCGGCCAGGGCGGGCACCGTCTGACCGGCCGCACCGCTCGCGCACCGCACTGACCGGCTCCCTTCGCGGGGGCCGGTCAGTGCCGTTCCGGGGCCGCCAGCCGGTGCAGCCGCAGGGCGAGCTGGATCTCCAGGGCGCGGGCCGGCGTCTGCCAGTCCTCGCCCAGCAGCCTGCCCACGCGCTCCAGCCGCTGGGCGACCGTGTTCACGTGCACATGGAGGGCGTCCTTGGTGCGGGCGGGGCTCATTCCGCAGGCGAAGTAGGCGTCCAGGGTGTGCAGCAGTTCCGTGCCGCGGCGCTCGTCGTAGTCGACGACGGGGCCGACGGTGCGGCCGACGAAGCCGCCCACGTCCCGGTCGCCGGCGAGGAGCAGGCCGAGGAAGCCGAAGTCCTCGGCCGCCGCGCCGTCCCCGCCGCGGCCCAGCAGGCGCAGCGCGTCCAGGCAGCGGCGGCCCTCGGCGTAGGCGCCGGCCACCGTGTCGTGGTGGACGGTGAGGTCGGTGACCGGCGCGGAGGCGCCGACGGTGACGGGCTGGTGGACGGCCGTGCCGAGGTGGCGGGCGGTCCGGCGGGCCAGCTCCGTGGCGCTGTCGCCGGCGGCCAGCGGGAGCACCAGGACCGTGCCGCCGTCCCGGGCGGCGGCCAGGCCGTGCCGGGTGGCGGCGAGATGGGAGGCGGCCGACCACAGGCGCCGCCGGGCGGCCGCCTCGTCGTCGGCGTCGGCGGCCGGCCCCTCGAGCCGGGCGGCGAGGACGACATGGGTGGCGTCCAGGTCGGCGTGCAGCCGGGCGGCGCGTTCACGCAGCAGGCGCGGGTCGCGCTCGCGCGCGTCCAGGAGGTCGTCCAGCAGTTCGCCCCGCACCCGGTGTTCGGCCTCGGCGGCGGAGCGGCGGGCGAGCAGGAGCAGCGAGGTGACCATCGCCGCGCGTTCCAGGGTGCGCTGGTCGACCGGGTCGAGGTCCGGGTGGCCGCGCAGCACGAGCGCGCCGAGGAGTTCGCCGCCCGCGACCACCGCGGCGACCCAGTCGCCCTGGTGCCGTACCGCGTGCCCCTCGGTCCGGGAGGCCTTCAGGGCCCCGGCCGGCGCCGTGCCGGCCTCGGTGAACTCGACCGTTCCGTCGAGGACCTGGGAGACGGCCGCTGCCACGTCGTGGACCCCGCCGCCGCGCAGCACCAGTTCGGCGAGCCGGTCGTGCACCTCGGAGGCGCGCTCGATGACCGCGCTGCGGTCCCGGATGATCTCGTTGGCCCGCTCCAGACCGGCCAGCGCCGAGCGGGTCTCGGTGAGCAGGTTGGCGGTGTCGATGGCGGCCGCGGCGAGCGCGGCGAAGGAGCCGAGCAGGGCGATCTGCCCGCGTTCGAAGACGCGGGCGCGCCGGTCGGCGGCGAAGAGGACGCCGATGACGTTCGGGCCGAGCATCAGCGGCACGCCGAGGATGGCGATCAGGCCCTCGTCCTCGACGCCGGCGTCGATGGCGCGGGTGTGCTGGAAGCGGGCGTCCTTGAAGTAGTCGTCGGTGACGTACGGCCGCGCGGTCTGGGCGACCAGCCCGCCGAGCCCCTCGCCCATGCCGAGCCGCAGTTGCTGGAAGCGGGCGGCCACGGAGCCCTCGGTCACCCGCATGTAGGTGTCGCCGCGTGCCGGGTCGTTGAGGCTGAGGTAGGCGACGTCCGTGCCCAGCAGGGACCGGGCGCGCTGCACGATGGCCTGCAGGACGGCGTCCAGGTCCCGGAGTCCGGCCAGGTCGTGGGCGGTCTCGAACAGCGCCGACAGTTCGGCCTCGCGGCGGCGGCGCCCCTCCAGTTCGGAGCGGACCCGCAGGGCGAGCAGCTTGGCCCGCTCCAGCGCGGCGACCCGGTCGGCCGGCTGTCCCTCGGCGCGGGCGAGCAGCACCGGCTGCTCGTAGGCCTCCACCGGGGCGTCGCGGGCCAGCAGCTCGAGGTAGGGGGCGCCCGCGCCGTCGTCGGGCACCCCCGGGGCGCCCTCGGAGGCGGGGGTTCCGGCCGGCTGGACGTGATCGCGAGACATGGTCACAGGATTCCGCATCGGCGGCCCGGCCTGCCGGGCCCGTGGAGAACTCCGGGGCCCGGCGGCGCAGGACCGTTCAGTGGGCCGTCCACCCGCCGTCGAGGACGAGGGAGGTGCCGGTGACGAAGGAGGCCTGCGGGCCGCACAGGTACGCCACGGCGTCGGCCACCTCCTCGGGTTCGATGAGCCGCTGGACGGCGCTGTCCTTCAGCAGGATCTCGGACAGGACGCGTTCCTCGGGGATGCCGTGGGCCTGCGCCTGGTCGGCGATCTGCTTCTCGACCAGGGGGGTCCGCACGTAGGCGGGATTCACGCAGTTGGAGGTCACCCCGTGCGGGGCGCCTTCCAGCGCGGCCGTCTTGGACAGTCCCTCGAGGCCGTGCTTGGCGGCCACGTAGGCGGACTTGAAGGCCGAGGCGCGCAGTCCGTGCACCGAGGACACGTTGACGATCCGCCCCCACCCCTGCGCGTACATGTGCGGAAGGGCGCCCCGGATGAGCCGGAACGGCGCCTCCAGCATCACGGTCAGCACGGTGTGGAAGACCTCGGGCGGGAACTCCTCCAGCGGACGCACCAGTTGCAGTCCGGCGTTGTTGACCAGGACGTCGGTGCCGGCGGCGACGCGCTCGGCGGCGTCGAGGTCGGTGAGGTCCAGGGCGTGGGGTACGACCGAGCCCGGGAGGTCACCGGCCCGCTGGGCGAGTTCCGCCAGCTCGGCGAGGCCCGCCGCGTCCCGGTCGACGGCTCTCACCTCGGCGCCGGCGGCCGCGAGCCGCAGCGCGCAGGCGCGCCCGATGCCGCTGGCGGCGCCGGTGACGAGGGCGGTGCGGCCGCCGAGGTCGAGGGAGGGGTGCGGGGCGGTGGGCTGGGCGGCCGGTGGCGGGCTGGACGTGGTCATGAGCCGACGATAGGCGGGGCCCACCCCTCACCACATGTGGTGACCACCCACACTTCAGCTATTAGTCATAGGGTCGAACCATGTGGGTGCCTCGGACATGGCCTGCTTGATCCGGTGGCGCCCGAACTCGTTGAGGTCCGGCAGCGCGTCCACCGTGAACCAGCCGACCTCCAGTGACTCGTCGTCGTTGACGCGGGCCTCGCCGCCGACGGCACGGCAGCGGAAGGTGATGTCCATGTACTGGCAGACGTCCCCGTTGGTGTAGGTGACCGGCTCCAGGGCCTGGACGAGGACGACCCGCTCGGGGACGCACGTCACCGCCGTCTCCTCGAACACCTCCCGCACCGCGCAGGCCGCGGGCTGCTCGCCCGGGTCCGGGATGCCCCCGATCACCGACCACCTGCGGGTGTCGGACCGCCGGCCCAGCAGCACTCTGCCGTCGTCGTCGAAGACGATCGCGGTGACCCCGGGGAGCCACAGCAGCTGCTGACCGGCGCTGGCCCGGAGGGTGCGGATGAAGTCAGGAGTAGCCATGGACCGACCCTAACGGGCCGGTCCGCGGCTCCCGCGCATGTCAGGGGACGTACGGCCGTCGTACGGCTACGCCTCACCGGCGCGCCGGGCGCGCACACCGGAACCGATCGCCCAGCCGAGGCCGCCGGCGGCGATCAGCACCAGGGCCATCTCCGGCAGGATGCCGAGCCGGGTCGCGGGCGTCTCGGAGGTGCGCAGCGGCACCTTCTGCACGAGGTAGGCGGGCACGAACATGCCGGTCCTCCGGGTGATCCTGCCGTCCGGCATGATGATCGCGCTGACGCCGCTGGTGACCGGCACGGTCACGGTCCGGCTGTGCTCGACGGCACGGACGCGGGACATGGCGAGCTGCTGGTAGGTCATCTCGCTGCGGTCGAAGGTGGCGTTGTTGCTGGGCACCGAGATCATCTCGGCGCCGTGCGTGACGGTGTCCCGGACCGCCCAGTCGAAGGCGGCCTCGTAGCAGGTGGCGAGGCCGACCCGGGCACCGCCGAAGTCGAAGACGCCCGGCTCGCTGCCCCGGCTGAAGTCCTGGCGGACCATGCCGGTCCAGTCCTTGTTGATCGCGCCGACCAGGCCGCGCAGCGGAAGGTACTCGCCGAACGGCTGCACCTGCCGCTTGTCGTAGGTCTGGGTCGGTCCCTTGACCGGGTCCCACAGGATCTGCTCGTTGAGCAGCCTGCCGTCCTTCTCCACGACCCCGCCGACCGAGATCGGCACCCCGACGGCCCTGGCCGCCTCGTCGATGACGGCGGCCGCGTCCGGGTTGGTGAAGGGGTCGATGTCGGAGGAGTTCTCCGGCCACAGTACGTAGTCGGGCTTCGCGGCCTTGCCCGCCTTGATGTCGGCGGCGAGCTCGAGCGTCTCCTTCACGTGGTGGTCGAGCACGGCCCGGCGCTGGGCGCTGAACTCCAGACCGGAGCGGGGGACGTTGCCCTGGATGACCGCGACGGTCGCGCTGCCGTCCTGTGCCTTGTCGCTCACCAGGGGCCGGGCGGCGACCGCTCCGGCGACCGGGACGGCGACGCTCAGCAGGGCGGCGGCCGCCGCCCCGCGCCGCAGGGTCCGGGTGCGGCGCCGCTCGGCGATCAGACGCCCGGCCTCGAACAGGCCGAACCCGCACAGCACGACGGCGAAGCCGAGCACCGGGGTGCCGCCCACCGCGGCGAGCGGCAGGAAGACGCCGTCCGCCTGGCCGAAGGCGATCTTGCCCCAGGGGAAGCCGCGGAAGGGCACGCGCGCGCGGACCGCCTCTCCGGCGATCCACAGGGCGGCCGCCCACACGGGCCAGGCCGGCAGTCTCGACAGCGCGCCCACGCCGACGCCGACCAGCGCCACGAAGATCGCCTCGATGGCGACGAGCGCGAGCCAGGGTCCGGGACCGACCTCCACCCCCGTCCACACCAGCAACGGCAGCAGGAAGCCGAGCCCGAAGAGGTAGCCGAGGCCGAGGGCCGCCTTCCAGCCGCGGCCGCGCAGCACCCAGGCGAAGCCGGCGAAGGCGGGCAGGGCCAGCCACCACAGGGTGCGCGGCGGGAAGCTGACGTAGAGCAGCACTCCGCACAGGGCGGAGACGGCGGCCGGGACCAGCCGCAGGAGCCGGCCGCCGCGCGCCGCTTGCGCGGCGGGCGGCCTGAGCTGGTCGGACTGGTCCACGGAAGTTGCGGTGACGGTCACCCGGGGAGTCTACGGCGGCCCCCCTCGATGCCGACAGCGCCGTCCAGGACGTCCCGGCCGCCTCCGGCGCCCCGTCACCGGTCACGTCCTGCCGCGCGACTCGTCCACAAAGCGGCCGTCAGCCGTTACCGTGTGCCCAGCCCCAGCGGTGCGGCCGGGTCCCGGTGCGCGCCGCCGGGGACCGCCACAGGTCGGGGGACCTGGGTACGAGGGGCTACGGGGTGGGGTCGAGGGGAACGGAAGCCGCGGCCGGCGACTACGGCGCCGACTGCCGGGAGACCGGACGAAACGTTTCTGACGGGGTGGGCATGATCCTCCTCGGGTCGTGCGCCGCCTGGTCGCTGATCACGGCGGCGGCCCACGAGGGGCGGCCCGAGGGCGTGCTGCTCGCGGTGCTCGCCGTGGCCGCGGGCTATGCCGCGGGGCGCATCTCCGGGTCGCTGCTGCCGGTGGCCGCGCCGGCGGCCGGTGCGGTCGTGGGAGGGGCGCTGCCGCTGGTGCTGCCCGGCCTCTCCCCCGGCGCCCGGTACGCCGTCCCCCTCGGGCACGCCGGTGCCACCGCGGCCGTACTGGCGCTGGCCACCGGCGCGGCCTGCTGCGCCGCCTGGTCGGCGCGTCGGCCGGCGACCCGGATCGGTCTTCGGCTGCTGGCCGCGGGCATCGCGCTGACCGGTGCCGCGACGGACTCGGCCGCCGGCTGCGCGGCCGGCGCGGCCGTCCTGCTGTGCTCGCTCGCGGCGGGCGCGATGCCCTGCCGGGGCGCCGGGATCGCCGGGCTGGCCCTCGCGGCGGCCGCGCCCGCGGCGGCGGTCTGGGCGGCCGGGGCGGACGCGCTGCCCGCCGGTCTCACCGGGGCCCTGCGGAGCCGGTTCACCGAGAGCCGGCTCGGGCTGTGGCGGGAGGCCGCGCGGCTGGCGGGCCACGACACCCTGCTCGGCGTCGGCCCCGGCCGGTTCGGCGAGTTCGCGGCGGCCGGTCCACCGGGAGCACCGGCCGGCGGCGGACCGCACTCGGCCCCGCTCCAGCAGGCGGCCGAGCAGGGCCTGATCGGAGTCCTGCTGCTGGTCGCCGTGCACGGCTGGATACTGCACGCCCTGTGGCGCTCGCCGCGCTCCACCCCGGTGGCCCTCACGGCGGGCGCGGCGCTGACCGCGGTCGCGGTGCTCGCCGCGGTCGGCAACGCGCTCAGCTTCACCACGGTGACGGCGGGCGCCGGTCTGCTGGCGGGGTGGGCGACGGCACGGCCGTGGACCGGGGACGGCACGCAGCCGTAGCGGATCGGCACGGGCGGAGCCGGCCGGGTGTCAGCTGATGGTGCCCGGCGTGATGGCCCGCAGCCGGGCCCTGATGGCGCGGACCGCGGACTCCGCGTTGTCCACGGTGATCGTGAAGGTGTGGCCGTCCCACAGCCGGAGCACGATGCCCTCGCCGCGCCGGACGACGACCGCGGTGCCCTTCTCGGGGCGCCAGCGGTAGCCCCAGCCGCCCCAGTGGCAGGGGGTGACGAGGGCGGCGAAGTCGGCTCCGGCGACCTCGGAGAGCGGGATGCGGCGGCGCGGCACGCCGATGTGGCCGCAGCGCACCTCCAGGCAGTCCTTCTCCAGCTTCAGGTCGACGTGCACGAAGGCCAGCGTGCCGAAGAGGACCAGCAGGCCGGCCGCGATGCAGCCGACGACGGACATCGCCAGCGCGGCGACGCCGGAGGTCCAGGCGGACTCCACGGCCAGCTCGATGCCGAGCGCCATGCAGGCGGCGCCCACCAGCGCCAGCAGCCACTGGACCCGGTTGGTGGCGCGTCCGGTCCAGACGTCGGGGTGCGAGGCGTCCTCGGCGTGGCGGTGCTCGCTCATGGATACGAGGTTACTCAGGTTTCGGTGCGCGGCTACCGGCTCGCGGAGGGTGACTCCTCCGGGCCGCCCGGACACCGGCCGGGTGCGGCCCGGGTGAGGGGTCAGTGCCGGTCGGCGAGCGGCCCGGCCGACGGCAGCAGCCGTCCCTCGGGGTAGAGCAGCGCGGCCGCGGGCAGCGCGCCCTCGCGGCCGCTGAGCAGCACCGTCAGCGTGCCGTCGGCCGGGACCTCGGGGGTGGGCTGTTCGCCGAGGCGGCGCAGGGCCTGGGCGGCGACCGCCCCGGCGGAGCCGTGCAGGGCGAGCGGGGTGGGGCTTCCGTTCCGTACGGCGGCGCGGATCCGGTCCGCCACCAGTTCGTAGTGGGTGCAGCCGAGGACGACGGTCGTGACGTCGTCCGGGGTCAGCGCGGCCGCGGCGGCGACGGCGGTGTCGATGGCCGCCTCGTCCGCGTGTTCCACGGCCTCGGCCAGCCCCCAGCAGGGCACCTCGGTGACCCGGACGCCGTCGGCGAACTCCTCGATGAGACCGCGCTGGTAGGGGCTGCCGGTGGTGGCGGGCGTGGCCCAGATGGCGACCGGGCCGCCGCCGGCGACGGCCGGCTTGATCGCCGGGACCGTGCCGATCACCGGGATGCCGGGCTCCAGACGGGCACGCAGGGCGGGCAGCGCGTGCACGGTGGCGGTGTTGCAGCCGATGATCAGGGCGTCCGGACGGTGGGCCGCGGCGGCGTCGGCGACGGCCAGGGCTCGTGAGGTGAGGTCCTCGGTGGTGCGCGGCCCCCAGGGCATGCCGTCGGGGTCGAGGGAGAGGACGAGGTCCGCGTCGGGCCGCAGGCGCCGTACCGCGGCGGTGGCCGCCAGCAGGCCGATTCCGGAGTCCATGAGCGCGATCTTCACCCGGCCACGATAGACGATGGGCTCCGATCGGCCGGTCGGGTGGGGCAGACTGCGCCCGTGAGCGCCCTTCTGTGGATCGCCGTCGCCTCCCTCGCCGCCTGGTGCTGGCTGCTGCTGTGCCAGGGCTTCTTCTGGCGCACGGACGTCCGGCTGCCGCCGCGCGGCGGTTCCGGTGACTGGCCGTCGGTGTGCGTCGTGGTGCCGGCCCGGGACGAGGCCGCGGTGCTGCCGGCGAGTCTGCCGTCGCTGCTCGCCCAGGACTATCCGGGGCGCGCCGGGATCGTCCTGGTGGACGACGGGAGCACGGACGGCACCGCGGAGGTGGCCCGGGAGCTGTCCCGCCGGCACGGAGGGCTGCCGCTCACGGTGGCCTCCCCCGGCGAGCCGCCGGCGGGCTGGACGGGCAAGCTCTGGGCGGTGCGGCACGGGATCGCCCTGGCACGCGCGCGTGACCCCGAGTACCTGCTCCTGACGGACGCCGACATCGCGCACGCGCCGGACAGCCTGCGGGAGCTGGTGGCGGCGGCCCGTACGGGCGGTTTCGACGTGGTGTCGCAGATGGCGCGGCTGCGGGTGGCGAGCCTGTGGGAGCGGCTCGTGGTGCCCGCGTTCGTCTACTTCTTCGCGCAGCTCTACCCGTTCCGCCGGATCGGCCGGCGGGGGTCGCGTACGGCGGCCGCCGCGGGCGGCTGCGTGCTGCTGCGCGCGGACATGGCCGAGCGGGCGGGGATCCCGGACGCCATCCGGCACGCGGTGATCGACGACGTCGCCCTCGCGCGCGCGGTGAAGCGTGCCGATGGTCATGTGTGGCTGGGGCTGGCCGACCGGGTGGACAGCGTGCGGCCCTACCCCCGGCTGCGCGATCTGTGGCGGATGGTCTCGCGCAGTGCCTACGCCCAGTTGCGGCACAGCCCGCCGCTGCTGTTCGGCACGGTCGCCGGGCTCGCCCTCGTGTACCTGGTGCCGCCCGCGGCCGTGGTGGCGGGGGCGGCCGCGGGCAGTGCGGCCACGGCGGCGGCGGGCGCGCTGGCGTGGGCGGTGATGGCGGGGACGTACCTGCCGATGCTGCGCTACCACCGGCAGCCGCCGTGGCTCGCGCCGCTGCTGCCCTTCACCGCTCTCCTCTATCTCCTGATGACGGTGGACTCGGCTGTGCAGCACTACCGGGGGCGGGGTGCGGCCTGGAAGGGCCGCACCTACGCGCGTCCGGAGGTGCGGCCCGACGAGGGCTGATTTCACTTGCGGCCGGGTGTCCAGTTCATGCCCCAGCCGTAGGCGCGGTCTATGGTCCGCTGCGGGCTCATTCCCCGGTCGGGCACCAGGTACCGGGCCTCGCGCTGGACGACGAGGTCGCCGCCCGCGTGGGTGATCAGGGCGAGCGCGCAGACCGTGGACGGGACGGTGCACTCGTCCAGGGAGAAGTCGATCGGGGCGCCGTGCTGCGGCTGGAGGGTGACCGTGGCGTGCAGGTCGGCGAAGGACGCGGCGCCCTCGTAGATGGTGACGAAGACCAGGATGCGCCGGAAGTCCTGTTTGTGGTCGAGGTTGACGGTGAGGTTCTCGCCGTCGGCGACCGCGCCGGTGCGGTCGTCGCCGTCCAGGTGGATGTACGGCGGACGGTTCAGCGATCCGAAGGCGTTGCCGAGGGCCTGTACGACGCCCTTGCGTCCGTCGGCGAGTTCGTACAGGGCGCACAGGTCGAGGTCGACGTCGCCCTGGCCGCCGCCCCAGCGGCCCCGCCGGCCAGGGAACTGCTTGCGCACCTGCCAGTTCAGGTTGACCCGCATGGCTCCCGATGTACCGCCCTGCTTGGCCAGCGAGACGGACGGGGCGGCCTTGGTGAGGGTGACTTTGGAGAGGCGGACCGGCGCGGTCGCGGCGGCCGGGGGCGGCGGCAGCGGGACCGACGCGGTGACCGGCGGCGGCATCGTCACCGGCGGCGCGGCGGGCGGGGGCGGCGGTGCGGCGGGCCGGACGGGCGGCGTCGCGGGCGGGGCAGGGGGTGCGGACGGCGCGGCGTGCCGCTGCGGTTCGTCGACGGTGATGCCGAAGTCCGTTGCCAGTCCCTCGAGTCCGCTGCTGTAGCCCTGGCCGACGGCGCGGAACTTCCAGCCGCCCTGGCGCCGGTAGAACTCGCCGAGCACGAAGGCGGTCTCGGAGGTCGCTCCGGGGCTGTCGAAGCGGGCGACCACCGCGCCGCCGCCGTCCTCGGTCACCTCGACGTAGAGGCCGGGCACCTGCCCGAACGTCCCGCCGTCGGACGAGGCCGCGAGGACGATCCGGTCGATCCCGCTCTCCACGCGCGCGAGGTCGACGAGGAGAGTGTCGGTGACCCGCTCACCGGTGGTCCGCTTGCCCTGGTGCCGGACCGCGCCCGAGGGGTGCGCGGGCTGGTTGTAGAAGACGAAGTCCCCGTCGGAGCGGACCTTTCCGGCCGCGAGCAGCAGCGCGGAGGCGTCCGCGTCGGGTACCGAGGGCCCCGGTCGCCAGCCCAGTTCGACGCGCAGGGCCGTGGTCGGCACCGGCGCGTTCGATCCTTTCGTCATTGTCATGTCCGCCCCCATCGCGTGTCGGCGTGCGCCCCGGACGTTCCCGGGCACCCCGGATGATCGCTACCCGCCCAACCTATTCCCGGGGACGGCGGACGCACATGAGCCGCACAGGACGAGCGGCGAAGATCGCCTGTCAACCGCCGGTAACCCATCAGGAACTCGGCTTTTACACGATCCAAACCCTGATCGGCGTCCATTTTTGCCGAGTTCGCTCGGATTGGGGATCCCGCGTCACTGCCGACACGGAAAACAACCCTCTTATCGGTCTCCCCAACCAGCACATCGTGGGCTTAACTTATGTGCCATGACCTCCCCCCGCTCCACTTATGGCGGCGGCTACTACTCCGCCTCCTTCCCGGACACCCCGATCTACGACTCCCTCGTGGCCGAGCGGGGTACCCCGCAGATCGCCCCGATCCGGGTCCCCGCCGCGTACGACACGGGCAGCAGCCTGCCCGCGCTGCCGTCGGCGCTGCCCGCCCTCCCGGCCGGTCCGTCGCACCAGGCCCCCGCCTACGGCTACCCGCAGGCGCAGCACCCCGCCCCGCTGCAGCAGGCGCCCACGGCGTACATCCCGCAGCAGGCGAGCGCGCCGCGCGGTTACCCGGGTCCGCAGGCGCCGCAGCAGCAGCGCCCGATGGCCGGCGGCACCGGGTACGAGGCCATGCGCCCCGCCGCCCCGCGGCCGGCCGCGGCTCCGTACCAGGACCCGTACAACAACCAGCAGTACCGGGGCTACTGACCCGCACCCCCGGCCGCCGCTGCCACCTGGCACGATGGCCTCATGGGGAACGCGCGACTGCGGTCGATCCACGTCTATCCGGTCAAGGCGTTCCGGGGCGTCTCGCCCCGGGAGGCCGTGGTGGAGCCCTGGGGGCCGGCCGGGGACCGACGCTGGACACTGATCGACGACGGGGGAAAGGTCGTCACACAGCGCGAACAGCCGCGTCTCGCACTCGCCGCCGCCGAGCCCTTGCCCGGCGGCGGCGTTCGGCTGTCCGCACCCGGACGTGAACCGCTGGAGGTCGCGGTCCCGGAACCGGCCGCCACGGTGCCGGTGAGCGTCTTCGGCACGGAGGTGACGGCGGTCCCGGCGTCCGACTCCGCCCATATGTGGTGTTCCGGCCATCTGGGCGCCGGTGTCCGGCTGGTCCACATGGACGATCCGGCGTCCCGCCGCCCGCTGGACCCCGAGTACGCGCGACCGGGCGAGACCGTGAGCTTCGCCGACGGCTATCCCCTGCTCGTCACCTCCGTCGCCTCCCTCGACGCCCTGAACGAACTGGTGGCGCGGGGCGATCACGCCGACGAGGGCCCGCTTCCGATGAACCGCTTCCGGCCGAGCGTGGTCGTCGAGGGCACCGAGCCGTGGGCGGAGGACGACTGGTCCGGCCTCTCGATCGGCGGGGTGGACTTCCGGGTCGCCAAGCCCTGTGCGCGCTGCGTGGTGACCACGACCGACCAGGACACCGCCCGGCGCGGCCGCGAGCCCCTGCGCACCCTCGCCCGGCACCGCAAGGTCGGCGGCCGGCTGCTGTTCGGCCAGAACCTGGTGCCGCTCGCGCCCGGCACCATCCGGGTGGGCGACCCGGTCCGGGTGCTGTCGTGACTCCCGGGAACCCCGGCGCGGGGACCGGTCGTTGGGACACCATGAGGATTGCGTGAACGGTCCGGGCCGGGGGTGAGGCCACTCGCCCCCGGCCCGGACGCGGGGGCGGGCGGCTCCTCGGGGGGACCGCCGAGGAGCGGAAGGGGGTGGGGGACGTGCGGGCCATCAAAGGACTGTGGCGCTGGCGGCGGAATCCGCTGCGCCGTGCGACCGATCTGACCGAGGCCTGGGTGGCCCTGGCGGCACTGGTGCTGATCGCCGTGGCCGCTCCGGTGACCGGCGTCCTGGTCGGGACGACGGCTCAGGACTCCCTGCAGCGCTCCGCGCGGGAGCAGCAGCACGAACGTCACCTCGTCACGGCGACCGTGGTGCGAAGACTCGGCGGCGCCCCGGTGGAGACCGACCCCGACACCAGCGCCGTGGGGGACGCCCACAGCAGGGTCCTCGCGGACTGGCCGGCACCGGGTGGCGGCCACCGGCGCGGACCGGCACTGGCGAAGCTCGGATCGCCGCACCCCGGCGACCGCTTCGCGCTCTGGACGGACCGGCACGGCCGTGTCACGACACGCCCGCTGGACTCCCCCACGGCGACCACGCACGCCGTACTGGCGGGCCTGGGCGCCGCGTTGCTCACGGCGGGCCTGGTCGAATGCGGGCGGCGGCTGATCGTGTGGCGCATGGTCCGCCGCCGGTACGCGCGTTGGGACCGGGCCTGGGACCGGGCGGGTCCGGACTGGGGCAAGGCGGGCACCGGCAGCTGACGGCCTTCCCGCTCTGGTCATCCCACCACCCGCGCGCACGCTACGGTGGAGCGGCCGACTCGCATTCGGCACCAAAACCCGCGTACTACGAGGTGGGGGCACGGCAACGCCATGGCACAGGGCACGGTCCAGGTGACGCACAGCGGTACTTCGCGGTGGCGTCGCCGCACGGGTGAGTACGCTTCGCTCGCCGCAGCCCTGGAGGCCGCCGCCGACGGCGACGTCCTCACCATCGCCCCCGGCACCTACCGGGAGAACCTGGTCGTGCGGCGGCCGGTGACCCTGCGGGGTCCCGAGGGCGCGCCGGGCTCGGTTCGGATCGCGCCGCCGGACGGTGTCCCGCTGACCGTCCGGGCCTCCGCGGTGGTGCAGGACCTGCACGTGGAGGGCCAGGACGGCGCCGCGCCCGCCCTGCTGGTGGAGGAGGGCACGCCCGAGCTGAGGGACGTGCGCGTCGTCACCCGGTCCGCCGCGGGCATCGAGGTGCGGGGCGGGGCGCGTCCGACCGTGCGTCGCTGCACCGTCGACAACCCGGCCGGCATCGGCATCGCCGTACTCGACGGCGCGGGCGGGGTGTTCGAGGAGTGCGAGGTCGTCTCGGCGGGGCAGGCGGGGGTCTCCGTGCACGGCGGCGCCCATCCTCGGCTGGAGCGCTGCCGCGTGCACCACGCCGCCGGCAACGGACTGACCGCGACCGGGGAGAACTCGGCGCTGGAGGCGGTCGGTTGCGAGGTGTACGAGGTCCGGGGCTCCGGGGTGCAGGTCACCGGGCGGGCCACGGCGCATCTCACCGACTGCGATCTGCACCGCACCACGGCCGACGGTGTCACGCTGGACACGGACGCGGTGCTCACGCTCGCCGACTGCAGGATCCACGACGTCCCGGAGAACGCGATCGACCTGCGTTCCCGCTCGGTGCTCACGCTGACCAGGACGACGGTCCGGCAGTTCGGCCGCAACGGCCTTTCGGTGTGGGACCCGGGCACCCGGGTCGACGCCAACCAGTGCGAGATCTTCGACAGCACAGGTGACTACCCGGCGGTGTGGGTGAGCGACGGCGCCACCGCGGTGCTCGACGCCTGCCGGGTGCACGACGTGCCGGACGCGCTGTTCGTGCTGGACCGCGGCTCGCGCGCGGACGTCGTGGACAGCGATCTGTACCAGGTCCGCAACACGGCGGTGTCGGTGAGCGACGGCGCGACCGCACAGCTCGACGACTGCCGGATCCGGGACGCGGCCACCGGCGCCTGGTTCCGCGACCACGGCAGCGGCGGCAACCTCGCCAACTGCACGGTGGACGGCACCCAGACCGGGGTGATCGTCACCAAGGGCGCCGACCCCACCGTCGAGCGGTGCACCGTCGACTCCCCCGCCGAGGCGGGCTTCTACGTCTCCGCCGGCGGCCGGGGCACCTTCGTGAACTGCCGGGTCAGCGGCAGCGGCGGCTACGGATTCCACGTGATCGACGGATGCCGCACGACGTTGCGCAAGTGCCGCACGGAGCGGTGCGCGCGCGGTGGTTACGAGTTCGCGGACGCCGGGCCGGACGCCGGCTCCGGGACGGGCCCGGTGGTGGAGGACTGCACCAGCGACGAGAGCGGCGGCCTGAGGCCGCCGGACCGGCGCGAGACGGCCGAGCAGTCGGCGGCCCCCTCCTCCGCCGGCCTGCTCGGAGCGATCCCCGGCCAGCGCGCCCTGGACGCGGAACCGGCCGTCGCCGCGGTCGGGCCGGAGCAGCCGGCCCGGTCCTCGAAGGACGTGCTCGGTGAACTGGACGCGCTGGTGGGCCTGGACAGCGTCAAGCGGGAGGTCCGGGCGCTGACCGACATGATCGAGGTGGGCCGGCGCCGGCAGCAGGCGGGCCTGAAGGCGGCCTCGGTCAAGCGGCACCTGGTCTTCACCGGCTCCCCCGGTACGGGCAAGACGACGGTGGCCCGGCTGTACGGCGAGATCCTCGCCTCCCTCGGGGTGCTGGAGAAGGGACATCTGGTCGAGGTGTCCCGGGTCGACCTGGTCGGTGAGCACATCGGCTCGACGGCGATCCGCACCCAGGAGGCCTTCCAGCGGGCGCACGGCGGTGTGCTGTTCATCGACGAGGCGTACGCGCTCTCCCCGGAGGACGCCGGGCGCGACTTCGGCAAGGAGGCCATCGACACGCTGGTGAAGCTGATGGAGGACCACCGGGACGCGGTGGTGGTGATCGTCGCCGGCTACACGGCCGAGATGGAGCGCTTCCTCTCCGTCAACCCCGGTGTCGCCTCGCGCTTCTCACGGACCATCACCTTCGGGGACTACGGCCCGGACGAGCTGCTCCGGATCGTGGAGCAGCAGGCCGACGAGCACGAGTACCGGCTGACCCCGGGAGCGTCGGAGGCGCTGCTGAAGTACTTCACGGCGATCCCGAAGGGCGCCGCGTTCGGCAACGGCCGTACCGCGCGTCAGACCTTCGAGGCGATGGTGGAACGGCACGCGAGCCGCGTCGCCCAGCTCGCGGAGCCCAGCACCGACGACCTGACCCTGCTGTACGGCGAGGACCTGCCCGAGCTGCCCTGACCCGAGCTGCCCTGACCGGGGCAGTCCAGCCCGCGCGCGTCACGGTTCCGGGCTCTGCGGACGCTGGGTGGGCAGCTCCGGGCGCAGGCGGGACAGGAGACGGGCCCGTTCGCGGGCGAAGGCCGGATCGGCCTGGTAGTCGGAGTGGCCGAGGACCGGGGCCGGGAGCGGGTGCTCGGGGGTGCGGCCGTAGGCGAGGGGATCGCGCAGGGGCTCGTGGTCGACCTCGGGACCGCAGTCGCCGGGCAGCCGGACGGGTCCGCCGATGGGGTCGGTGGGGCGGTGGAGGTTGCGCCAGCAGGCGACGTCCCGGTGCAGTGCGGCCAGCGCGGGCGGACCGAAGTGGGCCGGGAACCAGCGGCCGTAGAGACGCTCCAGCGGGGAGCCGTAGGTGAGCAGGGCGACGCGTTTGCGGGTCGACGGGCTGAGCTGCCAGGCGGCGGACGCGGCCAGCACGCTGCCCTGGGAGTGGCCGGACAGGACCAGCCGGCCGCCGGTGCGCGCGGTCCAGGTCGCCATCCGCCAGGTCAGGTCCGGCACCGCGCGCTCGGCGTAGCAGGGCGGGGCGAAGGGGTGGGCGGCGCGCGGCCAGAAGGTGCCGACGTCCCAGAGGATGCCGATGGTGCGCCGGGCGGAGGCGTCCCGGTAGGCGCGCCGGCCCCAGGTGACGAACAGCAGGAACCCTATGCCGACCAGCCAGGAGCCCAGCGCCTGCGAGGTCTCGGCGGCCGCCCGGACGACGTCGTACGTCCGCCGGGCCGCGCCCTCGGGCGGCTCGCCGGTGGCCAGGGCGCCCGCGAGCGCGGCCGCGCCCAGCACCAGGGTGGCGGCGCAGAGCACACCGATGACCAGCGGCGCCCGGTCGGTGAGCGTGGCCATGGCCCGCGCGTGGGCGATACGGCGGGTGCGGGCGGGGTCCTCGGGCTCGCCGGGATGCTCGTGCCGTACCCGGTCGCGCTCGGCCCGTGCGAGCCGGGCGGTGCGCCGGGCCAGGTGGGCGGCGAGGAACAGCAGCACCACGAGCAGCGGCGGGATGACGGAGGCCTGCCAGGTCAGCAGTACCGGCGGGCCGTCGAGGAGGGACCGGGTGCCGTCCAGCCAGTCGGCGACGCGCTGTGCGACGCCGCCGGACATCACGCCGCCCAGCGCGCAGGCGAGCAGCGCCACCGCCGGCCCGCCGAGGCCGTGGCCCGCGGCGCGCGGCTCCGGCCGCCGGCGGTACAGGCCGCGGGCGACGACGGCGAGGACGACGACGAGCAGTCCCTGGGTCAGCATGAGGGCGCCGAAGGCGGCGTCACCGGGCAGCCGGCCGGCGGACCGCCAGCCGGGACGGGACCAGCCGGCGTGGACCAGGGTGAGCAGCAGCAGGACGAGGGCGCCGAGCGGCAGGCGGCGCACGAGGTGGCGGTCGAGCCGGTGGTCGGGGCACCGCTCGCTGCGGCCGCGGCGGCAGACAACGGCCACCACGGCGGCCGCGCAGCCGAGCAGGGCGGCCGCGAGGAGCCAGCCGAGCGCGTTCAGCACGGCCGGCCCGCCGGGGCGGTGGTCGAAGCGGGCCGTGGGCGTGGCGACGGCGGCGGCGACCGTGAGCAGGCCTGCCGCGGTGTGGGCGGCGCGCAGCCGGGCCACCAGGCGGCGCCCGTACCAGAAGCCGGGCCGGGCCAGGGCACTCGTGTCGGTCTCCGGCTCGGGGTCGCGGGCCATCGGCTGGTGGGACTCGTAGGTGTTCCAGGTGCGGTGCGAGAGGTACCAGAGCAGGGCGGTCAGGGCGGCCGGGATCAGCGCGGCGAGCGCGAGGCGGCGGCCCGGCCGGGTCCACCAGGCGTCGCCGGCCACGGCCGGGGAGAGGAAGCCCAGCCAGGTGTGGCGGCGGGCGCAGTCGGCGACACCCGCGCACTGCCAGGCGACCAGGTCGAGGACGACCTCACAGGCGGCGGCCGTGAACAGCACGGTCAGGGTGAGGGCGGCCAGCCGCACGAGGAGGCCGTAGAGCCGGACGGTGCGCATGCGGCCGTGGGCGGCGGGGCGCATCCAGTGGGCGAGGTTGACCACCATGAAAGGCAGCAGCAGGAGCCACAGGGCGCGGGTGCCGTCACCGGAGGTGAGGTTGCACCAGACGTACGCCTCCTGGACCGGTTCGCCGCGGGGTCCGTCCGCGGCCGCGCATTCCCCGGCGTCGGCGGCGCGCCGGAAGATCGCTGCCGTGCCGTCGCCGGTGACCCGCACGGTGCGCGGGTCACCGAGCATCTTCTCGGGTGTGGTGCCGCCGACGCCGTGCACCAGCAGTTCCAGCTCGGCGCCCGCCGGTGCGGGCCGTAAGGCGGAGCCGTCCGTCGCCGGCCCGGGACTGCGTTCCTGCGCACGTTCCACTGTCAGCACTTCCCCCGAGACGCGGCTGCCGGACACCTGTCCACGCGGGCTTCAGGTTCTCCGTTTCCGGGCCCTGGTACACCTCTCGTCACGCAATCTCCCCGATCCGTGTGACAGCGGTCCCGGTACCCCGGCCGTGTCCCGGGCCGCGATGGCATGTGCGCGTCGGGAAAGGCGGTGGCGCGACCGTGGCCGTCCCGTGAAAGGATGGAACGCCCGTGCACCCCGGACCACTGGACTCCAGGTCGGAGCCGGTGCGGCGGGCGGGTCGGACGACGGATCGCGGCGAAGGGACCGGAGCGTACGTGAGTGAGAATCAGAACCTCCTCGCGGAGCAGCGCCGCGCCCTCATCCTGGACGAGGTCCGGCGCCGGGGCGGTGTCCGGGTCAACGAACTGACCCGCAAGCTCGGCGTGTCCGACATGACCGTGCGGCGCGACCTGGACGCGCTGGCCCGCCAGGGCATGCTGGAGAAGGTGCACGGCGGCGCGGTCCCGGTGGTCGAGGCGAGCACGCACGAGCCCGGTTTCGAGGCGAAGTCGGCGCTGGAGCTGACCGCGAAGGAGGACATCGCGCGGTCCGCCGCCCGGCTGGTCACTCCGGGCACGGCGATCGCCCTGTCCGGCGGTACGACGACCTACGCGCTCGCGCAGCACCTGCTGGAGGTGCCCGACCTGACCGTGGTGACGAACTCGGTGCGGGTCGCCGACGTCTTCCACGCGGCGCAGCGCACCTCGGGGCAGCGGCAGGGCGCGGCGACGGTGGTGCTGACCGGCGGGGTGCGCACCCCGTCCGATTCGCTGGTGGGCCCGGTGGCCGACCAGGCGATCGCCGCGCTCCACTTCGATCTGCTCTTCCTCGGCGTGCACGGGATATCGGTGGAGGCCGGGCTGTCCACGCCGAACCTCGCGGAGGCCGAGACGAACCGCCGGCTCGTGCAGTCGGCGCGCCGGGTCGTGGTGGTGGCCGACCACACCAAGTGGGGCACGGTGGGCCTGAGTTCGTTCGCCGGACTGGCGCAGGTGGACACGCTGGTCACCGACGCGGGCCTGCCCGCCGAGGCGCGCACGGAGATCGCCGAGCACCTGCGCCGGCTGGTGGTGGCGGGCGAGACCGAGGACGACGAGGACATCTGACGGGGCGTCGGCCGGCCCTCAGTCCGGCCACACGCCCGTGTCCAGCAGCGACTCGATCGCGGCCGTGTACGGGGCGATGTCCAGGCCCTGCTCCTCGAGCCAGGAGTCGGAGTAGTACTTGTCCAGGTAGCGGTCCCCCGGGTCGCACAGCAGAGTGACGACGCTGCCGGTGCGCCCCTCGGCCACCATCTCGGAGACTATCTTCAGCGCGCTCCACAGTCCGGTGCCCGTCGAGCCGCCCGCCTTGCGGCCGATGGCCCGCTCCAGGGCGCGTACGGCGGCCACGCTGGCGGCGTCCGGGACCTTCATCATCCGGTCGATCGCGCCGGGCACGAAGCTCGGCTCCATGCGCGGCCGGCCGATGCCCTCGATCCGGGAGCCGCAGTCGCAGGTGACGTCCGGATCGCCGGTGGTCCAGCCCTCGAAGAAACAGGAGTTGTCGGGGTCGGCGACACAGATGCGGGTGTCGTACTGCATGTAGTGCACATAGCGCGCGAGGGTCGCCGAGGTACCGCCGGTGCCCGCCGTGGCGACGATCCAGGCGGGCTCCGGGAAACGCTCCAACTCCAGCTGGCGGAAGATCGATTCGGCGATGTTGTTGTTGCCGCGCCAGTCGGTGGCCCGCTCGGCGTAGGTGAACTGGTCCATGTAGTGGCCACCGGTCTCCACCGCGAGGCGGGCGGACTCCTCGTACATCTTCCGGGAGTCGTCCACGAAGTGGCACTGTCCGCCGTGGAACTCGATCAGACGGCACTTCTCGGCGCTCGTCGTGCGTGGCATGACGGCGATGAAGGGCACGCCGACCAGCTTCGCGAAGTACGCCTCGGAGACGGCCGTGGAGCCACTGGACGCCTCGATCACCGGGCGGTCCGGCCGGATCCAGCCATTGCACAGGCCGTACAGGAACAGGGAGCGGGCGAGCCGGTGCTTGAGGCTGCCCGTGGGGTGCGTCGACTCGTCCTTCAGGTACAGGTCGATGCCCCACCGCTCGGGCAGCGGGAAGCGCAGCAGATGCGTGTCCGCCGAGCGGTTGGCGTCGGCCTGCACCTTGCGGACGGCGTCTTTCAGCCAGGCTCGGTAGGCGGCGTCGCTGCGGTCGACGTCCAGGGTGGTGCCGGTGGTGCCGGTCTGTGGGGTGGTGCTCACGGCGGGGCTCCTTACGCTGGGCGCCGACGGCGCCTCCTGCGGCCGGCACCTCGCATCATAGGCACCTTGCACACCTCGCCTCACCTGCATAAACGCATCTTTGGGCCACTCAAAGGAACGCTGGGGCACAGCAGCGCGAGGCGCCCCGGGGCGCATTGGCGGGAGTGCTCCGGGCGCCCTTCGCGCGCGCCCCCTGCGCACTGGTGCTCCCGACCTCGCCGGGGCAGACTGCACCGAACGGGACGATCGTCCCGGACAGCGGCGCACACTGGAGCACGACACCGCGCCGGCCCGGACCGGCACGACCGGACGGGCCGATCCGGACCCACGCGGTCCGGCACCGCGGCGAAGGACGCGCACAAGGGGGCGGCAGGACATGGCGGAGCCGGAGTTCACGGCCAAGGGCGTGCGGATCGGCAAACGGCTGCGTTCGCTCACCCGGGCCGGGCAGGTCCGGATCAGCGACGGCCGGGTGGAGTTGCTCACCAGCTACGGCAGCGAGATCGACAGCGCGCCGGTGCAGGCGGTACGCGCCTCCAGGCCGTGGTTCGCCCCGGAGGCCCGGGCGCACGCGGACCTCAACGGCAAGCGGTACTCGCTGACGCTGGGTGAGCACGACCCCGCGCCGGGCGAGCCGGGGCCGCCGGCGGCCCGGCGGTTCATCGAAGCGGTGCGCCGCGCGGCCGGTCGTGGCGGCTGACCGGCAACCGACGGTGGCGAGTTGCGGGAGCGCATCCGCTGCGTCACGCTGGTCTCACGTCACTCTGGGTTTACCGGCGATAACGCTGCGAACCAGCCCGCCGGCCCTCACAGCAGGCGGACGTTTGGACGCAAGCACCCTGCTGGATCCGTTTGTTCTCCGTGTTTCCTCCGGTTCCTCCGGACCTCACATCGGGGAGTCGCAGCCGTGATCAGTCACTCAAGCAGGCACTGCACGGTGGAGCTCCAAGCCCTGCCGTCGCGGATCGGCCAGGTCCGCAGAATCGTATCTGCGCAACTGCGCTACTGGCACATGGACCCGTTGATAGACCGGGCCGCGCTCGGTGTGACCGAGTTGCTCAGCAACGTCCACCGGCACGCCCGGCCGGACAAGTCGTGCACCGTCGAGCTGGAACTGCTGGTCGACCGGCTCACGGTCTCGGTGCGCGACCACGATCCCCGCCTCCCCGTGGTCGCCGACGCCGTCGAGGCACTGGACCTGGTCCCGCTGGCCACCTGCGGCCGAGGGCTGGCGATGGTGGCCGCGATGAGCGAGAGCTGGGGAGCCCGCCCCGAGGGCGACGACGGCAAGGTCGTGTGGTTCACCCTGCCCGCGCCGTCCGCTGCGGTCCGCCGGCCGGCCCGCTCGCCCCGGCCCGCGGCCGAGCGGCGCCCCGCGCCCCGGCTCACCGAGGCACGGCCGGCCCCGGTGGCGGCCACACCGGTCGCCCCGGCTCCCGCACCCGTCACCGCGGCGCCCACACCGGTCCCCGCGGCCCCCGCCCCCGCCCCCGCCCCCGCCCCCGCCCCCGCCGTGGCGCATGCCTCGGCCGTGGCATCCGCTCCCGCCCGGTCGGCCGTTCCCGGCTGACCGGGCGGTGACGCCACCACGACGCCACCACGACGTACGGACGGGGCGGGGCGCGAGGGGTCGCCGAGCGCGTTCCCGGTGTCGCGCCCCTCGCACCGTCGCCGTGGCCGCCGTCCACGTCCTCGCCGCGCCGGCCACGCGGGCCGCCTTCCGCGCGCCCGCCGTCACGGTCCTCAGGCAGCACCGTCCTTGCGGCCGAAGTGCTCCTCCAGGACGGACATCCGGCGCCAGTACTCGTCCTCGTCGATCTCACCGGCGGCGAAGCGGCGGCCGAGTACCGCGAGCGGCGCGTCACCCGCCGGGCGGCCACCGGTCACCGGCCGCCACGGGCCCCTCCCCCGCAGGCCGGTGCGGCGCAGGAAGGTGACGGCACCGATCACGACGGCCGCCCAGATCAGGGGGAAGAAGAGGATCCACGGGCCGGGCCCGCCGTCCCAGTTCGCCAGGGTCTGCATCTCGTTCGTCTCCGTCGTCGTCTCGGTTCGTCGGGTGATGGCACGAGACTCCCTCCGCAGGGGGGTCCGGGTCGTCGTGCGGCCGGCGGCAGTGCGTGTACCTCCGCGGGAGTACGCCGAGGGAGATGCCGTACGCCGCCCCGGGCACGGTCGCGGCCCGATCGCGCGGGTCCCCGGCCGGAGGGGGGTTCCGGTGGGGGCCGCCGCCAGGACGACGAAGAGCGCGGCACCGCCGGTCCGCGACCCGGGGAGACGAGACGCTCATGGCACGGGAGACGCGCGCCCGCATCGAGCGCCGCGGGAGCGCAGCGCTCGCGGCGCACGATCCGGCCCGGATCCGCTCGGTCCGAGTGCACGTACCGCGCGCCGTGCGGCGAGGCCCTGGTGCAGGTCTGTCCCTGCCGCGGCGGGGAACCGGCCGTCCGACGCAGACGCAGACGCCGGACGCAGACACCGGACGCGCGCGGGCGTGCGGTTTCCACCGCCCGGGGCGGCCGGGTCGCCGGGCCGGACCGGTGCCCGCGGCTCAGGCCGAGGCGTCCGCGTAGTGACGGAGGACCGGTTCCAGGTAGTCGACGCGCGGGCCCTCCAGCCCGTCCAGGCCGGCCGGCGGGCGGATCAGTTCGATCCGGTCGAACTCGGGCTCGCGGCCCTCGCCGGTCTCCGTGGTCACCAGCCGCGCGTACCGCTCGCGCAGTTCCCGGCCGGGGCACGGCGGGGCGAGGAACATGACGCCGACGCCGCCGCCCGCGCCCCGAGTGGTCAGCCACAGGGTGAGGGCCTCGGCCGGCATGCCGGAGCCGGTCTCCTCGGACAGCTCGCGGGCCGCGTGCCGGCGCAGCCCGTCGACGTCCAGTTCGGCTCCCTCGTCCGGTGGTTCGACCGTCCCGCCGGGAAGCTGCCAGCGGCCCGGCGCCGACGTCGAGGCGGCCATCCGCCCCACCACCAGACGCCCGTCGTCGGACGGCTGCACCACGGAGACGAACAGGGAGGAGCACTTGGGCGCGTCCGGTACCCCCCGCAGGGCGCGGTACCGGTACGTGGCCCGGGCCCACCAGAGCACAAGACCGTCCCGCCCGTCCCGCTCCAGGCCCGTCAGCGCGGCCACCGGACCGTCGAAGAGCGCCGGATTGGCCCGGACCGCCTCCTCCCACCGGCGGTCCATGGCCGACCGGTGCGCGAGGGACAGTTCGGGCACGGCGGTCTCGACGAGCCGGATGCGCGGGGCGTCCAGCAGTTCCACCCGGCCCGCCCGCGTCACAGCGCCGCCAGCGGATCGTCCAGCACCGGCTGCCAGGCCAGCTCGGCCGCGCCGACCAGGCTGTTGTGGTCCAGGGTGCAGGCCAGGACCGGCACGCCGCCGCTCTGGCCCCACAGACTGCGGTCGGCGACCACCGCGCGCAGGCGTCCGGGGTCGGTGTCGAGCAGGGTGCGGTGCAGTCCGCCGAGGATGATGCGGTCGGGGTTGAGGATGTTGACCAGACCGGCCAGGCCCAGTCCGAGGCGGTCGATCAGGGTCTCGGCGGCGGTGCGCACGGCCGGGTCGGTGTACTGCTCGCGCAGCATGTCGTTGGCCTGCTGGAGCAGGGAGACCTCGGGGCCCGGGTCGCGGCCCGCCTCGACGAGCAGCGCCAGCGGGTCCGTCTCCACGTCGAGGCAGCCGCGGCTGCCGCAGTGGCAGGGGCGGCCCTCCGGGTTGACGGTGAGGTGCCCGACCTCCAGGGCGAGGCCCGAACTCCCGGTGTGCAGGCGGCCGTCGAGGACGAGTGCGCCGCCCACGCCCCGGTGCCCGGTGGCCACGCACAGCAGGTCCCGGGCGCCCCGGCCGGCGCCGTGCCGGTGCTCGGCGAGCGCGGCGAGGTTGACGTCGTTGGCCGCGAAGGCGGGGCCGGTGATGCCGGCGTCCCGCACGCACTCGGCGAAGATGCGGCGGACCGGTGCGCCCACCGGCCAGGCCAGGTGGAGCGGGTTGAGGGCGAGGCCGTCGGGTTCGGCGACGGCGGAGGGCACGGCGAGCCCGGCGCCCACGCAGCGGCGGCCGGTCGTGCGCAGGAGTCCGGCGCCCGCCTCGACGACCGAGCCGAGCACCTTCGCGGGGTCCGCGTCGACGGTCTCGCAGCCGGGCGCGGTCGCCACGATCCGCCCGCCGAGGCCCACCAGCGCGGCCCGGAAGCCGTCGGCGTGGACCTGCGCGGCGAGCACCACCGGGCCGTCCTCGGCGACCTCCAGGCGGTGCGAGGGGCGACCCTGGGAACCGGCCGCCGCGCCGGGCCGGGCGTTCACCCGGATCAGCCCGAGCGCCTCCAGCTCGGCCGCCACCGCTCCGGCGGTCGCCCGGGTCACCCCGAGTTCGGCGGTGAGCACGGCCCGGGTCGGCGCCCGCCCGGTGTGCACGAGCTCCAGCGCGGGTCCGAGCGCACCGCGCCCCCGGTCCAGCCGCGCCCTGGGGGTGGTCCCTTCCCCCGCCTTACGGGGGTCCGCCTTGCCGGTCATGAGGGGAGTCTCCCATGATCCGCAGCCGTGATGGCCTGCCCCGGGGCTACCGACCACCGACCCGCAGGGTGATGTTCAGCCGCCCGGTCAGGCCCAGTTCCGGCGGCGCCGTCCCCGGACGCACGCGCGGCACCCCGTGGAAGGCGAGGCGGGACGGCCCGCCGAACACGAACAGGTCGCCGCCGCGCAGCTCGACGTCCGTGTACGGCCGGGTGCGGGTCTCGGTGTTGCCGAACCGGAAGACGCAGGTGTCGCCCAGACTCAGCGACACCACCGGCGCGTCCGACCGCTCGTCGGCGTCGCGGTGCATGCCCATGCGGGCGTCGCCGTCGTAGAAGTTGATCAGGGCGATGTCGTACGGCTCGGCCGGGAGCGCGCGCGGGCCGAGCGCGTCGGTCACGGCCTCCCGGGCCAGCTCGTCCAGCCAGGGCGGGAACGGCTTCACGGGCGCCCCGTCGCCGTCGACGGCGGTGGGGGCGTAGCCGTACGGGTACCAGTGCCGGCCGAGGCAGACCTGCCGGGCGCTCATCGTGCCGCCGCCGGGTGTGCGGACGGTGCGCAGGCCGGCCGGTGGCCGGGCCCACTCGCGGCAGGAGGTGAGCAGCGCGCGCTGGCGCTCGGCGGGCAGCCAGCCGGGGACGTGCACGGCGCCCGGCGCGACCCGCGTCGGCTCCCTGGCGAACAGCTCCGCATCCATGCCATCCATACCTTCCATCCTGCACGAACGGTCGTGAGCTGCGGCTCGGCTAGCCTGGAGCGCGATGAACGACCGTATGACGACGCCATGGGGCGAGCTCGAGCTGTCCCGCTTCCCCGATGATCCCCGCGACCCGCTGCGCGCCTGGGACGCCTCCGACGCGTACCTGCTGCGGCACCTGGCCGAGGAGGGGGTGCCGCTGACGGGCACGGTCGTGGTGGTCGGCGACCGCTGGGGCGCGCTGGTCACGGCGCTCGCCCGGCACCGGCCGACGCAGATCACCGACTCCTTCCTCAGCCAGGAGGCGACGCGGGCGAACCTGGCCCGGGCGGGCGTCGAACCCGGTGCCGTGCGGCTGCTGACCACCCAGGATCAGCCGCCGGAGCGGGTGGACGTGCTGCTCGTGCGGGTGCCGAAGAGCCTGGCCCTGCTGGAGGACCAGCTGCTGCGGCTCGCACCCGCCGTGCACGCGGGCACCGTGGTGGTCGGCACGGGGATGGTGAAGGAGATCCACACCTCCACGCTGAACCTGTTCGAGCGGATCCTCGGGCCGACCCGGACCTCGCTGGCCCGGCAGAAGGCCCGGCTGATCCTCTGCTCCCCGGACCCGGCCCTGGAGCGGCCCGCCAACCCGTGGCCGTACGGCTACGACCTCCCCGAGGATGTCGGGGCGGTTTCCGGGCGCCCGGTCGTCAACCACGCGGGGGTCTTCTGCGCCGACCGGCTCGACATCGGCACCCGCTTCTTCCTGCGGCACCTGCCGGCCGGACCGGGCGCCGGGCGGGTGGCGGACCTCGGCTGCGGCAACGGTGTGGTCGGTACGGCGATGGCGCTGGCCGACCCGGCGGCCGAAGTGCTGTTCGTGGACGAGTCGTTCCAGGCCGTGGCGTCCGCCGAGGCGACGTACAAGGCCAACGGGGTTCCCGGGCACGCGGAGTTCCGGGTCGGGGACGGCCTGGCCGGGGTGGCGCCCGGCAGCGTGGACCTCGTGCTGAACAACCCTCCGTTCCACTCCCACCAGGCGACCACCGACGCGACGGCCTGGCGGATGTTCACCGGGGCGAAGCGGGCGCTGCGCCCCGGCGGCGAGCTGTGGGTGATCGGCAACCGGCATCTGGGCTACCACGTCAAGCTGAAGCGGCTGTTCGGCAACAGCGGGCTGGTGGCGAGCGACCCGAAGTTCGTGGTGCTGAAGGCCGTCAAGCGGGGCTGACCACCTGATCCGCGGGGGGCGCGGTCCGGCCGCCGGCCAGGACGTCGATGATCCGGGCCACCTCCCGGGCCATGGCGTCCCTGCCCACGTGCAGGTACTTGCGGGAGTCGACGGCATCCGGATGGGCGGCCAGGAAGTCCCTGATCGCGCCGGTCATCGCCGCGTTGAGGGCGGTGCCGACGTTGACCTTGGCGATGCCGCCGGCGACCGCGGCCACCAGACCGTGGTCCGGCACGCCCGAGGAGCCGTGCAGGACCAGGGGTACGGACAGCGCGGCGGACAGCCGGCCGAGCAGGGCGTGGTCCAGGGCCGCGGTGCGGGTGGTCATCGCGTGGGCGCTGCCGATGGCCACGGCGAGCGCGTCGACCCCGGTGCCGGCGACGAAGTCGTCCGCCTGGGCGGGGTCGGTGCGCGCCCCCGGCGCGTGGGCGTCCAGCGGGGCCCGGCCGTCCTTGCCGCCGATCTGTCCCAGCTCGGCCTCGATCCACAGGTGCCGGGCGTGCGCCCAGTCGGCGGCCGCCCGGGTCGCGGCGAGGTTGTCGGCGTAGGGCAGGTGGGCGGCGTCGTACATCACCGAGCCGAACCCGGCGCCGGGCGCCTGGCGCAGCAGGTCGTCGCTCTGGACGTGGTCGAGGTGGAGCGCGACGGGCACGTCGGCGCGTTCGGCGGCGGCGACGGCGGCGCGGGCCAGCGGCAGGAGCCGTCCGTAGCGGAACTTCACCGCGTTCTCGCTGACCTGGAGGATCACGGGGGCGCCGGTGGATTCGGCGCCGGCGATGACGGCTTCGACGTGTTCCAGGGTGATGATGTTGAACGCGGCGACGGCGGAACGGTTTTCGGCGGCGTGGGTCACCAGCTCGCCGGTGGTCGCGAGGGGCACGGCTCGTCTCCCTTCCGGAAGCGCGGGTCAGGAGGCGAGGATCACCGAGCGGGTGAGGTGGCGCGGGAGGTCGGGGTCGAGGCCCCGCCGGGCGGCGACGGCGACCGCGAGGCGCTGGACGCGGACCAGTTCGGCGAGCGGGTCGAGGGTGCCGGCGATCCACGAACCGCCCGTGTCGCGCACCTGTTCGGCGAGGCCGGCGGGTGCCTCGCCGAGCATCCAGGTGGCGGTGCCCTCGGTGGTGACGCTGATCGGCCCGTGCCGGTACTCCATCGCCGGGTAGGCCTCGGTCCAGGACAGCGAGGCCTCCCGCATCTTCAGGGCGGCCTCGTTCGCGAGACCCACGGTCCAGCCGCGTCCTAGGAATGTGAACTGCGTGCGGTCGACCAGCCTTTCGGGCAGGGGACTCGCCAGGGCCGTGCGGGCGTCGGCGACCACGACCGCGGTGTGCAGTCCGAGGTGGGCGCGCAGCAGGGTGAGCGCGGTGGTGGCGAACCGGGTCTGGACGACGGAGCGTTCGTCGGCGAAGTCCAGCACGACGAGGTCGTCGGCGGCCGACATCACCGGGGTGGCGGGGTCGGCGGTGATCGCCGTCGTCCTGGTGCCGCCCCGCAACCGCCCTAGCAGTTCCAGCACTTCGGTGGTGGTGCCGGAGCGGGTGAGGGCGACGACCCGGTCGTAGGAGCGTCCCGGCGGGAACTCGGAGGCGGCGAAGGCGTCCGTCTCCCCGTGCCCGGCGCTCTCGCGCAGGACGGCCACCGCCTGCGCCATGAAGTACGAGGTGCCGCATCCGACGATCGCGACCCGCTCGCCCGGCGCCGGCAGCGCGGCGCCCTGCCGCCCCGCCTCCTCGGCCGCGCGTGTCCAGCACTCGGGCTGACTGTTCAGCTCGTCCTCGACATGGCTCATGCCACACCCTCCTTGCTGATTGTTCTTGCAAGATATAGCGGTCTTTCGAGCACAATCAAGCATCTGGGCCGTGGGCGAGGTGCGCTAGGGTCGCCGGGGAGACGGAGAACGGAGGCCGCGGATGTCCCGGGACGCCCGCTGGAAGGCGCTGCTGGAACTGCTCGTGGAGCGCGGCCGGCTGGAGGTCGAGGAGGCGGCGGCCGAGCTGGAGGTGTCGGCGGCCACGATCCGCCGGGACCTCGACCAGCTCGCCGAGCAGCAGATGCTGGTGCGCACCCGGGGCGGGGCGGTGGTGCACGGGGTGTCGTACGAGCTGCCGTTGCGCTACAAGACGGCCCGCCGCGCCTCCGAGAAGCAGCGGATCGCCAAGGCGGTGGCGGAGCTCGTGGCGCCGGGCGAGGCGGTCGGGCTGACCGGCGGCACCACCACCACCGAGGTGGCCCGCGCGCTCGCCGTGCGCGGCGATCTGGGCTCCGGCTCACCCGCCCTGACCGTCGTCACCAACGCGCTGAACATCGCCAACGAGCTGGCGGTGCGGCCCCAGTTCAAGATCGTGGTGACCGGCGGGGTCGCGCGGCCGCAGTCGTACGAGCTCATCGGCCCCCTCGCGGACGGGGTGCTGGGCCAGATCACGCTGGACGTGGCGGTGCTCGGCGTGGTCGCGTTCGACGTCACGCACGGCGCGGCGGCGCACGACGAGGCGGAGGCCGCGATCAACCGGCTGCTGTGCGAACGCGCCGAGCGGGTGGTCGTGGCCGCCGACTCCAGCAAGCTGGGCCGGCGCGCCTTCGCCCGGATCTGCGCGGCGGAGCAGGTGGACACCCTCGTCACGGACACGGCGGCACCCCAGGACACCGTGCACCGCTTCGAGGAGGCGGGCATCCGGGTCCTGGCGGTGTGACGCACCGCGCGAGGGCGCGCCGGACACCCGCCGGACCTGTGTGCCCGTCGAGGTCCGGCGCGGGCGGCGGGCTCAGTACCCGCTGAGGTCGGCCTTCACGAATCCGGCGCCGCGCTGGTCGTTGCAGCCGGACACCGGCCGGCCCTCCGGGTCCGGCCAGGACTGCCGGGCCTGCAGCGCCACGCTCACCAGGGTCAGCAGCAGATCGACGTCGCTGGCGGCGTCGAGCCGGAGGGTGACCCACGGGGAGCCCGGCACGATGCGGACCGCGCCCGAGGCCTTGAGGTCCTTGGCGAACCGCTGGACGGCCCGGTCGGTCAGCCGCAGGTCGACGTCCCGGTCGGAGTGGAAGTGGACGATCTCACCCTCGGCCGAGTCGACCGCCTCCCCCGTGCCACAGCTCGGGACGGCTCGTCTCAGGTCCGGCCAGGTCGCCAATTGCGCGAGCGCGCGCGAGGCCAACGTCATGACGCCATCATGACTTGCTCACCCCTCGGCAACCAGCCGGTGCGCAAGCATTAACCGACCTGTATCCGCTTCGGTTTCGGCCCTTCCGTCCCCGCCCGCGCGGACGGCCGCCTCGTGGCGCGGCCTCTGTCACGGCCGTTGCCGGCACCACAGGGTGGCCGGGGCGGCCGAGGGCCCGGCCTGCCGGTGAGGCGTCGCCGGGCAACTGTGTTCCCCGGCGGCCGCGTTGACGCCCCAACGACGCCCGGAACGCCGCTTCGCGTGACGAGACGGGTACCCGCGGGAAGCGGGATCCGCCGGAGATCTCCGCGAGCACCACCGGCGCCGACCACGCCCCGGCGGTGACGCGGATGCGGTCCCGGCGACCGGCCGGCTTCGTCCCGGTGGCCGGGGCGGCCGCGGGCCGATCCGCACGCCCGGAGCTCCGCGCCCGACGCCACGCCGGCGGCCCGTCACTTCAGTGCCGCGAGCTCCGCGTTGGCGCGCTCGGTGACCAGGGCGAGGACGCGGCCGGCGGCGGCGAGGTCCTCGGCGGGGATCCCGCCCCAGATGCGGGCGGAGACGGGGGCGGTCTCCGCCCCGACGACGGCGAGCAGCGCGTGCCCCGCGTCCGTGGGGTGAAGCTGCGCGCCGTCCGCGACGAGCAGTCCCCTGGCCCGTAGTTCGTCGAAAGTCGCGCGGATGCCGGCCGCATCGGCCTTGAGGGAGTCCTGGACCTCGCGGACCAGTTCGTCCGGCGTGCGCGGGGCGTCGGCGGTGACGGCGGCGCGCAGGGCCAGCTGCTGCTGGAACGTGAGGCCGTGCCGGGCGAGGACGTGCTCCAGGACGCCTCGGGCGGCGTAGTGGGCCAGGCCCAGGGCGCGGGCGTCGGCGGAGGGTGCGGTGGTGGTCATGGTCGTGTCCCCTGAGTGTTCTCGTCGATCGGTGCGGATGGAGCGAGAGGTGCGTCGAGCAGGGTGGTCAACTCGGCTGTGAACGCGCGCGTCCGGGCCGCGTCGAGGCCGCCCAGCGGCTCCAGCAACTGCTGAAGCAGGTCCTGGACCACCGCGATGGCCTGACGCGTCACGGCCTGCCCCGGCCCGGTGAGGGCGAGTTGCACGGCGCGCGGATCGCGGGGGTCACGGGTGCGCTCGATCAGGCCGGCCGACTCCAGGGCGCGCGCCAGCTTCGAGACGTACAGCGCCTCCAGGCCGGTGTGGTCGGCCAGCCTGCGCTGACTGGGCCGCTCACCCGCGCGCTGCATGCCGTGCAGCGACGCGACGAGTGAGTACTGGGCGTGGGTGAGGCCCAGTGGAGCCACCGCGCGATCGACCGCGACGCGCCACTTGTTGGCGAGCCGCCACACCAGGAAACCGGGCGTCGGGCCCGGTGAACCGTCAGTCACGACCGATAGGGTACATGGCTACTATGTACATGGCTACTATCGCTGCCCGCACAGGTCGCGACCGACGCCGGGACGACCGTTGGCCCTTGCACCGACTCGACGGACGCCCGTAGCCTGCTTTTGTGCCGCAAATAAACAAAACCCGAACGCACAGCGTCGTGCCGGGTCACGGGCTCACGCGCCTCCGCGCCGCGATCACGGCCTTCTTCGCCCTGGACGGTTTCGTCTTCGCCGGCTGGGTCGTCCGCATCCCCGACATCAAGGAACGGACGCACGCCTCCGCCGGCGCCCTCGGACTCGCCCTGCTCGGAGTCTCCGCGGGGGCCGTCCTCACCATGACCCTGACCGGCCGGCTCTGCCGGCGCTTCGGCAGCCATCCGGTGACGGTGGTGTGCATGACCGTCCTCGCCCTGAGCGTCGCGCTGCCGCCCCTCACCCACTCACCGCTGACGCTGGGCGCCGTCCTGCTGCTTTTCGGAGCGGCCTACGGCGGGGTCAACGTGGCGTTCAACAGCGCCGCCGTCGACCTGGTGGCCGCGCTGCGCAGACCGATCATGCCCAGTTTCCACGCGGCCTTCAGCCTCGGCGGGATGATCGGCGCGGGCCTCGGCGGACTGGTGGCCGGCGCCCTCTCCCCCACCCGGCACCTGCTGGGCATCACCCTCATCGGACTGCTGGTCACCGCCGTCGCCGGGCCCGCCCTGCTGCGGCACGAGGCGCCGGTCCCGCCGGAGCGCGGGAACCCGGAGCCCGGGAACGGCGCGCGGCGGCCGGACGGCAGGACACGCGTCGTGGTCGTCGTCTTCGGGCTGATCGCGCTGTGCACCGCCTACGGCGAGGGCGCCATGGCGGACTGGGGCGCCCTGCACCTCCAGCAGGACCTCACGGCGTCCGCCGGCACCGCGGCCGCGGGCTACTCGCTCTTCGCGCTCGCCATGACCATCGGGCGCCTGACCGGGACGGCCCTGCTGGAACGCCTCGGCCGGGCAGGCACCGTGATCGCCGGTGGCACCACCGCGGCCGCCGGCATGCTGCTCGGTTCGCTCGCGCCCTCCGTGTGGGCGGCGCTGCTCGGCTTCGCCGTCACCGGGCTCGGCCTCGCCAACCTCTTCCCGGTCGCGGTGGAACGGGCGGGCGCGCTGGCCGGCCCGTCCGGTGTGGCCGTCGCCTCCACCCTGGGCTACGGCGGCATGCTCCTCGGGCCGCCCGCGATCGGCTTCATGGCGGACTGGTTCTCCCTGCCCACCGCGCTCACCAGCGTGGCCGCCCTGGCCGCGGTCGCCGCGGCCATCGGGGCGACGACCCGGCGGAAGCTGAGCGGCTGAGCGCGGCGGCGCCGGACCCGCGGACACCGTTCACCCCTCGCCCCACAGGTACGCGGGCCGGGAAAACCGGTCCCTTCGAGGGCGCTCCATGGGGCAGACTCGCCGCCATGGAGACTGCCGAGTTCCTTCATGCGCTGGACCGGGAGGGCCGGCTGCTGGCCGCGGCCGCCGAGTCGGCGGGCACGGACGCCAAGGTGCCGACGTGCCCGGCGTGGACGGTGCGGGACCTGCTGCGGCACACGGGCGCCGTGCACCGGTGGGCCGCCGCGATCGCCGCCGACGGGCACACCGCGCCGCGCCCCCTACCCGACGGCCCGGACCTGGACGGGGCCGAGCTGGTGGCCTGGTACCGGGACAGCCACCGCCGGCTGGTCGAGACGCTGGCCGGCGCTCCGGCCGACCTGGACTGCTGGACCTTCCACCCGGCGCCCTGCCCGTCGCCGCTGACGTTCTGGACCCGCCGGCAGGCCCATGAGACGGCCGTCCACCGTCACGACGCGGAGACGGCCCGGGGCGGGCAGGCGTCACCGGTGTCCGCGGGATTCGCCGCGGACGGTGTCGACGAGCTGCTGCGCGGGTTCCACGCCCGGCCGCGGAGCCGGGTCCGCACCGAGCGGCCGCGTGTGCTGCGGGTGCGCGCGGTGGACGCGGGCCCGGACGCCGTGTGGACCGTAAGGCTGTCCGACCAGCCGCCGGTGACCTCGCGGGGCGCGGACGCGGAGCCGGACGCCGAACTGACCGGAACGGCCGAGCGGCTGTACCTGGCGCTGTGGAACCGGGCGCCACTGCCGGACGTGACGGGCGACCACGCGCTCGCGGCGCTGTGGCGGGAGACCTCCGGGATCTGACGCCGGGTCAGCCGGATTCGGCCAGCATCCGGCAGAGCACCGCGCGCTGCACGGGCCGCACCTCGTCGTGCAGTGCGCGCCCCTTGGCCGTGAGGACCACGCGGACCCCGCGCCGGTCCTCCTCGCACATGGCCCGGCACACCAGACCGTCCTTCTCGAGGCGGCCGATCAGACGGGACAGCGCGCTCTGGCTGAGATGGACCCGCTCGGCGATCTCCTGCACGCGGTAGGCGCAGCCGCCGTCCGCCGCCGTGCCCTCGGCGAGCACGTCGAGCACCTCGAAGTCACTGGCGCACAGGCCGTGTCCGTGCAGGGCCCGGTCCAGCTCGCACTGGGTGCGGGCATGCAGGGACAGGATGTCCCGCCACTGCTCCACGAGCGCGTGCTCGGCGTTCTTCCCCGTCATGGGCGCACCGTAGCAGAGAATCGCGATTGTTGCATCGTAATTAAATGCGCTTGCATTCCATGCGCGTGCATGTAGTCTCGCCGCATGACCTCTCCGCTCACCACCCCCGCCGCCGAGGGACGCTGGACTCCCCGGCTGTGGGGCACCCTGCTGGTGCTCTGCGCCGCGATGTTCCTGGACGCGCTCGACGTGTCCATGGTCGGCGTCGCGCTGCCGTCCATCGGCGCCGATCTCCATCTGTCCACGTCGACGCTGCAATGGATCGTCAGCGGCTACATCCTGGGGTACGGCGGGCTGCTCCTGCTCGGCGGCCGCACCGCCGACCTGCTGGGCCGGCGCCGGGTGTTCCTGGTGGCGCTCGGCGTCTTCGCGCTGGCCTCGCTGCTCGGCGGGCTCGTGGACTCGGGTCCGCTGCTGATCGCCAGCCGCTTCGTCAAGGGGCTCAGCGCGGCCTTCACGGCCCCGGCGGGCCTGTCGATCATCACCACGACGTTCCCCGAGGGCCCGCTGCGCAACCGCGCGCTCTCCATCTACACCACCTGCGCCGCCACCGGGTTCTCCATGGGCCTGGTCCTGTCCGGCCTGCTCACCGAGGCCAGTTGGCGCCTCACCATGCTGCTGCCCGCGCCGATCGCGGTGCTCGCCCTCCTCGCCGGCCTCCGGCTGCTGCCCCGCAGCGCCCGCGAGGAGAACCACGGCGGCTACGACATCCCGGGCGCCGTCCTCGGCACCGCGTCGATGCTGTTGCTGGTCTTCACCGTGGTCCAGGCCCCGGAGGCGGGCTGGACCACGGCCCGCACGCTGCTGTCCTTCCTGGCCGTGGCCGTCCTGCTGACCGCGTTCGTCCTCGTCGAACGGCGCTCGCCGAGCCCGCTGATCCGGCTCGGAGTGCTGCGCTCCGGCAGCCAGGTCCGGGCCCAGCTCGGCGCGGTGGCCTTCTTCGGCTCCTACGTCGGCTTCCAGTTCCTGACCACCCTCTACATGCAGTCGCTGCTCGGCTGGTCGGCGCTGCACACGGCGCTCGCCTTCCTGCCGGCGGGCGCGCTGGTGGCGATCTCCTCGACGAAGGTCGGGGCGATCGTCGACCGGTTCGGCACCCAGCGGCTGATCGCGACCGGCTTCGCCCTGATGGTCGCCGGATACGCGCTGTTCCTGCGCGTCGACCTGGACCCGGTCTACGCGGCCGTCATCCTGCCGTCGATGCTGCTGATCGGCGCGGCCTGCGCACTGGTCTTCCCCTCGCTCAACATCCAGGCCACCAACGGGGTCGAGGACCACGAGCAGGGCATGGTCTCCGGACTGCTGAACACCTCGGTGCAGGTGGGCGGCGCGATCTTCCTGGCGGTCGTGACGGCCGTGGTGACCGCGGCCGCGCCCGCCACCACCCCGCAGGGCGTCCTGGACAGCTACCGGCCGGGCTTCATGGTGGTCACCGGAATCGCCGTCGCCGGGCTGCTGATGACGCTCACCGGCATGCGCGCGCGCCGGAGCGTGCCGTCGATCGTCGCCGCCCGGTCCACCGTGGAGGAGGCGGAAGCGGAACGCGTGCCGGTCCCCTAGGGGAACGCCTCGAGGTGTGCGCCCGGCGGGAGCCGTCTCCCGCCGGGCGCACGCCGGCGCGTTCCGGAGGCCGGGCTCTCAGCCCAGCCAGCCCGGCCGCACCAGTCCCGACTCGTAGGCGAGGACGACGAGTTGGGCGCGGTCGCGGGCGCCCAGTTTCACCATGGTGCGGCTCACGTGGGTCTTGGCCGTGAGCGGGCTGACCACCAGACGGCGGGCGATCTCGTCGTTGGACAGGCCGATGCCGACCAGCGCCATCACCTCCCGTTCCCGCTCGGTGAGCCGGGCGAGGCCGCCGGCTGCCGCGGGCTCCTTGGAGCGGGCCGCGAACTCGGCGATGAGGCGGCGGGTGACGCCAGGCGAGAGCAGCGCGTCACCCTCGACCACCGCCCGTACCGCGCGCAGCAGTTCGTCCGGCTCGGTGTCCTTCACCAGGAACCCGGAGGCACCCGAGCGGATCGCCTCGAAGACGTACTCGTCGAGTTCGAAGGTGGTGAGCATGACCACCTTGACCTCGGCCAAGTCCCCGTCCCCGGTGATGCGCCGGGTCGCGGCGAGCCCGTCGAGCAGCGGCATGCGGATGTCCATCAGCACGACGTCGGGCCGCAGTTCGCGCACCCGGCGCAGGGCCTCCTCGCCGTCCGCCGCCTCGCCTGCCACCTCGATGTCCGGCTGCGCGTCGAGCAGCGCGCGGAAACCGGCCCGTACGAGCGACTGGTCGTCGGCGAGCAGTACCCGGATCACTGGTCCTCCCCGGCGTGCGTGGGCAGTACGGCGAGCACCCGGAAACCGCCGTCGGCGCGGGGGCCCGCCTCGATGGTGCCACCGAGCGCGGCCGCCCTCTCCCGCATACCGGCCAGCCCGTTGCCGCTGCCACCGGCGTCGGCTCCGGTCGGCGGCCCGTCGTCGTCGACCCACAGCCGCAGTTCGCGGCCCTCGTGCTCGAAGCGCACCCGGGCCCGCCGGGAGCCGGAGTGCCGGACGACGTTGGTCAGGGCCTCCTGCACGATGCGGAAGGCCGCGAGGTCGGCGCCGGGCGGCAGTCGCGGCGGCTCGCCCTCGACCTCGACGCTCAAGCCCGCGGCCGCCGCCTGTCCGGCCAGTTCCGGAAGCCGGCCGAGGCCCGGGGCGGGAGCGCGGGGCGCGGCGCCGGGGGCCCGCAGGGTGTCGAGGACCTGGCGCACCTCGCCGAGCGCCTCCTTGCTGGCCGCCTTGATGGTGGTGAGCGCCGCGCGGGCCTGCTCGGGATCGCTGTCCAGCAGCGCGAGGCCGGCGGCGGCCTGGACGTTGATGACGGAGATGCTGTGCGCGAGCACGTCGTGCAGTTCGCGGGCGATCCGCAGCCGCTCCGCGTCGGCGCGCCGCTGGGCGGCCTGGGCGCGGTCCGCGCGTTCCCGCGCCCACTGCTCGCGCCGCACCCGCGCCAGCTCGCACACCGCGGCGACGGCCAGCACCCAGGTGGTGACGACGATCTCCTGGCCCACGCTCCCCGCGCCGTCACCGGCGGGCGGCAGCCACTGGTAGAGCCACAGCGTGATCAGCGCGTGCCCCGTCCACAGCAGTCCGAGGGCCGCCCAGGCGGCCCGCCGGTGACCGGCGGCGACGGCGCTGAAGCAGCCGACCACGACGGTCAGGAGAACCGGGCCGTAGGGGTAGCCGGAGCCGGTGTAGAGCAGCACCGTCGCGACCGTGCCGAAGGCGACGGCCACCGGCCGGCGCTGCCGCCACAGCAGCAGGGCCGAGGCCACGAGCAGCAGCACGCGCGCGTACCCGTCCAGTGGTACGCGCTGCGACTGCCCGTGCGCGCCGATGTTCGTGCCGGCCAGGACGAAGACGGTGATCAGTACGGTCGAACGCCACGGCAGCCACGCACGGCGCGGGTCCGGATCCCCGGACCGGTCCCACCACGCGGGCCCGTACCGCCACCGGTGCGAGACACCGGCTCCGCGCTGCTCTTCCATGCCCGCCACGCTAGACGCCCACCACCCCCGACGCCGTCAGCCGGACGATGCGGTCGTGCGTCGGCGCCGTCCTCGCCGCTGCCGTCCGGCTGGGCGGCGACGCAGCCGCGCACCGCCACCAGCCCCTCGGGTCCGGCGAGTTCGTCGAAGCAG
>NZ_JBSFBX010000012.1:0-275708 GCF_053593175.1 Streptomyces sp. NPDC002386
CCCGCGGGGGGCCGGCGTGCCCCGCCCCCCGCCCCTGCCCCCCCCCCCCCCCCCCGGCCCCCCGCGGCCGGGGGGTGGGTGGGGCCCGCCCTCCCCGGGGAGTACGCACGACCGCCGATCGGGGCGCCCGCGGACCGGGAACAGTCCGGCGGACCCGGGCCGGACTCGGGCCACGGCGGCGGACGTCCGGCGCGAGCGGGCGCCCGGTATCGGACACCAATACACCGGAAGCCCTCGCCGAGTACCGCCGCACCCAGGCTGGAGGGCCGCTCTGCCTGCCTCCGGGCGCCAGGGACGGGGCGTCAGAGCCACCCCTTCGGCGATCCTCGTCGCCCCGCGTCCGGACCGGGGCCGGGCTCGGAGGACTCCTGTCCGTCGCACCGGTCCGTCGGCCGGACGCTTCCGGCGGGCCGCCACGACGCGCCCGGACCGGAACGGGCTCCGAGCCGGTCGCCCGGGCGCCCGCGGACATCAAGGACCGGCCGTCAGGCCCACACTCGTGGCGAGTCGTGTCGCCGCGTGGCGGAAGAAGGCCTCGCGGTCCTCGACCACGCGGTTGAACTGCCCGAACAGCTCGAAGCCGACCAGCCCGAACAGTTCGGCCCAGGCCGCGACCAGGGCCGCCGCCGCCTCGGGGGGCAGGTCGGGGGCGAGGTCGGCCGCCAGCCGCTCCGCCTCGGGGCGCAGTTCGGCGGGCAGGGGCAGCTCGGTGAGGCCGCCGCTGTCGTGCGCGTCGCGGACGATGCCGATGAGGAGCAGTCCGACGCGCGCGGCGGCCGGAACGGTGGTCTGCGGCGCGGAGTACCCGGGCACCGGCGAGCCGTAGATGAGCGCGTACTCGTGGGGACGGCCGAGGGCCCACGCGCGCACCGCCTCGCACACCGCCGTCCAGCGCCGGACGGGGTCGGAGCCGGGCGCCGCCGCGTGAGCCGCCTCCGCCGCCTCGCCGAGGGAGTCGTAGGCGTCGATGATCAGCGCGGTCAGCAGGTCGTCCCGGCTGGGGAAGTACCGGTACAGCGCGGAGGAGACCATCCCCAGCTCGCGGGCGACGGCCCGCAGCGAGAGCTTGGCCGCGCCCTCCTCGGCGAGCTGTCTGCGCGCCGCGTCCTTGATGGCCGCGGTCACTTCGATCCTGGCTCGCGCGCGGGCGCCCTGTGCGGTGCTCATCGCAGCAGTGTGCCACGAGGGTGGAGCAGTGCACACAAACGAGAGCGGCGAACAAAAAAGAGAGCACCGCTCTTGCTCTGGAGCACTCGACTGCCCCACACTGGAGTCAACCGAGAGCACTGCTCTCCCGAACCGTGGGGGCCACCATGCCGTCGTCTTCTTCGCCCTACTACCTCAAGGGCAGCCCGCTGAACGTACGGCTCAACGCGGTCATCGGCTGGCTCGCGCGGCACGGGCTCAGCCTCGCCGGGAGCGCCGAGATGTCCGTGCGCGGCCGCAAGAGCGGGCAGATGCAGCGCATCCCGGTCAACCCGCACACCTACGACGGAGCGCGCTACCTCGTCTCGGCGCGCGGCCACTCCCAGTGGGTGCGCAACATGCGGGTCGCCGGCGGCGGCGAACTGCGGGTGGGCCGCAAGGTGCGCCCGTTCACCGCGGAGGAGCTCCCCGACGCCGAGAAGCTCCCGATCCTGCGGACCTACCTGGAGAAGTGGGGCTGGGAGGTCAACCAGTACTTCCAGGGCGTGACGGCCAAGTCCTCCGACGCGGAGATCCTCGCGGCGGCCGGCGACCACCCCGTCTTCCGGATCACCGTCACGGAGTGACGGTGTCCTCCGCCGCCGTGTCGGCGCCCGCTCCCCGGCTCCGGTCGAAAGCGGTCAGGGCGCGCTGCGCGAGCGGATGCGAGCGGACCAGCTCGCCCAGGGACGTCGAGCCCTGCGTGATCTCCTTGAACGCCTTCCACGCGGGACGGAAACCGGTGAGGACCGCGTGGAAGACGCCGGGACGGCGCTCGAACGCGGCCAGCATCCGCTTGCCGACGCTCATCTCGATGCCGAGCCCCGCCTTGATCGCGAACGCGTAGTTCAGCGCCTGGCGCCGGGTGTCCACCGCGTCGTGCGCCTCGGCGATCCGGACCGCCCACTCCCCGGCCAGCCGGCCCGAGCGCAGCGCGAAGGAGATGCCCTCCCGGGTCCACGGCTCCAGCAGCCCCGCCGCGTCACCGCAGACCAGCACCCGGCCGCGGGAGAGCGGCGAGTCGTCGGCGCGACAGCGCGTCAGGTGCCCGGAGGAGATGCTCGGCTCGAAGCCGGCCAGCCCCAGCCGGGCGATGAAGTCCTCCAGGTACCGCTTGGTGGCGGCGCCCTCGCCGCGCGCCGAGATCACACCGACCGTCAGCGTGTCGCCCTTGGGGAAGACCCAGCCGTAACTGCCCGGCATGGGGCCCCAGTCGATGAGCACGCGCCCCTTCCAGTCCTCGGCGACCGTCTCCGGGACCGGGATCTCCGCCTCCAGGCCGAGGTCGACCTGGTCCAGCTTCACGCCGACGTGCGCGCCTATGCGGCTGGCGCTGCCGTCGGCGCCGACGACCGCGCGGGCCAGCACGGTCTCCCCGCCCTGCAGCACCACGGCGACGGTGCGCCGGTCGGGCACCGTCGAGCCGTGCTGCTCGACCCGCTGGACGGCGACGCCGGTGCGCAGCTCGGCGCCCGCCTTCTGGGCGTGCTCGACGAGCTGCTGGTCGAACTCGGGGCGGTTGATCAGCCCGAACAGCATCTGCCGGGAGCGGCGGGTGCGGGTGAAGCGGCCGTTGTGGGAGAAGGTCACCGCGTGCACACGGTCCTGGAACGGCAGCTCGAAGCCGGGCGGCAGCGCGTCACGGGACGGGCCGATGATGCCGCCGCCGCACGTCTTGTAGCGCGGCAGCTCGGCTTTCTCCAGCAACAGCACGCGCCGCCCCGCGACCGCCGCCGCGTAGGCCGCGGAGGCCCCCGCGGGTCCCGCGCCCACCACGACGACGTCCCATACCCGCTGCACGTCGTCCGCCGAAGAGTTCTCGCCGCTCACGATGGTCTACTGCTCCGATCAAGCCGCTTCCGCACCTGTCCCCCGCATCCTACGGCGACGATCACGGCGGACCGCTGTGGGAGGATCGGTGTACTCACCCGGTACAACGTCGCACCCACGAGGAGCGTGCCCATGTCGTCGAATCCGGTCGCCGAGACCGTCGCCTCGCTGCTGCCGAGGGCCAAGGCGGAGCTGGCCGAACTGGTCGCCTTCAAGTCGGTGGCCGACTTCGCGCAGTTCCCGAGGAGCGAGAGCGAGGGCGCCGCCAACTGGGTCGCGGACGCGCTGCGCGCCGAGGGATTCGAGGACGTGGCGCTGCTGGACACCCCGGACGGCACTCAGTCGGTGTACGGCTTCCTGCCGGGCCCGGAGGGCGCAAAAACGGTTCTCCTCTACGCCCACTACGACGTCCAGCCGCCGCTGGACGAGGCCGGCTGGACCACCCCGCCGTTCGAGCTGACCGAGCGGGACGGCCGTTGGTACGGCCGTGGCAGCGCCGACTGCAAGGGCGGTGTGATCATGCACCTGCTCGCCCTGCGCGCACTCAAGGCCAACGGCGGCGTCCCGGTGAACGTCAAGGTGATCGCCGAGGGCTCGGAGGAGCAGGGCACCGGCGGCCTGGAGCGGTACGCCGAGCAGCACCCCGAGCTGCTGCGCGCGGACGCGATCGTGATCGGCGACGCCGGCAACTTCCGCGTCGGCCTGCCCACGGTCACCACCACCCTGCGCGGCATGACCCTGCTCAGGGTCCAGGTCGACACCCTCGCGGGCAACCTGCACTCGGGCCAGTTCGGCGGCGCCGCCCCGGACGCCCTCGGCGCGCTGATCCGCGTCCTGGACTCGCTGCGCGCCGAGGACGGCTCCACCACGGTCGACGGGCTCGACTCCGGAGCGCGGTGGGACGGCCTCGAGTACACCGAGGAGCAGTTCCGCAAGGACGCCAGGGTGCTGGACGGCGTGGGTCTGATCGGTGACGGCTCGGTCGCCGACCGCATCTGGGCCCGCCCCGCGGTCACCGTCCTCGGCATCGACTGCCCGCCGGTCGTGGGCGCCACCCCGTCGGTGCAGGCCGGCGCGCGGGCGCTGATCAGCCTGCGGGTGCCGCCGGGTGTGGACGCGGCCGAGGCGACCAAGCTGCTGCAGGCGCACATCGAGGCGCACACCCCGTGGGGCGCCCGGGTCACCACCGAGCAGATCGGCCAGGGCCAGGCCTTCCGCGCCGACACCTCCAGCCCCGCCTACCAGGCGATGGCCGACGCGATGGCGGTCGCCTACCCGGGCGAGACCATGAGCTACGCGGGCCAGGGCGGCTCCATCCCGCTGTGCAACACCCTCGCCGGCCTCTACCCGCAGGCGGAGATCCTGCTGATCGGCCTGAGCGAGCCCGAGGCGCAGATCCACGCGGTCAACGAGAGCGTGTCCCCGCAGGAGCTGGAGCGGCTGTCGGTCGCCGAGGCGCTGTTCCTGACCAACTACGCGGCGGGCTGAACCCTTCTGCCCGCAGCAGAGCGCCCTCGCCGGCGGGCGGGGGCGCCGCCTACGTTCGACTGATGGACGTGCTGGAACTGCTCCCCCGCCTGCATCTGCTGCGCTTCCCGGTCGGCCAGGCCTATCTCTGGCGCGACGGCGACGAGCTGTCGCTGATCGATGCCGGGCCGATCGGCTCGGGCCGCGCGATCGCCCGGGCGGTCACGGCGCTCGGCCGCGCCCCCGGGGACGTACGGCGGATCGTGCTGACGCACTTCCACGAGGACCACGCCGGCGGGGCGGCCGAGTTCGCCGCGCTGAGCGGTGCCGAGGTGCTGGCGCACGAACTGGACGCGCCGTTCGTGCTCGGTGAACGCCCGGGCCCGCCCCCGCGGTTCGAGGAGTGGGAGCTGCCGGTCCACGCGGAGGCGGCACGGCACCTGCCCGGGGGCGAGCCGGAGCGGCCCCGGCACGTCGCCGCGTTGTCCGACGGCGCGGTGCTCGGCTTCGGCGGCGGCGCGCGGGTGCTCCACGTACCCGGGCACACGGACGGCAGCATCGCCGTCTTCCTCCCGGACGAGGGTGTGCTGTTCACCGGCGACACGGTGGCCGCCTCGCCGGCCGACGGAACGGTCATGCCGGGGGTGTTCAACCTCGACCGGCCTCGGCTGATGGCTTCCCTGCGCCGGCTGACCGCCCTCGACGCCGAAGTGGCCTGCTTCGGGCACGGCCGACCGGTGGTGGGCGGTGCGTCGGCCGCCCTGCGCGGAGCGGCCGACGGCGGACCGTCCACCGGCTGACAGCGGAGCCGTGAGAGGCCTCAGGCCGCCCGGCCCACCACCGGTACGCCGGCCTCCAGATACAGCGCGGCACCCCGCTCCCGGGCCCGGAGCGCCCAGCGCAGCCGCTCGTACCGCACCGGGGGCAGCATGCCGGCGGCCTCCTGCTCGGTCGCGAAGCGCCAGCCGCGCAGCTCCGGCCCCGGCAGCAGCACCCGGGACGCCTCGGCGGAGTCCAGCGTGCCCCCGTCGAAGAGCAGGCGCAGTCCGCCGTAGCCGGGCGGTACCGGCCGTTCCCAGTCCACGACCAGCAGCCGGGGCACCTCCCGCAGCCGTATCCCGGTCTCCTCGGCCACCTCGCGCATCCCGGCCCGGGCGGGGGCCTCACCCCGCTCGACCACACCGCCGGGGAACTCCCAGCCGGGCTTGTAGGTGGGGTCGACGAGCAGCACCCGGTCCTGCTCGTCGAAGAGCAGCACACCGGCGGCCAGCGTCTCGGCGGTGGGCTCGGGGGTCTGCACGATGTCGACGGGCCGCACCGCACCGCTGCCCACGGCGTCGGCGATGCGGACGGCGGTCTCGTACGGGGTGAGGCCGCTGGAGTCCACGAGGTGCGCGTCGGCGGTGAGCCAGGAGGCCAGGGCGGCACGGTAGGGCTCGAGGTGGTCGTACGCCCACTGCCGCTGCCGGTTGTCGCCCTCGGACGGGTCCGGCGGGAACCCGCGCCCGGCGATGCGCTCCCGCAGGATCGTTTCGGCCGGGGTGAGCAGCAGGTGCCGTACGGGGATCCGGCGGGCGGCGAGGCCGCCGAAGATCTCGTCGCGGTACTCCTGGCGCAGCAGGGTCATGGGAACGACCAGCGTGCCGCCCAGCTCGGCGAGCATCGCGGCGGCCGTGTCGATCACGAGCCGGCGCCAGATCGGCAGGTCCTGGAAGTCGCCGACCTCGGCGAGGCGCTTGGGCGGCAGCAGGTGCGGGAGTGCCGCGCCGATGACCTCGGGGTCGAAGAGCGTGCTGTTCGGGATCAGTTCGATCAGTTCCCGTGCGGTCGTGGTCTTCCCCGCACCGAACGCGCCGTTGATCCAGACGACGGTCACGGACTCCCCCTCTTCTGTTGGCCCCCTGTGGCTTGCCCGCTCCACCCTGCCACGGAAACCACGTCCAGTTGAGGGCGCGCATACGCCAGTGCCGGTGCCTCCGGTGAGGGTGACACCGGCACTTTCACCGGGGGTCCGGGGCTACTTCTTGCCGCGCGCGTTCTCCGCCACGGCGAGGGTCGCCTCGCTGACCAGGTGGTCGACGTCGCCGAGCGTGTTGGAGAGCTTGAGGTCCCGGGCGGGCCCCTGGTCCGCGGCGTGGGACGGGGTGACGGCGGCCACGACGAATCCGGTGGCTAGGGAGGCGATGGCCAGCATGCTGCGCTTCTTCATGCCCTGATCAACTGCCGAACCCTGCGGAGGGTCACGCGGATGACGCGGATTGGCCCCCGCCGGTCCTGCCGCGTCGACGGCCCCGCGGCCGTGCACGCCGCGGGACCGCGGCTCAGACCCCCGCCGCCGTCGCGTCCGGTCGCCGGGACAGCGCGGCCGCGGCGGCGCCGACCAGGCCCGCGTCCGTGCCCATCTGCGCCGGCGTGACCGTCAGACGCCGGACGAAGGAGAGGGTCGCGTAGTCGGTGAGCGCCTTGCGCAGGGGCGTGAAGAGGATGTCGCCGGCCTTGCCGACTCCCCCGCCGATCACGGCGATGTCGATCTCCACCAGGGTCGCGGTGGCCGCGATACCGGCGGCCAGGGCCTGCGCGGCCCGCTCGAAGGAGGCCACGGCCACCGGGTCGCCCGCCCGGGCGGCGGCGGCCACCGCCTCGGCGGAGGTGTCCCCGTCGGGGCGGGGCCGCCAGCCCCGCTCCAGGGCCCGGCGGGCGATGTTGGGGCCGCTGGCGATGCGCTCGACGCAGCCGCGGGCACCGCACGGGCACGGGTCGCCGTCGAGGTCGACGCTGATGTGCCCGATGTGCCCCGCGTTGCCGGTCGGACCGGGATGCAGACGGCCGCCCAGCACCAGGCCGCCGCCGACCCCCGTCGAGACCACCATGCACAGCGCGTTGTCGTGGCCGCGGGCGGCCCCCTGCCAGTGCTCGGCCGCCGTGATGGCCACCCCGTCGCCGATCAGCTCCACCGGCAGGCCGCCGGTGGCCGCGCGCACCCGCTCGACCAGCGGGAAGCCACGCCAGCCCGGCACGTTCACCGGGCTCACGGTGCCCGCCGAGGCGTCCACCGGGCCCGCGCTGCCGATGCCGACCGAGCCGGCCCGTCCCCACAGCGGGGAGCCGGCGAGATCACCGAGCACTCCCTCGACGGCCCGCATGACCGTTTCTCCGTCCTGCTGGGCGGGGGTCGCGCGCTGGGCACGGGCCTGGATCCGTCCAAGACCGTCCACCAGCGCGCCGGCGATCTTGGTGCCGCCGATGTCGAGGGCCGCCACGAGGTCGGTGTACATCAGAGTCAGATCTCCCCGTTGATGCTCGAGAACCAAACAGACGCGGGCCGGTCAGGCGGTGGGGGCGCAGGCCGGAGACAGCTGTGAACAGTCTCTCGCGCATCTGACAACGTTGTCCAGGCTCTATGCTCGACGCCACATCCTCATATGGACCATCGAACACCGCAGCCCGCTCCTCCCAGAACTCCACGGACCCAGGACAGGACACCGCATCGTGCCCGAGACCACCCGCCGCGCAGACCGCCTCACCGGGAACCGTTACGGCAACCGCCCGACGATGAAGGACGTGGCGGCCCGGGCCGGGGTGGGCCTGAAGACGGTGTCCCGGGTGGTCAACGGCGAGCCGGGCGTCACCCCGGACACCGAGCGCCGGGTGCAGGAGGCGATCGAGGCGCTCGGCTTCCGCCGCAACGACAGCGCGCGGGTGCTGCGCAAGGGCCGGACCGCCAGCATCGGCCTGATCCTGGAGGATCTCGCGGACCCGTTCTACGGCCCCCTCAGCCGCGCGGTCGAGGAGGTGGCCCGCGCCCACGGCGCCCTGCTGATCAACGGCTCCAGCGCGGAGGACCCGGAACGTGAGCAGGAACTGGCGCTGGCCCTGTGCGCGCGGCGGGTGGACGGCCTGGTGATCATCCCGGCCGGTGACGACCACCGCTATCTGGAGCCGGAGCTGCGGGCGGGCGTGGCCACCGTGTTCGTGGACCGGCCCGCCGGCAAGATCGACGCCGACGTCGTCCTGTCGGACAACCACGGGGGCGCCCGCGACGGCGTGGCCCACCTGATCGCACAGGGCCACCGCCGGATCGGCTTCATCGGCGACATGCCCCGTATCCACACCGCGGCGGAGCGGCTGCGCGGCTACCGCGCGGCCATGGAGGACGCGGGGATACCCGTCGAGGACGCCTGGATGTCCCTCGGCGCGACGGATCCGGAACGGGTGCGCCGGGCGGCCGAGGAGATGCTCTCCGGCCCCTCCCCCGTGACCGCGATCTTCACCGGCAACAACCGGGTGACGGTCACGGTGATCCGGGTCCTCGCCGAGCGGACCCGGCCGGTCGCCCTCGTCGGCTTCGACGACATCGAGCTGGCCGACCTGCTCCGGCCCGGCGTCACGGTCGTCGCGCAGGACGCGGCCGCGCTCGGCCGGACGGCCGCCGAGCGCCTCTTCCGCCAGCTGGACGGCTCCCTCGTCGCGCCGGAGCGCATCGAGCTGCCGACCCGGCTGATCACCCGCGGCTCCGGCGAGCTGCCGCCCGCCGGCTGAGCCGCCCGCGCCGGCCAGGGCCGGCGCCGGACGCCGTTACGTGGCGGAGGCCGTCAGGTCGCCGCGGCGGGGAGCCGCGAAGCCCCCAGGTCGGCCCGGGTCAGTCCGCTCAGCCGGGCCACCTCGGCGATGTCGAGGGCCCCGCAGTCCAGACCGCGCAGCAGATAGCCGCTGAGGGCCTTGGCGGTGGCCGGCTCGTCCATGACGTCGCCGCCGGTCCGGCCGACGTAGCGGGCGAGACGGCCCGCGGCCTGCTCGAAGCCCTCGCGGTAGAAGGCGAACACGGCGGCGTACCGGGTCGGGATGTGACCGGGGTGCATGTCCCAGCCCTGGTAGTAGGCGCGGGCCAGGGCGCGGCGGGTGAGGCCGTAGTGCAGACGCCAGGCGTCGTGGACCTTCGCGGCCGGGCCGACCGGGAGGACGTTGGTGGAGCCGTCCGAGACTCGTACGCCGGTGCCCGCGGCCGCGACCTGCATCACCGCCTTGGCGTGGTCGGCGGCGGGGTGGTCGCTCGCCTGGTGGGCGGCGGACACGCCGAGGCAGGCGCTGTAGTCGAAGGTGCCGTAGTGCAGTCCGGTGGCGCGGCCCCCGGCGGCCTGGATCATCCGGGCGACGGTGGCGGTGCCGTCGGCGGCGAGGATGGCCTGGCTGGTCTCGATCTGGATCTCGAAGCCGAGCCGGCCCGCCGCCAGTCCGTGGGCCTTCTCGAAGGCCTCCAGCAGCCGTGCGAACGCGCCGACCTGCTCGGCGTACGTGACCTTCGGAAGAGTCAGCACCAGTCCGGCGGGAAGTCCGCCGGCCTCCATCAGTCCGGTGAGGAAGACGTCGAGGGTGCGGATGCCGCGGTCGCGCACCGCGGCCTCCATGCACTTCATGCGGATGCCCATGTACGGGGCCGCCGTGCCGTCGCGGTACGCCTCGGCGATCAGACGGGCCGCCCGTGCGGCCGCCTCGTCCTCCTCGGCGTCCGGGCGGGGGCCGTAGCCGTCCTCGAAGTCGACACGCAGGTCCTCCACCGGCTCGCGCTCCAGCTTGGCGCGGACGCGGGAGTACACCGGCTCGGCGAGGTCGTCGGACAGACCCAGCACCGCGGCGAAGGCGGTGGCGTCGGGGGCGTGTTCGTCGAGCGCCGCGAGGGCCCGGTCGCCCCACGAGCGGATGGTGCCGGCGTCGAAGACGTCGCCGGGGACGTACACCGTGTGGACGGGCTGGCGGGTGCCGGGGTCGCCCGGGTAGCGGTGCGCCAGCTCCGCGTCGACCGGCGCGAGGGAGGCGCTGATCTCCTCGCTGACGGCACCCGCGAGGCTCGTGGCCACCTTCTCCTGCTGACCCATCCCACACCCTCCAATTTTCCGCTCTACGGAATCAACAATCCGTTGAACGAAGTTATCCGGGGAGCTTCCCGCCGGTCAACACCCCCGCGAGGCCCGCCGGCACCGGTACGGCTGGGTCCAGCATGCGCCGAGGCCCCCGTGACCGCGCCGGTCACAGGGGCCTCGTGGAGCGAGGGGGGCTCAGCCCTTGCGGACCTTGACCTCGTCGGTCAGCTGCGGGACGACGTCGAAGAGGTCGCCGACCACGCCGTAGTCGACCAGGTCGAAGATCGGGGCCTCGGCGTCCTTGTTGACGGCCACGATCGTCTTCGAGGTCTGCATGCCGGCGCGGTGCTGGATCGCGCCGGAGATGCCGTTGGCGATGTAGAGCTGCGGCGAGACCGACTTGCCGGTCTGGCCGACCTGGTTGGTGTGCGGGTACCAGCCCGCGTCCACCGCGGCGCGCGAGGCGCCGACGGCCGCGCCGAGGGAGTCGGCGAGCGCCTCGATGATCGAGAAGTTCTCGGCACCGTTGACGCCACGGCCACCGGAGACCACGATCGCGGCCTCGGTCAGCTCCGGGCGGCCCGTCGACTCGCGCGGCGTGCGGCCGGTGACCTTGGTGCCGGTGGCCTTCTCGGAGAAGGACACGCTCAGGGCCTCGACCGCGCCGGCGGCCGGGGCGGCCTCCACGGCGGCCGAGTTCGGCTTGACCGTGATGACCGGGGTGCCCTTGCTGACACGGGACTTGGTGGTGAAGGACGCGGCGAACACCGACTGGGTGGCCACCGGACCCTCGTCGCCGGCCTCGAGGTCGACGGCGTCGGTGATGATGCCGGAGCCGATGCGCAGCGCCAGGCGGGCGGCGATCTCCTTGCCCTCGGCGGAGGACGGGACCAGCACGGCGGCCGGGGAGACGGCCTCGTGGGCGGCCTGCAGGGCGTCCACCTTCGGCACGACCAGGTAGTCGGCGTACTCGGACGCGTCGTGGGTGAGGACCTTCACCGCGCCGTGCTCGGCGAGCGTGGCGGCGGTGTCGGCGGCGCCGTTGCCCAGCGCGACGGCGACGGGCTCGCCGATGCGGCGGGCCAGGGTCAGCAGCTCGAGGGTGGGCTTGCGGACGGCACCGTCCACGTGGTCGACGTAGACGAGGACTTCAGCCATGGGATTGCTCTCCTGCGTAACGAAGTTGAGGGGCGGTCAGCGGGTGCGAGCCCTTAGATGAACTTCTGGCTCGCGAGGAACTCAGCGAGCTGCTTGCCGCCCTCGCCCTCGTCCTTGACGATGGTGCCGGCCGTGCGCGCCGGACGCGCGGCCGCGGCCTCGACCTTGGTCCAGGCACCCTCCAGGCCGACTTCCTCGGCCTCGATGTCCAGGTCGGACAGGTCCCAGGACTCCACCGGCTTCTTCTTGGCCGCCATGATGCCCTTGAAGGACGGGTAGCGCGCCTCGCCCGACTGGTCGGTGACGGACACGACGGCCGGCAGGGAGGCCTCGAGCTGCTCGCTGGCGGCGTCGCCGTCGCGGCGGCCCTTGACCGTGCCGTCCTCGACCGAGACCTCGGAGAGCAGGGTGACCTGCGGGACGCCGAGACGCTCGGCGACCAGCGCCGGCACGACACCCATGGTGCCGTCGGTGGAGGCCATGCCGGAGATCACCAGGTCGTAACCGGCCTTCTCGATGGCCTTGGCCAGCACCAGCGAGGTACCGATGGCGTCGGTACCGTGCAGGTCGTCGTCCTCGACGTGGATGGCCTTGTCGGCACCCATCGACAGGGCCTTGCGGAGCGCGTCCTTGGCGTCCTCGGGGCCGATGGTCAGCACGGTGACCTCGGCGTCGTCCGCGTCCTCCGCGATCTGCAGCGCCTGCTCCACCGCGTACTCGTCCAGCTCGGAGAGCAGACCGTCAACGTCGTCGCGGTCGACGGTCAGGTCATCGGCGAAGTGCCGGTCGCCAGTGGCGTCGGGCACGTACTTCACAGTGACAACGATCCTCAAGCTCACGCCGGCTCTCCTACTGCATCGTCATTTCCGGGCTGCCTCTTGGAGGCAGCATAGGCGCCTCAAGCGGCCGATTCCGGTCGGGGCGTCCGCGCGCTCCGACCGAAATATTACTCGTCAGTACACCCAGTTCCTGCCCGCTAAGCAAGCGCTTTGAACTGTGACCTTCGCAACGCAGCGTAACCGGAATTCGACATCGACGCAGGACCGCGGCGGTGTGCTCAATCCCGCAGTCCGTTGAAGCGGCCCTGGTGGTAGAGGAGGGGGCGGCCGGCGCCCGTCGAGTCACCGAGGACCACCTCGGCCAGCACGATCCGGTGGTCGCCGGCCGGGACCCGGCCGACCACGCGGCAGACCAGCCAGGCGAGCACGTCGTCGAGCACGGGTACACCCTCCGGGCCCTCGCGCCAGGCCGTGGGGGCGCCGAACCGGTCGGCTCCGCTGCGGGCGAAAGTGGCCGCCAGGTCGCTCTGGTGCTCACCGAGTATGTGGATGCCGACGTGCTCCGACGTCGCCACGGCGGGCCAGCTGGAGGCGCCGGTGCCGATGCCGAAGGAGACCAGCGGCGGCTCGGCGGAGACGGAGGTGAGGGAGGTGGCGGTGAAGCCGACCGGTCCCGCGTCGCCGCGGGCGGTGATCACCGCGACACCGGCGGCGTGCCGGCGGAAGGTGGAGCGAAGCAGATCGGGAGAGGCGAGCTGCCAGGCGCTCAGTCCAGGAGTGGCCGTCACGGAGTTGTCCTTCTGCGAGAGGGGTCGAGCGGGGCCGGGGTCGGTCAACAGCCCGGACAGCGCGCGCTCGCGGTGCGGGCCAGGTCGACGTGGACCCGCCCGAAGAGAAGGAGTTCGGTCGGCACAGGGTCAGGCTGACGACACGTGGCACGCGCAGTCAAGTTCGGTCCGCGATCCGGGAGAAGGCTCACCCGGCCACGGGGGGCCTCACACCGCCTCCCCGAGTGCCGCGATCACATCGGCCCTGCGCGGCTGCCCGGCGGCGCGGCGCACCACGCGTCCCTCGGCGTCCAGCACCAGGACGGTGGGCGTCTTGAGGATGCCCAGTGCGCGTACGAGGTCCAGGCGGGCCTCGGCGTCGATCTCGACATGGGTGACACCCGGCACCATCTCCGCGACCTCGCCGAGGACGCGCCGGGTCGCGCGGCAGGGCGCGCAGAAGGCGCTGGAGAACTGCACCAGCGTTGCGCGGGCGCCGAGTTCGCCGCCCAGCTCCGCCGCACCGAGCCGTCTGCCGTCGTCCCGCCCGTACACCCGCACCCTCCCGCTCCGCCGCCTGTGCAGCGCTCCGTAGGCGCTCGCCACGACGAGCACCGCCACGCACACCATCACTCCGGTCATCTTCGGCACAAGCGTTCACGAGACCGCAAAGATTCCCGCCTGCCGCGGGAGCGGGCGTTGCGGAATGCTTCGTTCATGGACATCGACGCGAGAGGTCCGCGCTTCGGTGCGGCCGTGACGACCGCGGTGCTCGCGGTGGCGCTGATCACACGAAACCCCTGGACACTGGCCTGGCAGACCGCGGCGTTCACGCTCGGTGCGGCCGGCGGGGTCGGGCGGTCGCCGTACGGCGTGCTGTTCCGGACACTGGTGCGGCCGCGGCTCGGGCCGCCGACGGAGTTCGAGGCGCCCGAACCGCCCCGGTTCGCGCAGGCCGTGGGCCTGGTCTTCGCCGGGCTCGGTCTGGTGGGCCTGACGGTGGGGCCGGCCTGGCTGGGACTCGCGGCGACCGGCGCGGCGCTCGCGGCGGCCTTCCTCAACGCCGCTTTCGGCCACTGCCTGGGGTGCGAGATGTACCTGCTGCTGAAGAGGGTGACGGTACGTCCGTAGTGACGAGGATCTCGCCGTGTCCGGGCACCAGGACTGGCTGTCCGTCCGTTCTTCGGGCACGATCTGCGAGACGCCGTAAACCTACGGCTGCGTAACTTTCCCGCCGGGAGCCCCTTTCCCGAGCAGAGCAGAAAGGGCCCACCCCGCCCATGGCAGAGCTGGTCTACCGTCCCGTCATCGGTTTCGCCAAGACGCTGTTCAAGGCCTGGGACCTGAAGATCGACTGCCAGGGGTCGGAGAACATCCCGCGCTCGGGCGGTGCGGTGCTGGTGAGCAATCACATCAGCTACCTGGACTTCATCTTCAACGGCCTGGCCGCCCTGCCGCAGAAGCGCCTGGTGCGGTTCATGGCGAAGGAGTCGGTTTTCCGGCACAAGGTGTCCGGCCCGCTGATGCGCGGGATGAAGCACATCCCGGTGGACCGCGGGCAGGGTGAGGCGGCGTACGAGCACGCCCTGGACTCGCTGCGCTCGGGCGAGGTCATCGGGGTGTTCCCGGAGGCCACGATCTCGCAGTCGTTCACGCTGAAGAGCTTCAAGTCGGGCGCCGCCCGCCTCGCCCAGGAGGCGGGCGTGCCGCTCGTCCCGATGGCGGTGTGGGGCACCCAGCGGCTGTGGACCAAGGGGCAGCCGCGCAACTTCCGGCGCAGCCACACCCCGATCACCATCCGGGTCGGCGAGCCCGTCGAGGCCCCGCGCGACCAGTACGCGGGCGCCATCACCCGCCGTCTGCGCGAGCGCGTGCAGGAGCTGCTGGAAGCCGCCCAGCGTGCCTACCCCGCGCGCCCCAGGGGCGCGGAGGACTCCTGGTGGATGCCGGCCCACCTGGGCGGTTCGGCGCCGACGATGGAGCAGCTGCGGGCGGCCGAGGCGCACTGACCCGGCGCGGGCCGGTCTTCACGGGCCCGCGGGAGAGTTCCCAGGAGCCGCGTGCCCCTACAGGCCGCCGGGGAGCGTCCGCCAGAGATGCGGGCGGTCCGGGGCGGCCTTCAGCGCGCCGACGACGGCCGGATGGGGTGCGGCGTACAGGACCGGGTGGTCCGCCTCGTTCGACGCGGGGTCCGGGACCCAGGCCAGCCGCTCACCGTCCAGGGAGAACCGGGCGTCGACCCCGGGCTTGTTGCCGCGCGGGTCCTGCCGGTGCCAGGCGCCGCGGAAGCGCACGGCCACCAGGCCGTGCAGCACGTGGCCGCCGCCGTCGTCGTGCGTCAGCCGCTGGTAGCACAGCGCCGTGGGGATGTCCTCGGCGCGCAGCAGGGCCGCAAGGGCGTGCGCCTTGGCATGGCAGATGCCCGTGCGCAGCGCCAGCACGTCGGAGGCCCGCCAGGTCACGCGCGGGTCGTCCGTGTCGGCGGAGTGCGGGACGGTGTCGCGCACGAACTCATAGGCGGCCTGTGCATAGGCATACGAGTCCGCGGCATCTTCGGCGAGACGGGCGGCCGTCGCCCGCACGACCGGATGATGGTGATCGATGACCTCGTCCGCGGCCAAATAGGCGGAGAGGTCGGCGGTGTCCTGGATCAGCTCCATGCCCGCAGAGCATAGGTATGCGATCACCCGTCAGTCAATGACTTTCCAGGTGACCGCATATCTATGCATAGCTGGAAGCTAGCGCGCCATCTCCTCCTTGAGCGCCGCCACGAAGAGGTCGACGTCCTCCTCCGTGGTGTCGAAGGAGCACATCCAGCGCACGTCGCCGGCGGCCTCGTCCCAGAAGTAGAAGCGGAACCGCTTCTGCAGCCGCACGCTCACCTCGTGCGGCAGCCGCGCGAAGACGCCGTTGGCCTGCACCGGGTAGAGGATCTCCACTCCGTGGACCGCCCGGACGCCCTCGGCCAGCCGCTGGGCCATCTCGTTGGCGTGGCGGGCGTTGCGCAGCCACAGGTCCTTGGCGAGCAGCGCCTCGAGCTGCACCGACACGAAGCGCATCTTGGAGGCGAGCTGCATGCTCATCTTCCGGATGTGCTTCATGTGCGAGACGGCGTCCTGGTTGATGACCACGACCGCCTCGCCGAACAGGGCGCCGTTCTTGGTGCCGCCGAGCGAGAGGATGTCCACCCCGACGGCGTTGGTGAAGGTCCGCATCGGCACGTCGAGGGACGCGGCGGCGTTGGCTATCCGGGAGCCGTCCAGGTGCACCTTCATGCCGTGCGCGTGGGCGTGCTCGCAGATCGCGCGGATCTCGCCGGGCGTGTAGAGCGTCCCCAGCTCCGTGCTCTGGGTGATCGACACGACCTGCGGCATGGCACGGTGCTCGTCCTCCCAGCCGAAGGCCTGCCGGTCGATCAGCTCGGGCGTGAGCTTGCCGTCGGGCGTGGGCACGGTGAGCAGCTTCAGACCGCCCATGCGCTCGGGGGCGCCGCCCTCGTCGACGTTGATGTGCGCGCTCTCGGCGCAGATCACCGCGCCCCAGCGGTCGGTGACCGCCTGGAGCGCGACGACGTTCGCGCCGGTGCCGTTGAAGACCGGGAAGGCCTCCGCCGTGGGGCCGAAGTGGCCGCGGACGATCCGCTGGAGGTTCTCGGTGTAGTCGTCCTCGCCGTACGCCACCTGGTGGCCGCCGTTCGCCAGGGCGATGGCGGCCAGCACCTCCGGGTGGACTCCGGCGTAGTTGTCACTGGCGAAACCGCGGACCTCGGGGTCGTGATGACGACGCGCGTCGGTCCTGGGAGGGTTCACGGCTTCTCGGTCAGCCACAGACGGTTTCCGTTCACTTCGGCGGCGGTCTTGCTCCAGACGCCCTCGACGGCCTCGGCCAGGTCCTTGACGTCCGTGAAGCCCGCGAACTTCGCGTTGGGGCGTTCGGCGCGCATCGCGTCGTGCACCAGCGCCTTCACCACCAGGATGGCAGCCGCCGAGCGCGGCCCCGCCTCGCCCCCCGCCTTGCGGAAGCCGTCCGCCATGGCGAGCGTCCAGGCCTCGGCCGCGGCCTTGGCGGCGGAGTACGCCGCGTTCCCGGCGGTGGGCTTCGACGCGCCGGCGGCGCTGATCAGCAGGTAGCGGCCGCGGTCGCTGCGCTGCAGGACGTCGTAGAAGGCCAGGGAGGTGTTCTGGACGGTACGGACCAGCAGCTTCTCCAGCAGGTCCCAGTCGGCGAGGTCGGTCTCGGCGAAGGTGGCGCTGCCGCGCCAGCCACCGACGAGGTGGACCAGGCCGTCGACGCGGCCGAACTCCTTCTCGGTGCGGTCGGCCCAGGCGCGGGTGGAGTCCAGGTCGAGCAGGTCGACCGTCTCCCCCGTGACCGTGGCGCCGCCGCCCGCGTAGCGGGCCGCGTCCACGGCCTCCGCAAGGCGCTCCGGGTTGTTGTCGGCGCCGACGACGATCGCGCCCGCCTCCGCGAGCCGGACCAGCGTGGCGTGCCCGGCGGGTCCGCCCGCGCCGGCCACCGCGATCACCGCACCACTGAGAGACCCGTTCCCCACCATCTTCTTCCCCTCTTGAGCAGTGTCGTTCGGGCGGTCGCTCACGCGGCTGCCCGCTCGGCGCCGTCCGCGGTGATGCCCTTCGTCGAGGCGATCACGTTCTTCAGCTTCTTGGACAGGGCCTCATAGAACATGCTCAGCGGAAACTCGTCCGGAAGCACGTCGTCGACGAGCTTGCGCGGCGGCTGGCTCAGGTCCAGGGCGTCCGGGCCCTTGGCCCACTTGGAGCCGGGGTGCGGCGCCAGGTAGGTGGCGACGAGCTCGTAGCCGGCGAACCAGTGCACCAGCTTGGGGCGGTCGATGCCGTCCTTGTACAGCTTCTCGATGTCGGCGCACAGCTGGTTGGTGACCTGCGGGGCGCGCTCCCAGTCGATGGAGAGCTTGTTGTCGGTCCAGCGGACGACGTCGTGCTTGTGCAGGTAGGCGAAGAGGAGCTGGCCGCCGAGGCCGTCGTAGTTGCGGTTGCGGTCGCCGGTCACCGGGAAGCGGAACATCCGGTCGAAGAGCACCGCGTACTGCACGTCCCGGGCCTGCGGGACGCCGTCCGCCTCGAGCTTCACGGCCTCCTTGAAGGCGGTGAGGTCGCAGCGCAGCTCCTCCAGGCCGTACATCCAGAACGGCTGGCGCTGCTTGATCATGAACGGGTCGAACGGCAGGTCGCCGTGGCTGTGGGTGCGGTCGTGGACCATGTCCCAGAGCACGAAGGCCTCTTCGCAGCGCTTCTGGTCGTGGACCATCGCGGCGATGTCCTCGGGCAGCTTCAGGCCCAGGATGTCCACGGAGGCGTCGGTGACCCGGCGGAAGCGGGCGGCCTCGCGGTCGCAGAAGATGCCACCCCAGGAGAATCGTTCCGGCGCCTCGCGCACGGCGATGGTCTCCGGGAAGAGGACGGCGGAGTTGGTGTCGTAGCCGGCCGTGAAGTCCTCGAACTTGATGCCGCAGAAGAGCGGGTTGTCGTACCGGGTGCGCTCCAGCTCGGCCAGCCAGTCCGGCCAGACCATCTTCAGCACGACCGCCTCGAGGTTGCGGTCGGGGTTGCCGTTCTGCGTGTACATCGGGAAGACGACCAGGTGCTGCAGGCCGTCCGCCCGGCCGGCCGCGGGCTGGAACGCGAGCAGGGAGTCCAGGAAGTCCGGTACCGGGAAGCCCTCCTCCGCCCAGCGGCTCAGGTCCGTGACCAGCGCCTCGTGGTAGGCCGCGTCGTGCGGGAGCAGCGGGGAGAGCCGCTCGACCGACTCGACAACACGGCACACGGCGGCCTCGGCGTCGGAACGCTCCGGGGCGCCCTCGGCCTCGAAGTCGATCGATCCGTCCTTGGACTGCCATGGCCGGATCTGCTCCACGGCATCCTTGAGCACGGGCCAGGCCGGGTGCTCAACCACCCTGGTCAGCGAAGGAACCTTCTCCTCCGTAGCCGCCTGCACAAGAATTTCCGTCATGTCCCATCCTCCACGGGAGAACCTCGCGTACGCACACCGTACGCATACCCCGTTTCTCCCAGCAAGAGGCAGCTCGGGAAATTATTCTGCGCAACCCCATGGTCACCGCTGTTTTTCCTGCCCGAAACCGTGACGGCGGTCACTTTCGTTGAGAGCCGCGACACCGTTCGCGCCGTGCCCACCACTCGGATCCGGACGGTCAACTCCCCGGGGGACGCGCCCACGCCCGGGTGACGACAGGGGCGGATACGAGCCAGTCACCGCACGCCCCGCACTCCGATCCCCCGCGCAGACGCGGGTTCATCACGGGACCCGGCCGTTAGGCTGCGACTCTGCCGCGTGGACAGCGACGCCCGTCGGGTCCGCGGGCGCCGAGCCGCCGTCGACGGAAGCGAGTTGAACCTTGAACTTCCTTACCATCGGTCACCGCGGGGTCATGGGTGTGGAGCCCGAGAACACCCTTCGTTCCTTCGTCGCCGCGCAACAGGCCGGCCTCGACCTGATCGAACTCGATCTGCACCTGAGCAAGGACGGCTCCCTGGTCGTCATGCACGACGCGGAGGTGGACCGCACGACCGACGGCACGGGGCCCATCGCCGAGATGACCCTCGCGGAGCTGCGCGCCCTCGACGCGGGCCGCGGGGAACGCGTGCCGGTCTTCGAGGAGGTCCTGGACGCGGTGCGGACGCCGTTGCAGGCGGAGATCAAGGACGTGGCGGCGGCCCGGGCGCTGGCGGAGGTCATGCACCGGCGGGACCTGGTCTCGCGGGTGGAGGTGTCCTCGTTCCACGACGAGGCCGTCGCCGAGATCGCCCGGCTGGTGCCGGGGGTGCGCACGGCGCTGATCGCGAGCCGCTACGGGACCGACGTGGTGGACCGCGCCAGGGCGGCGGGGGCCGCGACCGTCTGCCTCAACATCCGGCGGCTGAGCCTGGAGGTCGTCGAGCAGGCGCGGGCGGCCGGTCTGACCATCATCGGCTGGGTGGTCAACACACAGGACCATCTGCGGCTCGTGCGCGCGCTCGGGCTCGACGGGGCGACCACCGATTATCCGGAGATCAAGCGCACCGGCCGCTTCACCGCGTGATCCGGCGCGCCGACTCCCGTCCGACCGTCACACCAGCGGCTTGACCAGCAGCTCGAAGCGGAGGTCGTCGCGCTGCGGGATGCCGAAGCGCTCGTCGCCGTACGGGAACGGGGTCGTCCGTCCCGTACGGCGGTAGCCGCGGCGCTCGTACCAGGCGATCAGGTCCTCGCGGACCGAGATCACCGTCATGTGCATCTCGCCGACCCCCCAGGTGGCGTGCGCCCGTCGCTCCGCCTCCGCGATGACGGCCTTGCCGAGCCCCGCGCCCTGGAGGGTGGGGCTCACCGCGAACATGCCGAAGTAGGCGGCGTCGCCGCGGTGCTCCAGCTGGCAGCAGGCGACGATCCGGCCGCCCTGCTCGACGGTCAGCAGCCGGCTGTCGGGCGCCTTGATGACCTCCAGCACGCCCTCGGGGTCGGTCCGCTGCCCCTCCAGGATGTCCGCCTCGGTGGTCCACCCCGCCCGGCTGGCGTCGCCCCGGTACGCCGACTCGATCAGCGCGACCAGAGCGTCGACGTCGGCGTCACCGGCGTCGCGGAACGTCAGTGCGGTGGCGGCGGTTTCCATGGGGCGGTCTCCGATCTCGGGCGCTGCTGAAGCAGGGACGAGGGTAACCCTGCCACTAAGCTCCGGATGCATGGTGCATGTACTCAGCAGCCGGACACTTCTGCGCCCCGCCGACCCCGAGCGCTCCCGCGCCTTCTACGGCGAGCGGCTGGGCCTGGCCGTCCACCGCGAGTTCGGCACGGGCCCCGAGCGGGGGACCGTGTACTTCCTCGGCGGCGGTTTCCTGGAGGTCTCCGGGCGCTCCGAGACCCCGGCGCCGCCGGATGTGCGGCTGTGGCTCCAGGTGGCGGACGTGACCGCGGCGCACGAGGAACTGCTGGCCAAGGGCGTCGAGATCGTACGGCCCCCGGTCAAGGAGCCGTGGGGCCTGATCGAGATGTGGATCGCCGACCCGGACGGCACCCCGATCGTGCTGGTGGAGATCCCCGCGGACCATCCACTGCGGTACCGGCCCGGGATCTGAGATCCAGGCCTTCTTCCCCGCTGTGAGCAGATGGCCGCTGACCCCGAGCAGCGAGGGCACGGACTCGGTCCGCCGCAGCGCGCGCAGCAGCGGTTCCCGGTCCCGGGGGTCGTCGAGCCGCCCGACGATACCGCCCATCAGCCAGGCGGCGCCCTCCACGCCGTACTGGCCGTGCACGCCGAGCCCCGCGTCGGTGAACTCGGCGGGTACCTCCTCGGGTTCATGGAAGTAGGCCGTGGTGAACAGCGACTTCACCCCGGCGGCGGGGCGCATGAGGCCGTCCCGGGCCGAGGCGTCGATCTGCGGCCGCCGGTCGGGGTCGAAGTACAGGCCGGTGGCGAGGTTGTCGTGCACCCCGGCGTACCGGTTGATGGTGGCGGCCACCACCGGTCCACCAGGGCGCAGCACACGGCGGGCCTCGGCGAGGGCCCGGACCCGGTCCTCGCGCTCGGGCAGGTGGTAGAGGGGGCCGAGGAGCAGGACGGCGTCCACGGACGCGTCCGGCACGTCCAGGGCACGGGCGTCGCCGACGCGGGCGGTCACTCCGGACAGCCGAGCCGCCCGTTCGACGTGCAGGGGCACCGGGTCGACCAGATCCACCGCGTACCCGTCGGCGGCGAGCCACTGCGCGTGCACACCGCTGCCGCCCCCGACGTCCAGGACGCGTGCCGGGGCGGGTGGCAGCAGCCGGCGCAGCACGTCCTGGGTGCGCCACAGCTCCAGGCGTCCGACGCCCGAACGCAGCCTGCCGTCCTCCCCGTCCCGGCCGTAGTACTCCGCGATCTCCCCGGCCAGTTCGGGAACCCCGCCCACCGTCGCCTCGTCCGCGTCCATGTCCGCACCCTGGCCGAGCGCCGGCGGGGGCGGCAAGCGAATTGCGTGCGCCGCGGGGGCTCTGCGAGGGCGGGCGGTCCCCTTGCCGCGGGACTTCGCGGAGCCCGCTCCGATGGCCGCTGTCAGTAGCGGGGGCTAGCTTCGGAGGAGGTGCCGCCGAGTCCCGCGGTGTGGGCGCGGGCGGGCCGGGGAGCGGGTGCGCGGGCGGGCCGGGGAGCGGGTGCGGGGAAGGAACCGAGATGGAGTTCGACAAGCCGGTGGTCGGCGGTCCCTGCTGGACCGAGCTGGGGACCAGCGATCCGGAGGGCGCCAAGCGCTTCTACACGGAGCTGTTCGGCTGGCGGCCGGAGACGGACCCGCGGCAGGAGGCGGGCGGGTACACGGTGGCGCATCTGGGGGACGCCGCGGTGGCCGCGCTCAGCCTGCTGTACCAGGAGACCCAGCCGGTCGCCTGGAACGTGTCGTTCGCGGTGGCCGACGCGGACGACGCGGCACGGCGGGTGGCGGACGCGGGCGGGACGGTGGTCCTCGGTCCGATGGACGTCTTCGACGTGGGCCGCTTCGCGGTGGCCGTGGACCCGACGGGTGCGGCGTTCCAGCTCTGGCAGGCGCGGAGTTTCCGGGGCGCCGGTCTGTTCAACGCGCCCGGCACACTCGGCTGGGTGGAGCTGGCGACCCGCGAGCCCGACCGGGCGCGGGACTTCTACACCACGGTGTTCGGCTGGAGCGTCAACGCCTCGCGGTGGTACACGCAGTGGGGCGTCGGCGGGGCGGACTTCGGCGGGATGGCCGAGATGGGCGACCGGTTCCCGCCCGAGGTGCCGGCCCACTGGATGCCGTACTTCGCGGTGACCGACGTGGACGGGACGGCCGAGGTCGCGCGGGCGGCCGGTGGCGAGGTGGTCGTGGCGCCCGCGTCGGTGCCGGACGGCCCGCGGGTCGCCGTGCTGCGGGACCCGCAGGGCGCGGCGTTCGGGGTGCACCGGGCCGGCGAGGAGGGCTGAGGGCGATTCCCGCGCTCAGGCGCGCGGGGGGCCCGTCCGGCCTTCCAGACGGCTGAGCAGGTCGCCCAGGAGCGCGGCGAGTTCGTCCTGGCCCTCGGGGGCGAGCACGGACAGCACGGTCGTCTCGTAGGCGAGTTGCTCGGGCAGGATGCCGTCCACGAGGTCGCGGCCCGCGTCGGTCAGCCGGAGGTGGGCGACGCGGCGGTCACGGGTGTCGCCGCGCCGCTCGATCAGTCCCCGCTCGGTGAGCTGCTTGAGCCGCTTGGTGACGGCGGCTCCCGAGGAGAAGGTCTCCCGGGCCAGCTCGCCCGGGGTCAGCTCGTGGCCGGTCCGGCGCAGCGCACCGAGCAGGTCGAACTCGGGGCGGCTGAGTCCCGCACGGCGCAGGGGGGCGTCCTCGGCCTGCTGGAGGAGGGCGGCGCAGCGGTTGATCCGGCCGATGACCTCCATGGGCCCGGTGTTCAGCTCGGGGTGCACGGCACGCCACTGCCGGACGACGGCTGCGACGGTGTCGTGCTCTCCGCCTCCGGCGTCCCGCCGCCCCCGCTCGGACTCGGCCTTCCGCCGGTCCCCGGGGGCCTGCCCGGCCCCGCTCGTGGCGGTCGGCGGCTCCTGTCCGTCCTCGCCCGCGGAGGCAAGGCGTCCGGTCCCGTCCTCGGCGGGCCGATCTTCGGGGCCGGCCTCGTCGCCTGCGTCCGGGCGGCCGCCCGCCGCGGAGGCCCGCGCCGCCGGGCGCTCCTCGGCCGCGTCGCGTCCGGCGTCGGGCGCTGCGCCCGTCCCGGCGCCGCCCGCGGCCCGCCGGGCCCCCACCTGCGGAGCCCCGGCCGCCGGCTGCGCTCCGGCCGCGCCGCCACCGGAACCCGGCCGACCGGCGGCACCGGCGGCCCCGGCGGCCCCGGCGGCCCCGGCGGCCCCGGCGGCCCCGGCGGCCCCGGCGGCCCCGGCGGCCCCGGCGGCCCCGGCGGCCCCGGCGGCAGCGTCGCCCCTGGAGGTCGTGGAGCCCGGCCCGCCCGTAGCGGAGCCGCCCGGCGCCGGTGCCCCGGTCCCCGTCGGTGCGCCGGCCCGGGTGTGCGCGGCCGGCGGTCGTCCGTTCGTCGGGGTCATGGCCGTGCGTCCTCCGTCGTGGTGCCCGTGTCCTGCGCCTGTGGTGCGAGCCCCTGGCGTCGTACCGTCGCGGCGAGCGTACGGTGTCCGGACTGCTCGGCCGGCACGACCCGCTCCTCGGGCAGGGCGCGCTGCCACCACTCGCCTGAGGCCGCGTCGGCCGTGGCGCGCAGATCGACCAGCGCGGCGGCCAGGGCACGCCGGGCACTCTCCAGGGCGCGGGGCGCCGGGTGCGGCTCGGCGAGCAGCCGCGCGGCGTTCTCGCGGGCGCGTTCCGCGGCGGTCAGCGCCTGTTCCAGGCGGTCGCCCGCGCGCCGGTTGGTGACGGCGACGGCCGCGACGAATCCGACCAGTGCGCCGACGAGGGTGTCGGCGACCCGTTCGCCGATGAGCTGCCCGGGGTCCTGGCTCCGGGCGAACTCGGTGATGAGCAGCGCCATCGGCGTGACGCAGACGGTGCCGAGCCAGTAGTTGCGGCTGATCAGTGCCTCGGCGCCGAAGTTGAAGGCGAGGCAGCTCAGCACCAGGGCCGCCGGGTGGAGGTGCGCCAGCGGCGCCACCGCGGCGAAGACGAGGACGCCCAGGAGGTTGCCGACGACGCGCTGGATGCTGCGGTTCCAGGTGAGGGTGACGTTGACCTGGTAGAGGGAGGCCGCGGTGACCAGAGCCCAGTAGGGGCGGCCGACACCGAGGGCCAGGGAGGCGTACCCGGCGAGGGCGCAGCCGATCGCGGTGCGCGCGGCGATGGGTGCGAGCGGGGCGAGCCGGTGCCGCAGCGGGCGGCGCGGGGCGGCGAGTTCGGCGTCCACACCGAGGAGTTCGTCGGAGGACTCGCGCGTGGACTCCACCCGCGGGATCCGGCCGGTGCCGCGCAGCTCGCGGGCCCAGACGCGCAGCCGCCCGGGGTCGGTGTCGGCGGGGGCGGCGAGCGCGACCTCGGCGCGGACGAGGAGCCGTTCGAGGGCGCGCCGGGTGCGGTCGGGCCGGGCGCCGCCCGCCAGCAGGGTCTGCCAGGCGGCGTGCACGGCGGCGGCGGTGGCGGCGCGGGCACCGGCGTGACCCTCGCCGGTGCCGCCCGTCTCGGCGTACGCGGCGGCCGCCGTCAGAGCCTGGGCGGTGGCCCGGCGCTCGGGACCGTGCGGGCGCAGCAGCCCCGGTGCCATGCCGACCAGCCAGGCCCAGACACCCGCCAGCAGCGCCAGTCCGACGTGTCCCGGCACCTGGCCGAGGGTCTGCGGCACGAAGAGGGAGGCGGAGCTGATGAAGGCGAGGATCACGTTTCCCGGCGGCCCGACGCGGCTGACGTCGCAGACCGCCTTCTGCACGGCCGCCATGAGGGCGCCCACGGTGACCAGGACGACCGCGCTGGTGGTGAGCGAGGCCGCGACCAGGGCGACGGCGAGGCCGCCGACCATGCCGAGCACCACCCAGGCGAGGACGCGGGCCCGGGCGGCGTAGGGCCGGTTGTGGCCGTAGAGCGCGCAGAGCGAACCGGCCATCGAGTACACCGCCAGATCGAGGCGGCCAAGGGCCAGCAGGATCAGATTGGGCGGAGCGGTGGCGACGACCACGCTGAGCGCGGGCTTGAACCAGATGTCGGAGGGCCGCCCGAGGCGGAGCACGCCGGCGAGGGGGAGACGGAGTCGGGTCGCACTGCTCATACCTACCAATTTAGCATGTGTTTTATCTGTAAAACATTTACGCTCTCCCTCCGCTCACCTGCCGTGCTCCGGCGAACGCTCCCCGCGTACACCCTTGCGCTTGCGTGCGCGCCGCATGCCGTGGGCATCGCAACCCTCGACCGACCGACGATCGGGGGGGTTGCGCGTGCACGGACCGGGTTCGCCGGCCTGGCTGCTGGTCGCGCTGTGCGCGGCCACCGGCGTCTACTGCCTGCTGCGGATGCGCAGCGGTGTCGAGGAGCAGCGCCGGGCCGCGGGCGGTGAGGCGCTGATGGGGTTCGGCATGGCCGCGATGGCCGTGCCCGCGACGGTGTTCAGCCCGCCGGGATGGGCCTGGCCGCTGTACGCGGCCGTGTTCGCGGCGGCCGCGCTGCGGGCTCTGTGGGCCGCGCGCACCGGACCGCATCATCTGCACCATCTGGTGGGCACCGCGGCGATGGTCTACATGTCCCTCGCCATGGCGGTCTCCCCGGCCTCGCACCATGCGCACACGGGTGCCGGAGTACCGCTGGTGACGGGCGCGCTCCTGCTCTACTTCACCGGCTACGTGCTGCTGGCGGGTGCCCGTCTGGTGCCCTCGGCCGTCCCGGCGGGCGCGCGGGCGGGGGTGCGCTGGGGCGACCGCCCGGAACTGGCGCGGGCGTGCCGGCTGTCCATGGGGATCGGCATGGTCGCGATGCTGCTGGCGATGTGAGCAGGCGGCGGCGCGCAGGACCTGACGGCGGCGGGCGCCCGGCGGCACCGAGGACGGAGCGTTGTCTGCGTCACTTCGGCTCCGAGGGCCGGTCATGAGCGGCGGTGCGCTCATAGGGTGCTGCCCATGATGGTCCCCGCGGTCCTGATGCTGCTCGGCGCCCTGACCGCCGTCCTCGCCCCGCGGCTGCTCGCGAGGGCGGACTGGCCGGACCGGGAGCCGGTGGTCGCCCTGTGGGCGTGGCAGTGCGTGGTGGCGGCCGTGCTGCTGTGCTGCGCCCTGTCGATGACGCTCAGCGCGGCCGCGGCCTGGCAGGCGGTGCGCGGCCATGTGTTCGGCACGGCTCCGCGCGCGGTGGTGGACGCGTACGCCCTCGGCACGGCCGGCCCCTGGGCGGCGCCGATCGCCGTGGCGCTGGCCTGCGGCGGCCTGTGGAGCCTGGCGATGCTGGTGCGCCAGGTCGCACGGGCCCGCTCGCGACGGCGTGCGCGCCGGGCCGGACTTCTCTTGCGGGCCCCGCTGCTGCCCGGCGAGGAACCGGCCGGCGGCCGGCTGGTGGTGCTCGAGGGAGAGCGCCCCGACGCCTGGTGGCTGGCCGGCGCGGCGCCCCGCCTCGTCGTCACCACGGCGGCCCTCACCCGGCTGAAGGGGCGTCAGCTGGACGCCCTCCTCGCCCATGAGCAGGGGCACGCGCAGGCCCGGCACGACTGGCTGCTGCACTGCTCGACGGCGCTGGCGGACGGGTTCCCGCAGGTACCGGTCTTCGCCGCGTTCCGCGACCAGGTGCACCGGCTGGTCGAGCTGGCGGCCGACGACATGGCCTCCCGGCGCTTCGGCCGGCTGACGACCGCGCTGGCACTGGTCGGACTCAACGAGGACCGGGGCGTCTTCGGCCCCTGCCCGACTCCGCAGGCACACGTGCCGCAGCGGGTGCACCGGCTGCTCACTCCCCCGGACCGCCTCCCGGCCCTGCACCGGCTGCGCCTGACCGCGGCCGCGGCCCTGGTGCCGGTGGTCCCGGTCCTGGTGGCCTTCGTACCGGGCCTGCGGGCACTGGGCTAGCGGCTCTCACCGCACCCCCGGGGCGGCGTCCGTTCCCCGATGACCGGCCCGGCGGCCGGGGACGTTGGCCATCGGCCGCCTCGTCGACGAGGATCGCGGCATGCGCCGCCGGCCGACCGCCTCCCCGTCCCGCACACCGCCCCGTCGCACGGCGCTCCGCGCGGCCGTCGTCCTCGCCGTCTGCACCGCGCTCCTGCTGGCGGTCGTCGTGCTGCGCTGGCATCCGCTGGTCGTCGTGGACGGCGACGTCTCCGTCACCACCCACCGCTGGGCGGTGAGCGACCACGGTGTCACCCACGCCTTCCGCGTCCTCACGGACTGGGTGTGGGATCCGCTGACCATGCGACTGCTGTGCGCCGCCGCGGCGGTGTGGCTCGGATGGCGCCGTGGGGCCCGGTGGACGGCGCTGTGGCTGGTGGCCACCGTGGCGCTGGCCGCGGTCCTTCAGCAGGGGGTCAAGTCCGCCGTGGACCGGCCCCGGCCGGTCTGGCCGGACCCCGTCGACCGCGCGCACTACGCGGCGTTCCCCTCCGGCCACGTCATGACGGCCACCGTCGTCTGCGGACTCCTGCTGTGGCTGCTGCACCGCCGCGGCGCCGGCCGGGTCCTGTGGCGTACGGCCGTCGCCGTGGCCGCCGTCTCGGTGGCCGGTGTGGGCCTGACCCGGGTGTGGCTGGGCGTGCACTGGCCCTCGGACGTGCTGGGCGGCTGGCTGCTGGGGGCGCTGGTGGTCGCGGTCGCCGTGGCGGTGTACGAGCGGCCGGGAGGCGGCGGGACGGGCCGGGCGTCCGGGTAGAGTCCGGCGCATGGCTGCCGTGCTCTTCGATTTCTCCGGGACGCTGTTCCGGATCGAGTCCACCGAGTCCTGGCTGAGTGCCGTGCTGAACGAGGCCGGACTCGCGCTCACCGGCCCCGAACTCAACGAGGCCGCCGCCGCGTTGGAGGCTGCGGGCGCGCTGCCGGGCGGGGCGGGCCCGGTCGAGGTGCCGGAGGAACTGGCCGGACTCTGGGCCGCCCGGGACGAGAGCGCCGAGCAGCACCGGGCCGCCTACACGGGGCTGTCCCGGCGCGTGCCACTGCCCGGTCCCGGTCTGCACGACGCGCTGTACGAGCGGCACATGTCCCCCGCCGCCTGGGCGCCGTATCAGGACGCCGCGCACGTGCTGCGCACGCTGCGCGAGCGCGGGACCGGCGTGGGCGTGGTCAGCAACATCGGCTGGGACCTGCGCCCCGTCTTCCGCGAACACGGCCTCGGCCCGTACGTGGACGCCTACACGCTGTCGTACGAACACGGCGTCCAGAAGCCGGACCCGCGGCTCTTCACGGCCGCCTGCGAGGAACTGGGCGCCGATCCGAGCCAGGTGCTGATGGTCGGGGACGACAGGACGGCGGACGGCGGCGCGGCCGCGCTGGGCTGCCGCGTGCACTTCGTGGACCATCTGCCGGTGGCGGAGCGGCCGGACGCGCTGCTGCCGGTGCTCGATCTGGCCGGCTGACCGGGCCCTCGCGCCCCGGCCCCGCCGGGACGGCGCGTTCAAGCCGTCCGCCTGAGACGATCCCCCGTGTCGCCCCAGACGGACGGCAGCTCTGAACGGACTCCGCACACGGCGGAGCCCCTGCGTCCGAGTATAGTTGGCTGGCAGCCAGTCAACGCAGGAGTTACAGGATGTCCCCGCGCAGCGCCTCGGTCAATGAAGAGTTGCGGCGGCGTTCCCGGGAGCGGCTGCTGCAGGCCGCGGTCGAGCTGGTCGACGAGCACGGGTTCGAGGCCACCACGCTGGCCGACATCGCGGACCGGGCGGGTTCGGCGCGCGGACTGGTGTCGTACTACTTCCCCGGCAAGCGCCAGCTCGTGCAGTCGGCCGTGCACCGGCTGATGCACCGCACGCTGGAGGAGGCACTGGAGCGGGAGCCCCGGACCGAGGACGGCGGCGAGCGCCTCGCCCGGGCCATCGACGCGATCCTGGGTCTCGCCCACGACCGCCCGGTGCTCATGCGGCAGCACATGGCCGGACTGCTCCAGGCAGAGGGCTTCGTGCAGTGCCCGGAGCAGCGACGGCTGTCCGAGCTGCTGGGCGATACGGTCGCCCGGTACGGCTCGGCCGACGTTACGGCCGACTACCCGATGCTGCGGGCCACGCTGATGGGCGCGGTGTTCGCGGCCCTGGTGCCCGGGGTACCGATGCCGGTCCCGGCACTGCGGGCCGAGCTGTTCAAGCGGTACCGGCTCGACTGGGAGCTGGGCACGCCCCCGGGCAGCGGTGCGGGCGCCGCGGCGGCCCCGTGTCAGGACCTCTCGCGCTTCTTCGCGACCGGGGAGCGGGCCAGGGCGGCGCCCGGGGAGCCGGCCGAGCGGGCCGCACCGCGGGACCCGGCCGAGTAGGCCGCACCGCGGGACCCGGCCGGACGGCACCCGGAGGCGGCGCGGCCGCGCGGACCCGCGTCCGGGTCACCCTCCCGGCCCCTGCCGCCCCGGACCGGGCGGTGCCATGCTGGAGCCGTCCGCACACTTTCTCCTTCGGGGCAAGGAGTACCGCCGTGCTGCGAGTCGCCGTCGTCGGTTCCGGGCCGAGCGGGTGCTACACCGCCCAGAACCTGGTCCAGCTCGATCCCGAGGTCCACGTGGACGTGCTGGACCGGCTGCCGTGCCCCTACGGCCTGGTGCGCTACGGCGTCGCCCCCGACCACGAGAAGATCAAGTCCCTGCAGGGCAGCCTGCGCGCGGTGCTGGAGCACGACCGGGTGCGGTTCCTCGGCGGGGTCCGGGTGGGCGGCCCGGGCGGACTGCCCGTGGAGCGGCTCCGGGAGCTGTACGACGCGGTCGTGTACTGCGTGGGCGCCGCCGCGGACCGCCGGCTGGGCATCCCCGGCGAGGAGCTGCCGGGGAGCTGGTCGGCCACCGAGTTCGTGGCCTGGTACAGCGCTCATCCGGACGCGGCCGACGCCGGGTTCGTACGCGGGGTGCGGTCGGCCGTGGTCATCGGCGTGGGCAACGTGGCCGTGGACGTCACGCGGATGCTGGCGCGGGGCCCCGGCGAGCTGCGTCCGACGGACATGCCGCAGGCGGCGCTGGAAGCGCTGACGGCGAGCGGGGTCGCGGAGGTCCACATGGTCGGCCGGCGCGGCCCCTCGCAGGCTCGTTTCACCACCAAGGAACTGCGCGAGCTGGGCGGCCTGCCCGGCACCGAGGTGTCGGTGGACGCGGGCGACCTGGCGCTGGACCCCGGGTGCGCCGACCCGGCGGCGCTGCCGGCCGTACAGCGCCGCAACGTGGAGGCGCTGCGCGGGTGGGCGGCGGACCGGACCGGCCGGGCCGCCCGCCGGATCCGGCTGCGGTTCTTCCTGCGGCCGGTCGAACTGGTCGCGCGGGACGGCCGGGTGGGCGCCGTGCGCTTCGAACGGACCGCGCCTGACGGCCACGGGGGCGTGTCGGGCACCGGCCGCTTCGAGACCGTGCCCGCCCAGTTGGTGCTGCGGTCGGTCGGCTACCGGGGAGTGCCGCTCGACGGGCTGCCGTTCGAGGCGTCGAGCGGCACCGTGCCGCACCGGCAGGGCCGCGTGCTGCGCGAGGGCGCCGTCTCACCGGGCGAGTACGTCGCCGGGTGGATCAAGCGGGGTCCGACGGGGGTGATCGGCACCAACCGGCCGTGCGCCAAGGAGACGGTCACCTCCCTGCTCACCGACGCGCCGGCGCTCGTACGCGACCGGACGCCCGACGACCCGCTCCCGGCGCTGCGGGCGGCCGGGATCGAGCCGGTGCCGTGGACCGGCTGGCTGGCCATCGAACGCGCCGAGGCGGAGCTGGGCGCACGGCTGGGGCGGGGCGTGGTCAAACTGGCCGACTGGGACGCCCTGCTGACGGCGGCGCGCACCGCCTAGCGGAGTCGGCGGCGCCCAGGTGGGCATGACACACACCGGCAACACCACAGAAATCAACAAACTGTTCAAGGCCCTTACGGTCTCGTGCTGTCCGGATGCCACTCCCCCACCCGCCGCCCTGGAGTCCCCATGTCCACGACCGCAGACATCCACCCCGTCGACGAGATACCACCGGTGCGGCAGCTCGCGGCCTTCGGCCTGCAGCACGTGCTCGCGATGTACGCGGGGGCGGTCGCGGTGCCCCTGATCGTGGGCGGCGCGATGAAGCTGCCGCCCGCGGATCTGGCCTATCTGATCACCGCCGACCTGCTGGTGTGCGGGATCGCCACACTGATCCAGTGCGTCGGCTTCTGGCGGTTCGGTGTGCGGCTGCCGATCATGCAGGGCTGTACGTTCGCGGCCGTGTCGCCGATGGTGCTCATCGGGACGACGGGCGGCGGGCTGCCGGCCGTCTACGGCTCGGTGATCGTGGCGGGACTGGCGATCATGCTGCTCGCGCCCGTCTTCGGACGGCTGCTGCGCTTCTTCCCGCCGCTGGTCACCGGGACGGTGATCCTGATCATCGGACTGTCGCTGCTCCCGGTCGCGGGCAACTGGGCCGCGGGCGGCGTGGGCGCCAAGGACTTCGGCGAGCCGCGGAACCTGGCGCTGGCCGCGTTCGTGCTCGCGGTGGTACTGGCCGTGCAGCGGTTCGCGCCCGCGTTCCTGAGCCGGATCGCCGTCCTCTCCGGCATCGTCGTGGGTCTGGGGGTGGCCGTGCCGCTGGGGTTCACCGACTTCGGCGGCGTCGGTGACGCCGACTGGGTGGGCGTCAGCACCCCGTTCCACTTCGGTGCGCCCGAGTTCAGGGCGTCGGCGATCGTGTCCATGCTGGTGGTGGCGCTGGTGACGATGACGGAGACGACCGGTGACCTGATCGCGGTCGGTGAGCTGACGGAGCGCCGGGTCGAGCCGCGTTCCCTGGCCGACGGCCTGCGCGCGGACGGCCTCTCGACCGTCCTCGGCGGCGTCTTCAACACCTTTCCCTACACGGCGTACGCGCAGAACGTGGGGCTCGTCGGGATGACCCGGGTGCGCAGCCGGTGGGTGGTCGCGGCGGCCGGCGGCATCCTCGTGCTGCTCGGTCTGCTGCCGAAGCTGGGGGCGGTGGTCGCGGCCATTCCCGCGCCGGTGCTCGGCGGGGCGGGCCTGGTGATGTTCGGCAGCGTCGCGGCGAGCGGCCTGCGGACGCTGGCGCGGGTCGACTTCACAGGCAATCACAACCTGACGGTGGTGGCCGTCTCGGTGGCGGTCGGCATGCTGCCGGTGGGCGTGCCCACGGTCTACGCGAAGTTCCCGGACTGGTTCCAGACCGTGATGAACAGCGGCATCAGCGCGGGCTGCCTGACGGCGATCGTCCTCAACCTGCTGTTCAACCACTTCCCGGACCGGACCGGTTCGGCGGCGGCCGGGACCGGCGCGCGGGCCGAGGCCGGGCCCGGGGCGGCGCCGGCCGGAGGCGGCGAGCAGGGAACCGGGCGAACGGCCCCCGGTACGGCCTGAGCCGACGGCCGGGCGGCAGGCGGTGCCGCCGCCTACGGCGACAGCGCGACCCTGAAGAACATCACCATCGTCGGCGACAGCGGCAGGAAGATCGTCCCGTGCCAGAAGTACGTCGGCAACAACACGGGCAAGGAGCCGTCGACGAACGGCTCGGGCGCCGACGGCACCTACCACCTACTGCGGGTACGCCTCATCGGACATCACCCACCAGTGAGCGTCCCCCGGGTGTGAGGGGCCGCCGTCCCGCCGGGCGGTGGCCTCCGCGCGTGCGGCGGCGGAGCTATCGCACGCGGCTCCGCCGGCCGAGCGACGCGGACAGTTCCTGCTGGTAGTCCGCGTAGGCGGTGCGCAGATCCTCCCCCGGCCAGCCGGCGGGCAGCAGGCCGGCCGGCAGCACGGGGTCGGTGAGCAGGTGCCGCACGGCCGCCGCGAAGGCGGTGAGACGGTCGGCCGGCCGGCGGGCCGCGGCGGTGCGGGCGAGCAGGATGTGCGCGGTGGCGGCCCACTCCTCCAGGGGCCACAGCCGGGCGGCCAGGTCGTGCGGGTCGCCGTCGGGGCGCGCGGTGTACGACAGCGTCACGCGCGTGAGGCCGGCGGGCAGCGCCCTGCCGAGGTTGGCCGGGCGCAGCCACACGCCCTCACGGAGTTCGGCCAGGCGCAGGGCGGTCAGGCGGGTGCGCAGATCGGCCCGTTCGGCGGGGCCGCGGCCCGTCGCCGTGATCACCAGCATCTCCCAGTCCCCGTGCCACGCGCGCGTGGCGGGGCGCAGCGCCTCGTCCTGGCGTCGCTGACGGGCCAGCAGCCGGTCGCTGAGCCGGTAGACGGCGTCGGTGCGCCGGAGGTCGCCCGCCGCCACCATCCGGCTGAGCGCGGCCCGCAGCGTGGAGCCGCCCACGCCGAAGGGCTCCACCAGCCCGACGAGGTCCTTCACCGGAAGCTCGGGCGGATGCGCGCCCAGGAGCAGGCTCAGCACGACCGACCGCGCGGACAGCGGCCGCAGCGCGGCTCCGCCCGGCTCGGCTGACACGTTCATGCGCATGGGCAGACACTGTACGGAGACTTGTTGTTGCATTATTGCTACAGCCGCAGCAAGAGTGCAACATGGCTCCATGGACTCGACATCCGCGCAGCCGCGGTCGCGGTACGCCACCCACGACGTGACCAACCAGGCCCCGCCCCTGGCCCCGTACGACACCTCGGAGGATCGGGCCCTCCTCGAGGGACTGCGCCGGGAGGGCGCGGGCTGGGCCGAGGACGGCCTGCGGCGGCTGGGGCGGCGGGCCGGCAGCGCGGAGGCCCAGGAGTGGGGCGAGCTGGCCAATCTGCACGAACCGGAGCTGCGCACCCACGACCGCTACGGCCACCGGGTCGACGAGGTCGAGTTCCATCCGAGCTGGCACCACCTGATGCGGACGGCGGTCGCCGAGGGCCTGGCCGGCGCCCCCTGGGCGGACGACCGCACCGGCGCCCACGTGGCGCGCACCGCGGGCGGCCTGGTGTGGGGACACACGGAGGCCGGGCACGGCTGCCCGACCTCGATGACGTACGCCGCCGTGCCCGCCCTGCGCGCCCAGCCCGACCTCGCCAAGGTCTACGAGCCGCTGCTGACCAGCCGCGAGTACGAGCCCGGGCTGCGCGTCCCGGCCGAGAAGCCCGGGCTGCTCGCCGGGATGGGCATGACCGAGAAGCAGGGCGGTTCCGACGTCCGCACCAACACCACCGTGGCCACGCCCACCGCGGAGGCGGGCGTCTACACGCTGCGCGGGCACAAGTGGTTCACCTCGGCGCCCATGTGCGACGTCTTCCTGGTGCTCGCGCAGGCCCCGGGCGGCCTGTCCTGCTTCCTGGTGCCGCGCGTGCTGCCGGACGGCAGCCGGAACACCTTCCGCATCCAGCGACTGAAGGACAAGCTCGGCAACCGGTCCAACGCGTCCTCCGAGCCGGAGTTCGACCGGACGGTGGCATGGCTGGTCGGGCCGGAGGGCCGGGGGGTGAAGACGATCATCGAGATGGTCAACTGCACCCGGCTCGACTGCGTGATGTCCTCGGCGACGCTCATGCGCAAGACGCTCGTCGAGGCGGGCCATCACGCGCGTCACCGCAGCGCGTTCGGCGCCCGGCTGATCGACCAGCCGCTGATGCGCAACGTGCTGGCCGATCTGGCGCTGGAGTCGGAGGCGGCGACCACGCTCACCCTGCGGCTGGCCGGCGCCGCGGACCGCGCGGTGCGCGGGGACGCCGGGGAGCGGGCCTTCCGGCGGATCGCGACCGCCGTGGGCAAGTACTGGGTCACCAAGCGGGGACCGGCCTTCACCGCGGAGGCCCTGGAGTGCCTGGGCGGCAACGGGTACGTCGAGGAGTCCGGGATGCCCCGCCACTACCGGGAGGCCCCGCTGCTCTCCATCTGGGAGGGCTCGGGCAACGTCAACGCGCTCGACGTGCTGCGCGCCCTGGGGCGGGAACCGGACACCGCGGAGGCCCTGTTCGGCGAACTGGCCCTCGCGCGCGGGGCGGACGCCCGGCTGGACGCCGCCGTGGCCGGGCTGCGGACGCAGTTGGCGGAAACCGGGCAGGTGGGCGCCCGCCGGCTGGTCGAGCGGATGGCGCTCGCGCTGCAGGCGTCCCTGCTGGTCCGGCACGCCCCGCACCCGGTGGCGGACGCCTTCTGCGCGACCCGGCTGGGCGGCGACTGGGGACACTCGTTCGGCACGCTGCCCGCCGGGACCGGCCTGGACGCGGTCCTGGAGCGGGCCCTGCCCGACGCGGGCTGAGCCCCTCCCCGGCGAGGGTCCCGGCCTCCCTCGCGGTGGCCGGTGACAGCCGACGAATCGCACACAGTCAGCGCATGCTCGCGCTTCGTTGTCAGTGCGGTGGTGCAGACTCGCGATCAGGTGCCACTCGTCTGGGGGAGGGGATCGTGTTCACCGGGATCGACGAGGTCGACTGGGCCTCGCTGCGGCACGCGTACGGCAGCGCACAGGACGTGCCCGGATGGCTGCGCGGACTTGCGTCGGCGGACGCCGCCGAACGTCAGACCGCGCTGGACGGCATGTACGGCACGGTGCACCACGAGGGGAACGTGTACGACTCGACGCTCGCCTGCGTCCCCTTCCTGTTCTCGCTCGCGGCCCGCGAGGCGGTGCCGGATCGGGGCTGCATCGTGGAACTGCTGGTCAGCATCGGGGCGGAGAGCGGGGACGCACGCGCGCGCGAGGCGGTCCGGGCGGACGGCGAGGTGTTCGTGCCCCTGCTCGGGGATCCGGACCCGGGGGTGCGGCGGGCGGCGGCCGGCGCGGTCGTCCGCTTCGTCGACGATCCGGCGCGCGTGCTGGGGCTGCTGCGGCAGCGGATACCCGTCGAGCGGGACGGCCGGGCGCTGCTCGCCCTCACCGAGGCCGTCGGGCTGTTCGCGCGCCGGTACCCGGCACGGGCCGCCGCGGTGGACCTGCTGGCCGCGCAGAGCGCCCCGCCGCACGACCCCGGGCTGCGCCTCGCGGCGCTCGGCCAGCTCGCGCTCGGTGCGCCCGGCCGGCTCCCCGCCGACCTGGTGCCGACCGCCGTACGGCTGCTGCGGGAGCGGTCCGCCCGCCGCGCGCGCGTCCCGGACCGCTCCGCCAACGACACCCTGGTGGGCCGATTACGGCGGCTGCGCCCCTCCGACGAGGAGGGCGCCCGACTGCTGCGCACCCTCCACACCGCGCTCGGGGACCGGACCGGCGACCGCGTCACCCTGCTGACCGGGCAGTTGACCAGCCCGGATCCGGTCGACCGGGGCAACGCCGTATGGATGGCGGCCGTGCTCTTCCGCGGCTGGCGGGCCCGCTTCACCGGGCCGGTGGCCCTGGTCGGCAGTCAACTGGGCACGGACGAGGAGTGGTTGCGGGATGCGGCCGTCTCCGTCCTGTCGGAGCTTCACGGCCTGGCCGCTCCCGCGGCGGACGACCTGCACGCCCTCGTCGCCTCCCGGCCCGATCTGTGGACCCACCGCTGGGAGCGCGGCGCACCCTCCGTGGGCGGCGCCCTCAAGGCCCTGGCTCGCAGCGGCGATCCGCGGGCCGTCCCGGTGCTGGCGCAGGTGCTGGCCGGCCCGGTCGTGCCCGGCGGTCTGGGCGACGAGATCGCGCACCTGGGCCCGGCCGCCGCTCCCCTCGCTCCCGCGCTGCGGCACCGGCTGGGGCGGATCCCGCTGGACTCGCCGGACGCCGGCTCCTGGGCCGCGCCGCTGCTGACGGCACTGCGGGCCATCGGGGACGTGGAGGCGGTGCCGGAGGTGCTGCGACTGCTGACGGGCGCCCCGGACGGCCTCGGCGCGCGGGACGGAGTCGCCGGACAGGCGGTCGGGACACTGGACGCCCTCGGCGCCGCCACGCGGGCGGCACCGGTCCTGCGCGCGCTCCTGCACACCCGGCACGCGGCCGCCGCGGCGGGCGCGCTGTGGTCGGCGGACGGTGACGCCCCGGCCGTGCTTCCCGTGCTGGTACGGGAGCTGACACAGGGCGAGCCGGGCGTCCGCCGCCTGGCCGCGCGGCAGTTGGCCAGGATGGGCCCGGCGGCCCGCGCGGCCCTGCCGGAGCTCCGCCGGGCGGCCGCGTCGGGGCAGGCCGGGCAGCGGACCCTCGCCGCGTGCGCGCTGTGGCACGTCGGCGGGGACCCGGAACCCGTCCTGCCGGTGCTCCGGGCCGCCTGGTCGGAGAGTCCCGGCGCCCGGGGCCCGATCGCGCGGTGCCTCGTCGCGATGGGGCCGGCGGGCGCGCCGTTGCGGGACCTCGTACTCGCGGAACTGGCCGCCCCACGACGGCACACGGCGCGGGCGGGCGGACACGGCGGCCGCGCGATCGCCGAGGACGAGGCGCTGCTCAGAACCTGCGAGGAGGTGCTGTCCGCCGCACCCGAGCGCTCGTGAGCCTCTTTCCGATCACGCGGGGCGCATGGGGGTCCCGTGGGCCCTGGTGGTCTGCGGGACGCCGGGAGCGGGTGGGCCGTCGTGGTCCGCGGGATGCCTGAGGCCCGGGGAGCCGGTGTGCTCCGTGGGACCCTCAGGCCCGGGGCGCCGTTGTGGGCCCGCGGGGGCTCGGGAGCCGGTGATCCGTTCCGGACGTATCCCGGCGTGGTCCCGGGCGTCACCACGTCATCCGGCCCCACTGCGGTCCCAGCCGGGCCCATTCCGCGTCCCAGTCGTCCATGCGGCGGCGTTCCAGCCGGCCGCGGAGGGCGAGTCCGCCGGCGAAGGGGACGGCGGCGGCGCTCAGTCCGACCAGGCCGCCCATGAGAACGGCGCGGAAGGTGGCCTCGGACTCCGTGGCCGGGCGGCTGACGAGGTGACCCTGCGGGTCGGTCCACACGGTGACCGGGCTGCCGGCCGCGCTGCCCGGCACGACCCGGGCCTGGCCGGAGTGCGCCGAGCCGTCGGCGGCGGTCCAGCGCACTCGCGCCCAGACCCGCTCCGCACCCGAGGTCTCGGAGGCGCTTCTTCCGGGGGCCCGGGCGACGACCCGGGCCACGACGGGCCGCCAGGCGGCGCGCTCCCTGGCCAGTCCGTGCTCCACCGACCGGGCGGCGGCGAGTCCGGCCGCCGCCCCCACCAGGACGGTCAGCAGCCAGGCGGCGAGCACCACCCAGGCCTCCAGCACGTCGGACCGGCGCCGCAGCGGATTGCGCCGCCAGCGCCACAGCCGCACCTTGGGACCACGGAACGCCTTCAAAGGCATCCTCCTCACGAGCGCACCGACGGGCCGGACCGCACTCCCATACGGGCGCGGCCGCCCCGTTGCTCACGACGAACCGTCTCCCCGACGGTCGCACGAGAGTCCCCCTCCGCGCAGGCGCATGGCGCAACGCGTCGGCACCGGTCCGCGCGGCGGGCCGACCTCACCGCTGTGACCTGCGGCGACGCGGCTCGCAGGGGGGACTGTCAGTGGTGGGGTGCAGACTGACCGGTATCTGACGACTACCTGGACGACGACGTCCCGGAGGTGACCGGCATGACCGAGGTCCTGCTCGCCGTGGGTACCCGAAAGGGTCTGTTCATCGGGCGGAGGCGAGGTGGCGGCTGGGAGTTCGACGACACTCCCTACTTCAACGCGCAGGCGGTCTACTCGGTCGCCATCGACACCCGGGGAGACCGTCCCCGGCTGCTGGCGGGCGGCGACAGCGCGCACTGGGGCCCGTCGGTGTTCCACTCCGACGACCTGGGCCGCACCTGGACCGAACCGGCCCGGCCCGCCGTCAGATTCCCCAAGGACACCGGCGCCTCGCTGGAGCGGGTCTGGCAGCTCCACCCGGCCGCCGCCGAACCCGGTGTGGTGTACGCGGGCACGGAACCGGCCGCGCTGTACCGCTCGGAGGACCGCGGGGAGAGCTTCGAGCTGGTGCGCCCCCTGTGGGAGCACCCGACCCGTTCCCGGTGGGTGCCGGGCGGTGGCGGCGAGGGGCTGCACACGGTGCTCACCGACGCGCGCGACCCGCTGGCCGTGACCGTCGCCGTGTCCACCGCCGGGGTGTTCCGCACCCGGGACGGCGGGTCGAGCTGGGCGCCGTCCAACTCCGGTGTGTCCGCGGTGTTCCTGCCGGATCCCGATCCGGAGTTCGGTCAGTGCGTGCACAAGGTCGCGCGCGACGCGGCCGACCCCGACCGGCTGTACCTGCAGAACCACTGGGGCGTGTACCGCAGCGACGACGCGGGCGGGAAGTGGACCGACATCGGCGCGGGACTGCCGTCGACGTTCGGCTTCGCGGTGGCCGCCCATCCGCACCGGGGCGGGACGGCGTACGTCTTCCCGATCAACGCCGACGCCGACCGGGTGCCGGCCGGGCGCCGCTGCCGGGTCTACCGTACGGAGGACGCGGGCGAGAGCTGGGAGCCGCTGTCCAAGGGGCTGCCGTCCGAGGACCACTACGGCACCGTGCTGCGGGACGCACTCTGCACGGACGACGCCGATCCGGCCGGGGTCTACTTCGGCAATCGCAACGGTGAGGTGTTCGCCTCGGCCGACGACGGCGACACCTGGCGGCAACTGGCGTCCCATCTGCCGGACGTGCTGTGCGTGCGGGCCGCCGTGATCGGCTGAACCGGGTGATCGTGCGAGGGAGGTGAGGGCGGCGGCCGGCCGGGAGGGGCGGCCGTGCCCTGCCGGACCCGGTCGCGGCTTGATCGCCGACCGGGGCCCGGCAGTAGGGTGACGCCCGTGGCACCACGACCCTTGCATGAAATCGTCGAACCGGGCTGGGCCAAGGCCCTGGAACCCGTCGCCGGACGCGTCGCCGCGATGGGCGACTTCCTGCGCGCGGAGATCGCCGCGGGACGCACCTACCTCCCCGCCGGACCGAACGTCCTGCGCGCCTTTCAGCAACCCTTCGACGACGTACGGGTCCTGATCGTCGGTCAGGACCCCTACCCGACCCCGGGACACGCGGTCGGGCTCTCGTTCTCGGTCGCGCCGGAGGTGCGACCGCTGCCGCCGAGCCTGATCAACATCTTCCGCGAGCTGAACAGCGACCTGGGGCTGCCCCAGCCCTCCACCGGCGATCTCACGCCCTGGACGCAGCAGGGCGTGCTGCTGCTCAACAGGGCGCTCACCACGGCACCGCGCAGCCCGGCCGCCCATCGCGGCAAGGGCTGGGAGGAGGTCACCGAGCAGGCGATCCGGGCCCTGGCCGGGCGGGGCAAGCCGCTGGTGTCGATCCTGTGGGGGCGCGACGCCCGCAACCTGCGTCCGCTGCTGGGGCGGCTGCCGGCCGTGGAGTCGGCGCACCCGTCGCCCATGTCGGCCGACCGCGGCTTCTTCGGTTCGCGTCCGTTCAGCCGGGCCAACGACCTGCTGATCGAGCAGGGCGGACAGCCGGTGGACTGGCGTCTGCCGTGACCGCCGCCGGCTACCTGGCCGTGGACTCCGGGGGTTCCGGCCTCCGGGTCGCCGTCGGCGTGCCCGGGCGGCCACCGTCGGCCCGGGGGGAGTCGCGGGAGCCGGTGCGTACCGGTGCGCGGGGCATCGACCCCGCGCACCTCATGGCGCAACTCCTCCCGCTGGCCCGGGAGCTGACCGTGCGGGCCGGGGTCGGCGAGCTGGGCACGGCCGTCGTCGGCGCCGCCGGGTTCGCCACCCTGGGTGACGCCCTGCGCGCCGAACTGCCGGGCCTGCTGGCCCGCGAACTGGGTGTGCGGTCCGTCGCGCTCGCCGCCGACGCCGTGACGGCCTACGTGGGCGCCCTGGGACCGCGGCCGGGTGCGGTGGTCGCCGGGGGCACCGGTCTGATCGCGATCGGCACGGATCTGCGCCGCTGGTACCGGGCGGACGGCTGGGGTCATCTGCTCGGCGACTGCGGCGGCGGGGCCTGGATCGGGCGGGCCGGTCTCGAGGCGGCGCTGCGCGCCCATGACGGCCGTGACGGCGGCTCCGCACCGCTGCGGGCCGGCGCCGAGGAGCAGTTCGGCCCGCTGGCCGGCCTGCCCGGCCTGCTCTACCCGCGCTCAGACCGCCCCGCGCTGCTCGCGTCGTTCGCGCCGCGGGTGGCCGCCTGCGCCCCGCACGACCCGGTGGCCGCCGGCATCCTGCGCGCGGCGGCCCGCGCCATGGCCGAGTCCGCCGCGGCCGTCTGTCCGGACTCCGGAGCGGGCGAAGTGGCACTGACCGGAGGTCTCTTCAACATGGGCGACCCGCTGCTCGTTCCGGTGCGTGAGGAGTTGGCGCATCGACTGCCTCGGGCCCGGCTGGTCCCGGCCGAGGGCGACCCGCTGCACGGCTGTGTGCGGATCGCGGGTGAGCTGGCGGCCGAACAGCTCACACTTCCGGGTGAATCGACCATGCTTCATATCGTCCGCACATAGGGGGATCGCCCACTTTCCGCTCCATCTGTCCGGCGCGTGCCCGAAACACATGCCAAACGGGCGTAACTCATCAGACAAAAGCGGACGGATACCGCTCACCTGCACCCTCCCCGAACAGGGGAACCCAAAGAGCCAGTAACATGCGGCGCCATGAGCTCCCCCACTGGGCCCGCGTCCGGCCTGCCAGTACGAATGCCGCGACCCCGCCAGCCCGGAAGGCACCGCCGACCGGAACCGCTGGTGGCTCCCGAGGGCGCGCCCGCGCTCGTCCTCGCGGTGCCCGGCGCGCCCGGCGCCGCCTCGCGCAGCCTCGCCGAGGAGGTCGTGAGCATCGCTCGCTCCGAGCTGCCCGGCCTGGACGCACGCATCGGTTACCTGGACGGGGACGACGCCGAGTTCCCGAGTCTGCGCTCGGTGCTGTCCGCTGCCGCCGAGCAGCGGACCGCACGCTTCGAGCAGGCCCGCGCCGCGGGCGTCGAGGTCAAGGAGCCCGACGGCCCGGTCGCGGTCGTCGTCCCGCTGCTGGCCGGCCCGGACAGCGCGCTGCTGCGCCAGGTCCGCCAGGCCGTGATGGACAGCCGGGTCGCCGCCGAGCTGACCGACGTCCTCGGCCCGCACCCGCTGCTGGCCGAGGCGCTGCACGTGCGCCTGTCCGAGGCGGGCCTGGCCCGCGCCGACCGCGCCCGGCTGTTCACCGTGGCCACGGCTGCGGACGGCATCATCCTGGCCTCGGTGGGCGGTGACGAGGCCGTGCAGGCGGCCGGCATCACCGGCATGCTGCTCGCCGCACGTCTGGCCGTCCCCGTCATGGCGGCGGCGCTCGACGAGGAGGGTGCCATCACCTCGGTCGCCGAGCAGCTGCGTTCCTCCGGCTCGCAGCAGCTCGCCCTCGCGCCGTACCTGATCGGCCCCGAGATCGACTCGGCGCTGCTGGCCGCGGCCGCCGAGGAGGCCGGCTGCGCCACCGCCGAGGCGCTGGGCGCCTACCCGGCGATCGGCAAGCTGGCCCTCGCCAAGTACACGACCGCGCTCGGCATCGCCTCGCCGCAGCAGCAGGGCACGCCGGTCCGCTGACGCGACGGCACCCCCGTTCGACACGAAGGGCCCGCTCCGGTGACCGGAGCGGGCCCTTCGACGTGCCGGCGCCCGTTCAGCCGAAGACGACGCAGGCGGCCGCCGTGACCTCGACGGAGCCGTCGTAGCGGGGCAGTCCCGGACGTTCCCGCACGTCGAACCAGGTCACGTCGCCGGAGCGCTCGTTGGCGGAGTACAGGAAGCCGTCGTGCTCGGCCAGCGCGCGGGGCCAGTGCCCGCCGCACGGCACCGTGCCGGTCAGCCGGAGGCCGTCGCCCTGGACGGCGAGCACGGACAGGACGTCCTCACCGCGGGTCGCGGTCCACACGAAGCGGCCGTCCGGCGAGACCACGACGCCCGAGGGGTAGGCGTCGCCGGCCGGGGCGCCCGGCAGGACCGGGACCTCGGCCAGCGGCTTCAGCGAGCCGCCGTCCGCGTCCCAGAGGCACACGGTGACCGTCGGGGTGAGCTCGTTGACCACGTAGGCGTGCTCGCCGTCCGGGTGGAAGGCCAGGTGGCGGGGGCCCGATCCGGGGCGCAGCGCGATCTCGCGGTGGAGGGCGGGCACGCCCTCGTCGAGGGTGCAGACGCGAACCGAGTCCGTGCCGAGGTCGACGCTGACGATCCACCGGCCGCTGGGGTCGGGCCCCACCTGGTGGGGGTGCGGGCCGCGCTGGCGGCGGTCGTGCGGGCCGGAGCCGGTGTGCCGCAGCCGGCCCGAGGGCGCGGCGGCCAGGGTGCCGTCCGGGCGCACCGGTACGGCGGTGACGCCGCCGGATCCGTAGTCGGCGGTCAGCACGTGACCGGCGTGCAGGGCGAGGTGGGTGGGCCCGCCGCCGACCGGGACGGGCGGCCCGGCCGGTTCCGGCTTGTCCCCACCGACGCGGTACGCGGCGACGGCGCCCTCCGCGGTCTCGCTGACCGCGTAGAGCATGTCACCGGCAGGGGAAAGGGCCAGGTAGGCGGGGTCGGGGACGGTGCCGAGGCGGCCGGTTAGGGTCAGCGCGCCGGTGCCGGGGTGGACTTCCGCGGTGACCAGTCCCGGACCGCCCGCGGCCGTGTACGACCCGATGAACGCCCTCTGCCGCCTGCCGACTGCTGCCACCGCTGTCCCCTCTCGGTCCGCGCCAGTGGTGCCGACGGTAGCAGCCGGTCACCGCCGGTCTAGACCAACCGGGGGACGTTTCCTCTCAGGCGCCGACTAGCCGGGAGCCGGAGGGTGCCCGCAGCGGCTCGGCCAGCTCGGCGAGCGCCCGCTCCAGGCCGTGCAGATGGGCCAGGGCGGGCTCGGCGGGAGCATCGGCGGGCCGGTGTACCTGTTCGAGGCCGCCGTCCGTGAGCGCCTCGACCGCGGCCTCCACGCGCCAGCAGGCGGCGGCCAGGCGGGCGTCGTGCGAGGCCTCGGGGTCCGCGGCGACCGCGACCAGACCGCGGATCTCGCGGGCGCAGTCGTCGAGCAGGGCGAGCACCCGGCGCGCGCGCCGCTTGCGGCCGAGCATCGGGTTGAGCGGGTGGACGAGCGGCGCCACCGAGAGCCGTACCCGGCCGAGGAGCTGCTCCAGCTCGGCCACGCGGGGCGCCGGGTCGGCGGTCTCCGATCCGGCGAGCCGCGCGGCGACCTCCGCGGTGCAGGCGTGCACGCAGCGCAGGGCGCGCTGGATCCAGGCGTCGGTGGTGGCGTGTGTGGTGACGGGCAGCACGAAGAGCACGGCGAGCGCGGCACCGAGGGCGCCGACACCGGTCTCGGCCAGGCGCAGGGCGAGCAGGCCGGGGCTGAGGACGCCGAGGAGGCCGTAGAGCGAGGCGGCGAGGACCGTCACCCAAAGCATCATCCAGGTGTAGGAAACGGCGGCCGTGTAGAAGATGCCGAAGACGGCGACGGCCACGAGGACGGCGGTGGGCACGGCCGCCCCGTGCACCGGCACGGCGGCGAGGAAGCCGAGGCCGATGCCGATGACGGTGCCGAGGACCCGCCGGAAGCCGCGGACCAGCGTCTCGCCGCGTGAGGCGGTGTTCACGAAGACCCACCAGGTGGCGCCCACCGCCCAGTACCAGCGCTGCCCGGACAGGAGCTGCCCGGCGACGAGCGCGAAGCCGGCGCCCGCGGTCGCCTGCACGGCCTGCCGGGTGGTCACCCGGGCCAGGCCGCTGCCGGCGGGGGGTGCGGGCACCGCGGCCGGGGGCAGCCGGCGCTCGTAGCACCACAGGCCGAAGCGGACGGCGGCCGCGCTCAGCACGGACAGCAGGACGGCGGCGTACAGCGCGGGCAGCTCTCCGGGCGTGGTGTGCAGGAACTGGGCCATGAAGAAGGTCATGAAGGCGAAGACACCGAGGCTGTGGCCGCGCGGGCCCCAGCGGCGGGCGTACACGCCGGCGCCGACCACGGCGAGGAACACCAGGTCCCGCGCCACGGGGAAGTCGTGCAGCTCGGCCGCGGCGGCGAGCACGGGCAGGCCGACGGCGGGCAGCAGCGCGGTGGTGACCGCCTGTCCGCGCACGGTGGCGTCGGTGACGGTGAACAGGGCGAGCAGCGCGGCGAGGCCGCCGGTGACCGCTCCGGCCAGGGGCTGCCCCGCCGACCCGCACACGGCGACCGCCAGCCCGATGCCGAGCACGGCCCGCGCGGCGAAGCGCAGCCGCGTCCGCCCCGGGTCCGCGGCCACGAACACCCTCTTCAGCACTGAGCCCCTCCCGTTGGCACCCCGGTACACCCGGAACGCCCGGTACGCCGGTTCGCGCACCGGCACAGAAAAGGCGCCGCGGGGATCCGCAGCGCCATCGACCCCTCCATGAGAGCATCACAGAGGTCACTGGCTCAAGTGTTGACCGCATCACTGATCCAATGGCCCAGCAGGATCTGCGGTCGGAAGTTCGCCGTAATGCCAACGGACCAGGTCGGGCGGCATACGCGACGGTCCCACCGGTGAGCCATTGGTACAGTCGTGCCTCATGAGCGTGGACGCACTCGACACCCGCATCCTGCGGCTGCTGCTGGAGCAGCCGCGCACCAGCGTGCGCGAGTACGCCCGTATCCTCGGCGTGGCCCGGGGCACCCTCCAGGCCCGCCTGGACCGCATGGAGCGCGACGGTGTGATCACCGGCACGGGGCCCTCGCTGTCCCCCGCCGCGCTCGGCCACCCGGTGCTGGCCTTCGTGCACATCGAGGTCACCCAGGGCCACCTGGACGACGTCGGCGACGCGCTGGCCGCCGTGCCGGAGATCGTCGAGGCCTTCTCGATCACGGGCGGCGGCGACCTGCTGGCCCGGGTGGTGGGGCGGGACAACGCCCATCTGGAGGACGTGATCCAGAAGCTGATCAGCATGCCGGGCGTGGTGCGCACCCGCACCGAGGTGGCCCTGCGCGAGCGCGTGCCGTACCGGCTGCTCCCCCTGGTGGAGTCGGTCGGGCGGGCGGACCGCGCCTGACGCCGGGCATGCTGGACGGCATGAGCGAGTCCGGCACCCTTGCGGTCGTCTTCGATCTCGACGGAACGCTGGTGGACAGCGAGCCGAACTACTACGAGGCGGGCCGGCTGACCCTGGCCGAGCACGGCGTCCTGGACTTCACCTGGACGGAGCACGAGGGCTATGTCGGCGTCAGCACCCTGGAGACCGTCGTCCTCTGGCGGCGGCGCTACGGCCTGAGCGCCTCGGTGGAGGAGCTGTTCGAGGCGACGAACCGGCGCTATCTGGAACTGGCCCGCTCCGGGTACGCGCGCGTACCCGGAGATGCGGAAGTTCGTGGAGCTGCTGGCCGCCGAGGGCGTGCCGACGGCGGTGGCCTCGGGCTCCTCCCTGGAGGCGATCGGGGCGATCCTCGCGGGCACCGGCCTGGACGCCCATCTGCGCACCGTCGTCTCCGCCGACGAGGTGCCCCTTGGCAAACCCGCCCCCGACGTCTTCCTGGAGGCGGCCCGCCGGCTGGGGGTGGATCCGGCCCGCTGCGTGGTCGTGGAGGACGCGGCGCCGGGCGCGGCGGCCGCGCACGCGGCCGGGATGCGCTGCATCGCGGTGCCGTACGTGGCGGCCCAGGCGGGCGCGCCCGAGTTCGCCACGGCCGCGCTGCTGGTGCGGGGCGGACAGGCCGGGTTCACGGCCCAGTCGGCCTACGCGTGGCTGATGGCCACGGCCGGTTCCCGCTGAACCGGAGGGGACCTTCCCGGGGCCGGCGCCGGTGCTCCCGGAGTGCGCCCGGCCGAACGGCTGCTTAGCGTGACCCCATGAGCACAGTCCCGGCAGGGCCCACCCCCGACGAACGGCGGTGGAAGGCGCTCGCGGTCTGTCTGACGGCGGGGTTCATCTCGCTGCTCGACACCTCGATCGTGAACGTGGCACTGCCCTCGATGGAGCACGGGCTGGGCGCCTCCGAGGCCGCCCAGTCCTGGGTGGTCTCCGGATACGCCCTGACCTTCGGGCTCGCGCTCGTCCCCGCGGGCCGGCTGGGCGACATGCACGGCCGGCGCCAGGCCTTCCTGATCGGGCTGGCCCTGTTCACGCTGGCCTCGGCGGCGTGCGGGCTCGCTCCCGGGCCGTCCTGGCTGGTGGTGTTCCGGCTGATCCAGGGCGCGGCGGCGGGCATGGTCGCGCCGCAGACTTCGGGGCTGATCCAGCAGATGTTCCGGGGCTCGGAGCGGGCGAAGGCCTTCGGCCTGCTCGGCAGCGTCATCGGGGTCTCGACGGCGGTGGGGCCGCTGGCGGGCGGCGTGCTGATCGACGCCGTCGGCACCGCGGACGGCTGGCGCTGGGTGTTCTTCGTCAACCTGCCCATCGGGGTGGCCGCCTTCACCGCCGGACTGCGGCTGCTCCCCCGCTTCCCGGTCACCACCGACAGGCGGGAGACGTTCGACCTGTTCGGGGTGCTGCTCCTCGGCTCCGGCGTGCTCGCGCTGATGCTGCCACTGGTGCAGGAGCAGCAGTGGACGGGGCGGCTGAAGTGGGCGCTGCTGCCGGTGGCGGCGCTGCTGCTGACCGCGTTCTGGGTGTGGGAGAGGCGGCAGGGGCAGCGCGGGCGGGCCCCGCTGGTCGACCTGGAGCTCTTCTCCCTGCGCTCGTTCACCCTCGGCGCCCTGATCAGCCTCACCTACTTCGCGGGCTTCACCACGGTCTTCTTCGTGTACACGCTGTTCCTGCAGAACACGGTCGGCTACAGCGCTCTGGCGGCCGGCCTGACGGTGCTGCCGTTCGCGGCGGCCTCGGCGGTCGGCGCGGCCGCAGGCGGCCGGCTCGTGGTGCGCCACGGCCGCAGGCTGGTCGTCATCGGGCTCGGCGGGGTGGCGCTGGGACTGCTCGGAGTGGTCGCGGCGGTGGAGCTGGTGCCCGGGCCGAACGTGGGCTGGGCGACCGCGCTGCCGCTGCTGGTCGGCGGGATCGGCTCCGGTCTGACGGTCTCCCCCAACACGACCCTCACCCTCACCCGGGTCCCCGTGCACCGGGCCGGAGCGGCCGGCGGGGTCCTCCAGACGGGCCAGCGGGTCGGATCCGCGGCCGGCATCGCCGTGGTGGGCGCGGTGTACTTCGCGCACCAGGCCGGCCCGGGGTACTCCGTCACGGCCATTCAGCTCGGGCTGCTCACCGCGGTCGGGCTCATCATGGTCGCGCTGGTGCTGGCCATCGCGGATCTGCGGGAGCGCCGGACGCACCCCGAACCGGCACGGGCCGGGGAGCGGGTCCGGGGCGGCTCGGCGGAGGGCGGCGCGGAGGAACCGGTGCGACCGGGGTCCTGAGCGTGCCGGGCCTTCTCTCTCGGGGTCCTGAGCGTGCCGGGCCTGCGCGGCCGAGATCCTTGGCTTGCCGGACCCGCGCACCCGAGATCCTGAGCTTGCCGGACACGCCCGCCCGAGATCCTGAGCTTGCCGGACCCGTGCGCACGGAGACCTGAAGTCCGCGCGCCCCTGGACTTCGCCGGTGCGCCCCGGGCCCCGGGCTCCGAGGCCCGGTGCGCGGAACGGCGGCGGGCTACGGCTTGCGGCGCGGCTTGCCCCGCTTGGCCGGCTTGCCCGCCTTCCCACCGCCCCCGGAACCGGAACGGCCCCGCGCGGTACGGTTCCCGGACTTCGCGCCGGCCGACTTCCCAGCGGCCGGCTTCTGGCGGCCGCCGCCCTGCTGCGCCCGCCCGCGCCGCTGCTCCCCCTCGGCCTGCTCCGGCGCACGACCTCGCGAGCTGTTGACGGTGCGGCCGCGGACGATGCCGATGAAGTCCTCCACCAGTTCGGTGGTGGCCTCCTCGGGCCAGGACAGGGCGACGCTCGACTGGGGCGCGTCGGTGACGGGACGGTAGGTGAGGTCCCTGCGGTGGTAGAGCCGGGCCAGGGACTGCGGGACGATCAGCAGACCGACGCCGGCCGCGACCAGCTCGATCGCGTCGGGTGTCGTCGCGGGACGCTCGAAGGCGGGCTCGCCGGGCGGGGCGGCCCAGTCGAAGACGTCGTCCATGGGGTGGAACACGACCTCGTCGGCGAGGTCGGCCAGGGTCACCTCCTCGGCTGCCGTGATCAGGTGGTCCTTGGGGACCACCACCACCGTGGTCTCCGTGTACAGGGGGATCGCGCTGAAGAACGTACGGTCGACCGGCAGCCGTACGAAGGCCGCGTCCGCCTCTCCGGCGCGCAGCAGCCCCGGCGCCTCGGGTGCCGGGACCTGGAGCAGGGTGAGCGGGTTGCGGGGGCGGCGCTCCTGCCAGATCCGCGCCCATTTGGCCGGCGTCACTCCGGGGACGTACGCGAGCCGGAACGACGGTGATTCATCCGAGCCTGTCACCAGGCCAGGCTACCGGCCGTGGTCGGCCGCCCCGTACCCGGCCGATACCCTTGACCTCATGAGTTCGCAGCAGAGCACCCAGACGATGAAGCCCGCGACCGCGGCGAAGAAGCTGGGTGTGTACCTCCCCGCCACCCCCGCAGACTTCCAGGAGGGTGTGGTCACGCGCGCCGAGCTGAACGAGCTGCAGGCCAACCCGCCCGAGTGGCTGCTCGCGCTGCGAGCGGACGGTCCGCACCCGCGCCCGGTGGTCGCCGCGAAGCTCGGCGTGTCCATCTCCGGCCTCGCGCGCGCCGGTGTCACCGAGGCGCTGACCACCGAGCAGATCGAGGCGCTCAAGCAGGAGCGGCCCGAGTGGCTGGAGAAGGAGCGGGCCACCCAGGCCGAGGTCCGCAAGGAGGGCGCGCGGCTGAAGAGCATCAAGAAGGAGAAGGGCGCGCCGGACGCCTGAGACGGCTGAAGCCCCCGCCACCGGGGGCGTTGTCAGTGGCCTCCCCTAGAGTTCCGCAGAGTTGATCACTGCGCGTGCGGGGAGGCATGTATGGGGTGGGTGGCCGCGGGCGATTACGAGATCGCCCTCGACGACGGCAAGGTGGTGTGCCGCAACGCGGCCGGACGCCGGCTGAAGTCCGTGCCCGCGAAGCTCGCCGACGAACCGGCGGTCGTGGGTCTGAGGCAGCTCGCCGAGTGGCTGGAGCGGCACGAGCGGCAGTGCCTGGCCGACGTCGAGCGGTGGATGGTCCGCTCGCTGCCGGTGCCGCTCTCCGTGATCGCCCGGGTGTGGCCGGACCCCGCCTGGCAGGCGGCCCTGCGCGACCTCGTCGTCACCGGCGACGACGGCCGGGTCGCCGGATTCCTGCGCGACGCCGACCCCGGGCGCGGCCTCGGTCTGGTGGACCTCGACGGCGACACGGTGCGCATCACCCCCGAACTCGTCCGCATCCCGCACCCCGTGCTGCTCGAAGACCTGGAGGAACTGCGGGAGTTCGCCGTGGAGCTGGGCGTCGGGCAGCGCGCCCAGCAGCTCTTCCGCGAGGTCTGGCACCGTCCGGCCGGTGCCGACCCCGAGGCCACGCAGGTGGAGGAGTACGCGGGCGGCTCCTACAAGGAACTGCGCTTCCTGCACGGCAGGGCCGGCCAGCTCGGGTACCGCGTGCGCGGCGGCAACGCGGTGTGCTCCGTCTTCGAGGACGGACGCGGCGTCGAGGCCCGCGTATGGGTCGGCGACTACGACGGCTACGAGGAGACCGAGACCGGCGCGCTGGTGTGGGCCGACCCCGCCGGCCGCCTGCTGAGGCTCGGTCAGGTGGGGCCCGTCGCCTGGTCGGAGGGCATGCGCATGGCGGCCGCGCTGTACGCCGGGCGGGACATCGAGGACGAGGAGCGGGCGGCATGACGGCCATCACGGGCTACGACGAGGCCACCGCGGCCGCACTGCTGGACGCGGGCGCCGTACTGCCGCCCGGCAGCACCGCGCGCGAGGACGCCGACGGGCTCACCGTCCGCACCTACACCCACCCCGCCCTGGACGACCGCCCTGTCGTGCGCCTCGTGCCGGGCACGCTGGGCGAGGCCGAGGACCTGGCGCTGGAGTTCCTCGGGCTGGCCCGCGAACCGGAGGTGCCGGAGGCCGGGCAGGTCCGCAAGGAGACGCTGGGCTTCCCCGCCTGGGCCCTGGTGAACGACCCGGCGAACGGGCATCACGCGCTCGCCCTGGTCAAGGACGTCGAGCGGCTGGCCCGCCAGGCCAAGTCCCGCCCCGGCCACGCCAAGGACGGCTTCGAGGCGCTCGGCGAGCGGCTCGGCCGGGCCGTGCCGCACTTCCTGCCCACCTTCTACGAGCAGGCCGCGCGGGTCTTCCTGCAGCACGAGAACACCACGTACGCCGCCGCCTTCTTCGGCAAGGCCCGCCAGGCCGAGCGGGTGCACGCGCTCCCCGTGGACGAGGAGCGGCAGCGGGCGGTGTTCCTGGAGTTCGCCTTCGCCGGGGCGCTGACCGTCAAGGCGCTCAAGGAGCATGTGAAGGACCTGGCCCGGCGGCTCGACCCGGCCGCCGCGTGGACGCAGTTCCGGCAGCTCACGGTGGAGCGCTGCGCGGCCGGGATGCCGCCGTACGCCTCGCTGCCGCAGGACGCGCGCGGGCTGATCAGGGCGGCCGGGCTCGACCGGGACGCCGAGGAAAGCTCCCTCGTGGCCGATCTGCTGGCCTCCCCCGCCGCCGTACGGGCACCCGCGTCCTTCTGGAACTCCTACCGCGGGGTCCTGTCGGCCCTGGCCGAGCGGCGGCCGGCCGTGCGGGCGCGGCTGCTGGAGATCATGCCGGCCGGCCTGGGCCGGGAGACCGAGGACGACGAGTTCTGGCTGGCGCTGCTCGCGGAGTGCGGGGCCGAACGGCTGCTCACCGACGCGCAGGCGGCGAAGGAGCACGCCGTCGACCCCGCCGACTGGCTGAGCCGCTGGGCGTACTTCCGCAAGCACGGCGGGTCCTACTCGCGCCGCTCACCGGCGACGCTGGCGCTCGTCGCGCGCATGGCCGGGCCGCTGCGGGACGCCGGCCGGCCCGTGGACCTGTTCACCGGCCGCTGGCACGCCGGCGCCGACCTCGACCTGCTGGACCTGTGCGCGGCGGAGGGCATCCCGCTCGCCGTGCCCGGACCGGAGGTGAACACGTATCTGCCCCTCCCCGGCTGGCTGAAGGACGACCGGGCCGGTCGCCGTGACCTGGTGGCCGTGGCGGCCGACCCGAGGTTCCGGCGGCTGCTGCACCGGGCCCTCGAAGCGGTCGGCCGGGACAACGGGAGCGCCGATCTGCTGCGGACGGTCGCCGGGCACCCGGTGCTGCGCGAGGTGCTGCGCGAGTGGCTCGGACAGGCCGCCGGGGAGTACACGGGCGTGACGGGGCTGCCCGGCGCCCGTGCCGCGCTCGACCGGCTGCGGCCGTTCCGGCCGGTCGCGGCCGAGGTCGCCCCGGACGCCGTCGCCGTGGTGGCCGGGCAGGCGGTTGCGCCGCTGCTCGGCCGCACCCTGCGCGCCGGAATCCTGGACGAGCTGGGCTGGCCCGCCCTCGAGGAGGCACTGGCCCTGCTCGACGCCGGAGCCGGGGGCAGGAGGCGCGAGGACACCACGCCCACCCTCCACGAGGCCTGGCCCGCGCTGGTCCTGGCGCACCGGCACAAGGCGGTCGTGGTCGGCCCCGCGAAGGTGCTACTCGAACACGACCTGCGCCTGCCCGCGGAACTGGACCGCTGGCAGCGCCCGTGGTGCCGGTACGTGGACGGCGAACTGCTGGTGATGTGGCGGCAGGACGGCAAGCAGCGCGGCTACTGGTCGTCCCGCCCCACCGAGGTGTTCCCCCTCGGCGGCGAGCAACTGCCGTCCTACCGGTGGGGGAACGACGCCGGCGCCCCCTCGGTCCCGTTGCCCGGCGGCGGCCGGGCCACCGGCGGCCGGGCGCTGCACGCCGGGGACACGGTGCTGCCGCCGAGCCGCGCCGTGATCGGTGACGGCAGCGTGCTGTGGCGCCGGGGCAGGCAGGGCCGGGAGACGGTGTGGCTGGAGTACGACCCGGTCACCGGCACCCACGGCCGCGCCTCCCTGCCCGCCCTGCTGCGGTCGGGCATCCGGGACGACGCCGCCCTGCTGACCGACCGGTGCGAGGTGCTGCCGTTGCAACCCGGCCTGGAGCACAGCCCGTTCGGCACCGACGGCACCGTGCTCGGCCGCTGGGTGCGCCTGGAGGGCGAGGGCGATCAAGCCCGCAAGGTCGCCGGGACGCCGGACGGGCGCACGGTGTCCGTGCCGGCCGGCCCCGACGGCCGGTCGGATGTCACGCCGGTCGGCGCGCTGCGGCTGCCCGGCGGTGCCGAGCCGGTCGTCGCGCAGCGGCACGGCCAGGCCCTCCTGTTCGCCGCCGACGACACCTCGCCGGGCGGCGAACTCGGCTGGGTGGCGCCGGGCGACGAACGCGGCAGCGATTTCGCCGCCGGCACGCGGCTGGTGCCGCCGCTCGCCTTCTGGCACGCCCTGCTTCCCCGTGACGAGCGGGGCTCGGCCGTGCTGCGCTCGCTGACCGACGAACAGGCGGCCGAGCTGCTGCGGGTCACCGGCCGGGCACTGGCCGAACGTCAGGAGGCGGTGGCCCGCGCCGGTTCGGACGAGGCCGCGCGGGCCGCCGTACCGGCCGCGGACGAGGTCGCCCGCGAGGCCGTCACCCGGGCGCTGCCCGGCTGCACGGACGGCAGGCTGCTCACCGGTGTCGCCGCCCTGGTCCGGATGGCGCTGCGGCTGACCGAGTCGGCCACCACCTTCGCCACGCCCGCCGTGCAGCGGCCGCGGCAGCCGCGCGAGGGGACCGAGGAGATGTTCGCCGACTACCGCCCCGAACGCGGCGAGGACCGCATGCTGTACGACGCCGTCTCCGGCGTCGTCGGCCTGCGCGGCTGGTGGCACGGGGGCCAGTGGAGCGTGCTGCGCCAGATCCGCTCGGTGAACCACGTGCTCTCCGGCGAACCCGCCGGGGGCAAGCCGCTCACCGACCGGGAGCGGCTCGCCGCCGTCGGCGACGGCTGGGTCAGCGACGAGTACACCGTCCCCGGGATCGGCATGGTGTGGCCGTCCGTGCTGGGGGTTCTGCGGGGGCTCGCCCTGCGGGCCGCCTCGCCGGCCCTGCCCGAGGAGCAACGGGAGTCGCTGCTCCTGCTGTTCGAGGCGATCGGCGAGGGTCCGCTCGCCGGGGCCGGGGGCGCCCTGCGCGAGATCGTGCTGAGCGAGCCGCACGACAAGCGGCAGCGGTCCGGTCAGGTGCTGCGCCGGGACGGCCGTACGGTGGTGGTCCTCGGCTGCCAGAGCGTCGACACGCGGCTGGACCGCGTGCGCTGGCTGGCGCTGGACCACGACCCGTCGGGCGCGTTCGGCGCGGTCGCGCACTTCGTGCTGGAAGCCGACGTCCGGCACGATCCGGGGATGTCCGCCGACGATCTCGCCGCGGTCGTCCGCCTGGTCCGGGACAAGGGCGCCGCCCCCTGGCACGCCGGAGCGCCCGGGGCGCTGGTGGCGGCGACCGGCGGCGGCCTCGGACCGCTGCAGTCCACGGCGCTGCTGGCCGGCCTTCCGCAGGAGCCCGGCGCGGAGCGGCTGGCCGGGCTCGGCCTGAAGCCGCGGCAGAACGAGTTCGCCCAGGCCCGGCTGAACGTCCTCGGCCGCGAGGAGCGCAACGCGCTGCTGGGCGCCCTGCTGCCCGCCGACCCCGCCGCGCTGTGGACCTCGGGGCCGGACACGGACGCCGCGGGCCGGGTCTGGGCCGAGCGGCTCGGCTCCCTCGTGCGCGTGCCCGAGGACCTGGCGGCCGACCTCGCGGGCGTCGGGTACGGCGAGGCGGTGCTGAACCCGTCCCGCACCCCATGGCTGACGCGCACCGCCGTGCTGCGGCCCGGCAAGGACGGCGACCTGGCCTGGTCGGACCCGGCCGCCGTGCCCGACCGGCACGATCTGCCGGCCGCCCTGAACACCCTGGCCGCCCTCGCCTACGTCCTTCCGTACGGGCACCCGCTGCGCGCGGCCCTGCCCGCGGGTCTCGCCGCGCTGCGCCGCCGGCTGGCCGATCCGGAGCTGCTGCTCGCCGTCGACGTCGAGTGGACGGAGAAGGGCGCCTCGACAGCGGCCGAACTGCGCACGATGCACGGCTTGCCGGAGACCGGGGGCGGCGACGCGCACGGTCTCACCCGGGTCGGCGAGGCGATCGTGCTGCGCCCCTGGCACCGCGACACGGAGATGGTCCTGGTCCGCCCCGCCGCGCTCGCCGGCCCCGACGACGCGGTGTTCGGGCTGCTGGAGGGACTGGTGGGCGCTGTGCGCGGCCACCGCCTGGGCGTCCTGCGCACCGTGCTCGGGGACGACCTGGCCCGGGCGGTTGCCGCCGGCGCCGACGGCCCCGCGGGCCACGCCCAGGACCCGTCGGTCTGCGTGCCCGGACTCGTCACCGAGGTCGCCGCGGCGCGCGGGCTGAGCGAGGACGCGGCGGCGCTCTACCTCCAGTTGCTGGCGCTGCCCGACCCGACGGACCGCAACTGCGCGCGCTGGACCGGCTGGAAGCCCGCCCGTACGAAGAAGGCCCGCGCCGAACTGGCCGCGACCGGTCTCGTCGTGGAGGCCAAGCGCTCGCGCGCCGGACGGACGCTGTTCCTGCCCTGCGGCTGGCGTGAGCTGAAGTCGCCCGCGCTGCCGGCGGAGACCTGGAAGGAGGGCCTGTACCCGCTCTCCGACCACCGGCGTGCCGTGCCCCTGCTGCCGGTGCCGGAGCTGTTCGCCCGCGCCTGGGACCGGGTCCGCTCCGGCGAGGCCCCGGCGTACGAGGAGCTCACCACCCGCGCGACGCGCAGGGGGCGGCGCCGATGAGCCGCCGCACGAGGAGCACGACGACCACCACCCGTGACACCCCGAAGGGCACCCTCCGATGAGCACCGTCCTCGCTCCCGACGCGACCCGTCAGATCGTCCCGCCCGAGGACCGGTTCGCCACGGAACTCGCCTTTCTCGCCGCGTACGACGCCGGGCCGCGTCCGCCCGCGTGGCGGCTCACGCCCCGGTCCGTCGTCACCTTCGTGATGGGCAGCGAGGGTCAGGCGCTGCGGCTGCCCGAGGACGCCGAGGTCCCCGACGGGGTGCCGCGGCGTCTGGTGGTGGAAAGCAAGTTCGTGGGCGACCGCGCGCTGGTGGAGCGGTGTGTCGTCACGCTCGCCGGGGAGCGGGGCCTGCTGCTCGTCGGCGAGCCCGGCACCGCCAAGTCGATGCTGTCCGAGCTGCTGTCGGCGGCCGTGTGCGGGACGAGCGGTCTGGTGGTGCAGGGCACCGCGGGCACGACCGAGGACCAGCTCAAGTACGGCTGGAACTACGCCCTGTTGCTCGCGCAGGGCCCCAGCCGGCAGGCGCTGGTGCCGTCCCCGGTGCTCACCGCGATGACCCGGGGCGCCATCGCCCGGGTCGAGGAGGTCACCCGCTGCCTGCCCGAGGTGCAGGACTCGCTGGTGTCGCTGCTGTCCGAGCGGCTCATCGCGGTGCCCGAACTGGCGGGCGGTGAGGACGGGTCGGCCCACGCCGCGCCCGGGTTCAACCTGATCGCCACCGCCAACCTGCGGGACCGGGGCGTCTCGGAGATGTCCGCGGCGCTCAAGCGCCGCTTCAACTTCGAGACGGTGGGGCCCATCGCCGACCTCGACGTCGAGACCGCTCTGGTGCGCGGCCAGGCACGGGCCTCGCTGGAGCGGGCCGGCGCGCCCTTCCGGGTCGACGACGCCGTGCTGGAGGCGCTGGTCACCGCGTTCCGTGACCTGCGCGAGGGCCGGTCGGCGGAAGGCTGGGAGGTGGAGCGTCCCTCGACGGTGATGAGTACGGCGGAGGCCGTGGCCGTGGCCGGCGCGCTCGGCCTGGCCGCTGCCTACTTCCCCGGCGACCGTGACGTCCTCGGTCTGCTCCCCGGCCATCTCCTGGGCGTCGTGCGCAAGGACGACCCGGCCGACGCGGCGCGGCTGCGCGGCTACTGGGACGGTCCCGTGCGGCGCCGCGCCGAGCAGGGTTCCGCCACCTGGCGCACCCTGTGGGACCTGCGCTCGGTCCTGGAGGGCTGACGGCCGTGCCCCACGCTTCCCCCGAGGCGGCCGCGCGGGCCCTCACCGACGAGGCGGCGCCCTACCTCATCGGCGTACGGCATCACGCGCCCTCGCTGGCGGCGGCCGTGCCCGCCCTGCTGGACGCGGCGAAGCCGGACGTCCTGCTCGTCGAACTCCCCGCCGAGCTGAGCGAATGGCTGCCGTGGCTCGCCCACGAGGAGACCCGGGCCCCGGTCGCGCTCGCCGCCGCGCCGGTCGACGGGAGCACCGGCCCGGCGTTCTATCCGTTCGCGGACTTCTCACCGGAACTGGTGGCGGTGCGCTGGGCGGCGCGGCACGGCGTGCCGGTGGTCGCCTGCGACCTGCCGCTCGCGGACCGGGCCTGGAGCGGGGACGATCGCCGGCGGCCCCCTGGCGCCGAGGCACGGGCGACGGAGGCGCCCGGCCTCGGCGGGCTCGGCGGTGCCCTGCGCTCCCGTCTCACCGGCCGTCCCGGTGACGACCTGTGGGACCGGCTGGTGGAGACCGCCGCCCCGGGTTCGCCGCCGGAGGCCCTGCGGCGGGCCGCGCTGCTGACCGGGTGGGCGCTGCGCGAGGAGGCGGCGGGTGCGGGCGGGGTGCCCGAGCTGGACCTGCGCCGGGAGCGGTGGATGCGGTCGTGCCTGGCCGCGGCGACGGCGGGCGGTGAGCGGGCCGCCGTGGTCGTCGGCGCCTTCCACGCCCCGGCGCTGCTGGAGCCGGACGACGGCGCCGAGGCGGGCCCCGCCGGCCCCTCGCCGGCCACGCCCTGGACGACGTCCCTCATCCCCTACACCTACGCCCTCCTCGACGAGCGTTCCGGCTACCCCGCCGGCATCCGCGACCCCGAGTGGCAGCAGGGGGTGCTCGAGGCCGCGGGCGACCCGGCGGCGCTGGCGGAGGCGCTGACCGGGGCCGCCGTGCGGGTGTGCGCCGAACTCCGGGCGCTCGGCCACCCCTCCGGGCCCGCGGACGCGCGGGAGGTCGTGCGGTTCGCCGGTGACCTGGCCCGGCTGCGGGGGCTGCCCGCGGCGGGCCGGGGCGAGCTGGTGGAGGCCGTGCAGACGGTGCTCGCCCAGGGTGAGCCCCACGGGCGGGGGCGGGCCGTCGCGCGGGCGATGGAGAGGGTACTGGTGGGTGGCCGGACCGGCCGTCCGGCACCGGGCGCGCCGCGCAGCGGGCTGGCCCCGGCGGTGGAGGCCGAGCTGGCCGCGCTGGGCCTGCCCGGCCCGGCGGACGCCGGCCCCGGCAGCGCGCGCGACCTGCGCCTCGACCCGCTCCGCTCCGGCCTGGACCGCCGCCGCGAACTCCTGCTGCGCCGCCTGACGGTGTGCGCGGTGCCGTACGCGGAGTCCAGGGAAGTCACCGGCGCGGGCGGCGCCGAGGCGCTGACCTCCCGCTGGGAGGTGCGCTGGACCCCCGCCACGGCCGCCATGCTGACCGTGGCCGGGGTCCGCGGGGTCACCCCGGCGCAGGCCGCCGAGGGCCTGCTGCGGGAGCGCCGGCGCACCGAGCGGGACGCCGGCGGGTCCACCGCGGCCCAGGTCCTGCCCGGTCTGGAACAGGCGGCTCACTGCGGCCTGGAGCGGCTCGCGGACGAGCGGCTGGACGACGTCGCCGAGGTGCTGCCCGGCTCCGGGACGCTGCCCGAGCTGCTCGCCGGACTCGCCCTGCTGGACCGTCTGGGCGCCGGTCACATCGCCGGTCTGCCGGCCGGCGCGGACCGCGCGGCACGGGCGGCGGCCGTCGCCGGGCTGCTCACCACCGCCGCGGTGCGTCAGGTGGACGGCCTCACCGGCTCCGAGGACCCCGCGGACGCCCACGCGCTGCTGGAACTCGCCCACCGCGCCGACGTGTCGGGCGGCATGCGGCTCACCGACGCCCTCGCCCGGCTGGCCACCGGTGGTTCCCCGCTGATGCGCGGCGCCGCCGGCGCGGTACGTGTGCTGCTCGGACACGAGGAGCCGCGCGCCTTCGGCGGCCGGGTGGCGTCCTGGGTGGACGGGGCCCACGACGCCGCCTCCCGGTCCGCGCTGACCGCGCGGCTCACCGGGCTGCTGACCGCGGCCGGGCCGCTGCTGGAGTCGGCGGCGCCCGCGCTGGAGCCGCTGCTGGACCGGGTGCGGGAACTGTCCGATCGGGACTTCCTGGACCGGCTGCCCGCCCTGCGCGGCGGCTTCGACACGCTCAGCCCGGCCGCGCGCGAGCGGCTGCTGTCCACCGTCGAGGAGCGTCTGGACGAGCGCCGGGTGGGCGACACCGGAGCCGTCGACCCGGTCGCGCTGGCCGCCTGGACCCGCGCCGATCTGGCGGCCCGCGAAGCCCTCCGCGACTGGGGACTCCTTCCATCGGGCCACCGGCCCGCGGATGCCCCGGCAGCCGGCGCCGGGAGCGGCGCCGCCGGGGACGCCCCCGGCGGCGCGGACGGCGCGGACCACCTGCTGGCGCCCGCCGACCGGTGGCGCCTGGTGCTGGGCCGGCGCGCCGACCGGCTGCCGCCCTCCGCGGGCCGCCTGGCGACCGCGCTGGACGAGCTGTACGGCAGCGGACGTGGCGAGGGCAGCCGGGGCGACCTCACCGGCGCGGGAAGCGGCGGCGGCCGCGAGACGCCGTACCCCTCGGTGCGGGAGTGGTCGGAGGAACTGGCCGCGCTCTTCGGCCCGGGTGTCCGGGAGGAGGTGCTGGCGGCCGCCGCCGGGTCGGGCCGCCCGGACGTGTTCGCGGAGCTCGACCCGGACGCCGTACGGCCGTCGGTCGATCTGCTCCGCTCGGTGCTGCGGCACGCGGGCGGACTGCCGGAGGCCCGGCTGGCCGCGCTGCGCCCGCTGGTGAAGCGGCTGGTCGACGAGCTGACCCGGGAGCTGGCGACCCGGCTGCGCCCGGCCCTGCACGGCACCGCGTTGCCGCGTCCCAGCCGCCGTCCGGGCGGCGGCCTGGACCTGCCCCGTACGCTGCGGGCCAACCTGGCGACCGCACGTCGCATGCCGGACGGCACGGTCCGGGTCGTCCCCGAGCGCCCCGTCTTCCGCACCCGGGCCCGCAAGACGGCGGACTGGCGGCTGATCCTGGTCACCGACGTTTCGGGATCCATGGAGGCTTCCACGGTCTGGGCCGCGCTCACGGCGTCCGTACTGGCCGGGGTGCCCACCCTGTCCACGCACTTCCTGGCCTTCTCCACGGAGGTGATCGACCTGACGGACCACGTGGCGGACCCGCTGTCGCTGCTGCTGGAGGTCAGCGTGGGCGGCGGCACCCACATCGCGGCCGGACTGCGGCACGCGCGGGAACTGGTCACCGTGCCCTCGCGCACGCTCGTCGTGGTCGTCAGCGACTTCGAGGAGGGCTACCCGCTCGGCGGGCTGCTCGCCGAGGTGCGGGCCCTGGTCGGCGCGGGCTGCCAGGTGCTCGGCTGCGCGAGCCTGGACGACGCCGGCCGGCCCCGCTACGCCACTTCCGTCGCCGGGCAGCTGGTCGCCGCGGGGATGCCGGTGGCCGCCCTGAGCCCGCTCGAACTCGCCCGCTGGGTAGGGGAGAAGATCGCATGAGCCCGGATCTGCCTCCGGTCGACCCGTCCGTGACCGCCGCGCTCGTCGCGGCGCTCTCCCCCCGGCTGCGCAAGCGCCTCGACGCGGGCGTCGCGAAGCTGGCGGGCCGCCCGGTCGTCCGTGACGGCGACACCGTGCGGATCGGCGTCGACGACAGCACCGACGTCGAACTGCACGCGCCCGGCGGCAGGGTGACCGACGCGGACGCGATCCGCTGCGGCTGTCTGCTGGCGCCCGGCTGCGTGCACCGCGCCGCGGCCGCGTCGGCGGCACCGGTCGCCGAACCGTCCGCCGCGGCCGGACCGGAGAAGGCCGACGAACCGGCGACGGCGGGTGAGGCCGCGCCGGAGCCGCCCGGCGCGGCGGACACGGAAAGGGCCACGCCCGAGCAGTGTGCCGCCGCCCGTGCCCTGCACACCGCCGCGGCGGCGGTACTGGAGGCCGGTACGCACGGTTCCGGTGCGGTGCTCCAGGCGGAACTGCTGCGCGCGGCGCACACGGCCCGGCTCGCGGGGCTCCCCCGGGCCGCCGCCACGGCCGTGTCCGTCGTGACCGCACTGCGCCGGGCCCGCTCCGCCGACCCGGCGTACCGCCTCGCGGACCTCGTCTCCGCGCTCCGCGACGCGCTGTCCGACGCCCACCGCCTCCCGCACGCGCGGGGCCCGGAGCTGACCGGGCTGCGCGGGACGGCACGGCAGCCGTACCGGCCGGACGGCTCACTGCGGCTGTACGGGGTCTTCACCGAACCGGTGCTCACCGCCACGGGACACGCGGGCGCGGTGACTTGGACCGCGGACGCCGAGGGGCGGCTGTACCAGGTGCCGGACGTGGCGCCGGGCGGCGCCGGGCGCGCGGTGGGCGCGGCCGACCGGACGGTCCGCGTCGGCGACACCGCCCTGACCCATCGTCAACTGTCGCGGGCGGGACTCGCGGTGTCGGGTGCCACGGTGTCCCCGACGGGGCGGCTGGGAGCGGGCGCGGAAGTACGGGCGGTCCGTGCCTCCGGCGCGGGCTGGCGCGCGGACCCGCTGGAGCGGCTCTGGGCGGTCCCGGCGGCCGAGCAGGTGGCCGGCGCCCTGGACGGCGGCCACGGCCTGCTCTTCCTCGACGTGACCCTGGTGGGCACGGTCCGGGAGGCGTCGGGCGACTGTCTGCTCGCCGACTGCGGCGGCGTCTTCCTGCGGCTGGCCGCCGCGCACGACCACCCCGCGCTCCCCCACCGCGACAACCTGCGGCTGCTGGCCGCCGCCCGGGGCAGCCGGCTCCGGATCGCCGCCCGGCTGGACCCGGCCCCGCATCCCAGGGCCCTGCTGCTCGCGACCGAGCACCCCACCCTCCCCGGCACCCGCGTCGACGTGGGTCTGGACCGGCTCCAGCACGCCGACCTGCCGACCGTGCCCGCCTCCCCGGCGCCCCCGGCAGCCGTCCCCGCGCCCGACGAGGCACCGGTGCACCTGTTGCGCCGCCGGGTGCTGCAGGCCGCCTCGGGCGGACGGCTCGTGCTGTCCTTCCCCGGGGACATGGGCGCCGACGTCCGGCGGCTGGGCCGCCACGGGCTGGCGACGGCGGGTGACCTCCTGCGGGAGCTGCACGCGGCCGCGGCGGAGCGTTCACGTGACGTCTTCGGCCGTCTGCTCCCGGCGGACCCGGACCGGTTCGCCCGGGCCTGGCTGGCGGCGGCCCGCTACACCGACGCGGTGGACCGGGCTCTGTGCGCCGCGGCCTGGGGCTCCTGAGGGGCGCGGGGCGCGCGAAGGCTGCGCGGGCCGCCGTTCCCCCGCGCCGGCGGCCCGCCCGGCGGTCGTCCGAGCAGGTCGGACGCGCCGGGTTGAAGTGTCCGGCATCCGGGGAGGGCGAGGGTATGCGTACAAGTACGTACGCGGCGCCGGTCGGGGGAGGACGGCGCACGGGATACACGCGGAGACGAAGCACGTGGCACAGGGGCTGGAGAAGGCCTACGAACGCCTGGTGGCGGTGGCCGTGGCGGCGCTGCACGAACGGGAACCGGGACGGCTGTGGCCCTCGCTGAGCGGCGCGCTGACCGAGCTGTGCGGCGGCGAGGCCGCGGTCCACAAGCTGGACGACTGGAGCGAGCACAGCGGCACGGTCGGCGCGGCCCCCGGTGCCGCCGCCCGCGAATTGGGCCGGCTCCCGGAGGCGGACCTGGGGCTGCTGCGCGCCGGCTATCCCTTCGCCCGCCACTACGCGCGACGGCCCGGGCGGGCGCCGGTCTCCGCGCACCGCGCGGCCGGCAGGGGCTGGCGGGGCAGTGCGACGGCCCGGCTGCTCGGCGCGGTGCTGGACGTCGACCATGTGCTGGGCGTGCCGCTGCCCGGCAGTTCCGCCCCGATCACCGGCTGCCTGGTCTTCCGGTCCGGCACGGACTTCACCGACGACCACCTGACGATGGCCGCGCGCGCCCAGCCGCTGATGGAGGCCGTGGAGCGGCAGCGGCTACTGCTGGAGGAGTGGCGGCGCTCCCTCGCCCCGGCCGGGGCGTCGTCCGACGAACGGGCGGCGGACTGCGCGCTGACGCCGCGTGAGACGGCCGTACTGCTGCTGCTCGCAGAGGCCCTGACCGCCGACGCCATCGGCCGGCGCCTGGGCATCTCGGCCCGCACCGTGCACAAGCACGTCGAGAACATCTACCGCAAGCTGGGCACCCGCGACCGGATCGGCACCCTGCTGCGCGCGCAGCGGCTCGGGCTGGTCGCGGTGCCCGGGCGCGGCTAGGGGGCGTCTCCTCGATCTTCGTGGATCAGGCCGCGGCGTCCGGTGCGGTGCCTCGGCGTGCGGTCGAGTCGCCCTCGTACCGGGCGTACGTGGGCGGTTCGGCCGTGCGGTGAGGTGCCGTGCCGGGCGTCGCGGACCCGCGAGGATCGGGGAGACGCCCCCTAGCGGTGCTCGGGGTTCTCGAAGTCGCGGCGGCATCCGGCGTCCCAGGCGGTGCGCTGGTTGCCGTAGGCGGGGATGCCTCCGAGGTCCTTCAGCGCCCGCGCCAGGTGCAGCAGGTTCCAGGTCATGAAGGTGGTGTTGCGGTTGGTGAAGTCGTTCTCGGGGCCGCCCGATCCGGGGTCGAGGTACGAGGGTCCGGGGCCCGCCTCGCCGATCCAGCCGGCGTCCGCCTGCGGCGGGATGGTGTATCCCAGGTGCTGCAGGCTGTAGAGGACGTTCATCGCGCAGTGCTTGACGCCGTCCTCGTTGCCGGTGACGAGGCAGCCGCCGACACGGCCGTAATAGGCGTACTGACCCGCGTCGTTGAGCAGACTCGAGCAGGAGTACAGGCGTTCGATCACCTGCTTCATGACGGAACTGTTGTCGCCCAGCCAGATCGGGCCCGCCAGGACGAGGATGTCGGCCGCCAGGACCTGCCGGTAGAGGTCCGGCCAGGCGTCCGTCTTCCAGCCGTGCTCGGTCATGTCGGGCCACACACCGGTGGCGATGTCGTGGTCGACGGCCCGTACGACGTCGACGTGCACGCCCTGGGCGTCCATGACGGCGGTGCTCCGGTCGATCAGTCCCTGGGTGTTGCTCGTCTCCGGCGAGCGTTTGAGGGTGCAGTTGATCACCAGGGCCCGCAGGTCGTCGTAGTGGTTCGGCGGGGCGTCGGTGGCGGGTGGCGAAGCGGTCACGAGGTCCTCCCGGAGCCGTCGGTTCGGGGGTGGGCCGGAGTCAGTCCGCGGCCGGCGGGATGTTCTGGTTGGCGTGGAACAGGTTGTCCGGGTCGTAGGCGCGCTTGACCGAGGCAAGGCGGTCGTAGTGCCCCCGGTAGGTGCTCCGGACCCGGTCCGGGTTCTCCTGTTCGCCGATGAAGTTGACGTAGGTGCCGCCCATCGAGTGCGGGTGCAGGTCGGTCCAGTAGTCGACGCACCACTGCCGCACCAGGCCGGCGTTGGCGGGGTCGGGGTCGATGCCGCCGATCACGCCGGACCAGACGGCGTCCCGGTAGGCCCAGGCCGTGTCGTCGGGGCCGACGCGCTGGGCCGCCCCGTCCACCGGGTACATGTGCATGGTCGACAGGCCGGTGGGGAGGTTCTCGGCGTACTTCTGGTGCACGTCCACGGCCCCGTCGGAGACGGCGTCGAAGAAGTCACCGCGCCAGTACCACTGCAGTCCCTTCGGGATCAGGGTGTCGAACATGGTCTGCAGCCCGGGGTAGGGCATGGGGGTGGTGAAGTGGAAGGCCGGCGGCGCCGGGTCGTTGACCACCGAGAGCAGCTCGGCGAGGTGGTCGTCGGCGAGTCCGCCGGTGTAGCACCAGACGACACCGCACACCTTCTGCCCGTGGATCGGCACGGGGAACGGCGGGCCGGGCGGCACGACCAGCACGGCGAAGAAGCCGCTGAGCTCCTCCGGTGCGGCGGGCAGGAACTCCCGGTACCAGCGCAGCACCTCCTGGATGCGGTCGACCGGCCAGACCGTCACCGCGACCCCGACCGTGGCGGCCGGGTGCAGCCGGAAGGTGAACGAGGTGACCACGCCGAAGTTGCCGCCGCCGCCCCGCAGCGCCCAGAACAGGTCCGGATGGCGTTCGGCCGAGGCGGTGACGCAGCTGCCGTCGGCGAGGACCACGTCGGCCGACAGCAGGCTGTCGATCGTCAGGCCGTACCTGCGGGTGAGGTAGCCGTGTCCACCGCCGAGCGTGAGGCCGCCGATCCCCGTCGTCGACATGATGCCCGAGGGCACGGCGAGCCCGAAGGCGTGCGTCGCGTGGTCGAGATCCCCGAGCAGGCTGCCCCCGCCCACCTGGACCGACTTCGACTCGGGGTCCACCCTGACCCAGCGCATCGGCGACAGGTCGAGCACGAGCCCGTCGTCGACCAGGCACAGACCCGGCCCGCTGTGGCCGCCGCCGCGCACCGCCAGTTCGGCGCCGGTGTCCCGGGCGAGGGAGATCGTCGCCTGCACGTCCGCCACGTCCACGCACCGCGCGAAGGCCGCGGGCCGCCGGTCGATCATGGCGTTGTAGATGCTGCGGGCCTCGTCGTAACCGGGGTCACGCGGGGCGATCACCGGCCCCCGCAGTGCCTCACGCAGTCTGCCGACAGCCGTTTCGTCGATAGCACCCATGGCCGAGGACCTCTGTACGGAGCGTGGATCCGATGCGCGGACGCGCCGTCCCGTCCGCGCGCCCGGTCTTCAGTTTTCACCCGCGGGTCACGCCCCGCACGTCGGCGCACGACGGCGTCGCGGGAGGAGCACGGCGCCTCGGGAGCGCCCTCAGCCCAGGAAGCTCAACCGCACCTGACGGTCGCGGTTGTCCTTGTTCGTGTCGACGAGGCAGACCGACTGCCAGGTACCCAGCTCCAGGTGCCCGCCGATGACCGGAAGGGTCGCGTACGGCGGCACGAGCGCGGGGAGGACGTGGTCACGGCCGTGGCCCGGACTGCCGTGCCGGTGCTGCCAGCGGTCGTCGGCGGGCAGCAGGGAGTGCAGGGCGGCGAGCAGGTCGTCGTCACTGCCGGCGCCGGTCTCGATGATCGCGACACCGGCCGTGGCGTGCGGGACGAAGATGTTGAGCAGGCCGTCGCGGCCGGCCGCGGCCTCCCGCAGGAAGTCCGCGCACTCGCCGGTGAGATCGACGACCCGCTCCCGGGAACCGGTGGCGACGTTCAGCATTCGCGTGGTGAAGGCATCTGACATGCCCTCCATCCTGACCCATGTGCCGGGTTTCACACGCCGGGAGGAGGCGGCGCCGGCCGTGTTCGGGCGGGTGCCGCGCGGGCGGGAAGATCCGTGACCTTCCCGCTGTTGGCAGGGGCGTGAGCGAGACGCGCGAGGTCGACGTGGTCGTCATAGGCGCTGGTCAGGCGGGTCTGTCCAGCGCCTATCACCTGCGGCGCAACGGATTCGAGCCGGACCGCGGCTTCGTGGTCCTGGACCACTCCCCCCGGCCGGGCGGTGCCTGGCAGTTCCGCTGGCCGTCGCTGACGTACGGCAAGGTGCACGGGATGCACTCCCTGCCCGGCATGGAGCTGACGGACGCCGATCCGGCGCGGCCGTCCGCGGAGGTCGTCGGCGCCTACTTCGACCGTTACGAACGGAGCTTCGACCTGCGCGTGCGCCGTCCTGTGGACGTGACGGCCGTGCGTCCGGGGGGCGAGGGACCCGACGGGCGGCTGACCGTGGAGACTTCGGACGGCGACTGGACCACCCGGGCGCTGATCAACGCGACCGGTACCTGGGACCGGCCGTTCTGGCCGCGCTATCCGGGTCAGGAGACCTTCCGGGGACGGCAGTTGCACACCGCGCAGTACACCGGCCCGGAGGAGTTCACCGGCCGTCGGGTCGTGGTGGTGGGCGGCGGCGCCTCCGGTACCCAGCACCTGCTGGAACTCGCCCCCTTCGCGGCCGCCACCACCTGGGTCACCCGGCGGCCCCCGGTCTTCCGCGAGGGCCCCTTCGACCAGGAGGCTGGCCGGGCGGCCGTGGCGCTGGTGGACGAGCGGGTACGGCAGGGCCTGGTGCCGAGGAGTGTCGTCTCCGGCACGGGGCTGCCCCTGAACGACGCCATCAGGCGGGGCCTTGACGACGGGGTCCTGGACCGCAGGCCGATGTTCGACCGGATCACCCCGGACGGGGTGGAGTGGAGCGACGGACGCCGGGTGGAGGCCGACGTCATCCTCTGGGCCACCGGTTTCCGGGCTGCGCTGGACCACCTGGCGCCGCTGCGGCTGAGGGAGCCGGGCGGCGGGATCCGGATCGAGGGGACGCGGGCGGTCGCCGATCCACGCGTCCATCTCGTCGGCTACGGTCCCTCGGCCAGTACCGTCGGCGCGAACCGGGCCGGACGCTCGGCCGTCCGGGACATCGTGCGGCTGCTGGCCGGGGACCCGGTCCGGCCGGTCGCCGCGTGACGTTCCACCGGTTCAGCTCGGCGGCTGTGTGACCGCGGGCTGCCGCGGGCTGCCGCTGGGCTGCCGTGACGGCGTGGCGCTCTGGTGGCGGGCGTTGAACTCGGCGACGTTGCGCACGTGTTCGGCGTAGTCGGCGGTGAAGCGGGTGTCGCCGGGCTTGACCGTGACGTAGTAAAGCCAGTCGCCGGACGGCGGACTGGTCACGGCGCGCATCGCCTCCGGGCCGGGGTTGCCGATCGGGGTGGGCGGCAGCCCGACGCGCTGGTAGGAGTTGTACGGGCTGTTCGAGTCGGCGTGGTCACCGGCGTTGCCGCCGGTGCGGTTCAGCGCGTAGTTGAGCGTGGAGCCCACCTGCAGCGGCATGCCCCGCTGCAGCCGGTTGAGGATGACCCGCGCCACCTTCCCCATGTCGGCCTTGGCGGTCGACTCGGCCTGGACGATGCTGGCGACGATGACCGTCTGGTAGACGTTCAGCGTGTTGCGCTGCGCCCCGGCGGCCACCGGTGTCGTGTCGAACCTCTTGCCCGCCGTGTCGACCATGAGCCGCAGCAGCGACTCGGGGGTGGTGCCCTTCGTGAGGGGATAGGCCGCCGGGAAGAGGTAGCCCTCCGGATTGCCCGCCGCCTCCTTGGGCAGCTTGAGGCCGGCCTTGCCCAGTGACTTCCGGGTGCTGCCCGGGGGCAGTTCGAGGGCCTTGTCGACGGCCTCGTACACCTGGTTCGCGCGCCGGCCCTCCGGGATGACCAGCGTGCGGGGCCCGGGCTGCTCCGTACGACCGCTCGCCAGGCTCAGCAGCGGCACCGCCACGGCGGTGCCGGCCAGGACGGCGCCGGTCACGACGAGGACGAGCTTGCCCCGGCGCGTCAGTCGCATCGTGCTCCGTGGTGGAGTGTTCATCTGCATGCGGGCACGGTAATACGCGTATGGTCACAAACCCGACATATCGTCAGCTTGTCGGCGAGGGCCGCCGTATGTCAGCCCGCCGGCGCCAGCCGGGCGTCCCGGCGCACCAGGGCCGCGTACCGTCCGTCCAGTTCCAGCAGCTCCTCGTGCGTGCCCCGTTCGGCGACCCGGCCGGAGTCCAGGACCACGATCTGGTCGGCACCGCGGACGGTGGACAGGCGGTGGGCGATGGTGAGGGTCGTCCGGTCGGCCGACAGGGCGTCGATGGCCTGCTGCACGGCGGCCTCCGTACGGGTGTCCAGGGCACTGGTCGCCTCGTCCAGGATGAGCACCGGCGGATCGCGCAGGATGGTGCGGGCTATCGCCAGACGCTGCTTCTCGCCGCCGGAGAATCGGTGGCCGCGTTCGCCGACGACGGTCTCGTAGCCGTCGGGCAGCGCGGAGATGTGGTCGTGGATCTGGGCGGCCCGGGCCGCCTCGTACAGCTCCTCGTCGGTGGCGTCCGGCTTGGCGAAGCGGAGGTTGTCGGCCACCGAGGCGTGGAAGAGGTACGTCTCCTGCGAGACGACGCCGACGGCGCGGGCGAGGGTGTCGAAGTCGAGGTCGCGCACGTCCACCCCGTCGAGGGTGACGCGGCCTCCGGTGACGTCGTACAGCCGGGGCACCAGGCAGCCGAGGGTGGACTTGCCGGCGCCGGTGGGACCGACGACGGCGAGGCTGCCGCCGGCGGGCACGGTGATGTCGAGCCCGTCGAGGACCGGGACGCCCTTGCCGTCGTAGCGGAACTCGACGTCTTCGAAGCGCACTTCGCCCTTGACCGCGTCGAGGCGGACCGGCCGCTCACGCTCGGTGATGTCGACGGGCAGGTCCAGGTACTCGAAGATGCGCTGGAAGAGTGCGAGGGAGGTCTGTACCTGCACGCCGGTCGCCAGCAGGCTCACCGCCGGGCGGAACAGGCCCTGCTGGAGCGAGACGAAGGCCACGATGGTGCCGAGCGAGACCTGCGGCCCGCCGAACTGCAGGGCGAGCCCAGCGGTCCAGTAGATGACGGCGGGCATGGCGGCCATGACGATCGTGATCACGGCCATCCGCCAGCGGCCGGCCATGTTGGACCTCACCTCGAGGTCCACCAACTGTTCGGACTCCGCGGCGAAGGAGGCGGTGAGCGAGTCGGAGCGCCCCATGGTGCGGCCGAGCAGGATGCCGCTGACGGAGAGCGACTCGGTGACCGTGGCGGCCATCGCGGCCATCTGCTTCTGGCGCTGGGTGGTGATCCTCTTGCGCTCGTTGCCGACACGGCGGCTGATCCAGACGAACACCGGCAGCAGGAGGAGCGAGACGACGGTGAGCCGCCAGTCGAGGGCCACCATCGCGACGATGGTGGCGACGACGCTGGTCGCGTTGGAGACCAGCGAGGTGGCGGTGGAGGTGACGGTCGCCTGCATGCCGCCGATGTCGTTGGCGATGCGGGACTGCACCTCACCGGTGCGGGTGCGGGTGAAGAAGGCGAGCGACATGCGCTGCAGGCGGCCGTAGACGGCCGTGCGCAGGTCGTGCATGACGCGCTGGCCGACGGTGGTCGAGATCAGGGTCTGCAGGACGCCGAAGACGCTGGAGAGCACGGCGCTCAGGATCATGCCGAGCGCGAGCAGGCTCAGCAGGCCGGTACGCCGCTCGGGGATCGCCACGTCGAGGATCTCCTTGAGGAGGAACGGCGTGGCCACCGAGACCAGCGACGAGGCGCCGACCAGCAGGCCGACGATCGCCAGACGCCCGCGGTACGGGCGGAAGAGCTTCAGGATGCGGCGCACCTGCCGGGGCTGCTCACCGGCGTCGGCAGGCGGGGTCCAGGAGGGTTCTCGTTCGGGATGCATGGGCTCCTACGGAGGTGGCGGGCGGCGGCCGGGACCGGCCGCCGACGACTGACGGATCGTAGCTCATTGTTACCTATACTCACAATGAACGGCATCCTGATATTGTTCCCGCATGACCTCCCCCGATCCCGAGGGCCTGCTCGCCGAGCAGTTGCTGCGGCTCACCCGCCGGGTGCATCGCATCCAGAAACGCCATCTGGAGCTACGGGAGCTGGGCGTCACCCCGGCCCAGTCCCGGCTGCTGCGCACCCTCGCGCACTACGGCTCGCCCCCGCGCATGGCCGACCTCGCCGAGCGCCTCGAAGTGGTGCCACGCGCGGTGACCACGCTGGTCGACGGCCTGGAGGCGAACGGCAAGGTACGCCGGGTGCCGGACCCGTCGAACCGGCGGGTGACCCGGATCGAGCTGACGGACGACGGCCGGGAGACCCTGCGTGAACTGCGCGGGGCGCGCCGGTCGGCCGCCGAGGAGATACTCGCCCCGCTGACCGAGAAGGAGCGCGCGGTGCTCGGCGTACTCCTGGACACGCTCGTCGACTCGGAGACCGCCAAACCCTGCTGAACGCACGCGGCCGCCCCCGCCCCGCGCCGCGGGAGCGGGGTCGGCCGGCGGCGGCCTCAGCAGCGGCGGCGGTCCTCCGTCAGCGCGCCCTGCGCCGTGCTCAGCGAACGGTCGTAGCACCCCGCCGAGCCGTCGACGCGGTAGCGCTCGCTGGACGTGCCGACCGCGTGCCGCTGGTCACGGGGGACGTCGACCGTGTACGCGGCGTCGCCCCGGTAGGTGTCGTCGAGCCGTGACCACGCGGTGCGCCGGCCGTCCTCGCGCCACACGACCGTGGCCCGGTCGCCCAGGGTGAGTTCGGTACGCAGCCGGTCGTCCGTACCGAGGGTGGTGGCACCCTTCATCGTGTACGTCCGGTGGGTGTGCGTCGTCCGCACCGGACCGCTCCCCCTGAGCGCGACGGTCTCGTCGTCCGTCCAGGCCGCGTCGAGGCCGTCGGTGTTCTCACCGTCGGTCCAGCGGTGCGCGGAGGTGTTGGCGAGGGTGCGGGTGACGGTGGTGCTCACGCGGCCGTGCGAGGTGTTCAGGTAACCGGAGACGGTGAGCCGGTGTCCGGCCTCGGTGTCGACGCGGTTCTCCGCACCCGGCGTGTAGACCGAGGAGTCGGCGACATCGGTCGCCTCGGAGCGGGTGAGCGCGCCGGTGACGTGGGCGCGGTGCGCGTCCTGCCACACCAGTACGTTCACGGGGGCGCTCCACCCCGACCGGCCGGCGGGCACACCCACCACGGAGACCTCGACGCGGTGCGGGCGGCCGTCGTTCAGGAGCCCGGCGAACGGTGTGAGGTCGTACTCGACGGGCCGCACGTCGAAGGCGCGCGGCGCCGGGAGGACGTACCAGAGGAAGGGGTTCGACCAACCGCCGGTCCAGACGTGGGGGAACGGCGCGGCGATACCGGCGAGTTGTCCGTCGACCTCGATCTGCACCTCGCGGTACGGGCCGTGGTCGGCCTTGCAGGAGTACGCCGCCGGGTCGGCCACGGTCAGGTACCAGAACTCCTCGCAGCCGCCACCGGATCCGGTGGCGTACACCTCGGCGACGATGCGCTCGCTGTTGCGTGGGGTGGTGAGGGTGGTGGCGTCGGGTGCGCCGGTGAGGGTGAGGACGCGGTCGGGCGCCGACGCGTCGGGCCGGCCCCGGTAGAAGGTGAGCGTCACCTTGACGTCGATGACGCCGGTGTAGGTGTCGTCCACGACGTTGCCGATGAGCATCTCGACGTCCTGCGGGCCGCGGAAGACGTCGCTGTAGCGGGTGACGTCCTTCTCCACGTGCCATGCGATGCCGTCGGGCGACGGCTCCGGCGTCGAGGTGCGCAGGATCTCGGCACCGCCGACGTGCAGGTAGCCGAGACGGTCGAACTGCCGGCCCTTCACCTTGCCGTCGAGTCGCAGGACGACCTTGCTCCAGCGGTCGCCGCAGCCCCGCGGCGGTGTGTAGGCGCCCCGGTAGGGGGTGAAGTCACGGAACTGGTTCTCGGCCAGGGTGACCCGGCAGGACTTGGTGTGCGGCCGGGTGACGGGCGGGGCGGCGGTCACCGGATCGTGCCAGTCGGTGCCGAACTCGGCGGGAGCGTCGGCCGTTCGCCCCGCCGTCCCGGCGGCCGCCGCGCCGGTGCCGAAGAGCGTGCTCGCCAGGAGGGTCGCCCCCGCAAGCATGGACATGACTATCCGTCTTCTCATGGGCCCGGTTCTACGGGGCTCCGGGGCCGGCCCGCAATGAGGCGTGGCGCCATCCTCACCGGCCCAGCAGATCCGCCCTGTCCCCCATCACCACCACGGGACGCCGGTCCGGATCCAGGGTGCGCAGCAGAAACTCCATGGCCTGCCGGGACATGCTGACGCAGCCCGACGTGCCGCTGCCGTGATCCATGTGCAGCCAGATGCTCCCGCCCTTCCCGTCCCCTTCGGGCCGCCTCGGGTCGTTCGGCGGAGCGCCCCGGAGGCGGTTGTAGTCGATGGCGATGACGTAGTCGAAGTCGTGCCAGTACGGCCTGGCCCACCAGCGCGGAGCGGCCAAGGAGCGGTCCTGCGTGTAGGGCAGTTCGGTGCCCGGGTCGTCGAGTACGCCGCCCGCGTCGGTCAGGGTGTACACACCGACGGGGCTGCGCCGGTCGCCGGAGCGGTGGTCCGTGGTCCAGCCTTTCCTGCCGTTGTGCGCCGGCCAGTCGCGGACGCGTCGCCACCCCTCGCCGCGCCTGGTGTACAGCACGACCGTGGAGTCCGCCGAGTTCCTGCCCTCGCCGTAGACGGCCACCACCTGTCCGGAACCGGCCGGGATGCGCCGCCGCAGTTCGGGGCCGACACCCGGGACGCCGTGCGGGTCGCGCCCGTCGGTGCCGGACCGCCCGGCCCGGCCGTCCGGTTCCGGGGCACTCGCACCGCCGCCCGGAGAGCCGCACGCCGCCAGGGCCGCGAGCAGGGTCCCGGCGGCCGTCACCACCCACGCCGCACACCGCGCACTGTCGCTCCGCACGCGGCCCATGCTGGCATCGGCCACCGGTTCATCGTGCGATCTTCCGGACATTCACCCGGCCGGGTCACGGCTTCCGGCCGCCGTCCGCCCGCGGTTGGCCGGAACCCGGCGAACCACGCGGGCCGCCGGGGGAAAACCGGTTGAAATTCCCCGGTCCGCGACGCGACCCTTTCACGGCTTGCCGCCGCTCCCCCGCCCTCCCTGACACGAGCCACTGGGACGTCATGCGAATCCAAGACCTTCCGTATCCCGATCCGGGCGTACCGGACGCGCGTTCGGGTCCTCACCTCCTGTGGTGGCTCTGGCGCAACCAGCTGGGCGGCCAGCTCAAGGCGCTGGCCTGGGGCCTGCTCCACTTCGTGGCCGTCTCCGCGCTGCCCTTCTGCGTCGGTCTCGCCGTCCAGGCCGTCGTGGAACGCTCCGGCGGCCGACTCGCCCTGACCGGGGGGCTGATGGCGTTGTGCGGCACGGCCATCGCGGTCGGCGACACCTTCCTGCACCGGTCCGCCGTCACCAACTGGATCACCGCCGCCGCCCGGGTCCAGCAGTTGCTGGCCCGAAAGGCGGCCCGGCTGGGCTCCGCGCTGACCCGGCGGGTCGCGGCCGGTGAGGTGGTCGCCGTGTCCACCGGCGACGTGGAGAAGATCGGCTGGTTCGTCGAGGCCGTCTCCCGGTTCACCGCCGCCGCGCTCACCGTCGTCGTGGTCTGCGTCGGCCTCGTCGTCTACGAGCCCGCTCTCGGCGTGGTCGTCGCCGTGGGGCTGCCGGTCGTCGGGCTCGCCGTGCTGCCGCTGCTGCCCCGGGCCACCCGGCGCGCCGACGTGCAGCGCGAGAAGGCCGGCCGGGCCACCGAGCTGGCCTCGGACACGGTGGCCGGCCTGCGCGTGCTGCGCGGGATCGGCGGCGAGGAACTCTTCCTCGACCGTTACCGCCGCGCCTCCCAGGAGGTACGCCACGCGGCCGTGCGCAGCGCCCGGATGTGGGCGCTCATCTCCGGGATCCAGGTGCTGCTTCCGGGGCTGCTGCTGATCGCCGTGGTCTGGCACGGCACCCACCTGGCCCGCCAGGGCCGGATCACGGTCGGTGAACTCGTCACCGTCTACAGCGCGGTGATGGTGCTCAACTACCCCTTGCGGCACTTCGAGGAGATCGCGATGGCGTACTCCTTCTCACGTCCCTCGGCCAGGCGGGCCGCGCGCGTGCTCGCACTGCGACGGTCCACGGACGCCGGCGGAGTGCGCGGAGCGGAGGTGCCGGCCGGTGACCTGTACGACCCGGCCACCGGCCTGCTCGCGCCCTCCGGTCTGCTCACCGCGGTGGTGTGCGGCGACCCCGACGCGGCCGGGCGGCTGGCGGAACGCCTGGGCGGCCACCCCGCCGAGGCGGGTACGCCGGTCCTGCTCGGCGGCGTACCGCTCGACGACCTCCCGCTCGACAGCGCCCGCACCGCCGTCCTGGTCCAGGACAAGGACCCGGTGTTGCTATCCGGGACACTGCGCGAGCTGCTCGACGTGCCGGCGTCCGGTGCCGTGCGGGCCGAGGACGCGCTGGCGGCCGCCCGGTGCGAGGACGTCCTGGACGCGCTGGTGCAGGGGTCGCTGGACGCCACCGACCCGCTGGACTCGCGTGTCACCGAGCGGGGCCGCTCCCTCTCGGGCGGCCAGCGCCAGCGGCTCGCACTGGCCCGGTCGCTCATCACCGACCCCGAGGTACTGGTCCTGGACGAGCCGACCTCCGCCGTCGACTCGCACACCGAGGCCTGGATCGCGCAGGGTCTGCGGCGGCTGCGCTCGGGTCGGACGACCGTGGTGTTCACGACCTCTCCCCTGCTGCTCGACCACGCCGACCGGGTCGTCCTCGTCCACGACGACGAGGTCGTCACCGTGGGCGTGCACCGTGAACTGGTCGACGCGGAGCCGCGGTACCGGGCCGTCGTGACACGGGAGACCGACGACGAGCGGGCCGCGGCCGAGCGGAATGCGGACCTGCCCGGACGGGGCGCTCTCCTGGGCGCCTTCGGCCCGCTGGACGAGATCGAGGAGAGCGCATGATCGGCGTTGCGCCACCGGCGTACGACCCGGCGGCCCCGACGACCGCCACCACCCTGCCCGTCGGCGCGGCCGCGACCGTGCGCGCCTACGTGGCCGAACTGTTCCGCCGGCACCGTCGGGCCTTCCTCCTCCTCGTCGCCGTCAACACCGTCGCCGTCATCGCCTCCATGGTGGGCCCGTACCTGCTCGGCGGACTCGTCGAGCGGGTGTCGGACGGCGCGCGGGAGTTGCATCTGGGCCTGACCGCCGGGCTGTTCGTGCTGGCGCTGCTCGTACAGGCCGTGTTCGTACGGCAGGTGCGGCTGCGGGGCGCGATGCTCGGCGAGCGGATGCTGGCCGACCTGCGCGAGGACTTCCTCGTCCGCTCGGTGGGGCTGCCGCCGGGCGTGCTGGAGCGGGCGGGCACCGGTGACCTGCTGTCCCGCATCACCACCGACATCGACCGCCTGGCCAACGCCATGCGGGAGGCGGTGCCGCAGCTCGCCATCGGCGTGGTGTGGGCCCTGCTTCTGCTCGGCGGCCTGGTGGTGACGGCCCCGCCGCTCGCGGCCGCCGTACTGCTCGCGGTGCCCGTGCTCGTGGTGGGATGCCGCTGGTACTTCCGACGGGCACCCTCCGGCTACCGCTCGGAGTCGGCCGGGTACGCCGCCGTCGCCGCCGCACTCGCCGAGACCGTGGACGCCGGCCGCACGGTCGAGGCGCACCGTCTGGGCGAGCGGCGCATCGCCCTGTCGGAGCGGCGGATCAAGGAGTGGACCGCCTGGGAGCGGTACACCCTCTGGCTGCGGTCCGTGCTCTTCCCGGTCATCAACACCGTCCATGTCACCGTGCTCGGCTCGGTGCTGATGGTGGGCGGCTTCTTCGTGCTGCGGGGCTGGATCGGCGTCGGTCAGCTGACGACGGGCGCGCTCGTCGCACAGATGCTCGTCGATCCGGTGAACCTGATCCTGCGCTGGTACGACGAGGTGCAGGTGGCCCAGGTGTCGTTGGCCCGGCTGGTCGGCGTCCGGGACATCGAGCCGGCCGCCGGGGACGCCTCGCTGGCCCCCGGCGGCCGGGACGTGCACGCCGACCGGGTGCGCTTCGGCTACCGCGAGGGCGTCGACGTGCTGCGCCAGGTGTCCCTGGAGGTCGCCCCGGGCACCCGGCTGGCCCTGGTCGGTCCGTCCGGCGCGGGCAAGTCCACGCTGGGCAGGCTGCTCGCCGGGATCTACGCGCCCCGGGACGGCCGTGTCACCCTGGGCGGCGCCGAACTGTCCCGGATGCCGGCGGAACGCGTCCGCTCGCACGTCGCCCTGGTCAACCAGGAGCATCACGTCTTCGTGGGCTCCCTGCGGGACAACCTGCTGCTCGCCCGTACGGGTGCCGCCGACGCCGAGCTCTGGGCGGCTCTGGGCGCGGTCGACGCGGACGGCTGGGCCCGGGCGCTGGACGCGGGACTGGACACCGAGGTCGGTTCCGGCGGGCTGGCCCTGACCCCGGCGCAGGCCCAGCAGATCGCGCTGGCCCGGCTCGTGCTGGCCGACCCGCACACGCTCGTCCTGGACGAGGCGACCTCGCTGCTCGACCCGCGAGCGGCCCGGCACCTGGAACGGTCGCTGGCCCGTGTGCTGGACGGCCGCACGGTGGTCGCGATCGCCCACCGGCTGCACACCGCCCACGACGCCGATGTGATCGCCGTCGTGGAGAACGGCCGGATCAGCGAGCTGGGCAGCCATGCGGAGCTGGTCGCCGCGGACGGGGCGTACGCGGCGCTGTGGCGCTCGTGGCACGGATGAGCGGGCGGGGCTGAGGCCGGGCACCCGGCCCACGGGCGGCCCGGGCGAGCCTGAGTGCCCTGGCGAGGCGGAGGCGGTGGCGTCGCGAGCCCGGACGTGCGGCGCCGCGCCATACGGCCGGGCGGTGGCCGGGCAGGCTGACACGGCGCCGTCCTGGCTCGCGGACGTGTCCGGAGTCGGGGGTTCGGCCGGGCGGGCGGCCCGGCCGGTGGGCCCGGCCGCGGTCGCGTCCCGGCGGGCGTACGAGGGCGGGGCGGGACGGCGGTTCCGCACGACCCGGCCGGGGTACGCGACGTCAGGCCACCACCCGTGCCGTTGCGCGGGAGCGAACAGGGGTGGAAGGCTGGATAGCGGCACCGGCTCGGGGGACGGCCGGGAACCCGTCGGGTCCCGGCGTACGCAACCGGTGCCGGGCGTGCCGACGGCGCACTGCCCCTGCTGGGGGCACAAGGCCGTCCTCACCACATGGAGGTACCCGTGGACAGCGCCGACGGATGGGGGGACGACGTCTACCAGCCCGATTCCTCGGAGATCCGGGAGGACTCGGGCGTCCTCGACGCGGAGGACACTCTGGACAACGACGGTGTCGACGATCCCCTCGACCGGGGCTGGTCCCCTCCCGAGCGGCCGTGGGCGGTGGAACACACCGGGGTGACGGCCCGCGAACGCCTGACCGGGGAGACCCTGGACCAGCGGCTCGCCGAGGAGCTGCCCGAGACCTCCGCCCCCGACGGAGACGGTATCGGTGACTGCGACGGCACCGACGGGGAACTCCTCGACAACGAGGTCGGCGCATCCCGCTCCGGCCGCCTGGTCGCCCCGGACGAGGGCGCGCACGAGGACGAGGAGAGCGCCCTGGTCGCCACCGACGTCGGCATCGACGGCGCCGCCGCCTCCGCCGAGGAGGCCGCGATGCACATCGTGGACGAGGACACCCTCTCCGGCTGACCCGGACGCCCCCTGTCCGACCGCCCCGCGCGAGGAGCCGCCATGCAGCAGGACAAGCACCCCGACTACCACTCCGTGGTCTTCCGGGACCGCGCCGCCGGGTACGCCTTCCTCACCCGGTCCACCGCGGACAGCGAGCAGACCATCGAATGGGACGACGGTGAGACCTACCCGGTGATCGACGTGGAGATCTCCTCCGAGAGCCACCCCTTCTACACAGGCAAGGCCCGCACGGTCGACACGGAGGGACGCGTCGCCCGGTTCGAACGCCGCTACGGCGGGGGCGAGGGCGGCGAGCAGGCCTGAAGAACCGCGGCGCGTCAGATCACGTTGAGCGCCGCCGCGCAGCCCGCACCGCCCAGCAGCATGAACGCGGGCATCAGCACCCTTATCTCGACCCAGCTGCCGGCCCGGAAGCGCAGGGCCTTCGGCGGCCCCAGCGGATACCAGCGCTTGCGGCCGACCGGGATCGGCCACAGGATCGGGCAGCCGGACACCGTCAGCGCGTCCCCGATGTCGTGCACCAGGGCGCCCAGCACGATCGGCAGGCCCAGCCACAGGTAGTCCTGCCCGGGCGCGGTGAACAGCCAGTCGGAGCCGTTGCCCGGCTTGTCCAGGATCCCCGCGAGGATCCACGCGCTGGTCGCCGCGAGCAGCCAGACCAGCACGTCGCTGCTGGACCCGCGGGCCGCCCGCCACAGCAGGCCCTCGATCGCCAGCACCATGTGCACGAAGAGGATCGCCAGCACCGCCCAGCGGCCCCCCGCGATCGCCGCGCCGGAGCTGCCCGCGCCGATGAGGACCGCCCACAGCCAGGTGTGCGTGAGCGTGCGGTGGCCGCCCGAGCGTCGGGCGTCCCCCTTCTTCCTGGTCGCCTTGTAGACGGCGTAGGAGAGCTTGTCCACGATCTCGCAGATCCACCGGGAGATCGGTCCGAAGGCCCGGGAGATGGTGGCGGCCTTGTGGTCGAGGTCCGGGGCGAGCGCGGCTCCGGCGCAGATCAGCGCTCCGGCGAGAAGAACGGGCCAGGGCATCGGGTGTCCGGCCGCTGCGGCGGCCGCTCCGACGCCGAGCCAGGCCGCGGCTCCCGACAGAGAGTGTGCTGGTCCCATCATGGCCGCTTTCCGCCCCATTCCTCTTGTGCCGCTGTCCAGTTGACCTGGAGCGCTGACGCGCCGTCGGCGACACAGCGTAGCCGCAGTGATCTTCGTACTCGCAGCCGATTCCCCCCTCGGGCACCGGGCCAGGCAAGATGGGGGCGTGACCCTCATCGATCAGCTCCCGCCGACCGCCGACCCCGACGCCCTGTACGAAGCCTTCGAGTCGTGGGCGCAGGAGCGCGGCCTCACCCTGTACCCGCACCAGGAGGAGGCGCTGATCGAGGTGGTGTCCGGGGCGAACGTGATCGTGTCGACGCCCACGGGCTCCGGCAAGAGCATGATCGCTGCGGGCGCCCACTTCGCCGCGCTGGCCCGGGACGAGGTCACCTTCTACACCGCCCCGATCAAGGCGCTGGTGTCGGAGAAGTTCTTCGAGCTGTGCAAGCTGTTCGGCACCGAGAACGTCGGCATGCTGACCGGCGACGCCTCCGTGAACGCCGACGCGCCGGTGATCTGCTGCACCGCCGAGGTACTGGCCTCCATCGCGCTGCGTGACGGCAAGAACGCCGACGTCGGCCAGGTCGTCATGGACGAGTTCCACTTCTACGCGGAGGGGGACCGCGGCTGGGCCTGGCAGATCCCGCTGCTGGAGCTCCCCCAGGCGCAGTTCATCCTGATGTCCGCCACCTTGGGCGACGTGTCCTTCTTCGAGAAGGATCTCACCCGCCGCACCGGCCGCCCGACCTCCGTGGTCCGCTCGGCCACCCGCCCGGTGCCCCTCTCCTACGAGTACGAGCTCACCCCGCTCACCGAGACGCTCACCGAACTGCTGGCCGGCAAGCAGGCGCCGGTGTACATCGTGCACTTCACCCAGGCGCAGGCCGTGGAGCGGGCGCAGGCGCTGATGAGCATCAACATGTGCACGCGCGAGGAGAAGGACCGGATCGCCGAGCTGATCGGCAACTTCCGCTTCACCACCAAGTTCGGCCGCAACCTCTCCCGCTACGTCCGGCACGGCATCGGCGTCCACCACGCCGGCATGCTGCCCAAGTACCGGCGCCTGGTGGAGAAGCTCGCGCAGGCCGGCCTGCTGAAGGTCATCTGCGGTACGGACACGCTCGGCGTGGGCGTCAACGTGCCCATCCGCACCGTGCTGTTCACGGCCCTCACCAAGTACGACGGCACCCGGGTGCGCACGCTGCGCGCCCGCGAGTTCCACCAGATCGCGGGCCGGGCCGGCCGGGCCGGCTTCGACACCGCCGGACTCGTCGTGGCCCAGGCGCCCGAGCACGTCATCGAGAACGAGAAGGCCCTCGCCAAGGCGGGCGACGATCCCAAGAAGCGCCGCAAGGTGGTGCGCAAGAAGGCACCCGAGGGCTTCGTCGCCTGGACCGACAACACCTTCGAGAAGCTGATCACCTCCGAGCCCGAGCCGCTGACCTCGCGGTTCCGGGTCACGCACACGATGCTGCTCTCGGTGATCGCCCGGCCCGGCAACGCCTTCGAGGCGATGCGCCACCTCCTCGAGGACAACCACGAGCCGCGCCGGCAGCAGCTCAGGCACATCCGCCGGGCCATCGCGATCTACCGTTCGCTGCTGGACGGCGGGATCGTGGAGAAGCTCGACAAGCCGGACGCCGAGGGCCGCATCGTCCGGCTCACGGTCGACCTGCAGCAGGACTTCGCCCTGAACCAGCCGCTGTCGACCTTCGCGCTCGCCGCGTTCGAGCTCCTCGACCCCGAGTCGCCCTCCTACGCCCTCGACATGGTGTCCGTCGTCGAGTCCACGCTGGACGACCCCCGGCAGATCCTCGCCGCCCAGCAGAACAAGGCGCGCGGCGAGGCCGTCGCCGCGATGAAGGCCGACGGCGTCGAGTACGAGGAGCGCATGGAGCGCCTCCAGGACGTCACGTACCCGAAGCCGCTGGAGGAACTGCTCTTCCACGCGTACGACACCTACCGCAAGAGCCACCCGTGGGTCGGCGACCATCCGCTGTCGCCGAAGTCCGTGATCCGCGACATGTACGAACGCGCGCTGTCCTTCACGGAACTGGTGTCCCACTACGAGCTGGCCCGCACCGAGGGCATCGTGCTGCGCTACCTCGCCAGCGCCTACAAGACCCTGGACCACACGATCCCGGACGACCTGAAGTCCGAGGACCTGCAGGACCTGATCGAATGGCTCGGCGAGATGGTGCGCCAGGTGGACTCCAGCCTGCTGGACGAGTGGGAGCAGCTGGCCAACCCCGAGGAGATGACCGCCGAGGAGGCCCAGGAGAAGGCCGACGAGGTCAAGCCGGTCACCGCCAACGCGCGCGCCTTCCGGGTCCTGGTCCGCAACGCCATGTTCCGCCGGGTGGAGCTCGCCGCTCTGGACCAGGTCGGCGAGCTGGGCGAGATGGACGCCGAGTCGGGCTGGGACGCCGACGCGTGGGGCGAGGCGATGGACAAGTACTGGGACGAGTACGAGGACCTCGGCACCGGCCCGGACGCCCGCGGCCCCAAGCTGCTGGTGATCAAGGAGGAGCCGGAGAACGGCCTGTGGCGGGTCCGGCAGATCTTCGACGATCCGAACGGCGACCACGACTGGGGCATCAGCGCGGAGATCGACCTCACCGCCTCCGACGCCGAGGGCCGTGCGGTCGTCCGTGTCACCGATGTCGGCCAGCTCTGAGTACGGGAGAACCCAACCGATGACGACGAATCCCGCCGAGCGGCTGGTCGACCTGCTCGACCTGGAGCAGATCGAGGTCAACATCTTCCGCGGCCGCAGCCCGCAGGAGTCCCTGCAGCGGGTCTTCGGCGGCCAGGTCGCGGGCCAGGCGCTGGTCGCCGCCGGGCGCACCACGGACGGCGAGCGCCCGGTGCACTCGCTGCACGCGTACTTCCTGCGCCCGGGCCGGCCTGGCGTGCCCATCGTGTACCAGGTGGAACGGGTGCGCGACGGCCGGTCGTTCACGACCCGGCGGGTCACGGCGGTGCAGCAGGGCCGCACGATCTTCAATCTCACCGCCTCCTTTCACAAGCCCGAGGAAGGACCCTTCGAGCACCAGCTTCCGCCCGCCCGCGAGGTGCCGGACCCGGAGTCGCTGCCGACGGTGTCCGAGGAGATCCGCAAACATCTGGGCGCGCTGCCCGAGCAGTTGGAGCGGATGGCGCGACGCCAGCCGTTCGACATCCGCTACGTGGACCGGCTGCGCTGGAACACCGAGGAGATCCGGGGTGCCGAGCCGCGCAGCGCGGTGTGGATGCGCGCGGTCGGCCCGCTGGGGGACGACCCGCTGGTGCACACCTGCGCACTGACCTACGCCAGTGACATGACTCTGCTGGACGCGGTCCGCATTCCGGTCGAACCGCTGTGGGGTCCGCGGAACTTCGACATGGCCTCGCTGGATCACGCCATGTGGTTCCACCGGCCGTTCCGCGCGGACGAGTGGTTCCTGTACGACCAGGAGTCCCCGGTCGCCACCGGCGGACGCGGGCTGGCCCGCGGACGCATCTACGACGTGCGCGGCCGGCTGCTCGTCTCCGTCGTGCAGGAAGGTCTGTTCCGGGCCCTGTAGCGCGGTACCGCCCCGGCGGGCCGGGAGTTCGCGCGTGACAGCCACGCCCGAAGGCCGCGGACGGGCCGGTGCGCCTCCGGCCGGGCACCAGTCGGTCGGCGGGGCGCCCTGGGGTCCGGCGGCGCGGTCACCGCGGTATGTGCCACCGCTCGGAGGTGCCGCCCCGACGTGCTTCCCGTGGCCCCGTCGGGCCTCGGCGCCGCGCGCCGCCCGGCCTCGCCGTGTCCCGCAGCGGTTTGCCCCTCGGCCTCCGGGAGCGCAACCGGCGGGCGCCGGGCGGGCGACTGGGTGCGTGCCTCCCGCATCGCCTGGGCCAGATCGCTGCGCAGCCAGCCGATCTCGTCCGAGTCCTGCGCGGTCATGAGGTGCTCGGCGAGGTGCGCGAAGGAGGAGCCCGGTGCGCCATGGGCGGGTGGCCCGGGCCGCAGCCGCTCCAGCGCGGCACGCTCGTGCGGGTCCTGGACGACGTCCGCGATCTCGGCGGGCGCCAGGAACGCGGCCACGGCCGCCGCCCGGGTCCAGGGGTCCCCGGCCTGCCGCAGCAGGAACCCGAAGTGCCGGCCACGCCAGTTGCGGGCCCGCAGATCGACCCCGGTCGCCAGCTGCCCCCTGAGGGTCTCGGGCGTACGGCCCTTCAGCAGGCGGGCGTTCTCCGCGCCGGTCGCGAACTGCTGCAGTTCCTCCGCCAGATAGAGCCAGACCACGGCCCGATAGCGGTTCAGGTAGAACCGGACCGGCACCAGCAGGCCAAGACGGGCGAGCCGGGTGAACCGGCCCGCGGGAACCCCCATGAGCGCGGCGCCCTCCGCCGTACCCACCACCCGCACGCGCTCACGGAGGGTGCTGGGAAAGCCGTACCGGGCGCGCAACCGGGCGATCTCGGCCCGCTCCACCCTGCGGCCTCCGCCGCCGCCCTCGTCGGGCACCGTCCGGATCCGGCCGAGCTGGACGGCCAGGTCGAACTCCGCCCGCTCGAGGCCCAGTTCGCGGGCGGCTCGGCTCGGCGAGCTGGTGGCGGGTACTGCGGGGACAAGGGTGTCGTCCGGCATGGTGGTACTCCCCCGTGGAGTGGATGTGGCTCACGCCCTGTGCGCTGCCCGTGCACACACCGTAGCCGGAACCGGATGCGGGGCGGCGAGCCTGTGGACAACTCTGCCGTGCAGGGGGAGCACGCAGGTCAGAGGTCTGTGACGGGGCGGTCGGGCTGCCGGGCGTCCACCCCGAGGTGTTCGCCGACGCGGTTGACCAGCAGGGTCATCTCGTAGGCGATCTGACCGATGTCGACTTCGGCGCCACTGAGCACGCACAGGCAGCTGCCGGTGCCGGCCGCGGTCACGAACAGCACGGCGTCGTCGTACTCGATCATCGTCTGGCGGACCGTGCCCGCCCCGAAGTGGCGTCCGGAACCCTTCGCCAGGCTGTGCAACCCGGAGGCGACAGCGGCCAGATGCTCGGCGTCCTCCCGGCGCAGCCCGGTACTCGCTCCGGTGACCAGCCCGTCGTTGGACAGGACCAGCGCGTGCCGCACATGGTCCACTCGCTGGGTCAGATCGTCCAGGAGCCAGCCGAGTCCCTGGTTCTGCGCCATGTTCCGTCTCCCCGTGTGACGTCTCCTCCTCCCCGGAGGATCTGTCCGCCAGCCTTCCCCACGACCGGCGTCCGGGCAAGCAGGATGGGCGTATGGCACAGAAGATGACCGATGAGGAATGGCGGGCGTTCGTCTCGAACGGCACCCGAACCGGCAAGTTGTCCACCGTCAGCGCCGATGGGAGCCCGCATGTGGCCCCCATCTGGTTTCTGCTGGACGGGGACGAGCTGGTGTTCAACACCGGCAAGGAGACCGTGAAAGGGCGCAATCTCGCCCGTGACGGACGGATCGCCCTGTGCGTGGACGACGACCGGCCGCCCTTTCACTTCGTGGTGCTGAGCGGCCGGGCCCAGTTGTCGGAGGAACTGGACGACGTGCGGCTGTGGGCCACCCGCATCGCCGCCCGGTACATGGGAGAAGAGCGTGCCGAGGAGTACGGGGCCCGCAACGGCGTCCCGGGTGAGCTGCTGGTCAGGGTCACCATCGACAAGGTGGTGGCGGTCAAGGACCTGGCCGCCTGAGCGGGCGCGCTCAGCTCACGGAGTCGAGGAGCCGGGCGGTGTGCATCCGCCCGGCGTACTCGACGAGCCGGATCAGCACCTCCTTGCCGGAGTCCCGCTCGCGCGCGTCGCAGAGGACGACCGGTGTCCCGGGGTCCAGGTCGAGGGCGCGGGAGACGTCGTGTGCGCCGTGGCCGCGCGCGCCGGGGAAGCAGTTGACGGCCACCACGAACGGGATGCGCCGGTGCTCGAAGTAGTCGACCGCCGGGAAGCAGTCCTCAAGACGGCGGGTGTCGGCGAGGACCACGGCGCCGAGCGCCCCCTGGGAGAGTTCGTCCCACAGGAACCAGAAGCGGTCCTGTCCGGGCGTCCCGAAGAGATACAGGGAGAGGCCCGAACGTATGGTGATGCGCCCGAAGTCCATGGCGACGGTCGTGGTGACCTTGTGGTCCACGCCGTCGGTGTCGTCCACCGACTGACCGGCTTCGCTGAGCAGTTCCTCGGTGCGCAGCGGACGGATCTCGCTCACGGCGCCGACGAGGGTCGTCTTGCCGACCCCGAATCCGCCGGCCACCAGGATCTTCAGTGCCAGGGCGGAGGTGTCGGCTGCTGCGTCGGAGTGCTCGGAGACCATGATCACTTCTCTCGGCGTGAGTTGGGTTCCACGGGGTGCGGCTACAGCGCCCGCAGACCTTCGATGACTTCGCGCAGAACGCGTTCGTCCGGCAGATGGGCCGGGGGCACCGGACGGCTGACGGTGACCCGGCCGAGTTCCAGCAGGTCGCCGAGGAGCACTCTGACCACGCCCACCGGCAGGTCCGCACCGGCCGCGAGTTCGGCGACGGACTGTGTCTCGTCACGGCACAGTCCGATCAGGGAACGGTGTTCGGGCCCGAGCGCGGTGTCGTCGTCCGCCCCCGGCGCGTCCGGGTCGAGGGTGACGAGGGCGATCAGGTCGAAGCTCACTCCGGACGGTCCCGGCTGGGTGCGTCCGCCGGTCATGGCGTAGGGGCGGACGAGGGGGCCGGCCTCGCCGTCGTACCACTGGACGCCCGGTCGCCCCGGGCCGCCGGTCGGGATGTCGGTCATGGCTCGCGCTCTTCCGGATCATCCGGCGGCGGGCGGCCGGGCGGAGACGCGCGGCGCGGTGTGCAGGTGCTCGCCGACCCGTCTGACCAGTCGCGCCATCTCGTAGGCGACCAGGCCGATGTCCGCGGTGACGGCGGTGAGCACGGTGAGGCAGGAGCCCTCTCCGGCGGCCGCGACGAAGAGGAAGGCGTCGTCCATCTCCACCATGGTCTGGCGTACGCCGCCCGCGCCGAAGTGGCGTCCGGCGCCTTTGGCGAGGCTGTTGAAGCCGGAGGCCACGGCGGCCAGATGCTCCGCGTCGTCCCGTCCGAGGCCGGTGGAGGCGCCCACGGCGAGGCCGTCGTTGGACAGCACGACGGCGTGCCGTACCTCGCTCACCCGCATCACCAGGTCGTCCAGCAGCCAGTCGAGTTCACCGGACCGCTGGGCGGCCCTCATGTTCGGGTCCTGGATCACGCCGGGTCTCCTTCGCTGCTCTGACTGCCTGTTCCTGTTCCGGGGACGGCACCGCGGCCGGACCGTCCGCCGCCCCGGACCCAGCCGTCGCGGTAGGCCGCCATGCGGTCCCGTACGACTTCGGGGGTACGACCGTCGTCACCGCGCGGGGCGGCTTCCGGGTCCGGCTCCTCGGGGCGCTGCCGGCGCAGTTGCGGGGCGAGGTTCGCCTGGCGCACGCGGCGCGGGAGGACGTCGGAGGGCTCGGAGTCGTGCGGCGGGCGGTGCGGCCTCAGGGCGGTGACTCCGGGGGGCGGCGGCTCGTGTGCGGGGGCCGTGGGCGGGGGTGTCGGTGCCGGGGACCGGGGCGTGCGGGACGACGGCCGGCGTTCAGGGTTCGAGGGCTGGTGTGCGGGGGCGGTGGCCGCTAGGGCGGGCCGGCCGGTACGGGCGGTGACCTCGGAAGGAGCCGGGGGCTCTTCCGGTACGCGCGCGTACTCGGTCCGGCGCTGCGGGGCCGCCGGTGCCTCCTCCCGCGCGGGGTGTTCCGGGGACTGCGTGTGCAGAAGGGCGGTGGGCAGCAGGACGACCGCGGTGGTGCCTCCGTAGGGGGAGGTGCGCAGGTGCACCTTGATGCCGTGCCGGGAGGCGAGCCTGCTGACGACGAAGAGTCCGAGGCGGTCGCTGTCGAACAGGTCGAGCGCCTCGGACTGCTCGATCCGCCGGTTCGCCTCGGCGAGTACCTCGGGGCCCATGCCGAGGCCCCGGTCCTCGACCTCCAGGACGTAGCCGTTGCCGACGGGCTCGCCGGTGACCCGCACACGCGTGTGCGGCGGCGAGAACTGGGCCGCGTTCTCCACGAGTTCGGCCAGCAGATGGGTGAGGTCGGCGACCGCCGCTCCGACGACGCACGCCGCCGGGAACCCGCGCACCTCCACGCGCGCGTAGTCCTCGATCTCGGACACCGCCGCGCGTACGACATTCGTGAGGAGCACCGGCGTGCGCCAGGCCCGGCCGGGTGCCGCTCCGGAGAGGATGATCAGGCTCTCGGCGTGCCGCCGCATCCGGGTGGTGAGGTGGTCGAGCCGGAACAGGTCGCTCAGCTCGTCGGGGTCGTCGGAGCGCCGCTCCATGCTGTCCAGGAGGCTGAGCTGACGGTGGACCAGCACCTGGCTGCGCCGGGCCAGGTTGACGAAGACCCCGGAGATGCCGCCGGCCAGTTCGGCGCGCTCCGCCGCCGCCCGCAGGGCGGCGCGGTGCACGACGGTCAGGGCCTCGGCGACCTGACCGGTCTCGTCCTCCGCCGGCGGCCCGGCGGGCGCCTCGGCCTCGACGTCGATCTCCTCGCCCGTTCGCAGTTTCCGCATCGCGGCGGGGAGTTTGCGGCGGGCGATCTCCAGGGCGTCGTTGCGCAGGCTGACCAGTTCGATCACGAGGGCCCGGCCGATGCGGACGGAGATGACGAGCGAGGTGCCGACGGCGAGGAGGCCGAAGAGCACGGCTGCGCCCGCCGGACTCAGCAGTCCGCGCCGGTAGGGGTCGGAACGGCCCGCCACGGCCCGGCCGGTGTCCGCCACCAGGGCCCGCATGTCGTCCCGTACGCGCGCGTGGGCGCTGTTCCAGGCGGTCCCCGGTGCCGTGTCGGCCGCCCTCGTTCCGGGGCCGGCGGTGAGGATCCTGTCCTCGACGGCGGTGAGGGCGGTGTGCGCGCCACCGCCCGCGAGGTCCTGCCAGGCGGCACGCCGGGTACCGGGCAGGTCGGCGACGGCGGCCTCGGTGAGGGCGCGCCGCGTGGCGACGGCGGCCGCGAACAGCCGCAGCCGTTCGCCCTGCGGTCGGGCGTCCGGGCGCGTGCCGCCGAGGACGGCGTCCTCCTGGGCCAGCGCCTCGGCCGCTCGGGAGAATTCGAGCAGCACGCGCGCGTCCGATCCGACGTCGGCCTGCTGGATGCCGGTGAGGGCGCCGTCCACCGTGAAGGCGGTACCGATGGCCGCCGTGTACTGGTCGAAGGCCTGGCTCCACCCGGTTCTGCGGTCGAGCACGGCGGTCCGCAGCGCGCGCAGGCGCTCTGCGCCGGTCACGAACGCCTCGAGCCGGTCGGCGACCCGGCCGGGGAGCTCCTGGCTGTCGGCGATCGTGCTGTCGTCGCCGAGCCGCAGCCCGGTCAGCGCGCGGTCGGTGCGGGCTGCCGTGGTCCGCAGGTCGTCGCCCCGCGCCGCGCCGGGCTCGGCGGCGTAGCGCACGGCCGCCGCCCGCTCGTCCTGCAGAGCGGAGACGGCGGCGGCCACCGGGGCGCGCAGTTCCGAGTCGACGCGCTGGGACTGGCGCAGCCGGGCGATGTCCTGGGCGGTGCTGACGGTGGCGTAACCCCACAGGGCGAGCAGGGAGACGACGGGCACCATCAGCAGGCAGATCACCTTGGCGCGCACCGTACGGGGGCGGAGGCGCCGGCGTCCCACGCGCGCGGGCGGGGAGAACACGAAACGGTCGAGGGGCTGGTCCGTGCCCTCGTCGGCCGGCGGTCCGGCGTGCGCGCGGCGGCCGCGCGGCGGGGCCGGGACCTGTCCGGTCGAGCCGGCATCCGGGGTGTCTCTGGGTGGGCGCATGGCCTCCTCGCTCGGGACGTGGGACGGGGGTCCGGGAACGGGGTCCCGCTAGCGGACGGCGCTCTGGACGGGCCGCTGCGCGGAGGCGGACGCCTCGCGTTCGCCGGCCGTGGGCGAGAGGGCGACGAAGGCCGAGGTGAGGAACAGGTAGGACCCGAGGCCGACGGCGAGGGGGAAGATGAACTGCATCGCCGTGGCCCCGGGCAGGACTTCGCCAGAGGGGGTGACCCGCACCCTCACCGCGAACATTCCGGTGTAGTGCATGCTGCTGACGGCCGCTCCCATGACGAGGGAGGCGAGGGTGACCGCGAGGGGCGACTTGATGTTGAGTCCCGCCCAGAGCGCCGCGGTCGCCGCCACGACGGCGATCAGCACCGAGAGGCCGACGAGAGCGGGCCGGTAGGTGACGTCGCCGTGCAGCCGTACGGCCGCCATGCCCAGGTAGTGCATGCTCGCGACGCCCAGCCCGGTGGTGAGCCCGCCGAGCAGGAGCGCGCGGTTGCGGTCCCGGCTGTAGCCGACGGCGAAGACGCCGGCGCAGACGACGGCCATGGCGACGACCAGGCTGAGGATGGTCAGCGGTACGTCGTAGCGGATGTCGGTGCCGCTGACGCGGAAGCCGAGCATGGCCACGAAGTGCATGGTCCAGATGCCCGTGCCGATCGCGGAGGCGGCGGTGAGGAGCCAGTTGCGGCGCGACCGGCCGGTGGCGGCGAGAGCGCGGACGGTGCAGCGCAGACCCAGTGCGGCGCCCGTGCAGGCCATCAGATACGACAGCACGGGGGTCAGCCAGCCGAAGGCGGCGTGGTCCAGGTGTCCCATGGCCCCGGGACGCTAGCCGGGGCCGGGGCGCACGAAGGGGGCGCATTTCGAAAGGTGTTGCAATATGACGCAGAGAGGCGGCGGAACGATCGGGTCGCGCTCGAACGTGCGCACAGGAGTGTCCCTCGTGTCGGTGAGGAATCATGCCGGACATGAGCGACGACCACACACACGTCCAGGAGTTCTTCGCCGCCCGTGCGGCCGGGTGGGACAGCAGGTTCCCCGACGACGGCCCCGCCTTCTCGGCCGCCGTGGCGGACATGGGACTGCGTCCGGGCGACCGCGTGCTCGACGCCGGATGCGGCACGGGCCGCGCTCTGCCGCCGTTGCGTGCCGCGGTCGGTCCCACCGGGGTGGTGCTCGGCATCGACCTGACTCCGGCGATGCTCCAGGCCGCCGTGCGGGCCGGCCGGGACCGGGAGGGCCGCCTGCTGCTCGCGGACGTCGCGGCGCTTCCGCTGCGCCGGGGCGCCCTGGACGCGGTGTTCGCGGCCGGCCTGATCGCGCACCTGCCGGAGCCCGCCGAGAACCTGCGGGAACTGGCCCGTGTGGTGCGTCCGGGCGGCGGACTCGCGCTGTTCCACCCCATCGGGCGGGCGGCCCTGGCGGCCCGTCAGGGGCGGCGGATCACCCCGGACGACCTCCGCGCCGAGGCCAACCTCCGCCCTCTGCTGGAGGGCGCGGGGTGGCGCATGACCTCGTACGTCGACGAGGACTCCCGCTTCCTCGCGCTGGCGACGCGCGAGGACTGATCCGGGGGCGCGTCAGCCCTGTCCGGCCACGGCCGTCACGAAGGCGTCGGGGTTGTCGAACATGACGTTGTGCCCGGCGCCCGGCACCGTGAGAACGCGGACTCCCGCGGCTTCCAGCGTCTTCCGGCCAGGGAGTTCGCCGCTGTGTTCCCCCTGGAGGTAGACGCGGTCGATGTCCAGGCCCTCGAGAATCGTGCGCATGACGGGGTCCGAGCCGCGGCGGAGGCCTACGGCGCTGCGGTGCAGCGCCCGGGGGTCGGCCAGCCGCATCGTGGCCGCCCACAGCGGGCCGACGGCTTCCAGCACGCGCGCGTACCGCTCTTCGACGAACTCGTCCTCCCCGTAGGCGGCGATCGAGCTGCTGCCGGCCGTGGGCGGCGGGAAGGCGTCGAGGTTGGCCTCGGTGAGGACCAGCCGCGAGACCAGGTCGGGCCGTCGGTGGGCGAGGACGACCGCGACGGCTCCGCCCATGCTGTGCGCGATCAGCTCGGCTCCGGTGACGTCCGCCTGGTCCATCGCGACCGCCAGGGCGTCGGCGTTCTCCTCCAGCGTGTAGCCGAAGTGCTCGGGCCGGTCGCTGATGCCGTGCCCGGGCAGGTCCACGAACAGGCTGCGCCTGCCGGCCAGCTCGGGGCGGGCCGCGACATGCGCGTGATAGACGGAGGAGACCGATCCCAGCCCGTGCAGATACACGCGCGCCAGCCCCGCCCCGGACACCTCCGTCCACCGGATCCGGCTTCCCCTGTCGTCGAACACGGCCTGCTCCACGTCGCCCCTCCTGCGTCACCAACGGCTCGGCTGCACTCGGCACAACATACTTCGACACCGATGTATTGCGCTACAGGAATATGCGCGTCTTGATGTACAGCGCTGATGCGGGAGAATGCGGCCATGCTGGAACTCGCCATCCTCGGCTTCCTGTACGACGTCCCGCTGCACGGCTACGTCCTGCGCAGGCACATCGCCGCGCTCACCGGGCACGTGCGGCCCGTGGCCGAGAGCACGCTGTACCCCGCGATCAAGCGGCTGGAGAAGGCGGGGCTGCTGGCGCGGACCACCGAACCCGGCGCCGTGGCCGCGCCGCGTCACGTCCTCACGCTCACCGAGGAGGGCAGGCAGGAGCTGCGCCGCCGCCTGGCCGAGCCGGGGCAGCGCGAGATCACCGACGAGAACCACTGGTTCACGCTGCTCGCGTTCCTGCGGCACCTCGACGATCCGGCCGCCCAGGCGACGGTGCTGCGGCGCCGGCTGGCCTTCCTGGAGGAACCGGCGAGCTTCTTCTACGACGGCGACCGGCCGCTGCGCGCCGAGGAACTGGACGATCCGTTCCGGCGCGGCGTCCTCACCGTCGCGCGTGCCACGAGCCGGGCCGAACTCGCCTGGCTGCGCGACACCCTGGCCTCACTCGGGGACGTCGCCCGCTGAGACGTCCAGGTGGCGCACGGGGCAGCCGCCCATTCCCGGAACCGGACGGGTGCCCAGGTCGGCCGGGCGGTAGCCGTTCGGGTAGCTCTTGATCTCCCGGTTCTGCCGCGCGTAGTGCGGTGCGCGGCGGGGCGGGAGGAGACGGACCAGCCGGCCGCGCGTCCGCACCGCGCCGCGCACCAGGGCGGAGGAGACGGGTCCCGGCGGCTCGTAGTGGAAGGCGCGCAGCAGGGGTCCGTCGAGGAGGGCGAGCGTGGCGGTGCGCAGCAGGGGGGCCAGCGGGCGCGGGTACCAGGACGCCATCAGGTCGAGCGTGGCGTCGGAGACCCGCCGGGCCTGCTCGTCCCAGGCGAAGTGGTCCTGTTCGTAGGCGTCGAGCAGCGCCTCGAACTCCTCGTAGGTGTGCGGGACACCGGGGATGCCGAGGTGCCGGCCGAGGGTGCGGTAGTACTCGGTGGCGGCGACGATCTCGTGCCGGGACAGGCGGCGCCAGCCGTAGGTGTCGATCCAGCGCCGGGGCACCACCACGAACGTGGACAGCACGTACCGCATGTCGTCGTCGCCGATGTCGTAGCTGCGGTGCATCTGGTTGATCCGGCGGATCGCGGTGCGGCCCTCGGGGGCGGCGAAGCCGTGCTCCACGACGGTGTCCAGCAGCAGTGCGGTGTCGTCGTACCGCCTCTGCGCGCGCTCGGTCAGCTCCCCCGTCCGCGCGAGCAGGCGCCCGATGGAGGGGACGGCGTAGGTGCGGTACAGAGCCAGTTCCAGGGCCCTCGTGTAGTCCCAAGGAAATTCGAACGCCGTGCTGAGCCGGTAGATTTCGTGAGCGTCCTTCACCGGGTCCATCCGCTGGATCCGCCTGAGCCGGTCGAAGCGCACCGTCGCTGCCCCCTTTTACCGCCGGAGCTTCAACTCTACGTTGAACAGTGCCGGATGGGTGGTCGGTGACTACCCCGTACAGAGGAAGGCGGGTCAGGTGTTCGACACGATGCGCAAGTACGCCACCAGGTTCCTCGGCTCCCCGCGCGCGGAGGCGGCGGGCGGCCGGGAACGGCGTCCACACAACTTGTTCGAGGCCGCGGCCGTCTACGTGGCGGCCCGTACGGAGGACGACCAGGACGGCATCGACGAGGCGTCGGCGTGGGTGTCGCCGGAGGCGCTGTCCTTCGGGGTGAGCGAACTGGCGTGCCGGGCGGTCGTGGCACTGGCCCGGGAGCGCAACGAGTCGCCCCGGGCGGTCGCCCGCGACCTCCTCGGTCTGCCGGCCGCCTGACCGTGCCGGCCCCGGGTCACGGCTTTCCGCCGGGCGGCCGTTTCGCCCCCGTCCAGGTGGAAACCTGCAGCTCCGCGTGGTGTGTGGAGTCGTGACAAGCACCTTCCACTCGCACTAGGGTGCGCGCCGATGGACCAACCACTGGGAGGGCTGTGATGGCCGGGACGGACGAGCAGGCCGTCGCCGCCGCGGACGAGGCGCTGTATGTGCTCACGGCGGTGCTGCTGACCCCCGCACAGTTCCCGAGCGTGCTGGGCGACGACTATCCGGAGGCCTGCGCCGCGCTGGGCCTGGCGCCGTGTGCCGACGGATACGGCCTGGTGCTGGGGCAGGACGGTGACGGCGCCCGCTGGACGGTCGCCATCGACGACGTGTCCCTGGTCGCCGTGGCGATCGCGTCCTGGGACTGCGGCATGGAGTACGAACTGTCGCCGGACGAGAACACGGTGGTGGCCGCACTGCCGGGCTGGCCGCTGGCGGTCGCCGTGGCCGCTCCCGGGGTGCCGGCACCGCACGATCCCGTTCCGGACGAGGCGGACGGGCCCGCGCTGACCCCGCCGGACACCGGCTCCTGGGGTCCGCCCCAGCGCCGCCTGGGCGCCGACGAGATCGCGCTGCAGTGGGCGGTCTGGCGGGAACAGATCGGCGACGGCTACTCGGCCTCCTCCGACACACGGCCCGAGGCGGCGGAGTCCCCGGCGACGGAGGACGCCGACGGCGGACCCAAGTCGGGGCACCGCGGCGTCCGGCGTGTGCTGGCGGAGGCGCGCGCCTACGTCGACTCGCCGCCGCCGCTCGGCCGGGTCCGCTCCTCGTTCGCCCCGGGCGACGCCCGCACGCTGCGGGCCGACGGCCCCGGCTGGTCGATCGTGGCCCGCACCGACGACATCGCCTTCGTCCTGCTGGACGAGGAGCCGGGCGAGGTGCTGCCGGTGGGCCGGGGGCCCGAACTGCCCGGCCTGCTGGAGGCGCTCGACAAGCTGGCCGTCCGGCCTCTGTGAGCCGGTGGAGCCGTGCCGCGCCCGCAGCGGCCCGGCTCAGCCGTCGACCGGTTTCCCGTCCGGCTTCCGCCCCGCCGGCCAGAACCGTCCGCGCCGGCCACGGCGGCTCACCGGCCCGTCAGCGGCCCAGTTCCTTGCGCGAGACACGACGGAGTCTGCGCCGCTGCGAGGGGTCCAGAGCGAGGTAGGCGGCGACGGGGACGCCCACCACGATCAGGAACGCCACCCACCAGGGCAGCCAGATCAGCAGGAGCAGACCGACCGCCACGCCCCCGGCGGCGATCTTCGCGTTTTTGGACATGAGCGTCGCCTCCTTCGCGGCAGCCCTTGCCGCTCTCTGTTCTGAGAACGGCCGCACGCTTCCCGCGGTTCCGGAGCCCGACCCTGATACTTCCCCGAGGCCCCTCCCCTAGTGGCCCGCGTCACAGGGCAGAGCCGCGGGCCGGACGTCCCGAGTGCTGTACCCTCGGCGACTCCGAGTCAGTAGTCAAATTTGAGGAGCGCGGGCAGAGTCGTGCAGAGGATCTCCACCGCACCGCCCACCGAACCGTCAGAGCACCCCCAACCGACCGATGCGACGGAACCGTCCGAGCCGTCGAGACTCCTCGACCCTCCCGCCCCGTCCGAGCTGAACCGCTGCCGCGCGGTCTTCGTCCCGTCCGACCCGCCCCGCACCGGCACCATGGCCTTCTGGCAGCCGGACGGCGAAGCGCTCCCCACCGTCGCCCGGGGCACCGTCACGGAGCTGGACCTGGTGCTGCCCGCGCCGGACGGCGACGTGGAACGGGTACGTCTGCCCGCCGTGCTGCTACCGGTCGGGGCGGCTCTGCCATGGCTCATGCGGCGGCGGGACGGGCAGCACCGTGCCGTCGAGTTCTGGGGCACGGCCGGCCTGCTCGCCCTGCACTTCCTGGCGCGCGGCCTTCTCCTGCCCGGCCTGTCGCCGTCCGGCCACGACGCATGGCGGACGGGACCGCTGTCCGCGCGCGACGCCGGACTGGTCCGTGAACTCGCCGCCGCCATGCCCCCGGAGGCCCACGCCACACACCTCATCACGTCGCACGACGTGGAGGGCCGGCCACGCCTGCCGGACCCGGAAAGGCTGTTGCGCTCCTTCCTGGACGCGGTCGCCGACACCCTCCCCCGCTCCCCCGCCGCCGCACTCGTGACGGGCGGCCCCGCGTTCGCCGCGCCGGACCCCCAGCACCTGCCCGGCCTCCGGGAGTGGGCCGACGACGTCGCCGCCGGCCACGACACGGGCGTGCGGCTGTCGTTGCGGGTGGAGGCGCCCGGCCTGCACGACGCCACCGGCGAGGGTCACGCCCCGGTGCGGTTCCGGGCGGTGCTCCAGGTGCACGGCGCGAGCGGGACGGCGCACGTCGCGGAAGCCGCCGCCCTCTGGTCCGGTCCGGCGGCCGCACACGAGGCGTTCGGACCGCGCGCGCGGACGGACACGCTCCTGGCGCTGCGCCGGGCGGTCCGGGCATGGCCGCCGCTGACTCCCCTGCTCACCGCCGCCGTGCCCGACGTGGTGCACCTCGCCGACGACGAGATCGCCGACCTCCTCGGCGAGGGTGCCCGGGCTCTGGCCGCCGCGGGCGTCGACGTGCACTGGCCTACGGAGCTGCCACGCGGGCTGACCACGCACGCGTCCGTCGGCCCGCCGGACGGAGCGGCCGGGGCACCGCCGTCGTTCCTCTCCGCCGGCGCCCGGCCGGAGTTCCGGTGGTCGTTCGCGCTGGGCGGGCGCGAGTTGTCCCAGGAGGAACTGGACCTGCTGGCGGAGGCCAAGCGTCCCCTGGTCCGGCTGCGCGATCGCTGGGTGCTGGTCGACCCCCGCGAGGCGGAGCGCGCGCGGGGCCGCGAGGATCGTTCCGTCACTCCGGTCGAGGCCCTGGCGGCCGCCCTGACGGGCTTCGCCGAGGCCGACGGCGTCCGGGTCGACGTACGGCCCACGGGGTGGCCGGCGGAGCTCCGGGAGCGGCTCGCGGACCCGGAGTCCGCCGAGTTCGCTGGCCCGCCGCCGGGACTCGCCGCCACCCTGCGCGACTACCAGCTGCGCGGACTGGGCTGGCTCGCCCGGACGACGGCCCTCGGGCTGGGCTGCTGTCTGGCCGACGACATGGGGCTGGGGAAGACGATCACGTTGATCGCCCTCCATCTGCACCGGCAGAAGGACCCCTCGTCGGCCGGTCCCACGCTGGTGGTGTGCCCGGCCTCCCTGCTCGGCAACTGGCAGCGCGAGATCGAGCGATTCGCGCCCGGGGTCCCGGTGCGCCGCTTCCACGGCCCCGCGCGAGGCCTCGATTCCCTGGTGGACGGCGAATTCGTGCTCACCACCTACGGCACGATGCGCCTGGACGCCGAACGGCTCGCCGAGGTGTCCTGGGGAATGACCGTCGCCGACGAGGCACAACACGTGAAGAACCCCCACGCGGCGACCGCACGTGCACTGCGCTCCATCGGCGCACGCGCGCGCGTGGCGCTCACGGGCACACCGGTGGAGAACGACCTCACGGAACTGTGGGCGATCCTCGACTGGACCACCCCTGGTCTGCTCGGCCGTCTCGGCACCTTCCGCGAGCGGTACGCGCGGCCCGTCGAGGGCGGCGGGGACCCGGCCGCGGCGGAGCGGCTGGCGCGGCTCGTGCGGCCGTTCCTGCTGCGGCGCCGCAAGTCGGATCCGGGCATCGCGCCGGAACTGCCGCCGAAGACCGAGACCGACCATCCCGTGGCCCTCACGGACGAGCAGGCCGGTCTCTACGAGGCGCTCGTCCGCGAGACGCTGGACCTGATCGCGGACGCCGACGACATGGCCCGCCGCGGCCTCATCGTGAAGCTGCTGACCGGGCTGAAGCAGATCTGCAACCATCCGGCGCAGTTCCTGAAGGACGACGATCCGCGACTCGCGGGACGCTCCGGCAAGCTGGAGCTGCTGGACGAACTGCTCGACACCATCCTGGCGGAGCGTTCGGGAGTGCTCGTCTTCACGCAGTACGTGCGCATGGCCCGTCTGCTGCAACGGCACCTGACGGCCCGTGGAGTCCCCTCGCAGCTCCTGCACGGCGGCACCCCCGTCGCCGAGCGCGAGACGCTGGTGCGCCGCTTCCAGGACGGCGAGGTGCCTGTCTTCCTCCTGTCGCTGAAGGCCGCGGGGACGGGCCTGAACCTCACCCGGGCCGATCATGTGGTGCACTACGACCGCTGGTGGAATCCGGCGGTCGAGGCCCAGGCCACCGACCGGGCGTACCGGATCGGGCAGACCCGGCCGGTGCAGGTGCACCGGCTGATCGCCGAGGGGACCGTCGAGGACCGCATCGCGGAGATGCTCGAACGCAAGCGCGCTCTCGCGGACGCCGTGCTCGGCACCGGCGGGGCCGCGCCGGCGGAACTGACGGAGCTGACGGACGCGGAACTGGCCGCGCTGGTGGAACTGCGCGGGGAGGCGCGATGAGCCGTTTCGAGCACGGGCCGGAAGGCGGTCCGGAGCACACGTACGCCGCGTTGCCGCCCGCGCGCGGGCGGGCTTTCGCGCGGACCTGGTGGGGCCGGGCATGGCTGGCCGCGCTGGAGGACGCGGCACTGGAGGCCAACGCGGTGAAGGCGGGGCGTCGGCTCGCGCGCGCGGGCGAGGTGGGCGCGGTGACCGTCCGGCCGGGCCGGGTGACGGCCGTGGTCCGCGAGCCGAAGGGCGCGGCGCACCGCGCCGACGTCCTGCTGCCCGAGCTGTCCGAGCGGGAGTGGGACCGGTTCGTGGACCTGGCCGCCCGGCAAGCGGGACACCTGGCCGCGCTTCTCGACGGGGACCTGCCGTCACATCTGATCGAGGACGCGGCGATCAGGGGGATCGAGCTGCTGCCCGGTCTCGGTGAGCTGGAACCCGAGTGCGACTGCGGCGCGTGGGACCACTGCGGGCACACCGCCGCCCTGTGCCATCAGGTGGCACGGCTGCTGGACGAGGATCCGTTCGTGCTCCTGCTGATGCGCGGCAGGGGAGGGAGCACGTTCCTGCGGGAACTGAACGAGCGGAGCACCCCGCATCCGGACGCGCCGGCGGAGCCGGGCGAGCCGTTCGGGGCGGAGGGCGTGGATGCGGCGGAGGCGTGGGCGGCCGCGGACATCCTGCCCGCGCTCCCCGTGCTGCCCGCCGTCCCGGAGGCGCCCGGCGGACCACCGTCCTACGACACCGGGATCGCGCCGCCGACGGCAGTCGATCCCGAGGCACTGCGGTACCTGGCCGGGAAGACGGCGCAGGAGGCCCACCGGCTGCTGGGGCGGGCCCTCGGCGGCAGCGGCTTCCAGGACCGGGAGCACAGGGCGCTGACGGCGGCCGAGGACGTCGTAAGGCTCGCCGACGGTGCGGTTCCCGCTGCCGCGGCCGACCGGCTCGCCGAGGGCTCGGGGCGGGACCTTGCGGGGCTGGCGACGGCCGTGCGCGCCTGGCGCCTGGGAGGGCCGCCGGCCCTGGCCGTGCTGGACGGGCAGTGGCAGGTCCGGGACGGGGCGCTCGCACGCGCGCGTGCCGCCCTGGAAGCGGCCTGGGAGACGGACGAACGGCCGTCGTTCCGGCAGGACGGCAACCGGTGGACGGTGGGCGACGAAGGGGTACAGCTGCGCCTCGGTCCCGACGGCCGCTGGTGGCCGTACCGGGCGGAGGGCGGCCACTGGGTTCCGGCGGGTGCCCCGGACCGGAACCCGGCGACAGCGCTGGCCACGGACCGGCCGACCCCGCAGACCCGGGCACCCGAGGGTTCCTGACGGGGGCCGCTTCCGGCGCGCGCGACATCTCGACGGCGCTGTGATCGGTCCGTACCGGTGCGGTGCCCACCGGCACCGTCCGTACCCGGTCGGTGTCCACCGGCACAGCCACCCCGGGGGCATTCCGAGGCCGCCCCGCGACTTCGGAATGCCCCCGGCGGGATCCGGGTTCAGCCCCGGGCGCCCAGCAGGTGGTCCATGGCCAGCTGGTCGAGCCGCTCGAAGGCCATGCCGCGCGCGGCGGCCGCCTCCACGTCGAAGTCCTCGAAGGCGGCGCGGTCGTCGAGCAGGTCCCGCAGGCCGTCCGCCGCGGTCGGCTGGACGAGCTCGTCCAGCCGCGAGGCGCGCAGCGCGTCCTGGACCTCCGGATCGGCGCGGAACGCGGCGGCCCGCTCCTTCAGGATGAGGTAGTTGCGCATGCAGCCGGCCGCCGACGCCCACACGCCGTCGAGGTCCTCGGTCCGCGGCGGCTTGAAGTCGAAGTGGCGCGGCCCGTCGTAGCCCGCGTCCTCCAGGAGGTCGACGAGCCAGAACGCGGCCCGCAGGTCACCGGCGCCGAACCGCAGGTCCTGGTCGTACTTGATGCCGGACTGGCCGTTGAGGTCGATGTGGAAGAGCTTGCCCGCCCACAGGGCCTGCGCGATGCCGTGCGGGAAGTTCAGCCCGGCCATCTGCTCGTGCCCCACCTCGGGGTTGACGCCGTACAGCTCGGGGCGCTCCAGGCGCTCGATGAAGGCCAGCGCGTGACCGACCGTGGGCAGCAGGATGTCGCCGCGCGGCTCGTTGGGCTTGGGCTCGATGGCGAACCGGAGGTCGTAGCCCTGCGAGGTGACGTACTCGCCGAGGAGGTCGAAGGCCTCCTTCATGCGGTCGAGGGCGGCGCGGACGTCCTTGGCGGCCCCGGATTCGGCGCCCTCGCGGCCACCCCAGGCGACGTACGTCTTCGCGCCCAGCTCGGCGGCGAGGTCGATGTTGCGGATCGTCTTGCGCAGGGCGTAGCGGCGGACGTCGCGGTCGTTGGCGGTGAACGCGCCGTCCTTGAAGACCGGGTGCGTGAAGAGGTTGGTGGTGGCCATCGGCACCGTCATGCCGGTGGCGTCCAGAGCCTGGCGGAAGCGCTTGATGTGGGACTCGCGCTCGGTGTCCGAGGACCCGAAGGGGATCAGGTCGTCGTCGTGGAAGGTCACTCCGTGGGCGCCGAGCTCCGCCAGGCGCCGCACCGTCTCGACCGGGTCGAGGGCACGGCGGGTGGCGTCGCCGAACGGGTCCCTGCCCTGCCAGCCGACGGTCCACAGGCCGAAGGTGAACCTGTCCTCGGGGGTGGGCTGGTAGCTCATGCCGCGGCTCCTTGCTTGGTACGACTATTTCGTAATGGCCGTTTACAAATTAGTATGCGCACACACCTCTGGGAAGAGACAAGGTGTGTCCTCGACGGCGAGGGATTCGTTCCACCGCCGCCGCGGACGCATGTCCTGCCAGGTCACAGCGCATCCCGCGGAGCCGCGGAAAGAGGGAGAGCCCGATGTCAGCAGCCGAGGGTCCGCTCGTCGTGGGCGTGGACACCTCCACCCAGTCCACGAAGGCACTGGTCGTCGACTCGTCCACCGGCGAGGTGGTGGCGAGCGGCCAGGCCCCGCACACCGTGACCTCGGGGGCGGGCCGGGAGAGTGATCCGCGCCAGTGGTGGGACGCGCTGTGCGAGGCGCTGCGCCAGTGCGGCGAGCCTGCGCACGAGGCGGCCGCGGTGTCGATCGGCGGCCAGCAGCACGGCCTGGTCACGCTGGACGAGCGGGGCGAACCGGTGCGCCCCGCACTGCTCTGGAACGACGTCCGGTCGGCGCCGCAGGCCCGCCGGCTCGTGGAGGAGCTGGGCGGCCCGAAGGCGTGGGCGGAGCGGACCGGCAGTGTGCCCGGGGCGTCGTTCACGGTGACCAAGTGGGCCTGGCTGGCCGAGCACGAGCCGGAGGCCGTCCGTGCCACCAGGGCGGTCCGGCTCCCCCACGACTACCTCACGGAGCGGCTGACCGGACAGGGCACGACCGACCGCGGCGACGCGTCCGGCACGGGCTGGTGGGTCGCCGGCACGGAGGCGTACGACGAGGAGACGCTCGCCCATGTGGGGCTCGACCCGGCGCTGCTGCCCCGGGTGGTGCGGCCCGGCGAGGTGGCCGGCACCGTGCGCGGCGGCCACGGTCTGCCGTTCTCCAAGGGCACCCTGGTGGCACCGGGCACCGGTGACAACGCCGCCGCCGCGCTGGGCCTCGGGCTCAGGCCGGGCACCCCCGTGCTGAGCCTCGGCACGTCGGGCACCGTGTACGCGGTCGCCCGGCGCCGCCCCGCCGATCCGACGGGCACGGTGGCCGGCTTCGCGGACGCGCACGGGGACTGGCTGCCGCTCGCGTGCACGCTGAACTGCACCCTCGCCGTGGACCGGGTCGCGGCACTGCTGGGCCTGGACCGCGAGGCCGTGGAGTCCGGCGCCTCCGTCACCCTGCTGCCGTACCTGGACGGAGAACGCACCCCGAACCTCCCCCATGCCTCCGGCCTGCTGCACGGGCTGCGTCATGACACGACCGGCGGCCAGTTGCTGCAGGCCGCCTACGACGGCGCGGTGCACGCCCTCCTCGGCGCGCTCGAACTGGTCCTGGACGAGGACGCGGACCGCGGCACGCCGCTGCTGCTGATCGGCGGCGGGGCCCGGGGCACCGCCTGGCAGCAGACCGTTCGGCGGCTGTCGGGGCGGCCGGTCCAGATTCCCCGGGCGGGGGAACTGGTGGCGCTGGGGGCCGCCGCACAGGCCGCCGGCCTTTTGACCGGTGAGGATCCGGGCGCGGTGGCACGCCGCTGGAACACGGCCGCCGGCCCGGTGCTGGAGGCCGTGGAGCGGGACGAGGAGACGCTGGCGCGGATCAGCGGGGTACTCTCCGACGCGGCCCCGCTGCTGGAGCGGGGGACGGAATCGCGCTGAGCGCGCGCCCGGCGACGGGCGCGGGGCCGGGTCCGGGTCCGGGTCCGGCCGCAGAGACCGAGGATTGACGAAGGGCATGACCGCACCGCTGCACGAGGGCCGCTCACGTGGTACCGGGCGCCCCCTGCCGGACACCCAGCAGGGCATGCGCCGGCGCAACCTCGCCCGGGTGATGCACGCCGTCAGCGCGGCGGGTCCGCTGTCCCGGGCGGCGGTCGCCTCGCACATCGGGCTGACCAGGGCCGCGGTGTCGACCCTCGTGGACGAGCTGATCCGGTGGGGGCTGCTGGAGGAACTGGGCCCCGAGCGGCCGGGCCGGGTGGGCCGCCCCGGATCGGCTCTCGCGGTGAGCGGACGCGGCCCGGCCGGCATCGGGGCGGAGATCGGCGTCGACCATCTCGCGGTGTGTGCCGTCGACCTGCGCGGCACCGTCCGCGCGCGTGCCGTGCGGTACGGCGCGAACCGGGGCCGGGCCCCGAAGCCCGTACTGGCGGAGCTGACGGAGCTGGTCGGCCGGGTCCTGGCGGAGATCGAACGGGACGGCCTGTGGCCCGCCGGACTCGCGGTCGCCGTGCCGGGCCTCGTGGCACGCGACGGCCGCACCGTGGTACGCGCCCCGAACCTCGACTGGCACGACGTGGATCTCGGTTCCCTGTTGCCCGGCGGGCCGCCGCTGACCGTGGACAACGAGGCCAACTTCGGCGCTCTGGCGGAGCTGTGGCTCGGTGCCGGCACCCCGCGGGACTTCCTGCACGTGTCGGCCGAGATCGGCATCGGCGCCGCGGTGGTCGTGGACGGGCAGTTGCTGCGCGGCACCCGCGGTTTCGCGGGCGAGCTGGGGCATGTGCCCGTCCGACCCGACGGCCCCGCCTGCCCGTGCGGCGGACGTGGCTGCCTGGAGCAATACGCCGGCGAGGAGGCGGTGCTGCGCGCGGCCGGTCTGGAGCCGCGCCAGGACCTGGCCGGCCTGCTCGCCGAGCGCGCCGAGGAGGGCGACGGGGCCGTACGCGGGGCGCTGCGGGACGCGGGTACGGCCCTGGGCATCGCCCTGACGGGGGCCGTCAATCTGCTCGACCCCGAGGCGGTCGTCCTGGGCGGGGCGCTCGCGGGCCTCTCCCCCTGGCTGCTGCCCTCGCTGGAGGCGGAGTTGACGGGCCGTACGGCCGGACCCGTCTGCCCGGTGTCCGTGTCCACGCTGGGCCCGGAGGGCCCGCTGCTGGGCGCCGCCCACTATGTCGTCCGCGCGGTCCTCGACGATCCGGCGACGGTCGCGGAACAGCCCCTGGCGGAACGGGGCTGACGAACCGAGGCGGACGGCCCCGGGCAGCGGGTCGAAGCGGGCGCCCCCGGGGCGTGGCCGGCCCGAGGCGGGCGACGAGGGGTCGAGGGTGACCTCCTGCGCGCGGCCCTGGGCGAGGGCGGCCCGAGAGGGGCTGCCCGGCCTCACCCGTTCAGGTGGCCGAGTTGTTCACACAGTGCGCTCTGTCCACCGGTCCACGGCACACTCTTCTGCCCAACTCTCCCACGACGTACCGTAATTCGCACGGGACACATCCGCCGGGACCACCCGGCGCCGTCCCGTGCGCCGAGGAACGCGCACGCGTCGAGTGAGGCCGGCCGACATCCCTCGCGGGACACACACCGGCGTACAGGGGAGGGATGACGGTGGCTGTGGAGCGCGCACCGAACACCGCGGTGGCCGTCGGTCACCGCGAGGACGCCGCCGCCCTGTGGCCCCGGTTGGAGTCAGACACGCGGCGGATCCCGGCCGACTCGGCGCGTCCGCTGGAGGACGCGTTCCGGATATCGCAGCTTGACCTGGTGCGGTGGCTGGTGCGCGGCACGCACACGCGGCCGCGCCGGACCGCGCGGCACCTCCACCCCTGACGTCGCGTCAACCACTCACGGCACGGCCCCCATCCCCCCACCCGCTCCCGAAAGGCGGCAGACGATGGACACGAACCGGCCCGGACTCCAGCTCAGCAGGCGACGGATCCTGATGGGAGCGGCGCTCGCCGCGGTCCCCTCCGTCATGCTCCCCGACGCCCGTGCGGGCGCGCAGACGACCGTGGACTACCCCTCGGCCGAGTGGCAGCCGGCGGTCTCCACCAACTACACGGCGTCGAACCGCCCCGGCAGCTACACCATCGACCGCGTGATCATCCACATCACGCAGGAGACGTACGCCGACACGCTGGCCATCTTCCGCAACCCCGACAAGAAGGTGTCCGCCCACTACGTGGTCCGCTCGGCGGACGGTCACGTGGCGCAGTGCGTGCGCGAGCGGGACGTCGCCTGGCACGCGGGCAACTGGGACTACAACACCCGCAGCGTCGGCATCGAGCATGAGGGCTGGGTGGATCAGCCGGCCTACTTCACCAACGCCCTCTACGAGCAGTCCGCGAAGCTGACGGCGTCGATCTGCGCCCGCTACGGCATCCCCAGGGACAGACAGCACATCATCGGCCACTACGAGGTGCCGGGCAGCGACCACTCCGATCCCGGACCGCTGTGGGACTGGGTGCGCTACATCAGACTGGTCAATTTCGGCTGAGCGAGCTGTCGAACCGGTTGTCCCCGCCAACACGTCGAGTAACGATGGTGCCAGCCGTTTCACCGTCCGGGAGGGCCAGTTGACCGATCCCTGGGTGGCCCTGGAACCGGGGGCCGATCCCGCCGAGCGCGTCCGGGCGCTGCGCCGGGCACACGAGACGTTCACCACGGCGGGGACGGTGCCGCGCCCGGTGCGCTCGGTGGTGGCCGAATCCTGGCGGCGCAGCGCCCGGGCCGGGGTGGGACCGGACGGCACGGCGAACGTGGAGCTGACCGACGGCGATCTCGGCGCCCACCGGGCCGAGCACCCGCTGGCCCGGGTGATGCCGCTGTTCCGGGAACTGATGGGCTCGTTCGCCGCCGACGGAGAGCATCTGCTGGCGGTGTGCGACGCGCACGGCCGACTGCTGTGGGTCGAGGGGCACCCGGCGACCCGGCGCCTGGCGGACCGGATGAACTTCGTGCCGGGCGCTCTCTGGTCGGAGGCGGCGGTCGGCACCAACGCGCCGGGGACGGCCGTCGCGCTGGACCGGCCGGTGCAGGTGTTCGCGGCTGAGCACTTCATACGGCGGGTGCAGCCGTGGACCTGCGCGGCCGCGCCGGTGCACGACCCGCACACCGGGCGGGTCCTGGGCGCCGTGGACATCACCGGCGGAGACGGGCTGGCGCACCCGCACAGTCTGGGCTTCGTGCAGGCGGTGGCCCGGGCCGCCGAGTCGCAGCTCGCGCTGCTGGCGCCGTCCCCGGTCGCCGAGGACACGGCCCTGCTCAGCGCGCTGGGCCGGGACGAGGCCGAACTCCGCCTGGGCGGACGGCGGGTCCGGCTGTGCCGCCGGCACAGCGAGATCCTCGTGCTGCTGGCCCGTCATCCCGAGGGGCTGACCGGAGACGAACTGCTCTGCGCGCTGTACGAGGACGCGGCGGTGACCCCGGTGACGCTGCGTGCCGAACTGGCGCGACTGCGCCGGCTGACCGGGCCGGGACTGCTCGCCTCACGGCCGTACCGGCTGACGGTGCCGGTGGAGGCCGACGTGACCGTGGTGGAGCGGCGGCTGGAGACGGGCGCGCTGACCGGGGCGGTGGCGGCGTACACCGGTCCGCTGCTGCCGGGCTCGCAGGCCCCGGCGGTGGTACGGCTCAGGCGGCGCCTCGCCGAGGGGATGCGGTCGGCGCTGATCGCGCACCGCGACCCCGACCTGCTCGCCGGCTGGGCGCGCGCCCCGTGGGGCGAGGACGACCTGGAGGTGTGGCGGGCGCTGGCGGCGGTGCGGCCGTCGGCGTCGGTACGGGCGCGGCTCGCGGCGCTGGAGGGCGAGCTGGCCGTGCCGGCACCCCCGCGCCGCCGGGCGCCCGGGCCTCCGTCGCGCCGCGGCGCAACGTACTCGCAACGTCGGCGCGCCTAGCCTCGCGCCGAGAGCTGCCCAACGGCGGGCAGCGCTTCACCGGGAGGCAGACCAGCATGACCCGTTACGCGGCGCCCGGCTCCGAGGGCGCGATCGTCTCCTACCAGGCGCGCTACGACCACTTCATCGGCGGCGAGTACGTGCCACCGGTGCGCGGGCAGTACTTCGAGAACCCGTCACCGGTCAACGGGCAGCCGTTCACCGAGATCGCGCGCGGCACCGCGGAGGATGTGGAGCGGGCGCTGGACGCGGCGCACGAGGCCGCGCCCGGATGGGGCCGCACGGCGGTGGCGGAGCGCTCCGACGTCCTGCTGCGGATCGCCGACCGCATGCAGGCGAACCTCGAGGCGCTCGCGGTGGCCGAGAGCTGGGAGAACGGCAAGCCGGTGCGGGAGACGCTGGCGGCGGACATCCCCCTCGCCATCGACCACTTCCGCTACTTCGCGGGCGCCATCCGCGCCCAGGAGGGCTCGCTGAGCGAGGTCGACGACGACACGGTGGCGTACCACTTCCACGAGCCGCTCGGCGTGGTCGCGCAGATCATCCCGTGGAACTTCCCGATCCTGATGGCCGCCTGGAAGCTCGCCCCGGCGCTCGCGGCGGGCAACGCGGTCGTCCTCAAGCCGGCCGAGCAGACCCCGGCGTCCATCCACTACTGGGTGAGCCTGATCGCCGACCTGCTGCCGCCGGGCGTGCTCAACATCGTCAACGGCTTCGGCGCGGAGGCGGGCAAGCCGCTGGCCTCCAGCCCGCGGGTGGCGAAGGTGGCGTTCACCGGGGAGACGACGACCGGGCGGCTGATCATGCAGTACGCCTCGGAGAACATCAAGCCGGTCACGCTGGAACTCGGCGGCAAGTCCCCGAACATCTTCTTCGACGACGTCTGGGCGCACGACGACGACTTCCGGGACAAGGCCCTCGAGGGCTTCACGATGTTCGCGCTCAACCAGGGAGAGGTGTGCACCTGTCCCTCCCGGGCGCTCGTCCAGCGGGGTAACTACGCCGAGTTCCTGGAGGCGGCGGTGGCCCGCACCCGGTTGATCAAGCCGGGGCACCCGCTCGACACCGACACCATGATCGGCGCGCAGGCGTCCAACGACCAGCTGGAGAAGATCCTCTCCTACCTGGACATCGGCCGGCAGGAGGGCGCCAAGGTCCTCACCGGGGGCGAGCGCATCGAGTACGACGGCGAGCTCAAGGGCGGCTACTACGTCCAGCCGACCATCTTCGAGGGCGACAACCGTATGCGGATCTTCCAGGAGGAGATCTTCGGACCGGTCGTGTCGGTGGCCTCCTTCGACGACTTCGACGACGCCATCAAGATCGCGAACGACACCCTGTACGGCCTGGGCGCGGGCGTGTGGACCCGTGACATGAACACCGCCTACCGCGCGGGCCGGGCGATCCAGGCGGGCCGCGTCTGGACGAACTGCTACCACGCCTACCCGGCGCACGCCGCGTTCGGCGGCTACAAGCAGTCCGGAATCGGCCGCGAGACGCACCGGATGATGCTGGACCACTACCAGCAGACGAAGAACCTGCTGGTGTCGTACTCGCCCAAGAAGCTGGGCTTCTTCTAGAGCCTCCACCGGGGTGCCCGGAGGCGCTTTCGTCCTCCGGGCAACCCGGCACGACGGCTCCGCGGCGGAGTCCTGCCGTCCCCTGGAGAACCCTCGCCCCGAGGGGCCGCGCCCCTGAACGCCGACCGGCTGGTCGGCTGGTCGGCTGGTCGGCTGGTCGGCTGGTCAAAGGCGACCGGATACAGTGCGGGGGACGGCAGTCCGGCCGGGGAGGGTAAGCGTGACCGACATCAGCAACACCCGGCCCTCCGAGGGTGAGGCGCGAGCGCCGCGGCGGAGCCGACTGCACCGCCTGATGCGTTACATCCCCCTGATCGCCCCCGTCCTGCTGTGGGCCGTGCCCTGCTGGGTGCTCCTGTACACCGGTCAGCACTGGGCGCTGCCCGTCACGGCGGCCTGCACCGCGCTGTTCGCCCTCGGCCTCGTCGGTATGCCGCTCGCGATGGTGCGCGGCCACGGCCGGCGTCAGCAGGACGGGGCGGCGGTCGCCGGTGTCACGCTGCTGGGCGCGAGCTGGGTCCTGTTCACCTGGTCCGTCCTGCTCGGCGTCCTCTTGAGGCTCGCCCTGACCGTGGCCGGCGTCGGCGAGAGCCAGGACCGGGCCCGCATCGTCACCTGGGCCGTCCTCGGCGTGACCGCCGTGCTCCTCGGCTGGGGGTACGCCGAAGCCCGCCGCGTGCCACGCGTGCGCCGGCTCGACGTGCGACTCCCGCGGCTGGGAGCCGGTCTTGACGGCACCCGCGTCGTCCTCATCACCGACACCCACTACGGCCCGCTGGACCGCGCTCGCTGGTCGGCACGGGTGTGCGAGACCGTGAACACCCTGGAAGCCGACCTGGTCTGCCACACCGGTGACATCGCGGACGGCACGGCCGAACGCCGCCGCGCCCAAGCCGCCCCACTCGGCACCGTGCGGGCGACCCGGGCCCGTGTGTACGTCACCGGCAACCACGAGTACTACAGCGAGGCCCAGGGCTGGGTCGACCTGATGGACGAACTGGGCTGGGAGCCGCTGCGCAACCGCCATCTGCTGCTCGAACGCGGCGGCGACACCCTCGTGGTCGCCGGGGTGGACGACGTCACCGCCGAGTCCTCCGGCCTGGCGGGCCACCGTGCCCACCTCACCGGAGCCCTCAACGGCGCCGACCCCGACCTGCCCGTCCTGCTCCTGGCACACCAGCCCAAGTTCATCGACCGGGCGGCCGCCGCCGGCGTCGACCTCCAGCTCTCCGGACACACCCACGGCGGCCAGATCTGGCCCTTCCACCACCTGGTCCGTCTCGACCAGCCCGCCCTCGCCGGCCTCAGCCACCACGGCGCCCGCACCCTGCTCTACACCAGCCGCGGCACCGGCTTCTGGGGCCCGCCGTTCCGCGTCTTCGCCCCCAGCGAGATCACCCTGCTCGTCCTCCGCTCCCCGCACCCGCCCACCGCGCCGTAGCACCGGGCGGGCCGAAAGTCCCGCTCGGAGGCGTCCGCGAGCCGAGTGCGCGACGGCGACGGACGAGCAGGCACCGGGCGGCTCACCGCTCGCCCGGCGGACCGATGTCGGCGACCGCCTGCAGGTCCGGGACCGAGAGCCCGGGGACCGGCTCTGCGCTCTCGCCGAGGAAGCCGCCCGACTGGTGCTGCCACAGCTTGGCGTAGGCACCGTTCACCGCGAGCAGCTCCGCATGGGTGCCCTGCTCGACGACGCTCCCGCGGTCGAGGACGACGAGACGGTCCATACCGGCGACGGTGCTCAGTCGGTGGGCGACCACGAGGGCCGTACGTCCGTCCATCAACCGCCACAGTGCGTCCTGGACGAGGAGCTCGCTCTCCGAGTCCAGCGCGCTGGTCGCCTCGTCGAGCAGCAGGATCGGGGCGTCGCGCAGGATGGCCCTGGCGAGGGCGACGCGCTGGCGCTGGCCGCCGGAGAGTTTCACCCCCCGCTCCCCCACCAGGGTGGCGAAGCCGTTGGGGAGCTGGTCGGCGAACTCCGTGACGTGCGCGGCCGCGGCGGCGGCGTGGACCTCCGCGTCGGTGGCGTCGGGCCGGGCGAAGGCGATGTTGTCCCGCAGGCTGCGGTGGAACATGGCGGGTTCCTGCGGCACGTAGGCGATCAGGGAGCGCAGGTCGCTCTGGCGCAGCCGGCTGATGTCCTGACCACCGATCAGGATGCGTCCCTCCTCGATGTCCGACATCCGCAGCAGGAGGCGGGTGAGCGTGGTCTTGCCGCCGCCTGACCTGCCGACCAGTCCGATGCGTGCGCCGGCCGGCACGTCCAGGTCGAGCCCCTCGAAGATCGGCTTCGCGCCCGTGTGGGCGAAGGTCACCGCCTCGAAGCGGACGCCGGCGTCCCGCGGCGCGAGCGGTTCCGGTTCCGTCGGGTCGAGCACGGTGGGCGGATCCAGCAGCAGCTCCGTGAACTGCGCGGCCTCGGTCATCGAGCTTTCCAGACGCCGGTAGATCTGGTTGAACTCGAACATGATCTGGGTGGCGTTGGAGTAGTAGGTGAAAGCGACGACGACCTCCTCCACTCCCTGACCCGGACCCCCGAAGGCGATGGCGATCAACAGGCCCAGCACGTTGGTCAGCACGGACAGGGGGGCGATCAGGGTGTCGACGCGCAGGTTGCCGTAGTCCCACGACCGCAGTGTCAGGCGCCTGGAGTCCGCGACGCGGGTGCGGTGTTCGGCGGCCTCACGCCGCTCGGCCGCGAACGCGCGGATCGTCTCCATGTTCATGAGGCTGTCGGCGACGTGCCCGGAGACCCGGGCGATCGCCGCCTCACGGTCGTTGACGAGCCGCTGCCGGCGACGGATCAGGGGCGTGGCGGCCACCACGGTCGAGGCGATCATCACCAGGAGCCCCACGACGAGCATGGGTGCGTAGCTCCACAGCACCACGGCACCGAACACCAGGGGGACGAGACTGCCCACGATCCGGTACGTCACCGTGTCGACGAAGTCCTCGAAGCGCTTGCCGAAACTCAGCACCCGTTTGGTCAGGGAGCCGGCGAAGTTGTCGTGGAAGAACGCCGCGTCCTTGGCGAGGAGTTCGTCCATGCCGCTCACGTACAGGTGTTCCATGCCCAGTGCGTCCACGCGGTTCAGGCAGTGCTGCCCGACCCGCCAAACGGCCTCGGCGAGCAGCAGCGTCACCCCGAAACCCAGCACGTACGGCAGCGCCGAGCCGAGGGTGAGACCGCCGCCGGCGGCCTGCCCCGCCAGTTTGGCGATCAGCAGGGGGGCGACGTAGCGGATGCCGATGTTGCCCACGGCCGGCAGCAGCAGGGCGGGCAGGGCCAGCCGTCTTAGTCGCAGCAGTTCCCGGCCGTAGCGGCGCAGCGCCAGAACGACCGCGCCCCTGCCCGGCGTCGGCCCTCGCGTGTCTGTCGTCCCCATCACACTCCCGGAGGTTCGGAAGTCGGAAGTGTCCCGTCGGGGGAGGACCTCAGTCCAGGCATTTAACGCGGAACGGCGAGAACCGGACACCGCCGCGGTCGTGGCCCGGTGTTCACTCCGCCGGGGAGAGGACCGCGTAGGTGACCTGGGTGCCGTCGTCGAGCCTCGTGCGGATGAACTGCTCGTTCAGCGTGGGGGTCGAGTTCAGCAGTGAGATGAGCACTCCGACCGGTGCCGTCAGGAATCTGATGACGCCTCCGGCCGCGGTCTCGGCGAACAGCTGCTCCAGGCGCGCGAGCGACGCCTCGGTGAGCAGTTCGGCGATGAAGTCGTCGGTCCCACCCGAGCTTTCGGGAGGACCGTTGTAGATCGTCACGTAGTAGCCGCTGCCCTGGAGCGGGCTGACACTGATCGTGGCGTCGTCGCGGACCGGATTCCCGGCGGGCGCCTCCCTCGGTATCGGGATCAGGGTCCCGTCCGGGTCGGGAGCCGCCTCGAACCGGTCGGTGGTGTCGGTCTGCGGACTGGGCAGGGTGTCCTGCAGTGTCTCGTCGGGCATGGCGGTCTCCTCCTCGGTTCACAGCACCTGTTCATGGGACTCAGCGGTGGCGGAAGTCGCCGCCGGGACCGCGCCGGCCGTGACCGTCGTGGTCGTCGTGGTCGTCGTCCGACCGGTCGTGCTCACCACGCCGGTCGTCGTCGCCATGGTCGTCGCGATCGCCGCCATGGCCGCCGTCCAGCGGCGGGAGGTCGACGGTGTCGCAGTAGATCACCGGCCCGGCAGGCGTGGGTGAGGTCGGTCCGTCGGCCGGGATGCCCTCGGTCTCCATCACCAGCAGGCGCAGGGGGACCCCGCGCCGCACGGGCGGTACCTCGATCCGGCCCGTGTAGGACGGTCGGTCGGACGACTCCGCCTCGGCCGAGACGAGTGGGGTGGCGGTGCCGTCGAGGGTCACCCACCCGAGATCCTGGTCGCTGATGACGTCGTGCCGGCGCTGGAGGCTGGCGGTGATCTGCGGTCGCGAGGACTCGGTCGGCTTCCAGGAAGGGCCGGTGAGGCTGACGGTGAGCGGCCGGCCGGGCCGAACCGTGAGCTCCCGGTCGGGCAGGGTGCGGACCAGGTCGGCGAGGACGACCGGTGAGATCTCGGCTCCCTCGATCGAGTGGGGCTGGTACCGGACCAGGGCGAGGCGAACGAACGGCAGGAAGGCGTCCCCGGTGTCCAGATCCAGGTCGAAGAACCAGCGGCCGTTCGCCTCGCTCTCCCCGTTCCCCGAATTCCTCTCGTCCTTGTCTTTGCTGTCGCTCTTGTCGTCCCCGTCGAACTGCGGGGCGAAGCCGACGACGGTAACGGGGAGACCGCCGGAGAGGGGGTCCATGACGAGTGGCCTGGGCTCCCCCACCGCGTTGGTGAACATCTCCGGGGTCGGGGCCACCACCGGTGCGGAAGGGTGGAGTGGGTCGCGGCCCATCAGGGTGACCTTGGCGTCGCGCAGGGGCTCCGGGTCGCCGCCGGGCGGCTTGCCGAGGACCACGCCGAGCAGTTCACCGTCTCCGGAGGACCACCAGGGGCGGGCCACGTACACACGGATGCCCCCACCGCGTCGTCGCCGGACGATGACGCCCGGCGTCCCTTGGTCCTGATCCAGGGAGAGCGTGGGTACGCAGTAAAGGACCCGCGGAGCCATGGGTTCCGCGCTGCTGAACACCGGGTACTCCCGCGCGGTGCCCGGTACGGTCAGCTCGCTCGCGCCGGGTTCGGCGAAGTCCGCCGGGAAGCAGTCGCCGAACCGGCTGCCCGCCAGCGGGTGATACCGCACCATGCGGTACTTCGTGTCACCGAACTCGTGATTCCCGATGAGGGGCTGGACTTCCTTCGATTCCGCTTTCGCGGCCTCTTCCGCGGCCTGTTCGGCCGCCTCGGTGCTGAAGGTGAGGACACCGTTCTGAAGGACGGCGGCTTGGCTGCCGGGGTCGCCTTTCGTGTCGGCTCTCGCCGTCAGCAGCCCGAACACCGGCGCGGTCATCTCCTGGGTGGCACGTCCGTCGGGGCCCGCGTCCGTCACCTCGGTCCACTCCGCCATCAGGTCGACCCGGCCCGTGCTGGCCTCGTCCAGCGCGATGGTGCCGGCCAGATGCTGCGCCGTCGCCTTCTCGGGGCGTCCGGTCATCGGCGGGTGCAGAGTGAGGACGGGGGTCTTCAGTGGTTTGTCGACCGCGTGGACGAGAGTCAGCTCGTGCCAGGGAGTGAACATCCAGTGGCGACATGCCGCGGCCAGCTCCATCGCACGGTCCGCCATCCTCGACGCGTCGGTTCGCCACGCCGCGGCCTCGCTCTCCGACCGCGGGGCGAGCCCCGCTGCCGCCGGTTCGGGTATCTCACGGCACCAGGAAGCCATGCCCATGAGGTTCTCGTCGAAGTCGATGCCGGAGCACACGCGGACGGTGGCCACGGCTCCCTTGGGCAGTGACACGGTCAGCACCCGGGACGCCTCGTCGAAGGCGGGCGGCGCGGTTCCTTCGGCCAGCCGCAGCCGGAAGGACTTCGGGCGGTGCCAGACATCGCCGTCCCAGGGGATGACGAACGGCTCACCGGCGCGTGTTCCCGGCAGGCCGAAGAGAGCGGCCGCGCGTGCCTCGGGGTCGGGCAGACCACGCATGGCGACCTGTTCACCGGTGTGCAGCGCGATCACCGCCGGGTGCTCGGGGTCCGCCGCGGGTGAGTCGACGGGCTCCAGACGTACGTCCGGACCGGGGTCGTCCAGGGAACCGCTCTCGCGCACGGCCAGTTCGTAGACGGCGCTCTGCACGCTGGGATCGGTGGAGCCGATGGCCTCGTCCAGCAGTCCGTACCGAATAACGGACTGCAGAGCCACCTTCGGCGCCACCAGGTGGCGTTCGTCGACCCCCTGGTAGGGACGGTGCCCCTCTTTCACGACCAGTGGCCTTCGATTGAACTCCGCGGCGTACTGCTCCGCCGTGCTGCCGGTGTCGGGGACCGGCCGCGCGTCGGGGCCGCAGTCGACGGTGAAGCCGCCTTTGAGGCCCAGCTTGGTGAGGGTCTCGCAGCCGGGTGCGCCGTCCGCGTCGCTCCCGGAGAAACCCTGCTTGCGTTGCTCCTCCGCGTATACAGCTCTCGTGAGCTTCCCGAAGTAGCCGTCCGCGCCGCCCGGCAGGTCGTAGCCCAGGGCTACGAGTGCTCTCTGGACGACGGCGATGTCGGCGTTCCTCAGTTCGGGTCGGACGTTGGCCAGCGAGACCCTCGTCCCGCTGTCCGCGGGGCCGGGCGGAGCAGCCGGTGGCGGCTGGTCCCCCGGGCTGCTGCGGATGACCATCCGGAAGGTGGAGGCTCCTTCGGCGAGTGGCAGTCTCTGTACCACCGCCGGCGCCGACACGGGCTCGAACCGCTGGAAGACCAGCGGCCGGTCGGGGATCGCCGCGCCGGGCAGGTGCATCAGGGCATCGGCGCGGTCGAGGTCGAGGCCATGGCCGGCCAGGTCGACGGTACGCAGGCGCACCCGGTAGGCGTGGCGGTACCGCAGGGCCGGCAGGGATCCGCTTCCCGCCTTGACCGTGATCTCCAACGGCACCCCCGGCGGCGCCTCGTTCCGGAGGGGCACCGGGGGGTTGGGGGGCGTGTGGCCGTCCGGATCCCCGGGGTCGGTGTCGAGCACGAGGCCCGGGAACGGAGCGGACAGGGACCATCCGCGCCAGACGGCCACGCGTTCGGGCAGATGCAGCGCCGAACCGTTCGGCGGTGAGACCGCGTGGGTCTGGAAGAAACCCTCGTCGGAGGCCTTCAGCAGGAGCGGCCCGCCGTGGGCCTTCCGGTACTCCACGTCGCGGGCGTGCAGCGAGAACCAGGCGTTCCGCTGCTCGTCCCAGATGTCCATCCGGTGGCCGCGGACCAGGTCCCGGGCGGCGAGCACGGGCGGGACCGGCCGGTCCTGAGAGGCAGGGGGGTCCTCGACGTTAGGGGGCGCCTGTCCGTCGTGCTCCCTCTGGTGGTCGACGACGGCCTTGAGACTGTCGTTCTGGTCCATCGGCTTGGCCAGCTCGGGCTTCAGTTCGTCCATGCGCCCGTTCCAGACCAGGGAGATACCGGGGTTGCGCATCGGGGACAGTCCCGTGGCCTCGTCGGACACCGCGACCAGCTTGAGCGCGGCGTCCTCGACGTCCGCCTGCTCCACGGAGAAGGCCGCCGAGAATTCCTCCAGGCCGCGGGAAGGGGCCGCCAGGGCCACCGCGGCCTCAGGTTCGGCCGCAGCCCCTGCCGGGCGGTCGGGAGGCGGCTGCGCGGCGAGAAAGACGCGCCGGCCGGGGACGGGCGGTTCCGGGGCGAGGGGGTCCGTGCCGAAGTAGTAGCGGGTGAGGCAGGCGACGTCGTGCGAGTGGGGTGCCAGTGCCGAGACCCAGCCGGGGACGACCGTCAGGAACCGCTCGCCGTGGGACTCGGGGAGCCCTGACACCTCGAAGGTCAGCACCAGCCCGAGGTGCTGGAGCAGCACCGGGTGGTCGCCGAGCGAGCCGAGCATGGTGTGGAAGTCAGGAGGCGGCGGTGGCGACGGTGGCGGGTGTTGCTCCTCCTGGTCGGCCGCGCGCGGTTCACCGGCCGGAGGCTCGGCGACAGCCGCCGTCTCCACCCCGCCCGGCGGCCCGCCGCTCGGCGGCCCGCCGGGCGCGGACCGGGCGGCCTTCGAGGGGAAGGAGAACGTGTACAGCTTCCTCAGCTCCGTCGGAACCGCGTCGGCACCGGCGACTTCGTCCTGGCTGTCCTGGTGGTGCTTCGTCTGGGTCCCCGGGGGGAGCTCCTGCTGCGAGCGCAGCATCTCCCGCGCCGGAGGCGGCTCCTCCGCGTGCTCCGTCGCCGCCCTGGCATAGACGCCCTTGGTGTACGAGCGGACGTCTTTGGCCGAGTAGCTGGTCAAGTCCTGCTCGTGCGGGTCGGGGTAGGGCTCCAGCTGGGTGTCGCGGTCGAAAAGACTCTGCCACAGGCTCGTGTTCGGTTCCGGGACCTGCGGCCGGAGCGGTTCGGTGAAGGGCACGGGCGGCGACGCGGGGTCACTGGTGGTGGCGAAGGCGAAGGTGATCCCCATGACCGTGCCCGGCCAGTCCTGGAAGTCGGTGAAGGCGCGCAGCGTCTGGTCCGTATCGGGGGACGGGTACAGCCGAGGCGTCACGAACACCGACACCCGTGCCCGGGTGCCGTCCTGCGAGAGCCCGGCGGGCAGGACCGTCCAGCTGATGTGCTGTTCGAGGGGCATGGACATCACCCGTGGGATTGGGGAGCGTACGCCTGGCAGAACTCGCGCCAGTACGGTTCCAGCGGGACGCAGTCGGCGAAGGTCGGGTCGCGCGGGGCTCCGGAGAAGCTCCGTTCGAGTTCGAGCGTCACGGACTTGCTGAAGAAGGCGATCCGCACGCTGACCGTGAGCGTCCCCCTGCCGCGGACCACCGACTCACGTCCGTTGTGCTCGTAGCGGAGTTCGAGGTCGAACTCGACGGACACCGTGACGATGCCCAGCACGCACAGAAAGCCGCCGCAGCGCAGATAGCCGGTGAGCGAGACCTTGTCCAGCGTTGCCGGTTCGCCGTCGTGCGCCGCTGTGCCTCTCTCCAGCACGAAGCAGATACCCGCCATGATCGAGACCCCGCCGCTCGCGACCCCGAGGTCCAGTGCGGCGGCGCCGCCGAACTCCAGCGCCCCCTCTATCCGCCGTATACCGGCGGTGTCGACCTCCATGAAGAAGTAGCCGCCGCCACCGAGAAGGGACACGGTGAGGTGGAAAGGATGCTGCGGCTCGGCGACGGAGAACCTGAACGAGACCGGCTCGTCGCCGAAGGGAATCCTCACCTCGGCGGCCAGCGAGAGGTTGGACAGCATGAAGACGCCGATCGGCAGGGTCGGGACCACGAGCTTGTACCCCGTCCGGACACCGCTCGCGTCGATGTCCACGTAGGCGCCGGCTCCGAAGGCGTCGGCGGGCAGTGCGCTGCGCAGGGTGTTGATGAACTCCAGGTCGTTCTTGAACGTCAGCTTCACGCCGTCGGCGGTGACGTCGGGCTTCTTCCCCGGGCCGGACCTGAACCTCAGCTCGTCGAAATGCACTTGGGCGATCCCGAAGAAGTCCAGGGCGAAGTCGGTCAGTGTGCCCTGCACGGTGGACTTGTCGACGTTGTCCTGTGAGCGGATGGTCCGGGCGTCCAGTGTCAGCATGGAGTTCTCCACGTCGACCGGTACCGGCGGTGGCGGGGGCTCATCGGGCTTCGGCTTCGGTTCCACTCTCGGGCCCAGCCGGGTCTTCCAGACGTAGCGCAATTCCTTGCCCTGGCCGTCCCGCAGGTCGCGGACCCGCAGCACCGGTGCCGGCAGCACACCGTCCGGGGCACTCAGGATGTTCTCGATCTGCTCGTCGTCCAGATTCCGCGCCGTCCCGGCGTGGGGCACGTCCCGCAGGAACTCGTCGAGGGGGATCTTGCCGAGCAGCTTTGCTCCGGCGAACAACTTCCTTATGCCGTCGAAGTTCGTGTCCGCTCGGTAGACGTCCGGTACGACACCGGCCTGAGCGGTGATCAACTTGAGCTCGGTCCTGGGGCTGGCGACGCCTCCGGCCTGCTCGGTACCGATGGAGACCGTGACAGACGACTCGAGATCGAGGTAGGCGCCCGCCGGATGGCCGTCCACGGCTCGCTCGAGGTAGGTGTCGTTGAACCTGACGCCCCGGTAACCGGCGTTGCCGGTGAACTGCTCGACGGCGGGAACGCGTACGTTCGCCTTCCGCACGAAGGGCGTACCGACCTTGTGGAGCTCGAAGGTCAGGTCGTCGACCGGATGGCTGGTGCTGCCGGGCACGCCCTCCGGCGGCTGGGCCATGGCCATCACCTGGCCGTTCACCTTGCCCGTCATGCGGTCGGGCTTCTCGCCGAGCAGCCTGCGCACCAGAGTCTCGGTGTCGATGGCCGCATGCCCGCCGTCGGGCAGCGGTGCAGCCGGATCGACGAGTGGTCCGTCCGGCACATAGATCAGCGGCATTCTGAAGCTGACCTTCCTGCCCTCGCGGTCCGTGCCGATCAGAGTGAACTGGTAGTCCTGTCCGTCGTCGGCGCGCCTCACCCAGAAGGCGACGTTGTCGATGAGCGGCGCATCCGAACCGGGCCGATTCGAAGCCGGTTCCGGCTGACTGATCGGCGGGGTGACACGGTCGGTGACGCGCAGGCTGGTGAAGGGCATCTCCCGCCCTGCGTGCGGGTAGTCGTCCGCCTGGTACGGGACCTCAGGCTCCTTGACGACGATGCGGTCCTCCCGCCGCAGATAGGCGACGATTCCGCCCTGCGGGTCGGTGACGAACACCCGCCGGAACTCCGCCACGTGCGACGCCCGGTGCCTGGTGCACAGACGGCCGCGGGTGACGACGCGCACGTACTGGTCACGCCCCAGACCCGTGATGTGGTCGTACATCTCCAGGTTGGGGTATTGCCGTCCGGCCGCCCTGTACCGGTCTTCGTCGTTCTCGTGCGGTTCCTCCCAGACGCCGTGCAGATGGGCCGACGCGCCGAGCGGCGTGACGATGAACTGTTCCGACTGCAATGACGCGCTGGGGACCTGGATGGGCGGGCCGCCCGGTGGCACGAGTTCGGTGCGGCTGGTGAGGGTGACGATGTCCGCCCGGTTCCTGTCGCTGAGGGAGCCGCTCCCGAGGTGCTTGTCGCGGTCCGGAACCGCCGCGAAGGCCCGGAGCGGGACGTCTCCGCCCCGTGTGGAGTGCAGTCGCGCGTGCCACAAGGCGGTACGCCCGTCGGCCCGGTGGGGTTGCGGCCTGCTCAGCCAGTCCACCGGGCCGTCGTAGGTGATGAGCAGCCAGGTGGGAAATTCGAGGACGCTCCCGGGGACCCCCTGGAAGCCCGTGGGCCCCGCGGCGCCCGCGGGCAGGCCGGACAGATCCGTCAGCGGCACGAGCCGCTCCCAGTCGAGCAGCGCCTCCAGCGAGAGGTCCAGGCCGTTCAGGTCGGTCGGCACCGAGAAGGACAGCGTCGTCGGGCCGGCGGTGAAGGCTCTGACCGGTGCGGACGGGGCCGGGGTCTGCAGCGGGAAAGCCTGCTCCATGACGTGCTGTGGTGGCAGCACGGCCACGACGAACGCCGGCGTACCCGGAATCCGCGGTACCAGACGACTGCCGTCCCGGCGCAGATTGATCAGGCTGATGTCGACGACGAGCATGTCCGCCGGCCGCACCACCCGGAACGGGCCCTCGGCGACGTCCTCCGTGTGTACCGGTCCGGGGTCCGGGTGCCGGTCCGGGCCCGGTCCGCGGGACCTGTCCCAGCCGGAGTCCCGGCCGCGGTCCGAGTTCCAGCCGCCGCCGGAGCGCCTGCCCCCGTCGGAGTTCCAGCCGCCACCGTGGCCACCGCCACCGTGGCCACCGCCGCCACCGCCGCCACCGCCGTGAAGGCCCTCGGCGGGATGGTCGCGCAGGTCGTGGTGGAGCCCGGGAACCACAGGACGCGTCGTGTGGAGAGCCATGGGTGAACGCCTCGTTCGAGTTCGAGATCGTGAAGATCTTCGAGGGCGTGAGAACCGAGGGCGGCGCGCGACGGCGCCGCTCACCTCTCCCCTGATTCTCACCCCGGCGACGTATCCATGCCACCGGAGCCGGGACACCGAGGCAGGCGGTTTCACGGTCAACCAGTGACGCTTCAAATGAATGTGACGTGACATCAGCCGACACGCTCACGCGTTGTTGCCCGCAGTTGCGGCGCCCGTCCGCACCGGCCGAAGCCGAGGAAGAGAGGCGCACGGTGTCTTCCCCCGTTCGACGCTGTTCGGCCACGGCTGCTTCCCACCGGGCCGGTGACGCCGGATTGACATCGGGCTGACGGCTGGTCCGTAGCCTCGACGGCGTGCCTGCGCGGCAGCCGATCCTTCCGGACCGCCTGGAGGACGCATGACTCCGAACCCGAGACTGCCGATCGTCTACGTCCGGGGATACGCCGGCGGCACCGCCGCGATCGACAAGGCGGTGGCGGACCCGTTCTACGGGTTCAACGAGGGCTCCACGCACGTCCGTATCGGACCGGACGACGCCCCCTGCTTCTACGAGTTCGAGAGCCCCCTGCTCCGTCTGCACCTGGACGAGGGCTACCGGATCCTCGTCGACGGCGGGCAGGCCCTCTATCTCGCCGGTCATGACACGATCCCGCCGGACACCATCTGGATCCACCGGTTCTACGACCCGTCCGCGAGCACCTGGGGCGCCCGCCCCCAGGAGTTCCGGCTGGAGACGGCCGCCGCGGACCTGCTGCGGCTGATCGACACGGTCAGGGCGAAGTCCGGAGCGGAACGGGTGCATCTGGTCGCCCACTCCATGGGCGGGCTGGTGTGCCGCTGCCTGATCCAGAAGGTCCTCCCCGACCTCGGCCGCGATCCGGACGACTGCGTGGCCAAGCTCTTCACGTACGGCACGCCGCACGGCGGCATCGCCTTCGACGTCGGTTTCGGCCTGCTGGAGCGGCTGCGTGACGTCACCGGGGTCAACGGCGCGGAGATCTTCGGGCGCGAGCGGATGTACGAGTACCTGACGCCGAAGTCGGAGACGGACCCGGACGGTCCGCCGCCGGCGTGGGACGCCCGCGCGATGCCCGGGGACGGGCAGTTCCCCTTCCCACCGGAGCGGGTCTTCTGCCTGATCGGCACCGACCCGACCGACTACGACGTGGCGCTCGGCCTGTCCGCGGCCACGGTCGGGCCGCGCAGCGACGGTCTGGTGCGGATCGACAACGCGTACGTCCCCGGCGCACACCAGGCCTGCGTGCACCGCAGTCACAGCGGACGCTACGGACTGGTCAACTCCGAGGAGGGCTACCAGAACCTGCGGCGCTTCCTGTTCGGGGACCGCAGGGCCGAGGCCGAACTCGTCGGTGTCCGGCTGCCGCGGCGGGAGGACACGGTGTGGCAGGCCGAGGTCCGGTTGTCGGTCCGCGGCCTGCGGATCGTCACGCACGAGCGGACGAGCGCCCACTGGTGCCCCGTCCAGCTGCCCGACGGCGCCCCGGACGGCACCCCGGACGACGGGGCGACGGTCCCCCTGGTGACCACGTTCCTGTGCAGCGGCCTGCGGCCGGACGAGACCGGCACCATGCGGTACGCGCTGCATCTGCGGATCCTGTCGCTGCGGCGCCGCGACGGGCTGCTGTGCTTCGACGACCATCTGGAGCAGACCGCCGATTTCGACGACATCCTCGTCGTCGACGTCGGCACCGACCCCGCCGCCCCCGTGCCCGCGCTCACGGCCGTCTGGAACTCGGAGATCAGCGGCCCGATCAGCGCCTACCGGCCCGACAGCCACGCCCTGCGCGACGAGGACCCCACCCCAGGCGCCTGGGTCTGCCGCATCCCGCTGCCCGCGACCGCGGGACCGATCCTCGGGCAGGACGCGCGGATCCGGCTCACCGTGACCCCGTGGCGCTGACGACCCGAAAGGAACGAACCGTCATGGTCTCACTGTCCAACGTCAGGCTCGGGGCGAGCAACGACGACGTCCGCACCGTGCAGCGGGCCCTGATCGCCCAGGGCCACCCCATCGCCGACGGCCCCACCGGATTCTTCGGCCCGCAGACCCGGGCCGCCTACCGCGCGGAACAGCTCGCCCAGGGCTTCACCGGAGCCGACGCCGACGGCATCCCCGGTTACGCCTCCCTCAGCGCACTCGGGCGCCGTGCCGGCTTCACCGTCGACCGCCCGGGCCCCGCCCGCGGCGGACGGGTGCCGTCACCGGTGCCGGGCCACGAAGTCACCTTCCCCTTCTACGCACGCGGCCCCTACGCCTGGAAGCCGGACGGCGTGAGCCGCCATACGGGTGAGGACTTCGCCGCGCCGACCGGCACCCCCGTGGTCGCCGTACGCAACGGGACCATCGCCTGGTCGAACGGCAAGGGCGGGGCGTACGGCCAGTGGATCGGCCTGAGCGCCGACAACGGGCACGTCTACACGTACTGCCACCTCTCCCAGCGGCAGGTGAGCGACGGCCAGCGGGTCACCGCCGGGGAGCGGCTCGGCAAGGTCGGGGCCACGGGCAACGCCACGGGACCGCATCTGCACTTCGAGATGTCCAAGGGCCCTCACTGGTCCTACGGCATGGTCAAGGACCCCACCTGGTGAAACCGTGGGAGCGCCGGCGAGGACCACGTCCGGCGGCGTCGGATGGCGGCCCGGTTGATCACCACGGACGATGATGACGAACCCTCGGCACGGCGGCGGGCCGACCGCTGCCGTGCCGCACACCTGTGTCTCCGCACGGCACAGGTGTTTTTCCACGTGCGCGCTCTCAGGAGGTGATCGCCGTGCGGACTCCCGCCAAGCAGCACACCGGCTTACGACCCAAAGCGCCACGACCCTCGCTGCACACCTGGCAAGCCCGACTGAGCATGGCAGCGATTTTGCTGGTCCTGCTCGCGACAACGGTGCTGCTGGGCTGGTTCGGCCTGGGCAATTTCATCCATGCGCTGACCTTCCCCGGCCGCCTCACCGGTGCCGTCCTCATCACGGTCGCCTTCACCACACTCCTGGCTGCGGGCGCTGTCCTGGACTACTGGATCCGCCACAGCTTCCAGTACTCCGGCCTGGTCGTCCTGATCGGCGTCTTCGCGGCACTGCTGAGCAACGCCATGCTCCTGCTCAGGACGCTGCGGAGCGGCGATTCGGTACTCTTCCAGGCACTGTTCGGCGCTCTCGTGGCGGGGTCGGCGTGGGCTGTCTTCGCCGTGTGGCGGACGTCGGTCACGATCCCCGCCCCCAAACGTGTGGCCGCCGCGCTGCTCGTCTCCTCGGCCCTCGCCGTCGCCAACTTCGGCTACCAGAACCTCTACCTGCCGAACCGGCGTCAGGCCAGGCCTCTCATCACGTTGTCCGTGGGGACGGCCGTGCCGAGCAAGGACCGCAAAGCGTTCGCCGTGCCGGTCGACATCACGATCCAGAACCGCGCCGATGTGGGCTTCTACGTGCTGGGCACCGAGTTCCACGCCATGGGCGAACGAGTACGGCTGAGTCCCAGGGACCGTCTCCGCGAACAGTGGCGAAGAGACGCCGAGCAGTGGGCCAAGTCGTCGGGGGAGATCAACCCGCTCTCCCGCAGGGAGATTCGCCAGCCTGGCCAGATGATGGAGGCGAAGCCCTGGATGTCGCCCGGGGACTGGATCGAGTCGGGTGACGCCTTCACCACTCGCGCGGTGGTGCAGGTACCCGTGGACACGCCCTACGACCAGGTGGCCTTCTACGCCACCGCGAAACTCGCGCGCAAGGACCAGATCGTGCTGGACCCGCCGATCAACTTCGTGACGACTTCCTGGGGTGGTGGCGATGTCGCGTCATGGGTGAAGGATCAGCAGAGGAGCGGCCTCGACTCCCTCGTCTACCGGGCTCGGGTGCACGAGAACAACGCGATCGACGAGAACACCAGGGACCCTCGCTTCGTCTTCGTCTACTGGACGTTCGGTTCTCAGGGTGCGGGCGTGCAGACGAGCGTCACGCGCGAGGGAGCGGACAGGAACAGCAGGTTCTCCGGGCAGGAGCAACGGGAACTGGTGAGCCGGTACGGTCTCACCGATATCGCCGCCGGCCCCGTCGAGCGCACCCTGTGGGACATCAAGAGCCTGCGTTGAGCCGCTCCAGCCAGGACACCAGGGCGAGGGAGCGGTTCAGCCGGTCCCAGGCGTAGGAGTCACCCGTGCCGAGCCGGGCCTCCCGGATCGCCTGGCACAGCGTCTCCACGTCGAACATCTCCGGAACCAGCGGATGCCGGGCGGAACGGCACAGGGCGATGAGTTCGTCGCCGTGGGCCCGCAGGCCGCGGGCGTAGAGGTCGTCGAAGGGGACCTTGAGCGTCCGGCCGGCGATCCGGGCGGGGAGCAGGTCCGCCATGGCCGCGCGGAGAACGGCTTTGGGGCGGCCCGGCTCGAAGCTGACCGAGGCGGGCAGGCCGCTCATCGTGGCGATGACGGCCGGGTCGAGGAACGGGTGCGAGAGGAGGAAGCCGTCCCGTGGCGCCCGCTGCCAGGACAGCGCGTCGGGAGCGGCGGCGTAGTTGGCGGCGTCGTACAGCGACCGTTCCGGTGTGCCGCCGAAGACGAAACGGCTCTCCGCGACGCCGGCCTCCCGGTAGCCGTGCGCCCGCGCGAACCCCGGCCGCAGCCAGCCGGGCCGGTTGAAGGTGCCGAGTCCGCCGAGCACGGTGCCGCCGCGGGCCAGGGCCGTGACACGCTCGGTCGCGAGCGGCAGGGCCGGCTGGACCACGTAGGCGTGCACGACGTCCCGCAGACCCCGTTCGCTGCCCGCGGCCCAGGCCCGGGCCTGCCGGGTCAGTTGCCGGAGCCGGCCCGTGCGGGCCAGCCGGTGCAGGACGTACGGGTTGGCGTCAACGACCGGGTCGGCCCCGCAGCCGGTCAGCAGGGTGTCACAGCCCAGTTCGGCGGCCGCGGCGTGGAGCCTGCTCCAGAACGGGGCGCGGAAGGCGTGCGGATGCGGCTCGTCCGCTTCTCCGGCGTGGTGCTCGAAGTCGTCGAAGTCGGCCACGTCGTCGGCGTCGACGACCAGCGGGCGGGCCGCGGGCGCGTGGCGGCGGATCTCCTGCATCGCCAGGTCCAGGTAGGCCCGTTCCGCGGCCAGCTCGCCGTGCGCGAAACGCCCGGCGAGCAGGACCAGTTCCCCCGGATCGCCGCGGTCACCGGCCAGCAGTCGTGCGGCGAGGAGCGCGACGCTGGTGGAGTCGGTGCCGCCCGAGACATGGCAGGCCGTGGAGGTGCCCATCCGGCTGCGGACGGCGTTCTCCAGCGCCAGCCGGAGCTCCCGCGCGGCCCGGGCGCGGGTGGGTCCGCCGGCTGCCGCTTCGGGAGGGCCGGTCACCCGGGGGACGCGGCGCGGTGTACGGGCGCGCATCCGGCCGGTGCGGGAGAGTTCGACGACCTCTCCGCCCAGGACGCGGTGGACGCCGGTGAACGGGGTGAGGTCCGTGTGCGGCTGCGCCGTGTTTCCGGTGAGGTACCGGCAGAAGTAGCGGGGGTCCAGGTCGGTGGCGCTTGCGAGGCCGCCCGCCGAGGTGCTCACGGCGGTCACGCGGCCGGCGGACTCGCGGAAGAACAGCGGGACGCGTGCCTGCCCGTCGCGCAGCAGGAGGACGCGGTCGCCGTACACCAGAACGGCCGCGTAGTCGCCGGGTGGCAACAGGGGTGCGGTTCCCGGCCGGCCGAGGGCGTCGAGGAGGCCGCGCGCGCCCGCCTCGCGGTCGCGGGCCGAGCCCGCCCAGCCGACGACGGCCGCGGTACCGGCCGGTGAGGAGACGGTCGTCACGAGGCCCTGGCGCGTCATCGCGCCCGCCGTCCGCAGTCCCGGTGCGCCGCCGGCCCAGTCGAGGCGAAGCGCTTCCATGTCACCGCCCCCAGCAGCCGACCGCGAGCACCGACGCGAAGGCGTGCCCGCGCGGATCGGAGTCGGGGATGCACAGGCCCGCCGCCTCCGTCCAGGCGTGCATGGCGAAGGGGTGCTCACGCACACCGACGTGCAGGACGGCCTCCAGGCCGGACCGGCGCAGCAGGACGAAGGCCGTGACGGCCTCGGACTTGCAGTCGCCGTTGACGAGCCAGCTTCCGCGGCTCTGTGTCCGCACCACTTGCTTCAGGCGAGCCACCTCGTCGGCGGAAGGGGTGTCCGCGCGGGTGTAGCCCGGCGCGGCCAGGGCCAGCAGCCGCAGGACGCGCCCGAATCCGGCGGTCCGGATCAGCAGGTGCACCCCGCGCAGCCAGGTGCCGATCACCGGGTCCGACCGCGGTGCCGGACGGCCCGTCGCACAGCCGGCGCTTCGCAGTGCGCCGAGGAGCTCGGCACGTTCCTCGGGGCTTCCCTCGGCAAGTTTCCGGACGTCCGCCGCCGCCATGCCGAGAAACCTCGTCCGTTTCCAGTCCGCGATGAGCGCTCCGTCGGACATCCGGGTGACACGGCAGTGCGGTGACAGAAGCCTTGCCATGGCTGCCAGGGCGTGGGTGTCCTCTGTCACCGCACTTCCTCCAGGATTCAACCGCGAAGGGTGTCAGGGCTGGTAACCGTGACCGTCGTACATTCCGCCGCTGAAACCCCGGATGAGACGGCCGTTGCCGAGAAGGACCAGCCGGTGCGGCCTGTGACGCCGCAGCAATCGGAGAAACATCGCCCACCTCCAGAAATCAGGCAGGACCGATCAACTTCAGGCTACTCCGCCCGGAATGCCCCGCAACCGGATCACGGACCGGCACGCGGCCGCGCGTCACGGAACTCGACACCTCGTCAACAAGTCGACAAGGCAACTATGTTGAGTCCCTCGCACGGCTGGTGGCCACTGGGGTCGCGACCTGGCGGTTCGCGGAGCACGATGGGAATCAGGGGGTGAGCGGGGGGACGCATCAGGGGGGACTCCGCCCCGCGAGCCGGGGGGTCGGCCCGTGAGGCCGAGCCAAGGAGATCAGCGATGGGCCAGCCCGATATACGGCTGGGCGGTATCGAATCGGAGAACCATCCGTGGAAGATCCGCCTCGTCGAGCATCCGAAGCGCTTTGAATCGTCACACTTCCGGGCCGCCAAGGCGACGGCGCGGAAGATCCTCCACGCCATGGACGACACCGACCTGCCCTACGGACCCCGGCCCCTGGGGGCGAAGGAGGGGCCGGCGGACTCCGAGCGGTGGGAGATGCACCACGGCGGCAGCCTGTGGGTCAAGGGAGCCCGCGGCTGGCTCATGTTCCGCGCGCGGGTCGGCATCGAGTGGAGCATGCAGTTCTGTGCCGACCCGGCGAAGGTGGACCGGCTCCGGCAGGACGCCGCCGAGCTGGTGGACGCCTTCCCGCTCACGCTGCCCGCCCTCGCCGAGCTGGGCTACGAGCGTGCCGAGGACCTGCTGCGCACGCCCATCGAGGACGCCGACGCCGTCGAGGCGTGGACCGACTCCCTGTTCAACTCCTGCGTGCCGCTGAGCCACGGCAACCACCAGGGCATCCTGCCCAGCGTGCCCGGCGAGCACCACTACCCCTGGCCGGTCAAGGGCGCGGACTTCGTCCGGTACGACGACTTCCAGCTGTGGGTCACGCTGCCCGACGGAACCCACGGCGCGGTCTCGCCGGTGGACCGGCGCGGCTCCGGGGACGGGCACGTGCGGCTGGCGTTCGTTCCCGAGGGGAGCGCCGCCGCCCCCGCGTTCGCGCAGGCTCAGGACCGCGGGCTGATGGCCGTCCTGCCGGCCAACAGCGATGTGGCCATGCAGGCGTTCGCCCGGCAGGTCGCGCCCGGCCGGCGTACGGCCTCCGGTCCGCTCTCGCCCGGCGCCCGACGGGACGGCCGTCATCCGACCGGCTGACCTTCCTGTCGTGAGTGCGGCCGGTGGTCGGGGCGAAAGCCCGGCCACCGGCCGCTCGGTCTGCACCTCCCGCGGCGCGCATCAGACTTGCATCGATTGCGCGCGCCCCATGTCGGCGATGCCCTGGTCCTCCAGGCAGTGGCGGAGGCGGTCGAGTCCGCGACGGGTGTGGCTCTTGACGGTGCCGAGCGGCCAGCCGGTGACGTGGGCGATCTGCGTCTGGGTCAGGTCCTCGTAGTAGGCCAGGTGCAGCACCTGCCGCTGCGGGAAGCTGAGCTGGCGCAGGGCCCGGTCGACGACCATCCGGTCCAGCGCGGCCTCGGGCTCGCCGGTGTCGTCGCGGCTCTGGGCCGGGGGCTGTTCGGCGGCCGCCGCCACGAGCCGCGCACGCCGCGCCCGGGCGGCCAGCGCGTCGGCCACCTTGCGCCGGGTGATGCCCACCAGCCAGGCGGCCGGTGTGCCGCGCTCCGGCGCGTAGCCGTGCCGGCCGCGCCAGGCGTCGGCGAAGACCTGCTGCGCCACGTCCTCGGCGTCCCGCGCGTCCCCGAGTGCCTGCTGGGCAAGCCCGTGCACCAGTCCGCCCCAACGGCGGTGGATCTCGGACCAGGACGCTTCGTCGGCGGCCGGCGTGAGGCCGTCCCCGACGGCCGGCGACGCTTGCGCCGGGCGCGGACCGGCGGTGACGACGGAGCCCGATACAGCCGCGATTCGGTCCATGACCACGTCTCTCCCTGTGAGCCCGGTGTGCGTCGCCGGTGTCCTGCGGCGCCCTCCGGTCAGCGGCTCGGTCCCGGTGTCCACCGCGTCCGTGTACTCCGCTGTCCGTGTGTCCAGCCTGCGCTGGACATCCATGGCTGCACAACTCGCATCGATATCGCATCGAGTAGTCTGGAGCCCATGGCGGGAAGCGGGAAGAGCGGGCCCACGGGTCCTCGGGACGGCGGGCCGACGGTCATGAGCGATGTGGACGTGACGGAGGCGGCCGGGCTGACGACGGGCGCGGTGGCCCGGCGCCTCGGCGTCTCCCCCACCACGCTGCGCTCCTGGGACCGCCGCTACGGGCTGGGGCCCGCCTCGCGGTCGCAGGGCCGGCACCGGCGCTGGAGCCCGCGGGACGTGGCGATGGTCGAGGAGATGTGCCGGCTGGCGGCGGCGGGCGTCGCCCCGGCCGAGGCGGCACGCGTGGCCCGCTCCACGCACGGCGAGGGGGCTCCGCCCGCGACGGCACCGGCGGCGCCCGTCCCCGGCCTTCCGTCGGTCCAGGCGTCCGCGACGGCCGTCCGACGAGGCGGTGCCGGCGGCGGGCTCCCGCTGGGTGACGTGCGCCAGGAGTGCCGGGGGCTGGCCCGGGCCGCGGTACGGCTGGACGCCCCGGAGCTGGAGAACCGGCTGCTGGACGCGGTCAGGCAGCACGGCCTGGTGACGGCGTGGGAGGAGGTGATGGTCCCGACGCTGCGGGCGGTGGGCCGCAAGTGGGAGTCGTCCGGCGACCGTTACGTGGAGGTGGAGCACCTGCTGTCATGGCAGATCTCCACCGCTCTGCGCCGTGCGCCGATGGTGCTGCCGCGTCCCGCCGACGCCCCCGGTACCGAGCCGGTGGTACTGGCCTGCGCGCCCGGCGAGCAGCACTCGCTGCCGCTGGAGGCGCTGGACGCGGCGCTGGCCGAGCAGGGGGTCCCGACGCGCATGCTGGGTGCCGCCGTGCCGGTGGAGGCGCTGCTGGCCTGTGTCCGGCGTACCGGTCCGGTCGCCGTCGTGCTCTGGGCGCAGACCCGGTCGACGGCGTCCGGGCCGCTGGCCCGGCACGTGGCGGGCCTGCAGTGGGGGTCGGCGGGTGCCCGCAGGCGCCCGCTCGTCCTGCCGACGGGACCGGGCTGGGACCGCAGGGCGGCCGGGGACTTCCCGCGGTGCGGCGGCCTCCGGGACGCGGTGCGGACGCTGTGCGGTCTGTACGGCGCGGAGGGAGCCGTCCGCTCGGCCGGGCGGGGATGAACGCGGCGGGCCGGAAGCGGGTGACGGGCCCGTTCCTCCGGCCGGCCGACCGCGGCTCACGGGAGCCGTCGGCGGCCCGCTCACGCGCGCTCACCCTCGCACTCACCCCCGCCGCCCGGGCCGTGCCGCTCGGACCGGGGCCCGCTCCCCCGCCCGCCGCGCACCCGCCGGGCGTCACGGCCGCCGGATCGCGCGGGGCGTGCGCGGCGCGCGTCACTCCGAGCGCGAGGACGAGCGACGCCGCCGGGCACGTCCCGCGTGCCGGAGCGGACCGGGAGCCCCGGGGCGGCGGGCCCCCGGTCGGCGGCCCGGTGCTCACCCGGGGAAGCGCCCGGTGGAACGCAGCTCCCAGCGTCGTTCGGCGTAGGCCAGGTCGTCGCGCCAGAGGCGGCCGGCCGCGAGGCGCATGAGAGGGCGGAGGACGGGGGCGGTCCGGCGGGCGACGGCGAAGCCGGGGCGTTCGGAGGTGGCCATGACCGCCTCCACCACGGCGGTACGCGGCCTGCCCCCGTCGTCCGGACCGAGCGGTGTCGCATGGGTCTCCACGACGGACCCCTCCCCTTCGCCGCCGGTGATCCGCATGAGGACCGTGCGGGGTCCGGGGGCCGTGAAGACGGCGCGGACCGGCACGACGAGCCGGCCGGCGACCTTGAAGGAGACGTCGACCGTGAACGCGTCCTCGCCGTCGTCGCGGCCCGGGGCGTCCACCACGGTGAGGTCGACGAAGGAGTACGGGTGGAACCAGGCCCCGTGCCAGGGATCGAGGCGGTTGGCGACCACGTCGGCCGGCTCGCAGACGCCCTGCCCGGTGTAGACGGCGGTCAGCGCGCCGGCCACGGCGGGCCGGTCGGGTACCGGCGGCCGGGGGGTGGGTTCCTCGCCCCCGACGCCGTCCAGCCGCACCCACAGCAGTACCCCGTCGTCGTACGCGGGCCAGGGCTCCCAGCCACCGAACGGCGCGCCGTTCAGCGCGAGTCCGTGCCAGTGGCAGACCAGGGTGCCGCACCGCACCGGGCTGTCCCGCAGCGGCGCGCCCAGGTGCGGGCAGATACCGGGGCCGGCGACGAGGCTGCCCTGTCCGTCGCGCCAGAGCACGACCTCCTGGCCGGCGACGGTCCGGCCCAGCGGGCGGTCCCGGGGCAGGTCGCGGGAGGCCCCGACGACGTACCAGTTGCCGCCGGGCCGCTGCTGCGCCCGCTTGAGCGCGTCGGCGATGAGCGCGGGCCGCGCCTCGCGCCACGTCGGCCGCTGGCGTTCCCAGGCGACGGGATCGCGGCGCAGGCGCAGGGGCAGACGGGCTCGGCGGAACGGACGATCGGACGTCACGCGGCCTCCTCACAGGGTGCGGGCGGGTACACGGCGGGGGCGGAGCCGCGACGGGCGGTCAGGCGGGCCGCCGCCACGCGCAGCAGGCCGTCCGCCGCGACCAGGGCGCGGCGCCTGCGGGGGACCGCCGAGCGGCGGTTCAGTACGGTCCAGCCGTCGTCGGCGACGGCGTCCAGGATGCCGCCGTAGAGCACGAACGCCGTGCGGATGCAGGGCCGGGCGACGGGGTCGAGCATCGGTACGCCGGGCGCGGCGCGCCGGTAGGCGGCGCGGGTGAGGTCGGCGAAGGCGCGCAGGGCCGCGGTGACCCGGGGGTCGGTGCGGCCCTCGTCCCGGCAGCGGCGCAGCAGTTCGCGGTCGACGCCGTGTGCGCTGAGCAGGTCCTGCGGCAGGTAGACCCGGCCCCGGTCGAGGTCCTCGCCGACGTCCCGCAGGAAGTTCGTGAGCTGGAAGGCGACGCCCAGTTCGGCCGCGTACGGGGCGGCCTCCTCGCGGGGCACGACGGTGCCGAGGACCGGCAGCATCTGCAGGCCGATCACCGCCGCCGAACCGTGCATGTAGCCGCGCAGCGCCGCGTAGTCGGCGTACTCGGTGACCGTCAGGTCGCTGCGCATGGAGGCCAGGAAGTCGGTGAAGTGGCGCGGGTCGATGGCGTACCGGCCGCTGGTGTCGGCGAGGGCGGTGACCACCGGCTCGGCGCCCTGTCCGCCCGCCAGGCCCCGGACCAGGTCGGCGCTCAGGCGGTCCAGGGCGGCGGCCCGCCGTGCCGCCTCGTCACCGGTGGGGGCGCCGGGGCCGTCCTCGAGCGAGTCGACGATGTCGTCGGCCCAGCGGGCGAAGCCGTACAGGGCGTGCACGGCGGGGCGCCGGTCGGGGGGCAGCAGGCGGGTGGCGAGGAAGTAGGTGCGGCCGTGCCGGGCGTTCAGGTCCCGGCAGTGGGTGTAGGCGGCGCGCAGCTCCGGGTCGGTGATGCGAGCGGCGTCCAGCTCGCGGGTGGTCATGGCCGTACTCCTTCGGCGGTCTGCCGGGCGGCCCGGCCTGAGGTGGTGCGGACACGGGTGCCGCCGGTGACGCGGGCCGCGGCCAGCTTCCCGGACAGCAGCACGGGCGGTACGCCCACGCCGGGGGTGGTGCCGCAGCCGGCGAGGACGGCGTTGGCGGTGCCGCGCACCAGGTTGCGCGGGCGGAAGGGGCCGGTCTGGGCGAAGGTGTGCGCGGCGGAGAACGGCGTGCCGGCGGCGTGTCCCTGCGCGCTCCAGTCGGCGGGGGTCACCAGGCACTCCTCCTCGATGGCGGACGCGATGCCCGCGAGGCCGCGGCGGTCGAGTTCGCGCAGCAGACCGTCGCGGTAGCGCGCGCCGAGCCCGGCCCACTCGGCGTTGTCCGGCCCGATGTCGGTGTTGGGGCACGGAGCCAGGACGTAGTGCAGATGGCGGCCCGGCGGGGCCAGGGCGGGGTCGGTCGCGGTCGGCCGGGTGATCAGCAGGGAGGGGTCGCTCATCAGCTCACCGGTGTGGGTGAGTTCGCGGAAGGTGCGCCGCCACTCCTGGCCGAAGGACAGGGTGTGGTGGGCCAGTTCGGGCCAGGTGCGGTCGCAGCCGGCGTGCAGGATCACGGCCGAAGGGGAGTGCCTGAGGCGTGCGGGACGGCGCGGGGAGCGGCCGAGCAGACGGTACGTCACGGGCAGTTCGGGGGTCAGGACGACGGCGTCGCAGGGGATGCGCTGGTCGTCGGTCACCACCGCGGTGACGCGATCGCCGGAGCGCTCCAGGCGGGTCACCCCCTGCCCGTAGTGGAACGTAGCCCCCGCCTCGGCCGCCGCCTCGGCCATGGCCCGCGGCAGGGCGTACATGCCGCCGCGCGGGAAGTACACCCCGGCGACGGTGTCCATGTAGGCGATCACCGCGTAGGCGGCCATCGCCCGCTCCGGCGGCACCCCGGCGTACAGGGCCTGGAAGGAGAAGACACGCCGCAGCCGCTCGTCGCGCACGTGGCGGGCGATCTGCGCCTCCCAGCGGCCGAAGCCGCCCAGCGCGGCGAGCCGGAGCAGGTCGGGGCCGAGCAGCTGCAGCGGTGAGTCGAAGTCGGCGTCGAGGAAACGGCCCCGCTCCGCCTGGTAGAGCTGCCCCAGCCAGTGGCGCAGCCGCCGGTAGCCCGCCGCTTCGGCGCCGCCGGCGAACCGCTCGATCTCGGCCTCCATCGCCTCGCCGTCGGTGTGCACGTCGAGGGTGCTGCCGTCGGCGAAGCGCGCCCGGTAGGCCGGGTGGAGCTCGATCAGTTCGACGCGGTCGCGCAGCGAGGTGCCGACCGCGGCGAACGCCTCGTCGGCGATCTCGGGCATGGTGAGCACGGTGGGGCCGGTGTCGATCAGATAATCGCCGAGTTCCATCCGGCCGGCGCGCCCGCCGGGCCTGGGGTCGCGTTCGACGACGGTGACCCGGCGGCCGGCGCCGAGCAGGTGCAGCGCGGCGGACAGGCCGGCCAGTCCGGCGCCGACCACGACCACGTGGTCGGTGGGTCCCGTGATGGTCCGGGTCACCGGCCCGCCTCCGTTCCGGCGGCGGCCAGGGCGGCGGGGCGCGGGGCCGCGGCCGGCTCGGGCACCTGGCCGGACGTGCCGGTGATCTCCGCCAGCAGGCCGCGCAGCCGGGCGGCCGCGCCGGCTTCCAGGGAGGCTTCGCCGAGGTGGCGCAGGCAGCGCCGGGTGAGCCGGGCGATCCGCGCCTCGACGTGGTCGCGGGCTCCGGTGGCGACGACGGCCTCGCGCACTTCCGCCAGTTCGCCGTCCGTGAGGTCGGCGCGGCCCATGGCGTGCTCGAGCACGCCGAGCGCGTGCTGGTCGCCGGCGGCGGTGGCGAGGGACCGGGCCACGGCCAGCGGGTAGGTCGGGGTGCCCTCGCGGACGTCGCCGCCGGACGGCTTGCCGGTGACCCGGGGGTCGGCGAAGAGGTCGTCGAGGTCGTCCCGAAGCTGGAAGGCGAGGCCCGCGCAGCGTCCCGCGCGGCGCAGGGTCCGGATGGTGAGGTCGTCGGCTCCGGCGAGCACCGCGCCCAGTTGCAGGGGCCGTTCCACCGTGTACAGCGCGCTCTTGAGGCAGGCGGCCCGGATCGACCGGGCCGGGGTCCCGGAGGACACGGCCTGGCCGCGCACGTCGAGGTACTGGCCCGCCACCATCTCCGTGCGCAGCACCCGCCACACCTCGTGCAGCCGGTGCGCGGTGTCGCGCGGCAGCCCGGGGTCCAGCAGCAGTCCGGACAGGGCGTCGTCCGCCCAGGCCAGGGCGAGGTCACCGGCGAGGACGGCGGTGGACGCGCCGAGCCGCTGGGCGACGGGGCCCGCCGTGGCACCGGCGTACTGCTCGGCCACGTCGGCGTGCAGCGCCGGCGCGCCGCGGCGGGTGGGCGCCTGGTCCATCAGGTCGTCGTGGACCAGGGCGCAGGTCTGGAGCAGTTCCAGTGCCGCCGCCGTCCGCAGCGCCAGGCGCACCTGGGCCGGGTCTCCGCCGCCGCAGGCGCGCAGCGACCACCACAGCAGCCGGGGGCGGATGCGGCGGCCGCCGCTCCGGGTGAAGCGGGCGGTCCGCTCGGCGACGTCCCGCGCGAACACCGGGTCGAGCCCGTGGCAGCCCGCGAGACGGTCGGCGAGCAGATCGCGCAGTTCACGGCCGACGGCGCCCGGCACGTCCTCGTCGACGGCGCGAGCGCCGCCGGTGGCGGGCTGGTCCCCGGTGGTCTGGGGGGCTGCCGCGGCGGGCGGCCTGCGCGGCGGGTCTGCCGTGAGACGGCCGATCGCCTGGGTGGAACGCATCGCGAATCCTCTCGCCGGTCGGTGAGCCGGACCACCTGTCGGTGAGCCGGCCGAGTCGCGCTGTGGTGAGCCGGCACGGGTGGCACCCGGCGCCGGCACCGTCGCGACCGGTACGTCGTCGTGACACATTCCGCGCGGGTCGCCCCGTCGGATGCGCCATTCGGTGGACATGCCGGCGCCATGGGTACCCACCCGCACGACACGCTCCCCGCTGCATCCGGCGGGGCCGGTGCGCGGGAAGACTGGCCGGATCCGCCGGTCCGCAGAGAGATCCGCCGTGGAGGGAGCCGCCGTGGAGGTGGAGTCGGACGTCGCCGTCGTGGGCGCCGGGGCCGCCGGGCTGTCGCTGGCGCTGCGGCTGGCCCGCCCGCCCGCGGACGGGCGCCGGGTGACGGCGGTGCTGCTGGCGGCGCCGCCGGGGCCGCTTCGCGCGCCACGGCGCACCTGGTGCTTCTGGGAGGCGGGCGCGGGGCCGTACGACGACGCGCTGACGGCTTCCTGGCGGCGGCTGCGGGTGCGTTCCGCCGACGGACGGACGGTGGACGCGGCCATCGAGCCGCTGCGCTACAAGATGCTGCGGTCCGACGCGCTGGAGGACCTGGCCGGCCAAGTGCTCGCGGAGAGCCCCTGGGTGACGACCGTGAGGGCCGTCGCCGAGCGGGTGGAGTCGGCGCCCGGTGGCGCGGTGGTGCACGCCCGCCGGGCCGACGGCGGCCCGGTGGCGGTGCGTGCCCGCTGGGTGTTCGACTCACGGCCGCCGGAGCGGCTGCCACCGGCCCGCACGACGCTGCTGCAGCACTTCCGCGGCTGGTTCGTGCGCACCCGCCGCCCGGTGTTCGATCCCGGCGTGGTGGAGCTGATGGACTTCCGCACCCCGCAGCCCGCGCACGGCCTGTCGTTCGGCTACGTGCTGCCCACCGGCTCCCGGGAGGCGCTGGTGGAGTACACCGAGTTCTCCCGCAGCCCTCTCGACCGGGAGGCCTACGACCGGGCGCTGCGGCACTACCTCACCGGCGTGCTGGGCGCGGGCGAGTACGAGGTGCTGGACTGCGAACAGGGTGTGATCCCGATGACGGACGCCGACTTCCCGCGGCGGACGGGCCCCTCCGTGTTCCGCATCGGGGCCGCGGCCGGGGCCACCCGTCCCGCGACCGGCTACACCTTCAGCGCCGTGCAGCGCCAGACGGACGCGGTCGCCGCGGCGCTGCACGCCGGCCGCCGTCCCGTTCCGCCACGCGCCCACTCGGCCCGCTCCCGGCTCATGGACGCGGTGCTGCTGCACGCACTCGACCGCGGCCGGGTGGACGGTCCGGCCTTCTTCACCCGCCTGTTCACCCACGTGCCCGCGCCCCGCCTGCTGCGTTTCCTGGACGGGCGCACGGGCCTCGCGGAGGACCTGTCCATCGGGCTGCACGTGCCCGTCCCCGCGATGCTCGGCTCGGCGCTCGCCCTGCCGTTCACCCCGCGCCGCGGTGCCCCGGCCACCTGACCCCCGTCACCACCTGCCCCCGTCATCATCTGACCGCCGACCCCGTATCCCCGTATCCGACGACCGCCCCGTACCGACGACCTTCCACGGAGATGGCATGCCCGTGCTGCGCGACGCCGAGCTGGCGACCGCGTTCGACCACGCCGCCAAGAGCTACGACACGCTCGTGGCGGCGAATCCCGGTTACCACGCCCACCTGCGCCGCTCCGCCCGGCGCCTCGGCCTTCCCGGCGGCGTTCCGGGCCCGAGGGTGCTGGACCTCGGCTGCGGTACCGGCGCCTCGACCGCGGCTCTGGCCGCCGCGCTGCCCGGCGCGGACATCACGGCCGTGGACGCCTCGGCCGGGATGCTGCGGAGGGCGTCCCGGCGCCGCTGGCCGACGCCGGTGCGCTTCGTGCAGGCGTCGGCGGAGCGGCTGGCGGCGGGCGGGGTGCGCGGCCCGTTCGACGCGGTCTTCGCCGCGTACCTGCTGCGCAACACCGCCGATCCGGACGCGGTGCTCGCCCAGGCGTACCGGCTCCTGGCACCGGGCGGCCGGCTGGCGGTGCACGAGTACGCGCTGAGCGGGCGGGCGACGCACCGCGCGGTGTGGAACACCGTGTGCGGCGGGGTCGTCCTGCCGGTCGCCACGCTGCTCGGCGACGGGCCGCTCTACCGGCATCTGCGGCGCAGCGTCGTCTCCTTCGACACCGCCGGGCAGCTCGCGCGGCGGGTGGAGCGGGCGGGTTTCGAACGGGTGCGGGTGCTGCCGCTGCCCGGCTGGCAGACCGGCATCACCCACACCGTCGTCGCCCGCCGTCCGTTCGCCGACGGCGGGGAGGCGGGCCGATGACCGGGCCGCGCCGTCCTTCCATGTCCCTGTCCGGCGTCCGCACGGCCCGTCCCGGCCGGGACCGGCTGGCCCGGCTGCTGCCCGCATCGCCCGGCGCCGGCCGCGCCGAGGAGTCCACCGCGCCGCGGGTGGCGGTGGTGGGCGGCGGCATCGCCGGGCTGACGGCGGCCACCGCGCTGGCCGAGCGCGGGGCGCGGGTCACCGTGTACGAACGCGACGCGCAGCTCGGCGGCCGGCTGGCCGGCTGGTCCACGCGGCTGGCCGACGGCTCGACGGTCACGATGAGCCGCGGCTTCCACGCGTTCTTCCGGCAGTACTACAACCTGCGCGCGCTGCTGCGCCGGACCGACCCCGCCCTGGCCCGCCTGACCGGCCTGCCCGACTACCCGCTGCGGCACGGCAGCGGGCGGCAGGACAGCTTCCGGCACGTGCCGCGCACCCCGCCGCTGAGCGCGCTCGGGTTCGTGGCGCTGAGCGAGTCGTTCTCCGTGCGCGACCTGGCCCGGATGCGCCCGCGCGCGGCCCTGCCGCTGCTCGACGTGCGGGTGCCCGAGGTGTACGAGCGGCTCGACGGCGTCAGCGCGTACGACTTCCTGGAGGACATCCGGTTCCCGCCGGCGGCACGGCACCTGGCCTTCGAGGTGTTCTCCCGCAGCTTCTTCGCGGACCCCCGCAAGCTGTCGGCGGCCGAGATGGCGCTGATGTTCCACATCTACTTCCTCGGCTCGTCCGAGGGGCTGCTGTTCGACGTGCCCAGGGAGCCCTTCCCGCAGGCACTGTGGGATCCGATCGCCGCACGTCTGGAGCGCCTTCGCGCGCGCGTCCGCACGAGCACGGCTGTGGAGGGTGTCTCCGTCCTGCCGTCGGGCGGCTTCACCGTGGCCGCCGCGGGCGGCGAGGAGCCGTACGACGCCGTGGTGCTCGCCCTGGACCCGGGGGGCCTGCGCTCCCTGGTGGGCCGGTGCGACGGTCTCGGGGACGCCGAGTGGCGCGACCGCGTGGCGCGGCTGCGCACCGCACCGCCGTTCCTGGTGTCCCGCCTGTGGCTGGACCGGCCCGTGCGCGCGGACCGGCCCGGGTTCCTAGGCACCAGCGGTTTCGGGGCCCTGGACAACGTCAGTGTGCTCAGCGACTGGGAGGGCGAGGCGGCGCGATGGGCGGCCCGCACCGGCGGCTCGGTCGTCGAACTGCACGCCTACGCCGTACCCGAGGACGCCGACCGGGAGACCACGGAGAAGGAGTTGCTCGGCGAACTGCACCGTGTCTACCCGGAGACGGCCCGGGCCCGGGTGGTGGACGCCCGGCACGAGTGGCGGGCCGACTGCCCCCTGTTCCCGGTGGGCGGCCACGCCGACCGGCCCACGGTCGGCACTCCCACGCCGGGACTGGTCGTCGCGGGCGACACGGTCCGCACCGGCCTGCCGGTGGCCCTGATGGAACGGGCCGCCACCAGCGGTTTCCTCGCCGCCAACACGCTGCTTCGGCGCTGGGGCCTGCGCGGGCACGCGTTGTGGACCGTACCCGACCAGGGCCGGCTCGCCTCCCTGCGCTGGGCGGCGGCCCGGGCGGGGGGCGCCGGCTGAGAACACCGGGCGGCGCAGGGGCGGGGCGCGGCCGGGGCCCCCGCGCGGGGGACGTTGCGTCAGCGGCCGGTCCCGTCCGCCCGGGCGACCGGGGCGCCGGCCGTGTGCCGGACGACGCCGTCTCCGTGGGCCAGTGCCTCCGTCACCGTGCGGACCGCGTCGGAGAGCTCCAGTCCCGGGGGCAGCCGGGGCGGGGTCCCGGTCACGGCGCGGTCGGCGAAGGCGGTCGCGACGTGGGGCAGGCGCACGTCCGCCACCCGTACGCCCGCCGCGCGCAGTTCCCGGCGCAGCGCGTCCAGCCAGGCCGCGAGCGCCGACTTGGCCGCGCTGTAGTCGGCCATCCGAGGCATGGGCCGGTCGACGACGACACCGGTGACGGCGGCCAGCGCCCCGCCCCGGCCGACGAGCGGAACGGCGGCCCGGAGCAGGGCCATGGGCGCGAGCGTGTTGACGCAGAGAAGGTGTTCGGCCACGGCGTCGTCCATCTCCGAGGCGGGGCCGAAGGCGGTGACGCCGACGCAGACCACGACCGCGTCCAGGCCGCCCCACCGCCGTGCGGCGTCGCGCACGGCGGCGGCGCAACCGTCGGGGCGGTAGGCGTCGATGCCGAACGCCGGGGCACCGCCGCACTCCCGGGCGACGCGGGCGAGCCGGTCCGGGTCCCGGCCGGCCACGGCGACCCGGGCGTCGCGCCGGTGCAGTTCGAGGGCGAGGCCCGAGCCGATCTCGCCGGTGGCGCCGGCGACGAGCACCCGTGATCCGGTCAGTTCCATGTCGTGCCTCCGAAGATCTGACGCCGTCCCGCACCGGGCACCCGCCGGCGCGTCCCGGCGGGACGTGTCCGCCGCATCCGGTGGTCCGGCCGGCCCGGAAGAGTTCGGGAGGATCCGGTTCGCCGAGGTGCGTCACAGCCTCTGTGAACGGCCCCCACCGCCCGAACCCTGGAGGTGGAAACGATGACCGATCCCCTGCGCCCTCCCGGAGAGACGCCGCCCGTCGAGGGATCGACGGCGGAGGCGCACCCCGAGCGGCCGGACGGCGGCATCTGGGAACATCCCGGTGTCTGGATGGCCCTGATCGTGATCGGCTGCCTGCTCGTCGCCGCGTTCTTCGTGGTGCGAATGATCGATCTGTGAGCCGTCGGGGCAGGGCTCCCGTCGTGCGGGGCGGCACCGCCGGTGGCGGTGCCGCCCCTGTCGTTCCAGGAGACGGCCGTGGGTTCCGGGAGACCGCCGAGCCGGGACGCCACGGCCGTCGTGCGGCACGGCGGGTTCAGCCGTGCGACCTGGTGGCCGGGTACCGGGACGGGGCCTCATGTGCCGGGGCCAGGGCGGTGCGGGCCCGCTCCCGGCGCCGGGCGGCCAGGGACTCCCTCGCCGCCTCCCTCGGGTGGCGGCGGCGCCAGTACGGGTTGTCGTGCGGAAGCCCGCCCGTGACGCGGCCGTACATGCCGAAGGTGATGATGAGCAGGCCCATGACGAAGGTGAAGATCACGTTCGTCATGCCGAAGTCGAGGATGTTGGCGCTCCGGTCCAGGACGAAGATGTGGACGAACCCGCTCACGAGGAACAGCGCCCCCACGGCCATGTTGAGTGTGGAGGCGAAGTTCCCCCCGACCACGGCGCCGCCGATCAGCAGCAGCCCGAAGAACACCGAGATCAGGCTCAGCAGCCCGTTCGTCGACATGCCCGCGATACGGGTGCCGTCAGTGCCGAAGGGGGTGAGTTCGTCGGCGAAGCCGAGACAGCCGAAGAGCAGCAGGACGCCGCCGCAGATTCCGGCGCCGTACCGGTAGACCGTCGCCAGCCTGTGGTCCACCGGCCATTCGTCGCGAAGCCTCATGACACATCCTTTCCGATGCGTGCCAGGCCCCCCCAGGGGGTGGAGCGGGCTCGGACCGCCCTCCCGCCCACGTCGCCACCTCTTCCCGCGGCGGGCGCGAAACGGTTGCACCCCGACGGCCGGCGGCCGTCCCTCAGGTCTCCCGCACCGGTCCCGACGCCGCCCGCATCCACCCCCGGCCCCCGCCCGGAAGTGTGGGGTGCGGGGCTTCGCGCAGGGTGGAGCCCGCGATCCACCTCATCCGGGAGGCGTCATGGACTCCACCGACCCCGACCGGACCAGGCGTCTCCACACCGATCTGGACATCGACCTGGTCCTCAGCGATGCGGAGGCCCTCCGGCTCGAGGTCCGCTTCAGCTACGACCCGGCCGATCCCTTCGCCGTGCGCATGGACTTCCGCGACGGCCCCGCGACCGTCGCGCCCTGGCTGTTCTCACGCGACCTGCTCGACGCCGGCCTGCGTGTTCCGTCCGGCGAGGGCTCGGTGCGCGTCTGGCCGCCCTGCCGCTGCCACGGTGCCACCACGCTGCGGGTCCTGCTGCGCGGTCCGGGCGGTGCGGCGGTGCTGTACATACCGGCCGATCCGTTCGAGGGCTGGCTGGCCGAGACGTTCGAGGCGGTGCCCGCGGGCACCGAGAGCTCCCACCTGCCCTGGGCCGACATCCTGGCGGAGCTGCTGCGCCGCCGCGACTGACCGGTGACATCGGGCTCCGCCCGGGAAGACGTGAGGACATGAAGGTGATCAGTGAACGTGGAGGCATCCGGCGGCCCCGCCCCTGGCTTCGGTACGGCGCGGCCGCGGCGGCGGTGGCCGCGACCGCCGTCGCCGGTGCCACGGCGACCGATCCGGACAGCGACTGGTACGCCGCGCTGCGCAAACCGTCCTGGCAGCCGCCGTCCTGGGCGTTCGGCGTGGTGTGGACGCCGCTGTACGCGTCGATCGGCTACGCGGCGGGCCACGCGCTCGGGCGCGCCCAGGATCCGCGCCGGCGGGCCGGCATCGTGCGTGACCTGGCCGCGAACCTGGCGCTGAACGCGGCCTGGAGCCGGCTGTTCTTCGCCCACCGTTCCCCGAAGGCCGCGCTCGCCGACAACCTGCTGCTGAACCTCGGCAACGCGCAGCTCATCCGGCAGATCGCCCGCACCGACCGGGCCGCGGCCGGGGCCCTGCTGCCCTACGCCGCCTGGTGCGCCTTCGCGGCCGCCTTGAACGCCTCCATCGTCCGGCTCAACCGCCGACGGCCTTCGCCCCGGTGCGCCCCGGCTGCGTACGGTGGGCGCATGGGACGTCGGACAGGAAACTCAGCGAAGCGCTCATGAGGGACTTCTCCGCCACACCGGACGACGGCGTGCTCTTCGGACTCGACGCCCTGCCCGGCGCCGCGCCCGCCGCGGACGAGCCGGGACGGACCCGGGCCGCCGGTCCGCCGTTCCGCGACTCCGACGCCGCCCGCCGGCTCCTGCCGGTGCGGACGATCTACGCCGAGCCCGCTGCCGCCGCGTCGCCCCGCGGCCGCCAGATCCTCGCCCGCCACCCCGCCGCGCGCGTCGTCGAGGTGGACTCCCACTGGCGCATTCCGGAGCTGCACGGGAACGAGGGGAACGTCGGCCGCTGGGTGCGGGTGAAGGGCGAGACGCTGGTGCTGGGCGAACGCAAGACGCTCACCACACGGCCCAACGGCCGGTCCGCCGACTGGATCGCCCCCGGTCCCTCCAACGGCTGCGCGATGGCCTGCGTGTACTGCTACGTGCCGCGGCGCAAGGGGTACGCCAACCCCGTCACCGTCTTCACCAACATCGAACGGATCATCGCCCACCTGGGCCGCCACATCGCGCGACAGGGTCCCAAGCGGGAACCCAACCAGTGCGACGAACGGGCGTGGGTCTACGACATCGGGGAGAACGGCGACTGCTCGGTGGACGCGCTGATCTGCGACAACACCGCCGACCTCGTGCACGCCTTCCGGCAGTGGCCCACCGCCAAGGCGTCCTTCGCCACCAAGTTCGTCAACCCCGATCTGCTGGCACTGGATCCGCGGGGCCGCACCCGCGTCCGCTTCTCCGTCATGCCCGGCGAGGACTCCCGGCTGCTGGACATCAGGACGTCACCGGTGTCCGAGCGCGTCGCCGCCGCGGCCGACTTCCTGGACGCGGGCTACGAGGTGCACTTCAACCTCTCCCCCGTGGTGCTGCGCCCCGGGTGGCAGGAGGCCTGGGCCGAGCTGCTCCGGCGGCTCGACGACGTGCTCCCGGACCGGGTCAAGCGGCAGGCGGCCGCCGAAGTGATCATGCTGACCCACAACCGGGAGCTGCACGAGGTCAACCTCGGCTGGCATCCGCGCGCCGAGGACATGCTCTGGCAGCCGGGCATCCAGCAGGGCAAACGCTCCGAGAACGGGGCGCTGAACGTGCGCTACGACCACCTGGTCAAAGCGCGGGCCCTGGACGAACTGCGCGGGCTCGTCGCGGCGCACGCTCCCTGGCTGCGTATCCGGTACGCCTTCTGAACGGGGCCCCGCGGACCGCTCCTGACGACGGTCGCGGGGTCCGCGGCGGCCACGCGAGGCACCGGCCGCGAGCGGGCCGGTGCCTCGCGCCGGAACGCCGGATACCTCAGTGGTGCGCGGCCGGGGTGCCCAGGCCGGCGGCCTGCCGCTCGCCGGCCCCGCGCTCCGCGGTGAGCACACGTTCCGCGAGGACGCCGAAGACCAGCCCGAACGCGGTCCACAGTGTCGCCTGGACGGCCAGCGCCGCCAGGCGGAACTGCCAGAGCAGGCTCGCGGAGAAGTCCTTGGGGACCTCGTCCACGGCCGGCAGGAACGCGTAGGCGAGCCCGGCGGCCAGGAGGAAGAACGCGCCCGCGGCCATCGTCGCGTTCCAGTTGCCCAGCCGGGGGGCGAGCCGCTTGCCGAGGATCACCGTGGCGACCGCCAGCAGCACGCTCAGGACCGTCATCAGGAAGTACAGCGCCGTGCGCTTGCCGATCGTGTCGGGGTCGCCGACGGACGGCGGGTTGGCCGGATACTTCAGGAACGGCACGACGTAGACGGCGAGGAGGCCGGCGGCCGCCAGGAGCAGCGCGCTCGCGCGCGGCCCGAAGCGGCCGATGCGGCCGAGCGCGAAGCAGTAGGCGAGGGCGGCGATCCCGCCGAACGCGATGCCGTAGACGAGCACGCCGGTGGACAGGCCGGCGGTCGACTGCATCGTGCGCGAGACCGCCTCCATGCCGTGTTCGTGGGAGTGCGCCTCTTCGTAGGCGATGGCGGAGTCGACCCGCGGCTCACCGAGGAAGTAGGCGACGACGAGGGCGAGCAGGCCCGCGGCGAGTCCCGCGAGCATGCCACGCACCAACAGGTTCCGGACAGTTGCCGAGTTCATGGGCGGTGTGTTTCCTCGCCCCGGTCAGTGGCAGGGGAAACCGAGCAGGTGCCGGGCGTCGTGCACCCACTCGTGCACGTTCTCGCCGGACATCACGGACGTCGCGCCCTGTTCGGCGCCGACGAAGTACAGCAGGACCAGCATCATGACGCCGAAGAAGACCGCCCACGGGGCGATGGCGCCGATCGGCAGCTTGGCGGGGATGGCGGTGGGGTTGGTGCTGGGCTGAACGGCGGACTGCGCCATGGCAGGACCTCCTGGGGAACTCGCGTCCCTGCTCGGTGGTGCACGGGACGACGGGCGGGTCTGACTTGCCCGGCCCGCACCAGGAGTGGTGTGGACGGGCTTACAGTGGCGCGACCGTGCCGGATTCCCACCGGCTTCCGCGTTCCGTCGTCGATATCGCCGAGAAGGTACCGCGAAGCGCGGGTGCGGCCAAGGGCGCACGGGTGCGGGCCGGTGCGCCCCCGCACCCGCCGTACCCTGTGAAATCCCCGTGCCGAAAGGGCCGTTGACCATGCAGGCGACCTCGTGACGACCCGAGTGATGTTGATCTCACCGGCGATGAACCCGGCCCTGCGGGAGGCCCGGTTCGACGACGGGTGCTCACTCGACGCGGCCGGCGCGGCGCGCGCCCGTTCGGCCGCGGACGGACTGCGGCCGGCCGCCACGGTCCTCGTCTCCCCCACCGTCCGCTGCCGGCAGACGGCGGCCGCGCTGGGTCTCGGCGCACGCCCCGAACCCGCCCTGGCCGGGCTGGACATGGGCCGCTGGCGGGGGCGGACCCTCGACGAGGTCGGTGCCGGGGAACCGGAGGCGCTGGCCCGGTGGCTGGCCGACCCGGCGGCGAGCCCGCACGGCGGAGAGTCGGTGCGCCTGCTGTGCGCCCGGGTCGGGGGCTGGCTGGAGGAGGCCGCCCGGTCCGCCGGTCGCACGGTAGCGGTGGTCGAGCCGGAGATCGTGCGGGCCGTGACCGTGCGGGTGCTCGGCGCTCCGGAGGCCGCCTTCTGGCGGATCGACGTACGGCCCCTGACCGCTGCGGAGTTCACCGGCCGGGCGGGGCGCTGGAACGTCGCGCTGGGCACGGAGCTGGGCCAGGACCGTATCTGAGCGGCGTCTGTCGTTCGTGCGATCATTCGGTCAGCTCCGAGGCACGAAGCGTTCCCGTGAGGAAAGAGACCGCATTGAGCAGCGCAGTCGAGGCGTGGTCCCGTATCGCCCGCTGGATCTCCGCGAACGCCCCCGCGCATGCCGAGGCCCTGAACCCTCCGGCCACGCAGGAGGAGATCGGGCTGGCCGAGTCCCGGATGGGGCTGGACCTGCCGGCCGACCTGCGGCAGGTCCTGATGGTGAACAACGGCAGCACGGCCGGGCACCGGGCCGCGGCCGGCGGCGCCCTCCAGGACGCTCCGGGCGGCGGCGACGCCCTGTTCCCCTCCGGTCTGGTGTTCAACGACGTCGAGCTCATCGGCTCGCTGTACACGGGCAACAGGCGGGCCAGCCTCTCCCTGCAGGAGCCGGGGTCCCGCTACGAGTACTGGAAGGAGGGCTGGATCCCCGCCTTCCGGCAGCGGGAGGCGCACTCCGGGCTGTTCCTCGACGTGTCCGGCGGGCAGGATCCGGCGCCGGTGCACAGGTACGAGGAGGAGAGCTTCCCCGAGCCGGCCTTCCCGTCGCTGGCCGACTACCTGGGCACCGTGGCGGACGCGCTGGAGGGGGTCGGCCCGTTCACGGTGATGGGCCGTCGGTCCCCGCACCTGCCGACCGTGCGCGAGGGTCTCGTCTGCTGGTAGCCGGTCCCCGAACAGGGCTGTGGCCCGGGAGCGGGAGGCTTCCGGGCCACAGTGCTGTTCAGCGGTTCACGGTCACGGGGTGAACCCGTCGAGGTCGAGCCAGTACTGGTCCTTGTCCGTCAGCCTGTTGCGGACGATGAACTGTCCGAAGGGCCGCATGGACTGGGTGTTCTGGTTGTTGGAGATGGTGGCGCGGCCGCACTTCTCGTTCCACTCGGGCAGCGGGTAGCGGGGATCGGACAGCAGGTGCCAGACGCCGTCGCCGCCCTTCTTGGCGTAGGTCTGCAGGCACTCGTCACCGGAGGCGACCGGGTTGTATCCGTTTGCCATGCCGGCGCTGTCGTAGCTGGCGGCGAAGGCGAACTCGTCGCAGGACGGCCGGTCGTCCTTGGGCGGGTCCCCCTCGTTCAGTTCCGGGGACAGGGTGACGTCCTGGTTGCGTGGCCAGCTGGTGGGGCAGATGACCTCGCGGTTGGCGGTGCTCTGCTTCTTGGTGGGATCGCTCGCCGACATCACGTTGCTGCCGAGGTAGGTGAGCGGCGTGCCCAGGGTCTTGCTGCCGAAGTGCCCGGGGAGCTTGTTCTGGACGAGCCAGGCGTGGGCGGCCGCGGCGGGGAACTTCTTGGAGTTCATCACGTAGGTCGGCTTGTACCGGTCGAACACGCAGCCCGGGTAGGCCTGCGGGACGGTGGAGTCGCAGCGGATCTGCGCCTCGGCGCCGCTGGTGACGTCCGTGTCGTTGGAGGACATGACACCGCCGATCTCGCCCCGCATGGACCACTTGAGGAACGCCAGGTCGGACGGCCTGGACTCACCCCAGTTCCAGATCTGCGACATGGAGTACACGTGGTGGTCGCCCAGGCCGTACTCCCACCACAGGTTGCCGGAGTCGGAGCGCGGGCCGTTCTTCTTGCAGTCCAGGGAGCAGGAGTCGTCGACGGTGAGGTAGATCGGCTCGGCCGCCGCCTCGCCGGACGCGTCGACGATCCGGAACTTGAACGCGGTGTTCCAGCCGACCTCGTCGGAGTACAGCTTCATCTCGGCCTGGAACTCGAAGGTCGCGGTACCGGTGACCTCCCCGTTGACCGACTTGACGAACCCGAAGCGGCCCTTGATGCAGCCTTCGGTGCGGTTGGTCCAGATCTTGCGGCTGGTCCCCCAGCCGAAGGGCTTGGCCGCGCACCAGGGGACGTAGGTGTGCTTCGGGTCGGAGTACTGCTGCTGGATGGAGTCCAGCGGGTCACCGATGCTCACCCCGTCGGGGGTCATGTCCTGCGGGGTGGTGATGTCGCCGGGCTGCGGGGAGTTGACGTCCGGGTCGGAGAAGGCGATGTTCGGCATGCCGTCGTAGTTGCCGGGCACGAACGCGACGGCGTCGTAGGCGATGTCCTTGTCGCCGGTGCCACCGCTGTTGAAGTTCGACAGGCTGACTTCCGGGATGCTGTCGTTGAACCGGTAGGCGCCTAGGTCGACCCACTTGTTCGACTGGTTGGCGGACTGGGAGACCGTCTTGGTCTTCACGCCGAACGGCGTCTTGATGCGGTAGTCGGCCTCACCGGTCTGCGCCCCGTGGTCGGGAACGTGCGCGTACACCTTCGCCTGGCCGCCGGGGACCGCCTTGCCCAGCTTCCAGGTGCCGGTGACCTCCATCCGGTCGGCCTTGTCGCCGGACTCGGGCTGGCGGGTGTGGGCGAACCAGAAGTGGTTGCCGTAGCCGGCACCGATCTGGTGCGTGTCCATCTTGCCGGGGTAGGTGCCGTTCCACGCGTGGTAGCTGAGGGTGAACGTCCCGTCCGACCTGACGGGACCGCAACTGCGGCCGGCGGAGCCGGCGGGGGTGACACCGTCGTCGACGTCGTCGACGATCAGGGCGCCGGAGGCCAGACCGCTGCTGCAGCGCGGCGGGTAGGAGTTGGCGTCCGGCTGCTCGGGGTAGCTGGTGTTGAAGCGGTGGACCTGGTTGCCGCACTGCGCGCCGGTGGTGCAGTTCTTCCACTGGACGGACTTGTTCCACCAGCAGTGCAGCCAGTGCGGGTTGGTGTCACTGGTGCCGGAGTCGAGCGTGCAGGCGCCCTGGCCGGGGTCGTTGGAGTCGTTGTCGCCGATCTTGGACGGCTCGCAGCTGTTGGAGGAGTCGCAGAACAGGTCGACGGGCGGCTTGGCGTTGCTGCGGTCGCCGATGGTGTTCCACCAGGCGGGGCGGTATCCGGCCTGCATGTCGCCCGGGGCGAACATGGCGGAGAGGGGGCGGGCGGCCCAGCCGATCACCTTCTCCTCGTACGGCCAGTCCTGCGGGTGCGCGGCGTGGCTGTAGTCGTCGCCGCCGACCGCGCTCTCCAGGAAGGGCAGCCGGTTGGCCTTCCACAGCGGGTTGGCCGGGTTGTTGGTCCAGCCCACGCCCTGGTGCCCGGCGGAGTCCGCGTCGGCGTAGAAGCCGGAGTTGTACGCCCACAGGGCGAAGAACCAGTTCTCGATCCACTGCGGGTGGCCGTCGTTGACCTTCAGCCCGGCCTTGCGGGTCTCGTTCCACTTCTGGGAGAGGATCTGCGCGCCGGCCGCGATGTTCGCGGTGTAGTCGAGCGCGACGGCCTCCTGCTGGAGGACGGACTTGGTGGGCTGGTCGTGACCGGGCAGGCGCATGCCGTCCGTGGCCTGGGTGATGCCGTAGCCGCAGTCCGCCTTGGACCAGTCGATCCTCCAGGGGTCGTTCTGGGTGCCGTCGGCGGAGTACTTGATGCCGTAGAAGTTGCCGATGAGGCTGTTGGCGGTCACGCCGGGGACGGCGTAGCGGCCCGCCTGCCACATGTTGGACTCCTGGGCGGTGACGCCGAGGAGGATCTGTGCGGGGATGTGCCAGCGGTCGTTGGTGCCGTCCTCGGTGTCGAGCCGGCCGTTGGGGTCGCCCTCCAGGACGACCGCCGGGAACAGGCCCTGCGGCTGGTAGCCGCCCATCCCGGTGCCCTTCCAGTCTGGCGGGCGGTAGAAGTCGAGCTTGCCGACGACGGCCTGGTCCACGGCCCATTCCACCTGGCGCGGGGTGGGCTGGAAGGCCATCTTCCGCACGTCGTTGCGGGCCACGGAGCAGGTGCGTTCCGTCTCGTCCTCGCTGGGCCCGGAGGGTGACGCCGACAGCGGCTGGAGGCGCGCGGTCTGCGTGGAGGGGCCCCCGGACGCCTCCTCGGGCCGCGGCAGCGCGGGCGAGAAGGCCGCTCCCTGCCGGGCCGCCTTCCGCCCGCCGATCCGGTTCTCCCCGGGGCGGGAGTCCAGGGTGACGGTCGTGCCGCTGCGCAGCAGGCGCATCGTCATGCGGGCGGTGCGGGCGCCGGCCGCCTCGTCGCCGCGCAGGGGTGCCGCCTCGCCGTCGGCCCATGCCGTGGTGACGGCGGCGTGGCCGTGGCTGGAGATCAGGGCGCCCTTGGCGATGTGGCCGGGGTTCCTGACGGTCCCGGGCAGGGTGCCGGTGGTCTTCGCCCTGCCGGTGACGAACACGGTTCCGTCGGCCGAGGACGCCAGGTCCCAGTCGGTCAGCCTGCCTTGGGCGACGGTGGTGGCCCTGGCGTGCTTCCGGCCGAGCCGGGCCGCGTCCAGGTGGAGCGCGTAGCCGGTGGACGTCTTCCGGGTGCCGCTGGTCCTGGTGCGGTCGATGTAGGTCACACCGCCCGCGCTGTCCACGGTGAGCTGGAAGGGGACCGTCCGCGTGGCGGCGATCTCGGTGAGCCTGCCCTTGGCGCGCGCGATCACCAGCCGGTTGCCGTGCGCGGCGACGATGCCGTTCCGGGTGGGGACGGCCGAGGTGACCTCGCCCGGATAGGTGAGCGGCGCGTCCTGCCGGCCGGTGGCCGCGTCGATCCTGATCAGGCGGGACCGCAGGCTCTCGTCGCCGTCGTCCGAGAGCTGGGTGAACACGGCCTGCTCACCGGTGCCGCAGCCCGGGGAGAAGTAGGCGAGCGACGCGGTGAAGGGAAGCTTGGTGACCTTGCCCGTGGTGAGGTCCACGAGGGCGGTGAACGCGCCCCGGGCCATCAGTTCGGGCTTGTTGGTGAACGTGCGGGGCGCGTAGGCGACGGCGGCGCGCCTGCCCGAGGCGGTCAGGCAGGCGTTGCCGATCCAGCCGTCCGTGTCGAAGCCCGGCTCGCTGAGCGTGGCGGCGGTCTTCCAGGCGTAGCCGTCCTTCTCGCCCGCCACGAGCAGGTGGAAGCCGGTGGCGTCGCCGGAGGTGGTGAAGGCGCGGTCGGAGGACTTCCGGTAGTGCTCGCCCAGTGCCTCGCCCCGGTCGCCGGCGGGCACCGAGGCGGGCTTGTCGACGTCCTTGGTGTGGGGAGCCCGCCACTGTGTGGCGCCCTTGGGCGGCGCGGGTTCGGCCGCTTGCGCGGGCAGGGTGAGCGGCAGCGTGAGCGCGGTGGCCACCAGGGTGACGACCGGCACCGACAGCCGCTGTCTTATCGGCTTCAACGGTTTCCTTCGGATGGTCGGAGTTCGCCGTGGCGGTGGCCGCCGCGCGCACCGGCGCCCGCGTCCGGACGCGGCGTCCTCGACCCGAAAAGACTGCCATGGACATGCCAATAGCAGGCGGAATCGCGCACATCGCCCCCCTTGCCACGTGCACCCTCTCGGGTTACATGATCAATTCAGGCGGGATCCTATACAGCGCCGGAAACGGAAGTCGAACACTCGTCCAAGGCCCCCGCCGGCGCACTCACCGGGGCGGCGGACGTCCTCAACTCCCCTCGGCGGCGCCGGACGTGGCCTCCGCGTGCTGGACGCGCGGCCGGGGAGAGGTGAGACTCGACGGGATCCCAGCTCCCGGTGCTCCAGGACGGTGACCATGCAAGAGGAACTGCCCCGCGTCGAACTCACCCCGCAGGCGGCCGAGCTGGTCCGCCGGCTGCGTGCCGCGCACGGACCGCTGATGTTCCATCAGTCCGGCGGCTGCTGCGACGGCAGCGCGCCCATGTGCTACCCGGACGGCGAGTTCCGCACCGGCGGTTCCGACGTGCTGCTGGCCGAACTGGCAGTGGACGGCGTCGAGGAGCCCGTGACCTTCTGGATGTCGCGGAGCCAGTACGAGGCCTGGAGCCACACCCGGCTGATCGTGGACGTCGTACCCGGACGAGGGAGCGGTTTCTCGCTGGAGGCACCCGAGGGGGTGCGTTTTCTCACCCGTTCTCGCGTAGTCGACGCCTAGCCGTCCCGTACGTCACCGTCGTCTGGTGCACTTCCCCTGAGCGCTGACGACAGTTGACGAGTCATCAGGGGGCGCGATGAAACGGGACGGACGGCGGACGAGGGCGGGCAGATCGGCTCTCACGGTGCTCACGGCGTTCGGTGTGCTGGCCGGCGCGGCCCTGACGGGGGCGGCGCCGGCCAGTGCCGTACCGGAGGGCGGCACCGGCAGGCGGATCGCCCCGGGGGTCACGTACCGGGAGTTCGACATCAGAGCGGCGGCCGGGCGCACCCACGCCCATCTGCTCACCGTCGACCTGGGCAACCCGCACGTCCGGGTGGACCTGCTGCACCCCGGGGCGGTGGCCGCCCGGGCGACCGTGTCCCGGCTGGCGGACACGGCCGGCGCGGTCGCCGGAGTCAACGGCGACTTCTTCGACATCACCGAGACCCAGCACCCGGGCGTCGAGGCCACCGGCGCCACCGTGGGTCCGGCGGTGGCGGGCGGACGGGTGCTCAAGGCGGCGGTGCCCGACGGACAGCGGTTCGGGCCGGCACTGCCGCCCGGGACCACCACACGGGAGGTGCTCGGGGTGGGCACCGACCGGCGGGCCCGTCTGGACCGCCTCTCCCTCACCGGCTCCGTGACCACACCTGGGGGGAGGCTCCGGCTGGGCGGCCTCAACCAGTACGCGCTGCCGCAGAACTCGGTGGGCGCGTTCACCTCCCGGTGGGGCGGCGTCTCCCGGGTGCGCGCCGTCTGCGGCACGGACACCGACCGGGCGGCTTCCTGCGGCACCGACGCCTACGAGGTGACGGTGCGCGGCGGCCGGGTGGTCGCCACCGCCGGCGGACCGGGCAGCGGTCCGATCCCCTCGGGCACCACGGTGCTGGTGGGCCGCGAGCGGGGGGCGCGGGAGCTGCGCGAGCTGGCCGTGGGCGACCCGGTGTCCGTGACCCACGGCCTGGTGGCGGCCACCGCCAAGGTGCCCTACGCGTTCGCGATCGGCGGCTACCCGGTGCTCCGTGACGGCACGCCGCTGTCCGGACTCGACGACAGCACCTCCGCCGTCCGCACCGTCGCCGGTCTCCGGGGCGGCGGACGGCAGATGCTGCTGCTGGCGCTGGACGGCGCCGACGACTCCCGTACCGGCCTGACGATCGCCGAGGAGGCGGCCACCATGCGCGGCCTGGGCGCCTCCGACGCGTTCAACCTCGACGGCGGCGGGTCGAGCGAGATGGTCACCCGCGGCAAGGGCGCGAGCGGCGTGACGGTCCGCAACCATCCGAGCGGCGGCGCCGAACGCCCGGTGCCGAACGGCATCGGGGTCTTCTCCGGCTGACCTCGCGGGTCACGGCCGCAGGCTGCTCACCAGGTCGGCCGTCGCGGTGAGCCCGCTGTGGATGGTCGGCGCCATGCTGGTGCTGGCCAGGTAGAACCCGAGCAGCATGCAGACCAGGGCGTGTGACATCTTCAGCGCGCCGTTGCGGATGAACACCACCGCCAGGATCAGGAGCAGCAGCACCACAGAGATGGAAATCGCCATCGTCAACCTCCTCCGCCACGCCCCTTGAGCGGCGTTCGGCCGCAAGTGTGGCGTAGTGGAGGGTTTGTACGGGTGGCTGACGTGTCCTCCGATCGTGTGATGTCGGACGGACGGGTGTGCGTCGAGGACGACCTCCAGGCCGGCGAGGTCGTCGGTGTAGAGGTGGTCGACGCCGGCCGCGAGGAGTTCCGCCCACAGCGCGTCGCGGGCCGGTCGGGCCGTGTCCGGGGTGGCCCAGAACCTGACGCGCTGCCCGCGCGTGCGCGGCACCGGTGATGCCGAAGGAATTGGCCGGACTGCCACCCCCTGTTCACTCCGTCGCGCGGGCCCGCGCACGCGGAAGCCCGCCCCGGGGCGGGGCGGGCTTCACACGCCGTGCGTCAGGGTGCCCGCAGGTCGACCAGCGCGGCCAGCGCCTCGCGGTGGGCGCCCGCCGTGCCGTAGGCGATCGAGTCGGCCTTGGCGCGCTTCAGGTGCAGGTGCGCGGGGTGTTCCCAGGTCATCCCGATCCCGCCGTGGAGCTGGACCGCCTCCTCGGTGGCGCGGACGGCCACCGGCCCGGCGTAGGCCTGGGCGACGGCCACCGTGACGTCGGTGTCCGCGCCGGTGGCGAGGGCGTCGGCGGCGGCCCGGGCGGCGGCCCGGAGGCTGACGACCTCGAGCCAGAGCTGGGCGAGCCGGTGCTTGAGCGCCTGGAAGCCGCCGACCGGCCGGTTGAACTGCTTGCGTTCCTTCAGGTACCGCACGGTCTCGGTCAACGCCCAGTCGGCAACGCCCAGTTGTTCGGAGGCGAGCAGTCCGGCGCCGGCCCGCAGGGCCCGCCGTACGGCCGGTTCCGCGTCGCCGACGCGGCGTCCGGGCGCTCCGTCGAGCGTGACGGTGGCGACCGGACGGGTCAGGTCGAGGGAGACCTGCGCGGTGACGGTCGCCGTCCCGGCGGCCACGGCGTACAGCCCGCCGTCGTCGGCCGGGACGAGCAGGACGTCGGCCGCGGTCGCGTCCGCCACGCCGGTCAGCTCACCGTGCAGCGAGCCGTTCTCCACCCGCGCGGTGCGAGGGCGGGCGTCCGGGGCCGTGTGCAGTCCCACCGCGAGGACGCCGACCGTCCGGCCGGACGCCAGGCGGCCGAGCAACTCCTCGTCCCCGCAGGCCAGCAGGGCCTCGGTGGCGACGACCGCGCTGCTGAGATACGGCACCGGCGCGACGGCGCGCCCCAGCTCCTCGAGGACGACGGCGGCCTCGCGGTGGGTCGCGCCCTGGCCGCCCAGCGCGTCGGGCACCAGCAGTCCGGCCAGGCCCATGCCGTCGGCGAGGGACTTCCACAGCGCGAGGTCGTGCGGGGCGTCCGACTCGGTGCGGGCGATCACGCCGGCCGCGTCGCAGTGGTCCGTGAGCAGATCGCGGACGGCGGCGCGCAGCGCCTCTTCCTCCTCGGAGTAGAGGAGATCCGGCTGGGTGCTCATCGGGCCAGGTCCTTCCAGGCGACGTCCTTGTCGGTGCGCGGCTCGGCCGGCAGGCCGAGGACACGCTCGGCGACGATGTTCAGCAGGACCTCGCTGGTCCCGCCCTCGATGCTGTTGCCCTTGGAGCGCAGGTAGCGGTATCCGGCGTCGCGGCCGGTGAAGTCCACCAGTTCGGGGCGGCGCATGGTCCAGTCGTCGTACAGCAGCCCTTCCTCACCGCGGAGTTCGACCTCCAGGCCGCTGATCTCCTGGTTGAGGCGGGCGAAGGCGAGCTTCATGCCGGCGCCCTCGGGGCCGGGCTGGCCGGCGACGAGCTGCTGGCGCAGGCGTTCACCGGTGAGGCGGGCCACCTCGGCCTCGACCCAGAGCTTCAGCAGCCGTTGGTGCAGGTCGTGGGTGCGCAGCTCCGGCCGCTCGCGCCAGGTCTTCGACACCGGGCCGATCATGCCGCCCTCGCGGGGCAGCCGCATGCCGCCGATGGCGACCCGCTCGTTGTTCAGCGTGGTCTGCGCGACCCGCCAGCCGTCCCCGATCTCGCCGAGGCGGCGGCTGTCGGGGATGCGGACGTCCGTCAGGAAGACCTCGTTGAACTCGGCCTCGCCGGTGATCTGGCGCAGCGGCCGCACCTCGACGCCCGGGTCGGTCATGTCGCACAGGAAGTAGGTGATGCCCCGGTGCTTGGGCAGCTCCGGGTCGGTGCGGGCGATGAGGATGGCCCAGCGGGCGAGGTGGGCGCTGGAGGTCCACACCTTCTGCCCGTTGACCACCCAGTCCCCTCCGCTCCCGCGGACCGCCCGGGTGCCGAGCGCGGCCAGGTCGGAGCCGGCGCCCGGCTCGCTGAAGAGCTGGCACCAGACCTCCTCGCCGGTCCACAGGGGCCGCAGGAAGCGCCGCTTCTGCTCCTCCGTGCCGTACTTGAGGATCGTCGGCGCCGCCATGCCGAGGCCGATGCCGATGCGCCGGGGGTCGTTGTCCGGGGCGCCGGCGGCCTCGAGTTCGGCGTCCACGACGGCCTGCAGGGAGCGTGGGGCGTCCAGCCCGCCGAGGCCCGCCGGGAAGTGCACCCAGGCCAGGCCCGCGTCGAACCGGGCCCGCAGGAAGTCCAGGCGCCCGGTGCCGGCCGGCGGGTGTGAGGCCAGCAACTCCTGTGTACGGCGGCGCAGTTCCGCTGCGTCGGTCATGCGGCGGCTCCCTTGTCCAGGACCACGGCCACCCGGCCGGTGGTCACCCCGTCGGCGACCCGCTGCACGGCGTCGGCGGCGCCGTCCAGCGGCACCCGCTCACTCACCAGCGGCTTGATCGCGCCCGTCGCGGCCAGCTCGGTGAGCCGTTCGTGGCAGTGCAGGACCAGCCCGGGGTCCTTGGTGTTGTACAGGCCCCAGTGCAGGCCGAGGATCGCGTAGTTCTTCACCAGGGCGTGGTTGAGGGCGGGGCTCGGGATGGCGCCGCTGGCGAACCCGACGACGACGATCCGCCCCTCGAAGGCGACGAGCTTGGCGGACTGGGCGTAGGCCTCGCCGCCGACGGGGTCGTAGATCACGTCGGCGCCCCGGCCGCCGGTGGCCTCCTTCACGGCCGCGACGACGTCCTCGGCGTGCCGGTCGACGACCACGTCACAGCCCAGCTCGCGGGCGACGGCGGCCTTCTCGGCGCCGCCGACCACGCCGATGACGGTGGCGCCCGCGGCCTTGCCTAGCTGTACGGCCGCGCTGCCGACCCCACCGGCGGCGGCGTGCACCAGCAGGGTCTCCCCCGCCTCCAGGCGGGCCCGGCGGTGCAGCCCGAACCAGCCGGTCTGGTAGCCGATGTGCAGCGCGGCGGCCTCGGCGTCGTCCAGGGAGCCGGGCGCGGGCAGCAGCGCGCGGGCGTCGGCGACGGCGTACTCGGCGAAACCGCCGTACGGCAGCGCGGGGTTGGCGATCACCCGGCGGCCGTCCTCGGTCTCGGCGCAGATCTCCACGCCGGGCGTGAACGGCAGCGGCGGCCGCACCTGGTACTGCCCCCGGCAGAGCAGGGCGTCCGGGAAGTTGATGTTGGCGGCCCGCACGCGCAGCAGCACCTGGCCGTCACCGGGCGTGGGCCGCTCCACCTCCGCCAGGCGCATCACCTCGCGCGGCTCGCCGTTCTCGTGCACTTGCCATGCCTGCATGCGGGGCCTCCACGGGACTGCTTCGTCTGACCGGGTTCCGACGGCATACTAAGCGGTCGCTTGCCGATCAGGGGACAGTAGTCCGCGTCACTTGCGCGTGGGCCGCGCCCGCACGTGCATCCGTTCCCCCTGGGGTCCGAACAGGCTGAGGAACTCCACCGGCCCCTCTCCCGTCGACCCGAACCAGTGCGGCACCCGGGTGTCGAACTCCGCCGCCTCCCCCGCCGAGAGCACCACGTCGTGCTCGCCGAGCACGAGCCGCAGCCGCCCCGAGAGCACGTACAGCCACTCGTAGCCCTCGTGGGTGCGCTGGTCCGGCTCCTGGTTGCGCTGCGGTTCGAGGATCTTGAACGCCTGCAGGCCGCCGGGCTGGCGGGTGAGCGGCCAGAAGACGCGGCCGCCTCGTTCGACCGGTTTCGCCCGCACCACGGGGTCGCCGACCGGCGGGGCGCCGACCAGTTCGTCCAGCGCCACCTGGTGGGCCCGCGCGATGGGCAGCAGCAGCTCGAGACTGGGCCGGCGCAGGCCGGACTCCAGCCGGGACAGGGTGCTGACCGAGATGCCGGTGGCCTCGGACAGCGCCGCCAGCGTCACCTCCCGCTCCTTGCGGATCCGCCGCAGTCTCGGCCCGACGCCCGCCAGGACGCCGTCGGCGTCCTCGGCGCCCTGGCCGCTGCGCGCACTGCCGGTTCGTTCGCCGCTCATGACCTCATTGCAGAATCGGCAAAGAAGTTTGTCAACACGGCAGCCTCCGCGCGACCGTCGGCGGCGGAGGTGGTCACATGACCGAGAGCTACGAAGCCGTCGTGGTCGGCGGCGGGGCGGCCGGGCTGTCCGCGGCGCTGGTGCTGGGCCGGGCCAGGCGGCGCACGCTGGTCGTCGACGCGGGTGAGCCGCGCAACGCGCCGTCCGCGCACATGCAGGGCTATCTGTCCCGGGACGGGATGTCCCCGGCGGAGTTCCTGGCGACCGGACGTGAGGAGATCGCCCGGTACGGCGTGGCACTGGTCCGGGACCGGGTGGTGGACGCGGCGCGGGACGGGGACTTCACCGTGACGCTCGCGGGCGGCGGCGTGGTCCGGGCCCGGCACCTGGTCGTCGCGACCGGGCTCGGGGACGAGCTCCCGCCGATCCCCGGCCTCGCCGAACGGTTCGGCCGGGACGTGGTCCACTGCCCGTACTGCCACGGCTGGGAGGTCCGCGACCTGGCGACCGGCGTGGTCGCGAGCAGTCCCCTGAGCGTGCACCAGGCGCTGATAGTCACCCAGTGGTCCAAAGATGTGCGGCTCTTCCTGCACCAGGTGCGGGAGGCGGAACTGGCGGACGTCGACCGGCGCAGGCTCGACGCCGCCGGTGTCGAGGTCGTGCCCGGCGAGGTGGCCGAGGTGCTGGCCGACGGGGACCGGCTCACCGGCGTCCGGCTCGCCGGGGACGGCCCCTCCGGAGCGGGCACGGTCCACGAGCGCGAGGTGCTCTACGTCGCCCCGCGCGCCGTCCCGCGCAACGAGCTGTTCGTGCGGCTGGGCGCGGAGCTCCAGGAGACGCCGTTCGGTGGCTACCCGGTGATCGACGAGCGGGGCCTGACGAGCGTGCCGGGGCTGTGGGCGGCGGGCAACGCGAGCGGCTTCGCCGAGCAGGTGGTGAACGCGGCCAGCCGAGGCTACCGGGCCGGGGCGGCGATCAACGCGGAACTGCTCTTCGCCGACCTCGACGCGGCCGCGCAGGTGTAGACCCCGCCCCCGCGGTGCACCATGACTGCATGCTGCTGACCCGGCTGGCCGAGGTGTCCGGGGAGGTCGCCGCGACGGCGGCCCGATCCCGCAAGACCGCCCTGCTCGCGGAGCTGTTCCGGGAGGCGGAGGCGGACGACGTCCCGATCGTCATCCCCTACCTGGCCGGCCGCCTCCCGCAGGGCCGGATCGGTGTGGGCTGGAAGGTGCTGAGCCGTCCGGTCCCGCCGGCCGCCGGACCGGCGCTCACGGTGCGTGAGGTCGACGCCCGGCTCAGCGAGCTGGGCAAGGTGTCCGGGCCCGGCTCCCAGGCGGAGCGGCTCCGGCTCGTCGCGGAGCTGATGGGCGCGGCCACCGAGACCGAACAGCGCTTCCTGCGCGGCCTGCTCACCGGCGAGGTCCGGCAGGGCGCCCTGGACGCGGTGGCGGTGGAGGGGCTCGCCCGGGCGACCGGCGCGGACCCGGCGGACGTGCGGCGGGCGGTGATGCTCGCCGGATCGCTGCAGGCGGTGGCGCAGGCGCTGCTGGCCGAGGGACCCGGGGCGCTGGAGCGGTTCCGGCTGACCGTCGGCCGGCCGGTGCATCCGATGCTCGCGCACAGCGCCTCCTCGGTCGCCGAGGCGGTGGAGAAGCTGGGTTCCTGCGCGGTGGAGGAGAAGCTGGACGGCATCCGCGTCCAGGTCCACCGGGACGGCGACGGCGTCCGGATCCACACCCGCACCCTGGACGACATCACCGACCGGCTGCCCGAGGTCCGCGCCGCCGCGCTCGGTCTCGCGGGCGAGAGGTTCATCCTGGACGGTGAGGTGATCTCCTTCGACGCGGCCGGCCGGCCCCGCTCCTTCCAGGAGACGGCCGGCCGGGTCGGCTCCCGGACGGACGTGGCACGGGCGGCCGGCGAGGTCCCCGTCTCCCCCGTGTTCTTCGACGCCCTGTCGGTCGACGGACGCGACCTGCTGGACCTGCCGTTCGCCGAGCGGCACGCCGAGCTGGCCCGGCTGGTGCCGGAGCCCATGCGGGTCCGCAGGACGGTGGTGTCCGGGCCCGGGGAAGCCGGCGCGGCGGAGCGGTTCCTCGCGGACACGCTGGCCCGCGGCCACGAGGGCGTGGTGGTCAAGGCGCTGGACGCCGCCTACAGCGCGGGCCGGCGCGGCGCCTCCTGGCTGAAGGTCAAGCCGGTGCACACCCTCGACCTGGTGGTGCTCGCCGCCGAGTGGGGCCACGGCCGCCGCACCGGCAGGCTGTCCAACCTCCACCTCGGCGCCCGGACCCCGGACGGCGGCTTCGCGATGCTCGGCAAGACCTTCAAGGGCATGACCGACGCGATGCTCGCCTGGCAGACGCGGAGACTGCGGGAACTGGCCGTCGAGGACGGGGCCTGGGGGGTCAGGGTGCGCCCCGAACTCGTCGTGGAGATCGCCTACGACGGCCTGCAGCGCTCCTCCCGCTACCCGGCCGGCGTCACCCTTCGCTTCGCCCGGGTGATCCGCTACCGCGAGGACAAGCGGCCCGAGGAGGCCGACACCGTCGAGGCCCTGCTGGCGGCCCACCCGGAGGTCGGGCCATGACCGTCAGGGCGACGAGGCGCAGCGCGGGCCTGCTGCTGTTCCGGCGCGCCGACGACGGACTCCAGGTGCTGCTCGGCCACATGGGCGGGCCGTTCTTCGCGCGGAAGGACGCCGGTGCGTGGACCGTGGTCAAGGGCGAGTACGACGCCGCCGAGCCCGCCTGGGAGGCGGCCCGGCGGGAGTTCCGCGAGGAACTGGGGCTGGCGCCGCCCGACGGGGAGGCCGTGCCCCTGGGCGAGGTCGTGCAGCGGGGCGGCAAGGTCGTCACCGCGTGGGCGGTGGAGGCGGACCTGGACCCGGAGACCATCGAGCCGGGCACCTTCACCATGGAGTGGCCGCCGAGGTCCGGCCGCACCCAGGAGTTCCCGGAACTGGACCGCGTCGCGTGGTTCGGTCTGGACCGGGCCCGCGAGGTGATCATCACGGCGCAGGCGGCGTTTCTCGACCGGCTGGCGGAGCATTCGGTCTGAACAGCGGCGTACGCGTTGCGACGGGCGGTGTCGCGCGCGAAGGTCGAAGCAAGCCCGCTCCCAGGGAGGTCAGCCATGCCCATCGCGACGGTGAACCCGGCGAACGGCGAGACGCTCAAGACGTACGAGGCCATGGGCGAGGAGGAGCTGGAGCGCCGGCTCCAGCTCGCCGAGGCCACGTTCCGCACGTACCGGACGACCACGTTCGCCGAACGCGCAACGATGATGAACAGGGCCGCCGACCTGCTGGACGAGGACCAGCGGGAGATCGGCCGGGTGATGACCACCGAGATGGGGAAGCCGGTCACGCAGGCCCGCGCGGAGGCCGCCAAGTGCGCCAAGGCGATGCGCTGGTACGCCGAACGCGCGGAGGGACTGCTGGCCGACGAGGAGCCGCCCGAGCAGGACGTGCGGGACTCCGGCGCCTCCCGGGTCCGGGTCCGCTACCGGCCGCTCGGCCCGGTGCTCGCCGTGATGCCCTGGAACTTCCCGCTGTGGCAGGTGATCCGCTTCGCCGCGCCCGCGCTGATGGCCGGCAACGTGGGACTGCTCAAGCACGCCTCGAACGTGCCGCAGACGGCGCTGTACCTGGAGGACCTGTTCCACCGGGCGGGCTTCACCGAGGGGTGCTTCCAGACGCTGCTGATCGGCTCGGCCGCGGTGGACGACGTCCTGCGCGACGAGCGGGTCAGGGCCGCGACGCTGACCGGCAGCGAACCGGCCGGGCGGGCCGTCGCCTCCACCGCCGGCGAGATGATCAAGAAGACGGTGCTGGAGCTGGGCGGCAGCGACCCGTACGTCGTCATGCCCTCCGCCGACCTCGACCGCGCGGCCGCCGTCGCCGTGACCGCCCGCGTCCAGAACAACGGGCAGTCCTGCATCGCGGCCAAGCGGTTCATCGTGCACGGCGACGTCTACGACGCCTTCGCGGAGAGGTTCGTCGCGGGCATGGCGGCGCTGCGGACGGGCGACCCGCTGGAGGAGGACACGGAGGTCGGCCCGCTCGCCAGCGAGCAGGGGCGCAGGGACCTGGAGGAGCTGGTCGACGACGCGAAGCGCGCGGGGGCCGAGGTGCTCTGCGGCGGCGAGCGCCCGGACGGACCGGGCTGGTACTACCCGCCGACCGTCCTGGCGGGCATCACCCGGGAGATGCGCATCCACCGCGAGGAGGCGTTCGGACCGGTCGCCACGCTGTACCGGGCCGGCGACCTCGACGAGGCGGTGCTCATCGCCAACGACTCGCCGTTCGGCCTGAGTTCGAACGTGTGGACCCGGGACGAGCGCGAGGTGGAGCGGTTCTCCCGGGACCTGGAGGCGGGCGCCGTCTACGTGAACGGGATGACGGCATCCCATCCGGCGTTCCCCTTCGGCGGGGTGAAGCGCTCCGGCTACGGGCGTGAGCTGTCCGGGCACGGAATCCGGGAGTTCTGCAACATCACCACGGTTTGGCAGGGTGCGTGAGGGCCGCGCGGCTACCATCCCGATTGTGAACCGCGAAGTGACCCTGCCTCTGATCGTCGACGACCGAGGTACCTTGCAGGTGGCAGCGGCCGACGTGAGCAAGTTGCTGCGGACCGTGGGCGGGCGGTGGCTGCATCTCGTCGAGGCCGGGGAGCGGCTCGACGAGGACACGGTGGCCGCGCTGACCATCGAACTGGCGAAGCTCGCGGACCGTATCGACGTGGCGTGCATCGCCCACAGCAGCGGGGCGCCGTAGCCGTTCCGGGGGGTTTCGCAGCATGGCCGTCCCTGACCCCTTGTCACCGGTTCGGAGTAGTCCGACGCGAGATCGTCGCCCCGTCGGGTGAACCTGGGTGGACCACCTTCTGACGGCGGGCGAAGGCCTGCCGGACGGCGAAAGCAGGGACGGCTCATGGCGACTTTGTGCAGACCCTCGGTGTCCGTACCAGAGCATGTGATCACGATGGAGGAGACGCTGGAGCTGGCGCGCCTGCACCACGCGGACCACCCCCAGCTCCCGCTGGCCCTCCGGCTGATCGAGAACACGGGCGTCCGCACCCGGCACATCGTGCAGCCCATCGAGGAAACCCTGAAGCATCCGGGCTTCGAGGACCGCAACAAGCTCTACGAGGCGGAGGCCAAGGCTCGCGTCCCCGCGGTCATCCAGCGGGCGCTCGACGACGCCGAGCTCCTGACCACCGACATCGATGTCATCATCTACGTGTCGTGCACGGGCTTCATGATGCCCTCGCTCACCGCGTGGCTGATCAACGCGATGGACTTCTCCAGCACCACCAGGCAGCTCCCGATCGCCCAGCTCGGCTGCGCGGCCGGCGGTGCGGCCATCAACCGGGCGCACGACTTCTGTTCGGCCTACCCCGAGGCCAACGCACTCATCGTGGCCTGCGAGTTCTGCTCGCTGTGCTACCAGCCCACCGACCTGGGCGTCGGCTCGCTGCTGTCCAACGGCCTGTTCGGTGACGGCATCGCCGCCGCCGTGGTGCGCGGGCGCGGCGGCACGGGCGTCCAACTCGAGCGCAACGGCTCGTACCTGATCCCGAAGACCGAGGACTGGATCGCGTACGACGTCCGGGCGACCGGCTTCCACTTCCTGCTGGACAAGCGGGTGCCGACCACCATGGAGCCGCTCGCCCCGGCGCTCCAGGACCTCGCGGGAAACCACGGCTGGGACGCCTCCGACCTGGACTTCTACATCATCCACGCCGGCGGGCCCCGAATACTCGACGACCTGAGCAAGTTCCTGCGGGTCGAACCGCACGCGTTCCGGTTCAGCCGGTCGACGCTCACCGAGTACGGCAACATCGCGAGCGCCGTCGTCCTGGACGCGCTGCGCCGGCTCTTCGACGAGGGCGGTGCCGAGCACCGGGCTCGCGGTCTGCTGGCCGGGTTCGGGCCGGGCATCACCGCCGAGATGACCGTGGGCCGCTGGGTCCAGGACGGCGAGACGGCACGATGACCGAGGAGACCCTCACCGAGACCATGCCCCCGGTCCGGCACTGGCCGGTGGCCGACCTGACCGGGACGGACTTCGACCCGGTGCTGGCCGACCTGATGAGCGAGGGTCCGGTCACCCGCATCCAGCTCCCCAACGGCGAGGGCTGGGCCTGGCTGGTCACCCGGTACGACGACGTGCGCATGGTGGCCAACGACCCGCGCTTCGGCCGCGAGGCCGTCATGGAGAAGCAGGTCACGAGGCTCGCCCCGCACTTCATCCCGGACCGGGGCGCGGTCGGCTTCCTCGACCCGCCCGACCACACCCGGCTGCGCCGCTCGGTGGCCGCCGCGTTCACCGCCAAGGGCGTGGAGCGGATCCGCGACAGGGCGCGCGCGATGCTGGACGAGCTGGTGGACGAGCTGCTGCAGGACGGGCCGCCCGCCGACCTCACCAGTGCGGTGCTCAGCCCCTTCCCCATCGCGGTGATCTGCGAGCTGATGGGCGTGCCGGCCGCCGACCGGCACAGCATGCACACGTGGACCCAGCTCATCCTGTCCTCCGCGCACGGAAAGGAGCTCAGCGAGAAGGCCAAGCGCGAGATGAGCGCCTACTTCTCCGATCTCGTCGCCCTGCGCGAGAACAGCGCGGGCGAGGACGTGACCTCGCTCCTCGGCGCCGCCGTGGGCCGCCAGGAGGTCACTCTGGAGGAGGCCGTCGGCCTCGCGGTCCTGCTCCAGATCGGCGGCGAGGCGGTCACCAACAACAGCGGGCAGATGTTCTACCTGCTGCTGACCCGGCCCGAACTGGCCGCGCGGCTGCGCTCCGACCCGGGGATCAGACCGAGGGCGATCGACGAGCTGCTGCGGTACATCCCGCACCGCAACGCCGTCGGGCTGTCCCGGATCGCCCTGGAGGACGTGGAGATCTCCGGCACCCGCATCCGGGCCGGGGACGCGATCTACGTCTCCTACCTTGCCGCCAACCGCGATCCGGAGGTCTTCCCCGACCCGGAGACGATCGACGTCACCCGCAGCCCCAACCCGCACGTGGCGTTCGGTTTCGGCCCGCACTACTGCCCCGGCGGCATGCTGGCCAGGCTGGAGTCGGAGCTGCTGGTGGACGCCCTGCTGGACCGGGTGCCGGGTCTCCGGCTGGCCGTGGCCCCGGCCCAGGTGCCCTTCAGGAAGGGCGCGTTGATCCGCGGGCCCGCGGCCCTGCCGGTGACGTGGTGAGCCCCCGATGACCACGACGGAGGGACTGGCGGTACCCGAAGGGCCCGCGGCACGGGGAGCCGCGCCGGCCCAGGCGGATCCGCCGGCCCAGGAGGTGGCGCCGGCCGAGGGGCTGCTGGTGCCGCCGGGCCACGGCCGGGTCGTCGAGACACCGGCCCAGCGGGTGACGTTCAAGGTCACCGGCACGCACTCGCGGATGGCCTCCACCTTCGAGGTGGAGGTTCCGCCGGGGTTCGACGTCGGCGCCCACGTGCACACGCGCAGCGAGGAGCTGTTCTACGTCCTCGAGGGCGAACTGGACGTGCTGGCCTTCGAGCCGCGCATCCGCACTCCCGACAACTGGCAGCGCTGGGAGTCGAGTTCGGGCAACCGGGTGGTCCGGGCGACGCCGGGCACGGTCATCGTCGTACCGCCCGGCTGTCCCCACGCGTTCGCCAATCCGACGGACACGCCGGCGAGGATGTTCTTCCAGGCGTCCCCGCCGCCGGACCACGAGCGCTACTTCGAGGAGCTGCTGGAGATCCTGGGCGACGGCGGACCGCCGGACCGCGAGGCGATCGAGCGGCTGCGCCGGCGCTACGACATCGAGCAGCTCACACCGCTGCGGCACAGATGACCGACGACAGCACGGGGGCGCGGGGCCGGCACGGCGCCCGCGCCCCCGCGCGCTACCGGATCGGCATCCCGGCGAGGGTGCGGGCGATGACCAGGCGCTGGATCTCGCTTGTGCCCTCGAAGATGGTGTAGATCGCGCTGTCGCGGTGCATCCGCTCCACCGGGTACTCGCGGGTGTAGCCGTTGCCGCCCAGGATCTGGATGGCCTGCGCGGTGACCTTCTTCGCCGTCTCACTGGCGAAGAGCTTGGACATGGAGCCCTCGGCCGCGGTGAACGGCTTGCCGTTGACCGCCATCCAGGACGCCCGCCACACCAGCAGCCGGGCGGCGTCGATCTGCGTCCGCATGTCCGCGAGCTGGAAGGCCACGCCCTGGTTGTCGATGATCGGCCGGCCGAACTGCTCGCGGGTCTTCGCGTAGTCGAGCGCGACCTCGTAGGCGGCCCGGGCGGTGCCGACCGCCATCGCGCCCACGGCGGGGCGGGAGGCCTCGAACGTGGCCATGGCCGCGTTCTTCACCCGCTCGCCGCCGGCCCTGGCCCGCTCCCGGGCCCGGGCGAGCCGCTCGTCCAGCTTCTCCTTGCCGCCGAGCAGGCAGGAACCGGGGACCCGGACGTTGTCGAGGATGACCTCGGCGGTGTGCGAGGCGCGGATGCCGTGCTTCTTGAACTTCTGGCCCTGGGCGAGTCCCGGCGTGCCGGCCGGCACGATGAAGGACGCGTGGCCCTTGGAGCCCAGTTCCGGGTCGACGACCGCGACGACGACGTGGACGTTGGCGATGCCGCCGTTGGTCGCCCAGGTCTTCGTGCCGTTGATCACCCACTCGTCCTTGGCCTCGTCGTAGACCGCGCGCGTGCGCATGGAGGCCACGTCGGAGCCGGCGTCGGGCTCGGAGGAGCAGAAGGCGGCCACCTTCACGTCGTTCTGGTCGCCGTACATCTGCGGGATCCAGGTGCCGATCTGCTCCTCGGTTCCGTTGGCGAGAACGCCCACGGCGGCCAGACCGGTGCCCACAATGGAGAGGGCGATGCCCGCGTCGCCCCAGAACAGCTCCTCCATGGCCATCGGGATGCCGAGGCCGGTGGGGTCGAAGTACTGCTGCGCGTAGAAGTCGAGGGAGTAGATGCCTACCTTCGCGGCCTCCTGGATGACCGGCCAGGGAGTCTCCTCACGCTCGTCCCATTCGGCGGCCGCGGGGCGGATGACGTCGGCCGCGAAGCCGTGCAGCCAGTCCCGGACCTCCTTCTGTTCGTCGTTGAGCTCCATGGTGAACTCGGCCATGTCCCCTCCAGCGGCGGTACGTGCGGTCCTACCAGTGATGTTACTAGCGGTAACGTGAGTGTGTTACCGACCAGTAGGAAAAGTCAACTCCTGATGACGCCTCGGCATCCCGTTCGATGTCAGGGGCGCGGACAGTGTTAGTTTGCGCAGGCGTCACCGAATCAGCACGGGTGGGGAGACCACATGGACACCACGCAGCGGACCGATCAGCAGCGGTCCGCCGACCGCCGACGGCGCGAGCTGCTGGAGGCCGCCGACCGGGTGGTGCTGCGCGACGGCCCGCAGGCGTCGATGAACGCGATCGCCGCCGAGGCCGGCATCACCAAGCCGATCCTGTACCGCCACTTCGGCGACAAGGGCGGCCTGTACGCGGCCCTGGCCAAGCGGCACACGGACGCGCTGCTCGACTCGCTGCGCGCCGCGCTGGACGCGCCAGCCGAGCGGCGCGAGCGCGTGGAGTCCACCCTGGACACGTATCTCACGGCGATCGAGGCCCGGCCCCAGGTGTACCGGTTCCTCATGCACCCGGCCGAGGGCGGCACCGGCGGCGACCAGGGGTTCGACGTCGGCAAGCACAGCGCCCCGCTGCTTCGCCGGATGGGCGAGGAACTGGCCCAGGTCATCGAGGACCGGCTGGACCTCGGACCGGGCAGTCAGCAGCTCGCCCGGGTCTGGGGACACGGGATCGTCGGGATGATGCACGCGGCCGGCGACTGGTGGCTCGGCGAACGGCCCTGCTCCCGGGCCGAGTTGGTCCGCTCGCTCGCAGACCTGCTGTGGGGCAGGCTCGCCGCGGCCGGGGACCGGGTCGGCGGCCCGGGCTTCTGACCGCGGGCCGGCCCTGGGGGGCGCCTCCCCGGGCGTCGCGGACCCGCGGAGATCGGGGAGACGCCCCCTAGGTCCCGGCGCGGCCGCCCGCGCGGTGCCAGGCGGCCCGGTCGATCCGCCGCCGCAGCCGCCGGCGGCGCAGACCCGTCAGACGGTCTGCGTACACCGTGCCCGCCAGGTGGTCGCACTCGTGCTGGAGACACCTGGCGAAGAATCCCGTGCCGTGGACGGTGACCGGTTCCCCGGCCGCCGTGAAGCCCTCGACCACCGCGTGGTCGTACCGTTCCGTCCCCGCCTCCAGGCCCGGCAGGGAGAGACAGCCCTCAGGGCCCCGGATCACCACGCCGTCCGCCGCCACCAGGCGCGGATTGACCACGTGGCCGAGGTGCCGGACGTCCTCGTCGTCGGGACAGTCGTAGACGAACACCCGCAAAGGGACCCCGATCTGGTTCGCGGCCAGGCCCACCCCCTGGGCCGCGTACATGGTCGCGAACAAGTCCTCCACGAGTGCGGACAGTTCGGGGCCGAAGTCGGTGACGTCCGCGCAGGGCCCGTGCAGAACGGGGTCCCCGAGCAGGGAAAGGGGCCGGACGCGCCCGTGGGCGCCCGGGATGGGGCGGTGTCGCATGGCGGCAAGGGTACGGTTCGTTCGGCCCCTGCCCGCCGCGAGGCGTGGGCCGCGATTCGGGTGTGCGAATGGATCTCGATAGGCTGAGGTCCACACCACGCTGCCGGATGGCCCCAGGCGCGGCGCGTACGCAAGGAGGATCGAGAACTGATGGCAGGCAACTCGGACCCGCTCTCGCCGCGGGCCAAGCTGGCCGTGACCGCGGGCAAGGCGGTCGCCGCGGCATCGCGCGCCGCGGGACGCGGCAGCGGGTCGGTGATCGGTGGCCGGGTCGCGCTGAAACTCGACCCCGACCTCCTCGGACGGCTGGCCCAGAACCTGGACGTCACCCTGGTGTCCGCCACCAACGGCAAGACCACGACCACCCGGCTGATCGCCGAGGCGCTGCGCGCCGCGGGTCCCGTGGTGTCGAACGCGCTCGGCGCCAACATGCCCGCGGGCATCACCTCGGCGCTGGCCGGCGGCTCGGACGCGAAGTTCGGCGTCATCGAGGTCGACGAGAAGTACCTGGCCGGGGTGGCCCGGGACACCGGCCCGAAGTGCATCGCCCTGCTGAACCTCTCGCGGGACCAGCTCGACCGCGCCGCCGAGACCCGGATGCTCGCCGAGAACTGGCGCGAGGGTCTGGCCGGCTCCAAGGCCGTCATCGTCGCCAACTGCGACGACCCGCTGGTGGTGTGGGCCGCGTCGTCCTCCCCCAATGTGATCTGGGTCGCGGCCGGCCAGATGTGGAAGGACGACGCCTGGTCCTGCCCGTCCTGCGGTGGCGTGATGCAGCGTCCGGGCGACGACTGGTTCTGCGGCGAGTGCGGCTTCCGGCGGCCCACGCCGAGCTGGGCGCTGTCCGGGGACCACGTCCTCGACCCGCACGGCTCCGCCTGGCCGATCCACCTGCAGCTGCCGGGCCGTGCCAACAAGGCGAACGCGGCCAGCTCCGCGGCGGTCGCCGCCGTCTTCGGAGTGCCCCCGCAGGTCGCCCTGGAGCGGATGTACCAGGTGCAGGCCGTGGCCGGCCGGTACGACGTCGTCCAGTTCATGAACCGTGACCTCCGGCTGCTGCTGGCCAAGAACCCGGCCGGCTGGCTGGAGACGTTCTCCCTGATCGACCCGCCGCCCACCCCGGTGATCCTCTCCGTGAACGCGCGCGGAGCCGACGGCACCGACACCTCCTGGCTGTGGGACGTCGACTACACGCGGCTGACCGGCCACCCGATCTTCGTGATCGGTGACCGCAAGCTGGACCTCGCAGTCCGCCTCGAAGTCGCGAACCAGCAGTTCCAGGTGTGCGACAACCTCGACCAGGCCGTCCAGGCGGCCCCGCCGGGACGCATCGAGGTCATCGCGAACTACACCGCGTTCCAGGACCTGCGCCGCCGCGTCGGCAACTGATCTTCGAAGGGCGATCACCTCATGAGCGACAACCAACTGCGGCTGGTGTGGATCTACCCCGACCTGCTGAGCACCTACGGCGACCAGGGCAACGCGCTCGTCGTGGAACGCCGGGCGCGCCAGCGCGGCCTGGACGTGGCCCGGCTGGACGTGCGCAGCGACCAGCCGATCCCGACGTCCGGTGACATCTACCTGATCGGCGGCGGCGAGGACCGGCCGCAGCGGCTCGCGGCCGAGCGCCTGCGTCGCGACGGCCATCTGCACCGGGCCGTGGAGAACGGCGCGATCGTGTTCTCGGTCTGCGCCGGCTACCAGATCCTCGGCCACGAGTTCATCAACGACCTCGGCCAGCGCGAGCCGGGCCTCGGCCTGCTCGACGTGACGTCGGTGCGCGGCGAGGGCGAGCGGTGCGTCGGCGACGTCCTCGCGGACATCGACCCGCAGCTCGGCCTGCCCCCGCTGACGGGCTTCGAGAACCACCAGGGCGTCACCCACATCGGGCCCGGCGCCCGCCCGTTCGCCCGGACCCGGATCGGCAAGGGCAACGGCACCGGGGACGGCACCGAGGGCGCGTTCAACGGGACCGTCTTCGGCACGTACATGCACGGCCCGGTCCTCGCGCGAAACCCGCAGATCGCCGACCTGCTGCTGAAGCTGGCGCTCGACGTCAACGCGCTGCCGCCGGTCGACGACCGCTGGTACGAGGCGCTGCGCAACGAGCGCATCGCGTCCGCGCAGCAGCCCGCGTGAGACGCGCGTAAGGCTCGCGTCAGGGCCCTCTCAGCGCTCTCCGGCAGGCTCGTGACGGGCCCGCCTGACGGCTCGTCCGCTCACATGTGCGGACGCGTCCAGCAGGCGGACGCCCGCTACGGAGCCACCCCCTCACGCCGGTATGGTGACCGGGAATCCGCCGGACGACGTGGTCCGGTTTCCCGGCCCACGTTGAGAAGGTATTTCGGGCTATGCGCATTGGTGTCCTCACGTCCGGCGGCGACTGCCCCGGCCTGAACGCCGTCATCCGGTCCGTCGTGCACCGTGCCGTGGCCGACCACGGTGACGAGGTCATCGGTTTCCGGGACGGCTGGAAGGGCCTCCTGGAATGCGACTACACGAAGCTCGACCTCGATGCCGTGGGCGGCATCCTGGCGCGCGGCGGCACCATCCTGGGCTCCTCCAGGGTCCGTCCCGAGCACCTGCGTGACGGCGTGGAGCGGGCCCGGGGCCACGTCGCGGAGCTCGGCCTGGACGCGATCATCCCGATCGGCGGCGAGGGCACGCTGAAGGCGGCCCGGCTGCTGTCGGACCACGGGCTGCCCATCGTGGGCGTGCCGAAGACCATCGACAACGACATCGCGGTCACGGACGTCACCTTCGGCTTCGACACGGCGGTCGGGGTCGCCACCGAGGCGCTGGACCGGCTGAAGACCACCGCCGAGTCCCACCAGCGGGTGCTGATCGTCGAGGTCATGGGCCGCCACACCGGCTGGATCGCGCTGCACTCGGGCATGGCGGCCGGCGCCCACGCCATCGTCGTCCCGGAACGGCCCTTCGACATCGACGAGCTGACGCGGAAGGTGGGCGCGCGGTTCGAGGCGGGCAAGCGGTTCGCCATCGTGGTCGCCGCGGAGGGCGCCAAGCCGCGGCCCGGCGCCATGGAGTTCGACGAGGGCGGCAAGGACATCTACGGCCACGAACGCTTCGCGGGCATCGCGCGGCAGCTCTCGGTCGAGCTGGAGCAGCGGCTCGGCAAGGAGGCGCGGCCGGTGATCCTCGGGCACGTGCAGCGCGGCGGCACGCCGACGGCGTACGACCGGGTGCTGGCCACGCGCTTCGGATGGCACGCGGTGGAGGCCGTGCACCGGGGCGAGTTCGGGCGGATGACGGCGCTGCGCGGCACCGACATCGTGATGGTGTCGCTGGCCGAGGCCGTGGAGACCCTGAAGACGGTGCCCGCCGAGCGGTACGACGAGGCGGAGTGCGTCCTGTAGTCGTCCGCTCCGGACCACCCGCCCCCGGTCACGGCGACGACCGGGGGCGGTTCTACTCTTGTGGGCGGACAGACGCGTACAACCCCCACGAATCAGGAGCCGGCGGATGGATCACAGCGGCCATGGCATGACGATGGACCTGCCGCCGTTCACGCTGGCGCGGGGTCTGCACTGGTCGGCCGACCCGTTCTTCCTCGTCGCCTGCCTGGCCGGGCTGGCCCTGTACGGGTGGGGTGTCGTGCGGCTGCGGCGGCGCGGGGACTCCTGGCCGGCCGGCCGGACCGTGTCCTACGTCGTCGGCGTCCTCACCATCGCCCTGATGATGTGCACCCGGCTGAACGACTACGGCATGGTCATGTTCAGCGTGCACATGGTGCAGCACATGGTGATCAGCATGCTGTCGCCGATCCTGGTGCTGCTCGGCGCCCCGGTGACCCTGGCGCTGCGCGCGCTGCCGACCGCCGGCCGGGGCCGCAAGGGCCCGCGTGAGCTGCTGCTGGCGCTGCTGCACAGCCGCTACATGCGCGTGATCACGCACCCGGTGTTCACCATCCCGCTGTTCATCGCGAGCCTGTACGCCCTGTACTTCACCCCGCTGTTCGACTTCCTCATGGGCTCCCGGACCGGGCACGTCGCGATGATGGTGCACTTCCTCGCCGTAGGCGTCGTCTTCTTCTGGCCGATCATCGGCGTGGACCCCGGCCCGCACCGGCCGGGCTACCTGATGCGGATGCTGGAGCTGTTCGCGGGCATGCCGTTCCACGCCTTCTTCGGCATCGCGCTGATGATGGGGTCCACGCCGATGGTGGCGACGTTCCGGGACCCGCCGGCCTCGCTCGGCATCGACGCGCTCGCCGACCAGAACGCGGCCGGCGGCATCGCCTGGGCGTTCAGCGAGATCCCGTCCGTGCTGGTGCTGATCGCGCTGTTGTTCCAGTGGTACGGCTCCGAGCAGCGGCAGGCCAGGCGCAAGGACCGGGCCGCGGACCGGGACGGCGACAAGGAGCTGGAGGCGTACAACGCCTATCTGGCCTCCCTCAACGCGCGCGAGGGCTGAGCACGCGGTATGCCTTCCGGGCGGAACCCGGGGCACCATGGTGGTGGACGGACCATGAGGAGGGTGTCGCGATGCCCGGTTCCACGAACGGTTCCACCAAGGCCATGGGGGCGATGACGGTCGGCGGGCTCGTCGTCGTGACGGCGTACACCGTCGCGCTCGGCAGCAACGGCTGGCTGTGGTTCGGCTGGGTGGTCCTCGGGCTGCTGACACTCGCGATGATCGTCACCCAGTCGTAGGCGCGGTCGCGGGCGCGGGTCCCGGTCGCGGGCACGGCTGATTACAGTGCCCGCATGAACAGCAGGACCGCGTCGTTCGACGACCTCGACCGGAAGATCATCACCGCGCTGATGGCGAACGCCAGGACCAGCTTCGCCGAGATCGGCGCGGCGGTCGGGCTGTCGTCCACGGCGGTCAAGCGGCGCGTGGACCGGCTGCGGGAGACCGGGGTGATCACCGGCTTCACGGCGACCGTGCAGCCCTCGGCGCTGGGCTGGCGCACGGAGGCGTACGTCGAGGTGTACTGCGAGGGCGCGGCCCCGCCACGGCGCCTGGCGGAGGTCGTCCGCAACCATCCGGAGATCGCGGCGGCCATGACGGTGACCGGCGGGGCGGACGCGCTGCTGCACGTACGGGCGCGGGACGTGGAGCACTTCGAGGAGGTGCTGGAGCGGATCCGCGCCGAGCCGTTCATCCGGAAGACGATCAGCGTGATGGTGCTCTCCCATCTGCTCCCCGAGAGCCCCGAGGCGGGCGCGACCCAGGCCGCGCCGGAATGAGTGCGTGCCAAACCCGTTCTCGCGCAGCGATGATGCGTTCGCCTTCACGCGGACGCAGCGATGCTGCACATGTGCGCAGCCTTTGTTTCTTGTCGTCCGTCTCCGTCGCTTTCTACCGTGGTGTCATCCTTCAGTGACACACAGGAAAGCGGAGGGAACCCTCTGTGCCCGAGAGCCGTGTGCCGCGCCATCGGCGCTTCCTCGTCTGCGAACCCAGACACTTCGCCGTGCAGTACGCGATCAATCCGTGGATGCATCCCGACAAGCCGGTCGACGTGGACCTGGCCCGGGAGCAGTGGCAGGCCCTGATCGGCGCCTACCGCGGCCACGGCCACACCGTGGACGCGGTCGATCCGGTCCCGGGCCTGCCCGACATGGTCTTCTCCGCCAACGCCGCGTTCGTGGTCGGCGGGCGGGTCTTCGGGTCCCTGTTCCACGCCGCGGAGCGGCGACCCGAGTCGGTCCACTACGACACCTGGTTCAAGGCGGCCGGGTTCGACGTCCACCGCCCCGAGTCGGTCACCGAGGGTGAGGGCGACCTGGTGTGGACGGGCCGCTACGTACTGGCCGGCACCGGCTTCCGCACCACCCGCGAGGCCCACCGCGAGGCCCAGGAGTTCCTCGGCCACCCGGTGATCGGCCTGACGCTGGTGGACCCGTACTTCTACCACCTGGACACGGCGCTGTTCGTCCTGGACGACGACAACATCGTCTACTACCCGGAGGCGTTCTCCCCGGGCAGCCGGGAGGTGCTGCGGCGCCTGTACCCGGACGCCGTGCTCGCCACGCGCGACGACGCGATGGCCTTCGGCCTGAACTCCGTGTCCGACGGCAGGCACGTCTTCATCGCCCCGCAGGCCGAGGCGCTGGCCGAGCGCCTGGACGGCCACGGCTACGTTCCCGTCCCCGTCGACCTGTCCGAGTTCCACAAGGCCGGCGGTGGCATCAAGTGCTGCACCCAGGAGATCCGCTGATGACCGCACCCGCGCGCACCCGTACGTCCGAGGACCTGATCCGGGCGGAGGAACCGGTACTCGCGCACAACTACCACCCGCTGCCCGTGGTCGTCGCCCGGGCCGAGGGCACCTGGGTGGAGGACGTCGAGGGCCGCCGCTACCTCGACATGCTGGCCGGTTACTCGGCCCTCAACTTCGGCCACCGGCACCCGGAGCTGATCGAGGCCGCGCACCGGCAGCTCGACCGGCTGACCCTGACCTCCCGCGCCTTCCACAACGACCGGCTGGCCGAGTTCGCGGAGCGGCTCGCCGCACTGACCGGGCTCGACATGGTGCTGCCCATGAACACGGGCGCCGAGGCCGTGGAGAGCGGCATCAAGGTGGCCCGCAAGTGGGCGTACGACGTCAAGGGCGTCCCCGCCGACCGGGCCACGATCGTGGTGGCGGCCGAGAACTTCCACGGCCGTACGACGACGATCGTCAGCTTCTCCACGGACGAGTCGGCCCGCGCGGGCTTCGGCCCCTTCACGCCCGGCTTCCGGGTCGTGCCGTACAACGACCTGGCCGCGCTGGAGGCGGCGGTCGACGAGACGACGGCCGCGGTACTGATCGAACCGATCCAGGGCGAGGCCGGGGTCGTCATCCCGGACGAGGGCTATCTGACCGGTGTCCGTGAGCTGACCCGCCGCGAGGGCTGCCTGTTCATCGCGGACGAGATCCAGTCGGGCCTCGGCCGCACCGGCCGCACCCTCGCCGTCGAGCACGAGGGCGTCGTCCCCGACGTGCTGCTCCTGGGCAAGGCACTGGGCGGCGGCATCGTGCCGGTGTCGGCGGTGGTGGCCCGGCGCGAGGTGCTGGGCGTGCTGCACCCGGGTGAGCACGGCTCCACGTTCGGCGGCAATCCGCTGGCCGCGGCGGTCGGCACGGCGGTCGTCGGGCTGCTGGAGACGGGCGAGTACCAGAGCCGGGCGGCCGAGCTGGGCCTGGTGCTGCGGGGCGGCCTGACCGAGCTGGTCGGCAAGGGCGTGACCGGCTTCCGGGCTCGCGGCCTGTGGGCGGGCGTCGACGTCGACCCGGCGATCGGCACCGGCCGTGAGATCAGCGAGCGGCTCATGCGGGAGGGCGTCCTGGTCAAGGACACCCACGGCTCCACGATCCGGCTGGCGCCCCCGCTGACCATCACCGCCGAGGAGCTGCGCTCGGCGCTGGGCTCCCTGGAGAAGGTGCTGGGCTGAGGGCAGCGGGGGGCCGGACCGGTGCCGGCCCCCCGCTCCGCGTCAGCTCCCGCCGAGGATCCGCTTCATCTCCCGGATCTCGGCGTTCTGCGCCCGGACGATGTCGCCGGCCATGGTCCGGGCGGGGCCGTAGGCTCCCCCGGACTTCTCGGTGCCGGCCATCTCGACGGCGCCCCGGTGGTGCTCCACCATCAGGGACAGGAACCTCCTGTCGAAGTCCGCGCCGGTGGCCTTCTTCAGGGCCGCCATGTCGTCGTCGCTCATCATCCCGGTCATGCCGGTCATGCCGGCGTGCCCCGAGTGGCCCATGCCGGCCATGGGCACCTGCTCGCCCCAGGCGGTCAGCCAGCCGCTCATGGTGCGGATCTCCGGGTCCTGTGCCTTCTCGATCCGGGCGGCGAGGTCCTTCACCCGGGCCGAGGAGGCCCGGCCGTCGGCGAGCTTCGCCATCTCCAGGGCCTGCCGGTGGTGCGGGATCATGCCCTGGGCGAAGGTGACGTCCTGGGCGTTGTGGGTGCCGGCCGTGGCGGACGCGGCGGGCGACGCCGAACCGCCGTGTCCCGCGTGGGCCGCGCCGTCGTCGCCGCCACCGCAGGCGGCGAGGGCCAGCGAGGCGGCCGCGGTGGCGGCGAGAAGGACGGCGCGGCGCGTCAGGGTACGGATGGTCATGCTGGGATCTCCTGCTGTCGGAAGGTCTTTCGGGCACGCGTGGGTGGACGGCCGCCGTTGCCGGCGGTCGTCGGGTGCCTCTAGATCCGCAGGAGTTGCAGTTCGGCCAGGGTGGGCGGTGCGCGGGCGCCGTCCGGTGCGGTGACGGCGCGGGAGCCGCACGCGCCGGCCGGCACCGGGGAGGTCACCGGGCCGGGGACCGGAGCGGGCGGCCGGGGGCCGTCCTTGACGGCGCCGGACGCGCAGGCCGGGTCGGCGTGGTGCAGGTGGTCGCCGCCGCAGTGGCCGTCCGGACAGGCGTCCTGGGCCATGACGGCGACCGTACGGGACTCGGCGTGGGCCCGTGCCGGGTGCCCGGTGCCGCCGCCGGGCGCCAGGGCGTGCATGCCCAGCAGGCCGGCCAGTACCGCCAGCACGAGCAGCGCACGACGGGACCGCCGGGGCGGTCTCGGGGCGCGCTGCTGGTTGCGGGGCATCGCGGACATCGTACGGGGCGGGCGGCGCGAGCGGCGCCGGGACTCGCCCCACGGCCGCGACGGCCGGCGAGGGGGCGCCGTTACGGGCGCGTGGACGCGTAGCCGGCTCCGTCGCCCCGGGGGTACCGCAGAGGGTCGGTCCAGTTCCCGGTGGCCGGGACGAGGACGTCAACGGCCTCCTGGGCGGAGTGCCGGCGCGGGTTCCGGTGGATCACGGTGCATCGCCGGGTCGCCTCGAAGGCGGCGGAGCCGGTACTGACGTCCCAGTGACCGCGCTGCCAGGTGAGGGACACCGGGGACAGGGGCGGTACGTCGAGGCGCCAGAACGCTCTCGCCGGCGCGGCCAGGGCGTGCACCAGCGCGGCCCGGACGACGGCCGGTTCGGTGACGGCCAGTACGTGGCCCGGCTCGTCGGCGACCGCGTCGAGCCAGTTCGCGGTGCGCCGGCAGAACCGGCGTACCGACTCGCCGCCGTGTGGTGCGGCGTCCGGGTCCGTCAGCCAGGCGGTGAAGGCGTGAGGGTCGGTGGCGACGATCTCGTCGACCGTCCGGCCGCGCCACGCACCGAGGTCGAGGTCGCGCAGCGCGGGCTCGCTCGCCGCCGCCAGGCCCAGGGCCTCGGCGGTCCGCCGGCAGCGCAGGGACGGCGCGCGCACGGCCCGGGTGTGGGAAGGGAGGTCCGCCCGGGCGGCGCGTGCCTCGTCCAGTTCGCGTTCGGTCGGTGAGAAGTCACCGAAACGAGTGCCGGGGGTGGGCTCCCCGCCGCTCGTGCTCAGGAACGTGAGGCGGATCGTCATGCGACTGACCTCCTTGGTGCACCGGCACGGCACTCGGTCGGGGCGGACCGGGCGCGGACCGGCTCCGGGCTCATGCGTACCAGGTTCCGTGGCCGCCACGGCTCCCCACCATCCGGCGAATGTCCGGAACCGCCCCGCCGACCGGCTGGGACGGCCCCGCCGCCCGGCTGAAACCGGCGCCGGGCGGTCACGGCGCGCCACTCGGCGCGGTACGGATCAGACTGGAAGCCGGCAGCGAGTGGAGCGCACGTGATCCGGGTACTGGTGGTCGACGACGAGGCCCTCATCCGTACGGGCTTCCAGCACATCCTCGACGCCGCGGACGACATCGAGGTCGTGGCGGCGGTGCCCGGCGGCCAGGCGCTCGCCGCCCTGCGGGAGACGGGGCCCGACGTCGTCCTGCTGGACATCCGGATGCCGGACGTGGACGGGCTGACGGTGCTGGCGGAGATCCGCCGGCTGCCGCGGCCCCCGGTCGTGGCCATGCTGACCACGTTCGACATGGACGAGTACGTGGAGACGGCCCTGCGCTCGGGCGCGGCGGGCTTCCTGCTCAAGGACACCGACCCCGAGGAGCTGCCCTTCCTGGTGCGGGCCCTGGCCGACGGCGGCACCGTCCTGTCGTCCAAGGTGACCCGGACGGTCGTGGACGGCTTCCTGGGCGCCGGCTCGCAGGAGGCCGCCGCGCGCACCATCGAACGGCTGACCGAGCGTGAGCGCCATGTCCTGCTTCTGGTCGCGGAGGGGCTGTCCAACGGTGACATCGCCTCCCGGATGCACCTGAGCACGGGGACGGTCAAGGACCATGTCAGCGCCATCCTCACCAAACTGGAGGTGGGCGGCCGTGTCCAGGCCGCCCTGCTGGCCCAACGGGCCGGCCTCCTGGAGAGGGGGGAGGGATGACAGCCCGCCGTCCGCCCGCGCCGCTGCTGGACGCCGCCGTCGTCGTCTGCTCGCTGTTCGACGTCTGGGTGCACTTCGACAGCGACGAGCCGCTGCGCATGACCTTCGCACTGATCGCCGCCTTCGCGCTGCTGCTGCGCCGCCGTCTGCCGCTGCTGACGTTCCTGCTCACCCTGCCGTCCGTCCTGCTCTCCGACGCCGTCTTCGCCGCGCTGGCCGCGCTGTACACCCTGGCCTCGCTCACCCGCCGCCGTGTCCTGCTGGTCCTGTGCGGCCTGGCGCTCACGTTCAGCGACGTCACCCGGTGGCCGTCGCCGGCGATAGACCTGCTGGGCACCTCGACCCTGATCACCCTGACCTACACCGCGGCGATGGCCGCCGCTCCCGTGTTCCTCGGCCAGCTCGTCCAGACCCGGCGCGACCTGTCGCTGCGGCTCACGGAGATCTCCGAGGCGCGCGACCACGAGCAGCTGCTGACCGCGCAGGCGGCGCTGTCCAAGGAACGCGCGCAGCTCGCCCGCGAGATGCACGACGTCGTCTCCCACCAGGTGAGCCTGATCGCGGTACGGGCGGGCGCGTTGCAGGTGGGCAGCCGGGACCCGGAGGCCAAGGAGGCGGCGGCCACGATCCGGCGGCTGAGCGTCCAGACCCTGGACGAGCTGCGGCACATGGTCAACGTCCTGCGGGCCTCCGGCGGCCGCCCGACCGAGCTGACTCCGCAGCCGTCCCTGGCCGACCTCCGGCAGCTCGTCGCGGGCAGCGGCATCGAGACAAAACTGCGCATGGATCTCCCGGAGGACCTGCCGCCGACCGTGCAGCGCGCCGTCTACCGCACCATCCAGGAGGCGCTGACCAACATCCGCAAGCACGCACCGGGCGCCGCCGCGACCGTCTGCCTGGGCCACGAGGACGGCACCGTTCACGTCACGGTGACGAACTCCGCGCCGACCCGCCCCGGACTCCCGCTGCCCAGCTCGCACTACGGCCTCGTCAGCCTGGGCCAGCGCGCCTCACTGCTCGGCGGCACCATCACGTCCGGACCGACGACGGACGGCGGCTACGAGCTGCGTCTGGAGCTGCCCGCGACGGGCGCGCCCTGAACGCCACGCCCGGCATGGCCGTCCGGCGCCGCGGCCGGCCGCCCGCACGGGTCATGGCGTCCGGGCCGCGCGGGGCGTGGGCCATGAGCGCCGTGCCCCCTCGGCCGCGGACGTGGAAGCGGGCGGGTCCTCCGGGCCGGGCGGGGCCGGCTCGCGGTCCCCGTGGCGTTCGGGCGGCACCCGTTCGGGGCAGCCGGTCAGGACCGGACCCGACACGGTCCGGACCGGTGCCGGAGGGCCGCGCCTGCACCTACACTGACATCCCACGACGGGCCGAATGACGTGGAAGAACGCGGTGGTTGAGCCAGTCCGCCAGGAGTGAGGAGCGACCCGTTGTTCTACTACCTGCTCAAGTACGTCCTTCTGGGCCCGCTGCTCAGGCTGGTCTTCCGGCCCCGGATCGAGGGCCTCGAACATGTGCCGGCGTCGGGTCCGGCGATCGTCGCGGGGAATCATCTGTCCTTCTCGGACCACTTCCTGATGCCCGCGATCCTCAAGCGGCGCATCACCTTCCTCGCCAAGGCCGAGTACTTCACCGGTCCGGGCGTGAAGGGCCGGCTCACCGCGTTCTTCTTCCGCAGCGCCGGGCAGATCCCGGTGGACCGCTCGGGCAAGGAGGCGGGGCAGGCCGCGATCCGCGAGGGGCTCGGGGTGCTGGGCAAGGGCGAGCTGCTCGGCATCTACCCGGAGGGGACCCGGTCGCACGACGGCCGGCTGTACAAGGGCAAGGTCGGGGTCGCGGTCATGGCGCTGAGGGCCGGGGTGCCGGTCGTGCCCTGCGCGATGATCGGCACCTTCGAGGCACAGCCGCCGGGCAAGGTCGTCCCCCACGTCCGCCGCGTCACGATCCGCTTCGGCGAGGCTCTCGACTTCTCGCGCTACGCCGGCATGGAGAAGGAGAAGGCCGTGCTGCGGGCCGTCACCGACGAGATCATGTACGCGATCCTCTCCCTGTCCGAGCAGGAGTACGTCGACCAGTACGCGGCCGTCGTCAAGGCGGAGCAGGCGGACGCGAAGAAGGAGCGCAAGTTCCCCCGGACGCCACGCGGTTGATCTCTGCCCTCGGCAGAACGGCTCGGAACCGGGGGTGCTCCGTACCTAGGCTCGCCGCATGAAGAGGGCACTGGTGATCGGGGCGAGCGGACAGATCGGCCGCCCGGTGGTGGCGGCGCTGGCACGGGACGGCTGGGAGGTGACGGCCGCCTCCCGGGGCGGCGGCCGGGACGAGACGTGGGACGGCGGCGTGCGCGTGGCGCGGCTGGACCGCTCGGACGACGGCGCTCTCGCCGCCGTGGTGGGCGGCGGTTGCGACCTGGTGGTCGACGTGGTGGCGTACGACGCCGCGCACGCACGGCAGTTGACGTCCCTCGCCGACCGGATCGGCTCCGCGGTCGTCGTCTCCAGCGTGTCGGTGTACGAGGACGGCGCGGGGCGGGGCTTCGACACCTCCGGCGAGCCGGGCGGCTTCCCCGAGTATCCGGTGCCGGTCCCCGAGTCCCAGCCGGGGGTGGCGCCGGGCGCGGCGACCTACTCCACCCGCAAGGCGGCCCTGGAACACGAACTCCGCCTCGCCGAGGCGACGTTGCCGACGACGGTACTGCGGGCGGGCGCGGTGCACGGTCCGCACAGCCCGCTCCCCCGCGAGCTGTACTTCGTGAAGCGCAACCTGGACGGCAGGCGCCGGCGGGTGCTCGCGTACCGCGGGGAGAGCCGCTTCCATCCGGCGGGCGCCCGGAACATCGCCGAACTGGTGCGGCTGGCGGCGGCCCGGCCGGGATCGCGGGTGCTGAACGCCTGTGACGGCGAGGCGCCGACGGCGGCGGAGATCGGGGCGGCGATCGACGCGGTCATGGGCGTCCGCACGGAGACGACGCTGCTGGACGGTCCGCCGCCCGGCGGAACCGTGGGCGGGAGCCCGTGGTCGATGCCGCTGCCGGTGGTCTTCGACATGTCCGCCGCCGAACGGGAGTTGGGCTACCGGCCGGTGGTGTCGTACCGGGACAGCCTGCCGGAGACGGTGGAGTGGCTGACGGCCGCGCTGGGCGACGGGGACTGGCGGGAACGCTTCCCGGTCATGGCCCGGGCGTACCCCGGTGCCTTCGACTACGCGGCCGAGGACGCCTGGTCGGCCGGGGCATGACGAAGGGGCGGCCGGGAAGCCCGGCCGCCCCTCGTGGTCCGAACCGCGCCCGTTACGGCTTGGGCGTCGCGTGCGGCGCGCAGGTCACGTCGGCGGAGTCCAGCTTGCCGCCGAGGAGATAGGCGTCGACCCGGTCGTTGATGCAGGGGTTGACCAGGCCCGTCACACCGTGGGAGCCGGCGTCCCGCTCGGTGATGAGACGGGAGCCCTTGAAGCGCTTGTGCAGTTCGACGGCGCCCTGGTAGGGGGTCGCGGCGTCATGCGTCGACTGGACGATCAGCACCTGCGGAAGACCCCGGTGGGTGCCCACCTCGACGGGCGTGTGCTGCTTGGCCGGCCAGGTGGCGCAGGGCAGGTTCATCCAGGCGTTGGCCCAGGTCATGAACGGGTGGTCCCGGTGGAGCCGGGTGTTGTCCCGGTCCCACTTGCTCCAGCTGGTGGGCCACTTGGCGTCGGCGCACTCGACGGCGGTGTAGACCGCGTTGCTGTTCTCCGACGCGGCGTTTCCGGCCGTGTCCGCCATGTCCGGCGCGGCGGCGTCGACGAGGGCCTGGGTGTCACCGGCGACGTACTTGCTGAACACCGAGGCGACCGGCACCCACGAGGAGTCGTAGTACGGGGCGCTCTGGAAGAACGAGATCAGCTCGGCCGGGCCGACGACCCCGCCGAGGGGGCTCTTCTTGGCGGTGGCGCGCAGCTCCAGCCACTTGGCCTGGACGGCGGCGCGGGTGGTACCCAGGTGGAAGGCGGCGTCGTTGGCGGCGACCCAGTCCTCCCAGTCCTTCCAGCGGCCCTCGAAGGCGACGTCCTGGTCCAGGTTGGCCTGGTACCAGATGCTCCGCTTCGACGGGTTCACCACGCTGTCCACGATCATGCGGCGCAGGTGGCCCGGGAAGAGGGTGCCGTAGACGGCGCCGAGGTAGGTGCCGTAGGAGACGCCGAGGTAGTTGAGCTTGCGCTCACCGAGCGCGGCGCGGATGACGTCCAGGTCGCGGGCGGTGTTCGGCGTGGTCATGTGCGGCAGCATGGTGCCGCTGCGCTCGGCGCAGCCCTGCGCGTACGCGCGGGCGAGCTTGCGCTGAGCGGTCTTGTCGGCCTCGGTGTCCGGCACCGGGTCGGCCTTGGGCGCCTTGGCGAACTCCTGCGGGTCCACGCAGGAGATGGGCGCGGAGTGGCCGACGCCGCGCGGGTCGAAGCCCACGAAGTCGTAGGCCTTCGCCGCGTTCGCCCAGACGGCGCTCTTGGTGGTGACCCGGCGCGGGAAACGCAGGCCGGACCCACCGGGGCCGCCCGGGTTGTAGACGAGCGCGCCCTGGCGCTCCTTCTCGGTCCCCGTGTTCTTGATGCGGTCGACGGCGAGCTCGATCTGCTTGCCGTTGGGCTTGCTGTAGTCGAGCGGCACGGAGACCCAGCCGCACTGGATGGGCTTCTCCAGCCCCCAGTCGGCGGGGCAGTCCCGCCAGTCGATGCCGGCCTTGGCGGCGCGAGCGGCGGCGATCTCGGCGCCGACGGCCTCGCGGTCCCGTCCGTGGCGGCTGTCGGCGCTGGCCGCGGGCGCCGACACCGCGCCGGCTATCAGGGTCGCCGTGACGAGCGCTCCGGCCGAACCGAGCGCCAGCAGGCGGCTCTTCGGTCTGTTGTCCCTCAAGTGGGCTCCCATTGCACATCGCTGCGAGTGGTCAGACGGGGATCCTCGCGGCTGTGAGCCACCTGAGAACAGAGGAGGCAGACCTTCTTTACCAATCCGATAAACGGATCAGTGCGTCTCCTGAGCGGAACACCTAGGTGAGCAGGGCGAGCGCCTCGTCGAGCAGCCGCCGCAGTTTCAGCGCGTCGGGCGCGACGGCGCTGACGAGCACCGCCGGTCCGGCGAGCGGCATCAGCGCAGCGCACTCCCCCAGCACCCGCGCGGCGGGCGGCCGTTCCCCGAACTCAGGGCGTACGACCACCAGTTGTCCCACGGCTCGACGGCCGCCGAGCACGGCCGGGCCGTCCCAGCCGCCCGGCGCGCCGGGTCCGCAGCTCAGCTCCTGGTCCAGCAGGGCCCGGCCGGCGAGCCGCACGGTGAGCCGGCTGGTCAGCCGCCCGGGCTCCTCCCCCGTCCTTCCGAGCACCTGCTCCTCGCGCAGCACGAGCCGCGCCCCGGGGGCGAGTTCGGCCCGCGTGGTGACGTGCAGATCGCTGCCACCGGCCGAAATGAGCTGTTCTGGAAGCCAGTCGAGCCGGGCGCCCCCGGCCACGTCGAGCCGTACGTCGTACCTCGCCTCGCCCTTGTGCTGGCCCGGCAGCGCGATGGTGGCGGCGGCCGAGCCGACGTGCAGCCGGGCACCCTCCTCCAAGCGCGCCCGCACCCGGAAGCGGTCGCCGCCGAGCGGGCCGCTCATCGCGCCGACGACCATCACCCGTGCCTCGTCGCCGCTCGCCCGGACACGGCGAAGCGCGAGCGGGCCCCCGCCGTCCAGTACGGGCAGGGCGGTGCCGCCCCGACCGTCGCTCCGGGCGACGATTCGCGCGTCCGCCCGGACGCCGGCCGCCGTCACGCCGTCCACGCGGCCAGCCGCCCCCGCACCCACGCGGCCACGTCCGAGACTCCCGCGTCCTCGCGCAACGACTGCAGGATCACCGGGAGTTCGGCCCGCTGCGCCTTGGCGTCGGCGGCCATCCGGGCCAGGTCGGAGCCGACGTACGGCGCCAGGTCGGTCTTGTTGACGACGAGCAGGTCGGCGGTGGTGACCCCGGGTCCGCCCTTGCGCGGGATGTCGTCGCCGCCGGCCACGTCGATCACGAAGATCTGCGCGTCGACGAGACCCTTGGAGAAGGTGGCGGTGAGGTTGTCCCCGCCGGACTCAACGAGGATCAGGTCCAGCGGCCCGACGGCGTCCTCCAGGTCCTCCACCGCCTCCAGGTTGGCGGAGATGTCGTCGCGGATCGCGGTGTGCGGGCAGGCGCCGGTCTCCACCGCCGTGATCCGCTCCGGCGGCAGCACGGCCTCCCGGAGCAGGAACTCGGCGTCCTCCCGGGTGTAGATGTCGTTGGTCACGACGGCCAGGGACAACTCCGCGCGCAGCGCCCGGCAGAGCGCGGCGACCGTGGCGGTCTTCCCGGACCCGACGGGACCGCCGAGCCCGATGCGCAGAGCGCGCCGGGCCCCGTCGGGCCGGTGGGCGTCGGCGCTCATGGCGGCGGGACCGTGGTGGGTGTGGTCGAGGTGCATACAGGGCTCCTGTCTGGGACGCCTCGCCCGGGGGAGACGGCGTCCCCGTCTGACGCGGCGGCGGTTGCGGGTGGCGGTTCCTCAGGACGCGAACAGGCGCACGGGCCAGGCCGCGTGCCACTCGGCGCCCGTCTCCAGCAGCGGTCCCGACCCGGCCGGCAGCTCGTCCACGCCCCCGTCGGGAACCCTCCGCGCGGCCGCCACCGCGCGGTCCACGACCCGGTCCAGCTCCGGCGCCAGCCGCGCCAGCACACCGGTCGCGTCGAACGGGTCGAGGCTCAGCAGCCGCACCGTCGCCGTCGCCGGGCCGCTGACGCTCTCGTACGCCGCGCAGTAGGCCGCGTCGGCGGGTTCGAGACCGGCCGCGCGGGCGGCGAGGCCGAGCACGACCGGCTGGTGCGCGCCCTTGGGGAACTCACGTGCCAGCGCGTCGAGTTCCTCGCCGGGCCAGCAGGCACGGGCGGCCCGCAGCAACTGCCGCCCGAGCCGCCGCGCGGCCGCTCGCAGCGCGGGTGAGGGGGTGCGGGCGTCGGCGGCCGCGTCCAGTTCCCGCGGTTCGACGCCCAGGGCGGTGGCCGCCGCGAGCGCGCCCGCGACCAGCCCGGCGGTGTGCAGCCGTCCGCGGCAGAAGTCCTCCAGGCCGGCGGCGGAGGTGATCCGGCCCGCCTTGACGGCGGCCTCCGCCCCGCCGGAGTGCGCGTGCCCTCCGGCGGGGAAGCGGCCGTCGGCCAGGACGAGCAGTGCTGCCCTGGACATCAGAAGAGGAAGTAACGCTGGGCCATGGGCAGTTCGGCGGCCGGAACCGCCTCGACCAGCTCACCGTCGATGTGCACGGCGAAGCTGTCCGGATCGACCCGCACCCGCGGTCGCGCGTCGTTCTCCCGCATGTCGGCCTTGGTGACCGATCGCGTCGAGTCGATGGCGACGAGCCGCTTGCCGAGCCCGAGCCGCTCCGGCAGCCCGTCCTCGATGGCGAGCGGTGCCACGAAGTTGAACGAGTTCCCGGCCGGTGCCCGTCCGATCGCCCCGTACATCGGGCGGGGCAGGACGGGCTGCGGGGTGGGGATGGAGGCGTTGGCGTCGCCCATCTGCGCGTACGCGATCTGGCCGCCCTTGATGACGAGGAGCGGCTTGACGCCGAAGAACGCCGGCTCCCACAGCACCAGGTCGGCGAGCTTGCCGGTCTCCACCGACCCGATCTCCCGGGCGAGGCCCTGGGCGAGCGCCGGGTTGATCGTGTACTTGGCGACGTAGCGCCGCACCCGGTGGTTGTCCGCCCGGCCGTCGCCGGGCAGCGCGCCGCGCCGCCGCTTCATGACGTGGGCGGTCTGCCAGGTGCGCAGTACGACCTCGCCGACCCGGCCCATGGCCTGCGAGTCCGAGGAGATGATGGAGATCGCGCCCAGGTCGTGCAGGACGTCCTCGGCGCCGATGGTGGACGGCCGGATGCGGGACTCGGCGAAGGCCAGGTCCTCCGGGACCGCCGGGTTCAGGTGGTGGCAGACCATCAGCATGTCGAGGTGTTCCTCGGCGGTGTTGACGGTGAAGGGCCGGGTCGGGTTCGTCGAGCTCGGCAGCACGTGCGGCTCGGAGACCACCGTCATGATGTCCGGCGCGTGCCCGCCGCCCGCGCCCTCGGTGTGGTACGCGTGGATCCCCCGCCCGGCGATCGCGGCGAGCGTGTCGCCGACGAATCCGGCCTCGTTCAGGGTGTCGGTGTGGATGGCCACCTGGATGCCGGTCCGGTCGGCCACGGTCAGCGAGGCGTCGATGACGGCCGGGGTGGAACCCCAGTCCTCGTGCAGCTTGAGACCGAGGGCGCCGCCGCGGATCTGGGAGAGCATCGCCTCGTGCGAGACCGTGTTGCCCTTGCCCAGCAGGCCGATGTTGAGCGGGTACTGCTCCATCGCCGCGAACATCCGGGCCAGGTGCCAGGGGCCGGGCGTCACGGTGGTCGCCTTGGAGCCCTCGGCGGGGCCGGTGCCGCCGCCGACCAGGGTGGTGATGCCGGCGGCCAGGGCCTCGTCGGCGACCTGCGGGCAGATGAAGTGCACATGGGCGTCGATCGCGCCCGCGGTGAGGATCCGCCCGTTGCCGGCGATGATCTCGGTCTCCGGGCCGATCACCAGGTCGGGGTGGACGCCGTCCATGGTGTCCGGGTTGCCGGCCTTGCCGATACCGGTGATCCGGCCGTCGCGGATGCCGACGTCGGCCTTGACGACGCCCCAGTGGTCGACGACGACCACTCCGGTGACGACGGTGTCGGGGGTGCCCTCGGCGCGGGTGGCCCGGGACTGGCCCATGGACTCGCGGATGACCTTGCCACCGCCGAAGACCGCCTCGTCCCCGGCGAGTCCGGGCCCGCCGGAGCGGTCCTCCTCGATCTCGATCAGCAGATCGGTGTCGGCCAGCCGGACGCGGTCGCCGGTGGTGGGGCCGAACAGGTCGGCGTACGCGGCGCGGGAGATCTCAGGCATCCAGGGCACCTCCGGTCGCGCCGCGCAGTCCGGGCACGACCCGGGCGCCGGCCAGGGGCACGAGTTCCACGTCCACGGGGATGCCGGGTTCGAAGCGCACGGCGGTGCCGGCGGCGACGTTCAGCCGCTTGCCGTGCGCGGCGGCACGGTCGAACTCCAGGCCGGGGTTGGCCTCGGCGAAGTGGTAGTGGGAGCCGACCTGGACCGGCCGGTCGGCGGCGTTGAGGACGGTCAGGCGGGTGACCTCGCGGCCCTCGTTGCAGACGACGGGGGCGTCCGCGAACAGGACTTCTCCGGGAATCATCGCTGGCCCCCTCAGACGATCGGCTCGTGCACGGTGACGAGCTTCGTGCCGTCCGGGAAGGTGGCCTCCACCTGGACGTCGTGGATCATCTCCGGGATACCGTCCATGACGTCGTCCCGGGTGAGCAGCCCCCGGCCGGACGACATCAGCTCGGCGACGGTACGGCCGTCCCGTGCGCCTTCGAGGATGTGCGAGGTGATGAGGGCGACCGCCTCGGGGTGGTTGAGCCGCAGTCCGCGGGCCCGGCGCTTCTCGGCGACGTCGGCCGCCACATGGATCAGCAGCCGCTCTTGCTCGTGCGGGGTCAGTTGCACGTCCCACCTCACAGTCCTCGCTCCGGACCGTGCGGGGTCCGGTTGCCGCAGCCACCGCGACGGGGACAGATGTAACACACAGACAAATTGCCCCGATGGTGATCAACACGGGCAGAAAAACCCCTGGTGGCGTGGATCGGCAGGCTAGTTCGCCGGAGTTTCAGCGACGTTAACCAGCCTTTGATCGGCCCATGACCACGCGATGGGCCGCCCCATACGCGGCCGCCGAAGGGCCCTCGGCACGCCGGGACTAGGAGACGCCGGGACCCCGGTGCTCGGCGGCGATGCCGAACCGCTGCCGCTCCTGAGCCGCGGGCGCGGCTTCGCGGACTTTGGACACGGAGCTGACGACCTCCTCATCGGCCGGCTGCTCCAGGGCGTCCAGGTGCTCCAGATCGGCGGCCGAGACCAGTGCGACGAGCGGCTTGCCGTGCCGCGTCACGACGACGCGCTCGCCGCCGTACACCACCCGGTTGATCAGGTCGGCGAACTCAGCCCTGGCTTGCGTCACCGGAATCTCGTAGGCCATGCCCCCATCATAACGTCACGTACTTCCTGTACATTTTGTACAGACGCGGGGCCGCCAGAGGCCTCGTCGCGAGGAGGGGTACGCCCATGGCACGACCGTTCGCCCGCCACGTCCTGCCCGAGTTCACCGAACGCACCGGCACCGGCGGGCACCGCACGCTCGATCCCTACTCGAAGCTGTTCGAGAGCCGGGTGGTCTTCCTCGGGACACCGCTCGACGACACCGCGGCGACCGATGTGATCACCCAGTTCATGCACCTCGAACACGCGGCGCCGGACCGGGACATCACGCTGTACCTCAACTGCCCGGGCGGCTCGTTCGGCGCCATGACGGCCGTCTACGACACGATGCGCTACGTCCACTGCGACGTGGAGACCTACTGCCTGGGCCAGGCCGCCTCCGCCGCCGCGGTCCTGCTCGCGGCCGGCACGCCGGGCAAGCGGTTCATCCTGCCGGGGGCGCGCGTGGTGCTCGAGCAGCCCGCGCTGGCCGAACCGGCCCAGGGGCAGCCGAGCGACCTCCTCATCCAGGCCGGGGAGCTGACCCGGATGCGGGCGCTGATGGAGGAGATGCTGGTCCGGCACACCGGGCACGCGCCGCAACAGGTCGCCCAGGACCTGGAGCGGGACCTGGTGCTGGACGCGCCGGGCGCGCTGGCGTACGGCCTGGTGGACGGTGTCGTGCCGAGCCGCAAGGCCGGTCCCGGCGCCGAGCGGGCGGAGTGACCCGCCGATGCTGCCACCGGAGCTTCCGCCGCTGCCGGCGCTGACCAGGGCCGAGGGCGAGCTGATCGACCGTTATCTGGAGGCGGCCGACCTGCTCGGCCGGATCAACCCGGCGCGGCCGGGCGACACCTACAGCGGGCTGCGCGCGGCGCAGGCCCTGGTGCGCAAGGCGGCCGAGCTGCGCGACGCGCTCGCCCTGATGCACCGGCGGGGCGAGACGGAGCTGCACGGGGACACGCTGGCACGGGCGCTGCGGGTGCTCGACGGCGAGCGCCGTACCGCGCGCGTCGTGCTCCCGCCCGACGGGGTGGGCTGACCCGGACACCGGCTCCCGCGGGGCGGACCTCTTCGTCGACGGTCCGCCCCGCGCCGAGTTGAAACGGGCCGAACGACGTACCCCCGGCCGGCGTATCTCCGGGCTTTTTTTCTGACGTCCCGACTTGCGCGATCGGCGGACCGGAGAGGTGCGCCGAGGTGCTCCGCCCCAGGTCCGGGGCTACGCGCGGGAGTTGACGACGACTCGAACAGAGCATTGTCCACCCGAACGGGTGAGTGGTGAGTAACGCCACAAATCCCCGATTCCGTTGGGATTTTCGGACACCTGTGAGTGAAGATCCCTGTCTGACGACAAGACCCCGCCACCGCGGCGGGGCGATCCGTGCGGACGCCGAGTCCTGCCGCCGCCCGGATGACCGGTCGACAGAAGTGGATCGGCAGGAGTGGAGGACCCAATCAAGACGGGTCGCCGGGACGGACGTTCGTCGCAGACGGACGGTCGTGCCGAGCAGCCCTTGGGGTGAAGCCGCGGCAACGCGGCCGGGCCACTTCGCCAGCCCGAATCCGACAGGTCATCCTTCACAGGCGGCTGACGAAGGGTTGCGCATGACTGCGCTGAATCGTGTCCCGTCGATGATGGCCCGAGCCGGTACGGCCTCGGCTCTCACGCTCGCCGCGGTGGGCGGCTCCATCGCCGTGCCCGGCCTGGCCGGCGAGGCCTCGGCCGCCACCATGGCGACCAGGGCCCTGCACATCGCCGCGTCCAAGAAGGGCGCTCCTTACCAGTACGGGGCAACCGGTCCGCGCCGCTTCGACTGCTCGGGGCTGACGCTCTACTCGTTCAAGAAGGCGGGCAAGAAGCTGCCGCGCACGGCGGCCCAGCAGTACAACAAGACCCGTCATATCTCCGCCGGTCACCGCAGGGCCGGTGACCTGGTCTTCTTCCATTCTGGATCCAGCGTCTACCACGTCGGCATCTACGCCGGGAAGGGCAAGATCTGGCACGCCCCGAAGACCGGGGCCGTGGTGCGGCTCGAGAAGATCTGGACCCGGAGCGTCTGGTACGGCCGGGTGAGCTGACCCCGTCCGACCCCGGAGCGGCTCCAGCAGCAGGGCCGCCCCCCTGACCGTCGGCGCCGTCCCGGCGCCCGCCTGAAGCACACGGGCGGGCCCGGGGCGGCGCAGCCGCGTCCGGCTCCGTGACGGGCCGTGAGAGCCGTCCGCGCAGCCGCGCGCGTGGCCCGGTCACCCGGCCTCCGGAGTACCTCGTCTAGGGCTCCTGCTGCCCGGCCGCGGTGAGCGGCTCCGCCCGGAGGCTCCACGGCAGTTCGATCGACACCGTCTTGCCGCCCTCGCGGGTGGGGCGGACGCGGAGTCTGCCGCCGCACTCGGCGGTGAGCCAGCGGATGATGACCATGCCGCGCCCGTTGTCCTGCTGGACGGCGGCGGGCAGTCTCTTCGGAAAGCGCGGATGACTGTCCGTGACGCCGATGCGCAGGTGTTCGTCACGGTCCAGCGCGATGTCGACCGTGAAGGTGGGTGATTGACCGAAGGTGTGCTGCACGGCGTTGGTGGCGAGTTCCGAGACGATGAGCCGCACGGTGTCGGCCATGTCGGTGTCCGACGGCAGGCCCCACTCCGCGAGGGTGCCCGCAACGTAGGAGCGGGCCGCGGAGACCGAGGCGGGATCGCTCGGCAGAGTGACGGATGCTTCCAGGTGGTCTGCCATGGCGACGTCGTCCCTTTCCCACGGGACCGCAGTCCGACGAGGAGCGGATGGTTCGAGTACGGTCCCGGACTGGTGCTTCTTCGCCAGACTGCCACCACCGGGCCGGTCGGGGGAGCGATCCACCAAGATATGCATATATCTGTCGCCCGAAGCGGTGAACTCTGCGACGCGAGACCGTATCCGGGCGGCCCGGAAGGAGTAAGGAGTTCCCATGCAGAACGGTCCCGCGGTGCGGCGCCGCAAGCTGGGCGCCGAACTGCGCGCGCTGCGCACCGGGGCCGGGCTCACCAGTGGCGAGGCGGCCCTCCTGGTGGGCTGGCACCAGTCGAAGGTGAGCCGCATCGAGACCGGCGCCAGCGGGGTGCGGCCGGCCGACGTGCGGTTGCTCCTGGACGCCTACGAGGTCCACGACCGGCAGCTGCGCGACATGCTGCTGATGCTGACCGGCTCGGAGGACGCGGGCGGCCGCAACCGCTGGTGGCACGCCTACCGGGGCGTACTGCCGCCCACCTACCGCGACTTCATCAGTCTGGAGTCGCAGGCGAGCGGGATGCGCACCCTGGAGACCACGGTGGTTCCCGGCCTTCTGCAGACGCCCGAATACGCGCGCGCGGTCACCCGGGCGGCGGTGGAGGGCGTCGACGAGGAACGGCTGGACGCGCTGGTGGAGGTGCGGCTGGCGAGGCAGGACGTGCTCCGGTCCGAGCCGCCGCTGGAGCTGACCGCGGTGCTGGACGAGGCGGTGCTCAGGCGCGAGGTCGGCGGTCCGGAGGTGATGGCGCGGCAACGGGAACGCCTGGTGGAGGCCGCGCGTCTGCCCCAAGTACGGCTCCAGGTACTGCCGTTCACCGCGGGGGCGCATGTCGGCCTCACCGGGCCTTTCGTTATTTTCTCATTTCCGAGCACTTCTGATCTGGACGTTGTTGTTCTCGACCAGTTGACGAGTAGCCTCTATCTGGAACGGAAAGAAGACCTCATGGCCTACGCCGAGGCCTTCGACACCCTTCAGTTCCACGCCCTTTCGCCCGAGGAATCGTCGGACTACATCGCCGGGATAGGTGACGGCGCGTAAGGAGGCACCATGACAGCTCTGCCTCGGAACGTCCCAGCCAGTACCGATCTGCACGACGTGCGGTGGCTGCGCAGCAGCTACAGCACGGGAGCGAACAACTGCGTGGAGACGGCCCGGCCGCGCTCCGGCCCGTGGGCCGGACTGCTCGCCGTGCGCGACTCCAAGGCCACCGCCGGACCCGCGCTGCTCTTCTCCCCCGAGAGCTGGGCGGGCTTCGTGGCCACCCTACGGTGACCGGGTCGAACCCGACCTGACCACCGATCAGCGGACCGACCCCGCCTGATCACATCCGATCACTTTCGCCAGATACGCGGCCGTGTCACGCCGACTCATGGTCGCGTCTCGCGAATCACACGTACAGCGCGTTCGATCTCGGCCCCGGAGAGGTCCGCGCGGGCGGTCAGCCGCAGCCGCGAGATGCCGTCGGGCACGGAAGGAGGACGGAAACAGCCCACGGCCAGACCTGCCGTACGGCAGTCGGCCGCCCAGCGCACGGCCTGCTCCGGGGACGGAGCCCGCACGGAGACCACCGCGGCGTCCGGTCGCACCGCCTCCAGGCCCGCGGCGGTCAGCCGTGCGTGCAGTTCGGCGGCGACCGCGCGGGCGCGCTCCGCCCGCGCCGGCTCGCGCCGCAGCAGCCGCAGCGCCGCGAGCGCGGCGCCCACGGCCGCGGGGGCGAGACCGGTGTCGAAGATGAACGTGCGGGCCGCGTTGACCAGATGGGCGACGACCCGGGCGGGCCCGAGCACCACCCCGCCCTGGCTGCCCAGCGACTTCGACAGCGTGGCCGTGACGACCACGTCCCCGTCGCCCGCGAGCCCGGCGGCGTGCGCGGCGCCCCGGCCGCCGTCGCCCAGCACCCCGAGCCCGTGCGCGTCGTCCACGACCAGGCCCGCGCCGTGCTCTCGGCACGCCTGGGCCAGGGCGGCCAGCGGCGCCGCGTCGCCGTCGACGGAGAACACCGTGTCGGAGACGACGATCGCCGGTCCCCGGTGCGTGCCGAGCGCCTTGTCCGCGGCCTCCGGGTCGGCGTGCCCGACCACCTGGGTGGTGCCCCGGGCGAGCCGGCAGCCGTCGATGAGCGAGGCGTGGTTGCCCGCGTCGGACACGATCAGCGAGCCGTGCGGGCCGAGCGCGGTGACCGCGGCCAGGTTGGCGGCGTAGCCGGAGGAGAAGACCAGGGCCGCCTCGAAACCGCAGAAGTCCGCCAGTTCCCGCTCCAGCTCGGTGTGCAGCTCCGTGGTGCCGGTGACCAGCCGGGACCCGGTGGACCCGCCGCCCCAGGTCCGGGCGGCCCCGGCGGCGCCCTCGGCGACCTCAAGATGGTGGGCGAGACCGAGGTAGTCGTTGCTCGCCAGGTCCAGCAGCGGCGAGTCGGCCGGGCGCGGGCGCAGGGTCCGGACGAGTCCGGCGCGACGGCGCGCCTCGGCCTGCTCGTCGATCCAGCCGAACGCCATGGGTCCTCCGGGGCTTTTGTAGGTAGCGGACAGACACTAGCCGCACGGCCGCCCACCCAGGGTGTGGCAATACCCACACGGTGAACCGTCTCCGTTGTGCAAACTCTCCTTGGCCCGAGGCGGTCCCGTAGGACAGGATCGTGCCTCATGGATCTGCTGAACACGCTGGTGGACAAGGGGCTTCGGCGCGAGTCGCCGACCCGCGACGAGGCTCTCGCCGTGCTCGCCACCTCCGACGACGACCTGCTCGATGTGGTGGCCGCGGCCGGCAAGGTGCGCCGGCACTGGTTCGGCCGGCGCGTGAAACTCAACTACCTGGTCAACCTCAAGTCCGGCCTGTGCCCGGAGGACTGCTCGTACTGCTCCCAGCGGCTCGGCTCGACCGCCGGCATCCTCAAGTACACCTGGCTCAAGCCCGGCGAGGCCTCGGAGGCCGCCGCCGCGGGCCTGGCGGGCGGCGCCAAGCGGGTGTGCCTGGTGGCGTCGGGGCGCGGCCCGACGGACCGGGACGTGGACCGGGTCTCCGAGACCATCCGGACCATCAAGGACCAGCACGAGAACGTGGAGGTGTGCGCCTGTCTCGGCCTGCTCTCCGACGGCCAGGCCGAGCGGCTGCGCGAGGCCGGCGCGGACGCCTACAACCACAACCTGAACACCTCCGAAGCCACGTACGGGGACATCACCACCACCCACACGTACGCCGACCGGGTGGACACGGTGAACAAGGCGCACGCGGCCGGACTGTCCGCCTGCTCCGGGCTGATCGCCGGTATGGGTGAGAGCGACGAGGACCTGGTGGACGTCGTCTTCTCGCTGCGCGAGCTCGACCCGGACTCCGTTCCGGTGAACTTCCTGATCCCGTTCGAGGGAACCCCGCTGGCCAAGGAGTGGAACCTCACTCCGCAGCGCTGCCTGCGCATCCTCGCGATGGTCCGGTTCGTCTGCCCGGACGCCGAGGTGCGCATCGCGGGCGGCCGCGAGGTCCACCTGCGCACCCTGCAGCCCCTGGCCCTGAACCTGGCCAACTCCATCTTCCTGGGCGACTACCTGACCAGTGAGGGCCAGGCGGGCAAGGCCGACCTGGAGATGATCGCGGACGCCGGGTTCGAGGTGGAGGGCGCCGAGCAGGTGACCCTGCCGGAGCACCGGGCGGCGGCCGCGGGCGGCTGCGGCTCCCACGAGAGCGCCGGGTGCGGGTCGCGGGCCGAGGCGGGCTGCGGTTCGCACGCGGAGGCCGGCTGCGGATCGCACGAGGGCGGCGGTGTCTGCGGTACGGCGCCCGCGCCGGAGCCCGCGGCGGCCGAGGCCCGCACCGACCTGGTCGCCGTGCGCCGCCGGGGCGCCGGGACGGACCTCGCGCCCAATGCCTGACCTGCCCGGCCTGAGCGTGCCCGAGCTGCTGGAACTGGACCGGCGCCACGTGTGGCATCCCTACGGTCCGATGCCCGGGCGCGGCGAACCGCTCGTCGTGGAGTCGGCGAGCGGGGTCAGGCTGCGCCCGGCCGACGGTTCCGCCGAGCTGGTCGACGGCATGTCCTCGTGGTGGTCCGCGATCCACGGCTACAACCACCCCGTCCTGAACGAGGCGGCGCGTGAGCAGCTCGGGCGGATGAGCCACGTCATGTTCGGCGGGCTCACCCACGAGCCCGCCGTACGGCTGGCGAAGCTCCTTGTCGACATATCGCCGGAGGGACTCGAGCACGTGTTCCTCGCCGACTCCGGTTCGGTGTCGGTCGAGGTCGCGGTGAAGATGTGCCTGCAGTACTGGCGCTCGCTCGGCCGCCCGGCCAAGCGGAGGCTGCTGACCTGGCGCGGCGGCTATCACGGGGACACCTGGAACCCGATGTCGGTGTGCGACCCGGACGGCGGGATGCACGACCTGTGGACCGGTGTGCTGCCTCGTCAGGTGTTCGCGGACGCGCCGCCCGCCGAGTACGAGGAGGCGTACGCGCTCGGGCTGCGCGAGCTGATCGGGCGGCACGCCGACGAGCTGGCCGCGGTGATCGTGGAACCGGTGGTGCAGGGGGCCGGCGGGATGCGGTTCCACTCCCCCGCGTATCTGCGGGTGCTGCGCGAGGCGTGCGACGAGCACGGCGTACTGCTGGTGTTCGACGAGATCGCCACCGGATTCGGGCGCACCGGCGAGCTGTTCGCGGCGGACCACGCGGGCGTCACCCCGGACGTGATGTGCGTGGGCAAGGCGCTGACCGGCGGCTACCTCACCATGGCGGCCACGCTGTGCACCGCACGGGTGGCGGACGGCATCTCGCGGGGCGAGGTGCCGGTGCTGGCCCACGGGCCGACGTTCATGGGCAACCCGCTGGCGGCCGCCGTGGCCTGTGCCTCGATCGGCCTGCTGCTCGGGCAGGACTGGCGTTCGGAGGTCCGGCGGATCGAGGCGGGCCTGCGCGCCGGCCTGGCGCCCGCCGCCGCCCTGCCGGGGGTGAAGGACGTCCGCGTCCTGGGCGCCATCGGCGTGGTGCAGCTCGACCACGAGGTCGACATGACCGCGGCCACCCGGGCCGCCGTGCGGGAGGGCGTGTGGCTGCGCCCGTTCCGCGACCTGGTCTACACGATGCCGCCGTACGTCACCTCGGACGAGGACGTGGCGCGGATCGCGCGCGCGGTGTGCGCCGCGGCACGGGAGGGATGAGATGCCGGTACTGGTGATCACGGGCACGGGCACGGAGGTCGGCAAGACCGTCACCACCGCGGCCGTCGCCGCCACGGCGCTCGCGGCCGGGCGTTCGGTGGCGGTGCTGAAGGCCGCGCAGACGGGTGTACGGCCGGACGAGCGCGGCGACGCGGATGAGGTCGCCCGGCTGGCCGGACCGGTCACGGCCGGCGAACTCGCCCGGTTCCCGGAGCCGTTGGCACCGGGGACGGCGGCCCGGCGGGCCGGGATGGCACCGGTGCATCCGCACGAGGTGGCCGAGGCCGCGGCCAAGCTGGCCACCGAGCACGATCTGGTGCTGGTCGAGGGGGCGGGCGGGCTGCTCGTCCGGTTCGACGCGGCGGGCGGAACGCTCGCCGACACGGCCCGGCTGCTGAACGCGCCGGTGCTGGTCGTCGCCTCGGCCGGCCTCGGCACGCTCAACACCACCGAGCTGACGGCGCGTGAACTGCGGTCCCGCGAGCTGGACTTCGCCGGGGTCGTGATCGGGAGCTGGCCCGCCGAGCCGGACCTGGCCTGCCGTTGCAACGTCGCGGACCTGCCGGAGGTCGCGGACGCCCCGCTGCTCGGCGCGCTGCCCGCCGGGGCGGGTGCGCTGCCGCCCGCCGCCTTCCGGGCCGCCGCGCCGGGCTGGCTGGGCGCGCGGCTGGACGGGACGTGGGACGCGGAGGCGTTCCGCGTCCGCCAGGCACCCTGAGGGACGGCCCCGCACACCTCGTCCCGCCGCTCATGACCATGGACATGGCGGGGTGTGCCGGGGCTCTCCGGGGGACAATCACCGTAGGCCCTGTCCGGGAGGTTGCCATGCGGTTGTCGTCGGCCGGTTCCGGCACGGTGGCGCGGAGTCCCGTCCACCACCCGCTCTTCGCCCGTTACTACGCCCGGCTCAGCGTGGGCGCCGAGACCCGGCTCGGGATGGCCGGGATACGCGAGCGGCTGCTCGCCGGGCTGTCCGGGCGGGTGATCGAGATCGGTGCCGGGAACGGGCTGAACTTCGGGCACTACCCGGCGGCGGTCGCGGAGGTCGTCGCGATCGAACCCGAGCCGCTGCTGCGGAAACTGGCCCTGGAGTCGGCCCTGCGGGTCCCGGTGCCGGTCGACGTGGTGCCGGGGGTCGCGGAGGCGCTGCCGGTGAAGAGCGAGGCCTTCGACGCGGCCGTGCTGTCGCTGGTGCTGTGCAGCGTGCGGGACGTGGCACGGGCGCTCAGCGAGGTGCGGCGGGTGCTCAGACCGGGTGGCGAGGTGCGGTTCTTCGAGCACGGCCGGGGCGGGGGCCGGATGATGGTGCTGACCCAGCGCACCCTGGACCGCACGCTCTGGCCCGCGATGAGCGGCGGCTGCCACCTGGCCCGTGACCCGGTGGCCGGGCTGCGTGACGCCGGGTTCGAACTCGGCCCGCAGCGGCGGGTGCTGCTGCCGGAGCGGGGACCGAGGCTGCCCACCTCGTACTGCGCGCTGGGCACGGCCTGGCGGCCCGGGGAACCGGCCGGGCGCCGACCGTGACGCACGCCCCGCTCCCGCGCCTCCGCCGGGCGCGCGGGAGCGGGCCGGGCACCGGCACGGCGACGGCCGCCGGGCGCGGGCCGGCCGGCACCCGCGGAGGCGGCCCGCTGGACCGACCAGGGGACGGTGCCCCTTACACGGTGTGCGTGTCGTCGACCCCAGGAGGGATACCGGCTGTGGGGCCGGTCACACTAGGCTCGGTCGGGACGAGGGAGTCGACGACCGGGAGGCGGTCTTGTCCACACCTGCTGCGGAGCACGCGCCGGGCCTGACACCGGACGGCGGGATCGCTGCCCGCGCGCGAGGGCTGACCAAGGCGTACGGCTCGGGCGAGACCGCGGTACTCGCCCTCGACTCGGTGGACGTGGACATCGCCCGCGGCCGCTTCACCGCCGTGATGGGCCCCTCGGGCTCGGGCAAGTCCACGCTGATGCACTGTCTGGCGGGCCTGGACAACGTGTCCGCCGGTCAGGTCCGGCTCGGCGACACCGAGATCACCGGCCTGAAGGACCGGGAGCTGACCCGGCTCCGGCGGGACCGGATCGGATTCATGTTCCAGTCGTTCAACCTGATCCCGACGCTGACCGCGGCCGAGAACATCACGCTGCCCATGGACATCGCGGGCCGCAGGCCCGACCCGGCCTGGCTGGACCAGGTCATCGACACCCTCGGGCTGCGCGACCGCCTCTCCCACCGGCCCGCTCAGCTCTCCGGCGGTCAGCAGCAGCGGGTGGCGTGCGCGCGGGCGCTGGCCTCCCGGCCCGAGCTGATCTTCGCCGACGAGCCGACGGGCAACCTGGACTCGCGGGCCGGGCTCGAGGTGCTGGGCTTTCTGCGCAGCGCCGTGGACGATCTCGGACAGACGGTCGTCATGGTCACCCACGACCCGGGCGCGGCCGCCCACTCCGACCTGGTGCTCTTCCTCGCCGACGGGCGGATCGTGGACGAGATGGCGCGTCCGACGGCGGACGCCGTGCTGGAGCGCATGAAGGCGTTCGACGTGGTGCGCGGCCGGCTCGGCGACGACGTCACCGCCTCCGAGGGCTGACCCGATGCTCAGGGCGACCCTGCGCGGTTTCCTCGCCCACAAGGGCCGGCTCGCGCTGTCCGCGCTGGCCGTCGTGCTGTCCGTGGCGTTCGTGGCGGGCAGCCTGATCTTCTCCGACACCGTCGGCCGCACCTTCGACCGGCTCTTCGCCTCCACCGCGGCGGACGTGACCGTGGAACCGAGGGAGGACCTGAAGTCCGCCGTGCCCGGGGGCGTGGTCCAGACCCTCCCGGCGAGCCTGAGGGACCGGATCGCGAAGGTGGACGGCGTGGCCGCCGCGTACGCGGACGTCTCGGTGCGGAACGTGGTGGTCGTCGACAGCCGCAACCGGTCCGTGGGGCCGGCCACCGGCGCACCGACGCTGGCCGGCTCCTGGTACGTCACCCGGCACAGCCCGGTGAAGCTGACCTCCGGTCACGCCCCGCACGGCGCGGGCGAGGCACTGCTCGACGCGGACACCGCGGGCAAGAGGCACGTGCGGATCGGTGACCCGCTGACGGTGCAGGCGCAGCCGGGTTCGTTCCGGGTCCGGGTCGTGGGCATCGCCACCTTCACCACCACCAACCCGGGTGCCGCCCGGGTGTTCCTGGACCCCGCGGTCGCCGGACGCGCGCTGCTCGGCTCCGCGGACCGGGCCACCGGCATCTCGGTGGACGCGGCGAAGGGCGTGACCGACAGGGAGCTCAAGCGCCGGGTCGGCGCCGCGATCGGCACCGGCACGTACGACCTGAGGACGGCGGACGAGCAGGCCAGGTCCGCGGCGGCCGACCTCGGCGGCTTCCTCGACGTGATCAAGTACGTGATGCTGGGCTTCGCGGGCGTCGCCGTGCTCGTCGGTGTCTTCCTGATCGTCAACACCTTCTCCATGCTGATCGCCCAGCGCACCCGGGAACTGGGGCTGCTGCGGGCGCTGGGCGCGGACCGGCGGCAGGTGCGGCGGTCGGTGCTCACGGAGGCGGTGCTGCTCGGAGTGGCCGGCTCCACGCTCGGTCTCGCCGCCGGGATCGGCCTGGCGTTCGGTCTCATCCGGCTGATGGCCGCGTTCGGGACGAACCTGAAGGCGGCCGAGATGGTCATCGGCTGGGGCACCCCGGTCGCCGCGTACGTGGTCGGCGTCGGCGTCACGTTCGTCGCCGCGTATCTGCCCGCGCGCCGGGCGGCGGCCGTCTCCCCGATGGCGGCGCTGGCGGACGCCGAGGTCGCCGGTGTGGGCAGGCCGCTGCGGACCCGGGCCGTCGTCGGGTGCGCGGTCGGGGCGGCCGGCGCGGCCGCGCTGGCCGGCTGCGCGGCCTCCGGACGGACCGCCCCGGCGGCCTCGTTGCTGGGCCTCGGGGTGGTGCTGACGCTGATCGCCACCGTGATCGCGGGCCCGCTGCTGGTCAGGCCGGTGATCCGGGTCCTCGGCGGGGCCTTCCCCGCGCTGTTCGGGCCGGTCGGCCGGATGAGCCAGCGCAACGCGCTGCGCAATCCGCGCCGCACGGGCGCCACCGCCGCCGCGCTGATGGTGGGTCTGGCCCTGGTCGGCGGCATGTCCGTGGCGAGCGCGTCGATGTCGGCGTCGTTCGACCGGCAGATCGACAGGACGCTCGGCGCCGACTACATCGTGCAGGGCACCGAGTTCAGGCCGTTCAACAAGGACGTCACGGACGCCGTGACCGGTACCCCGGGCGCCGGGCTCGTCGTGCGGCAGCGGATCGCCCCGATCGCCCTGCGGCTGCCCGACGGCAAGCGCGTCGGGACCACGGCCGCCGGGTACGACCCCCGGCTCGACGACGTCGCCCATCTCACCTACGCCCGGGGCGGCTCGGCGGCGGCGCTGGCGGCCGGGCACCTCGCCATGGACGCCGGGTTCGCCGAGGACCACCGGGTGCGGATCGGCACCGTGCTCCCGGTCGAGTTCCAGGGCGGGCGCCGCGCGGAGCTGACCGTGGGGGCCCTCACCGACCAGGAGGGCTCGCAGGCCTTCGGTTCGCAGGGCGGTGTCTTCCTGGGCCTCGCGACCCTCAGCGAGCACGTGCCGGACGGCGAGGACTCCGCGCTCTACGTCAACGCGGCCCCTGGTACGGGCGCCCGGGAGCTGCGCTCGGCCCTGGAGAAGTCGCTCGAGCCGTTCCCGCAGGTTCAGGTGCGCGACCAGGCCGACTACAAGCAGCTCGTGCACGACCAGATCGCCGTGCTGCTGTACCTCGTGTACGCGCTGCTCGGGCTCGCGATCGTCATCGCGGTGCTCGGCGTGGTCAACACCCTCGCCCTGTCGGTGGTGGAGCGCACCCGGGAGATCGGGCTGCTGCGCGCGATCGGTCTGGGCCGGCGGCAGCTGCGCCGGATGATCCGGCTGGAGTCGGTGGTGATCGCGGTGTTCGGGGCGGTGCTGGGACTGGGGCTCGGTCTGGTGTGGGGTGTGTGCATGCAGCGGGTGCTGGCCCTGCAGGGGATGACCGTGCTCGCCGTCCCGTGGGGCACCGTCGTCGCGGTCGTGATCGGCGCGGCGGTCGTCGGCGTCGTGGCGGCCCTGCTGCCGGCGCTGCGGGCGTCCCGGATGAACGTCTTGGCGGCCATCGCGCACGAGTGACACCGCTCGCCGTCGCGGCACGGCGCAGGCTCGGGCGGGGTGCGCGGGGGTCGGCGCGCGGCGCGGGTCCGTGCGGCGGGCGATCCCGGCGGCGGCGCCGCATGGGCTCCCTCGTCCGGCCGCGCGGGCTTCCCCATGGCGCGGACGGGCGTGATGGAATCGTGCCGCCGGACTCAAGTCATCCGCCGTCGAGGAGAGTTCATGCCGCGCCCGTTCCGCTTCGGGGTCAACCTGCTCACGCCCTCGCCGTCCGCCGAGTGGCGGGCCTCGTGCCGCCGCGCCGAGGAGCTGGGGTACGACGTGATCCTGGTCCCCGACCACCTCGGCATGGTCGCGCCGTTCCCCGCGCTGGTGGCGGCCGCCGAGGCGACCGAGCGGCCGCGCCTCGGCACCTTCGTGCTCAACGCGGGCTTCTGGAACCCCGCGCTGCTGGCCCGTGAGGTCGCGACCACCGACGCGCTGACCGGCGGGCGCCTCGAACTCGGCCTCGGCACCGGTTACGTCGAGGCCGAGCACCAGGCGGCCGGACTGCCCTACGGCTCCCCGGGCGAGCGGGTGGACCACCTGCGGCGCACGGTCCTGGAGCTGGACCGGCTGCTCGGCTCGCCGGAGCACCTGCCGAAGCCCGAGCAGCGCCGGGTGCCCCTGCTGATCGGCGCCAACGGGGACCGGATGCTGCGGCTGACCGCCGAGCACGCGGACATCGCGGCGTTCACCGGGGCCCGGCCGGGGCGCACCCCAGGGACGCTGGAGCCGCTGACGGCCGGCGAACTGGACGAGCGGGTGGCCCGCTACCGGGACCACGCGTCGGGCCGGGCCGTGGAGGCCGAGCTGAACCTGCTGATCCAGATCGTCGCCGTCACCGACGACCCCGAGCCCGTCCTCGGGCCCCTGCTCGAGCGCCGGCCGCAGCTCACCCTGGAGGAGGCACTGGCCCTGCCCATCGTGCTGGTCGGCCCGCTCGATCACCTCGTGGAGCGGGTGCGGGCGCAGCGCGAGCGGTTCGGGTTCTCGTACCTGACGGTCCTGGAGCCGTCGATGGAGGCGTTCGCCCCGGTGCTGGCCCGGTTGCGCGAGGAGTCCGCATGATGGAATTCCGGGGCGGAAGTGCCGTCGTGTGATGGGGTCTTCGCATGACCGGACTTCGCCTGCGCCCCGCCCTGCCCGCCGACCTGGACGCCGTTCTCGCGTTCTGGAGGACGGCCGCCGAGGGCACCAGCATCAGTGACGACCGCGACGGAGTGGAGCGGCTCGTCGCCCGCGATCCCGAGGCGCTGATCCTCGCCGAGCTGGCGGGCGAACTGGTCGGCACGGTGATCGCGGGGTTCGACGGCTGGCGCTGCCATCTGTACCGGCTCGCGGTGTCCCCCGGGCGCCGGCGCCAGGGCATCGGCTCGGCGCTGCTGGCCGCCGCCGAGGAGCGCTTCGCGGAGCTCGGCGGGCGGCGCGCGGACGCGATGGTGCTGGTCCGCAACGAGAGCGCGCACCAGGCGTGGCGGGCCTCGGGCTACGGCCCCGAGGAGCGCTGGCGGCGCTGGGTGAAGCCGCTCGCGGACTGACCCGCGGGCGCTCGCGGGCCGGATTCCGTCCCCGTGCGGACCGGCGTCCCGCCGCTCGTGGATGGATCCCGAGGACTCTTTGCTCATCCTTTACCATTGACGGAGCACTCGGTCCTCCATGAAAGGTTGTGAGAGTCCGCCCATGGGCGATCCTCCCAGTCCGCGACACCGCGCGTTCCGCCGCGCCCTGCCCGATCATGGGACGGGGGTGACCCGATGACCGAAGTGCTGCTCCTCCTGGTGGCCATCCTGCTCGCCGTGGCCTGCGGCGCGTTCGTGGCGGCCGAGTTCTCGCTGACCACCGTCGAGCGCGGGGAGCTCGAACGGGCCGCCGAGCGGGGCGAGCGGGGCGCCGCCGGCGCCCTCAAGGCCGTACGCAACCTGACCTTCCAGCTCTCCGGCGCGCAGCTCGGCATCACCGTCACCAACCTGGTGGTCGGCATGCTCGCCGAGCCGTCCGTCGCCAAGCTCCTGGCCGGCCCGTTCGAGGCGCTGGGCCTGTCCGCCAGCACGGCGAGTTCCGTCGCGCTCGTGGTGGGCACGGCCCTGTCCACGGTGTTCCTGATGGTCGTCGGCGAACTGGTGCCGAAGAACTGGGCGATCTCCTCGCCGCTGGCCGTGGCCAAACGGGTGGGCAACGCGCAGCGCTGGTTCAGCGCCGCCTTCCGCCCCTTCATCACGCACCTGAACAACATGGCCAACCGGGTGGTGCGCCGGATCGGTGTCGAGCCCGCGGAGGAGCTGGCCTCCGCACGCGGGCCGCAGGAGCTGGCGGCTCTCGCCCGGCATTCCGCGAAGGCGGGCGCGCTCGAGGCGGACACCGCCGAGCTGTTCGTCCGCACCCTGAACCTGGCCGACCTGACCGCGGAGAACGTGATGACCCCGCGCGTCCAGGTCGTCGCCCTCGACGCACAGGCGACCTGCGAGGACGTGGCCAACGCGACCCGGGCGACGGGCCTGTCCCGGTTCCCCGTCTACCGGGGCAGCCTCGACTCCGTCGTGGGCGTCGCCCACATCAAGGACGTCCTGGCCATGCCCGCCGACCAGCGCACCCGCCGCTCCGTAGGCCAGGTGATGCGCGAACCCCTGATGGTGCCGGAATCCCTCACCGTCGACCGGCTGCTGGACCGGCTCTCCGGCAGGCGCACCATGGCCGTCGTCATCGACGAGTACGGCGGTACGGCTGGTGTCGCCACGCTGGAGGACATCGTCGAGGAGGTCGTCGGCGAGGTGCGGGACGAGCACGATCCGCACGAGACACCCGACCTGGCCCCCGCCGGGGCGGACACCGAGGGCCGGGCCCTGTACTCCGCGGACGGCGCCGCCCGCACCGACCAGCTCGCCCGGGTGGGCCTGCGGGCGCCCGAGGGGCCCTACGAGACGCTGGCCGGCCTCGTCGCCACCGAGCTGGGCCGCATACCCAGCGTCGGGGACACCGTCGAGGTGGCCGGCTGGCGGCTGGACGTGGTGGACGCCTCGGGGCGCCGCGCCGCCCGGGTGCTGCTGCACGCGCCGCTGGACGACGAGGAGCACGACCGCCGGACGGAGGGGGCGCGATGACCGCCGTGCAACTGCTGATCGGCCTGGCCACCCTGGTCGTCAACGCCTTCTTCGTGGGCGCCGAGTTCGCGCTGATCTCGGTGCGCCGCTCACAGGTCGAACCGCTCGCCCAGGAGGGCGACCGGCGCGCGAAGAGCGTGCTGTGGGGCCTGGAGCACGTGTCCGCGCTGCTGGCCGCGGCCCAGCTCGGCATCACGCTGTGCACGCTGGTCCTCGGTGTGGTCGCCGAGCCGGCGATCGCGCATCTGCTGGAGCCGGTCTTCCACGCGGTCGGCGTGTCCCCGGGCGTGGGCCACGCCGTGTCGTTCGTGATCGCGCTGACCCTGGCGACCTATCTGCACATGCTGCTGGGCGAGATGGTGCCCAAGAACATCTCGCTCGCCGAGCCCGTGCGCAGCGCGCTGCTCCTCGGCCCGCCGCTGGTCGCGCTCTCCCGGGCGCTGCGCCCGGTGATCTTCGCGATCAACGCCTTCGCGAACGGGCTGCTGAAGCTGCTCAGGGTGGAGGCCAAGGGCGAGGTGTCGGCGACCTTCACGGACACCGAGCTCGCCGAGATCGTCAAGGACGCGAGCGAGGCGGGGCTGATCGACGACCGGGCGCAGGAGCGGCTGCACGACGCCCTGGAGCTGGGCCGCCGCCCGGTCCGGGACGTCGTCGTCCCGCTCCGGCGGGTGGTCTACGCGCGCGTGGGCGTCACCGCCGAGCAGCTGGAGCGGCTGTCGGCCGAGTCCGGCTTCTCCCGGTTCCCCGTGGTCGACGAGGGCCGCCGGATCGTCGGCTATCTGCACGTCAAGGACGCGCTGGACGCCCTGCCCCGGGACCTGCCGTTCCGGCTGCGGGACATGCGGCCCATCGCGCGCGTACGCGAGAGCACACCGCTGGACGACGTGCTCACCGCCATGCGCGGCAGCCGAACGCACGTGGCGGGCGTGCTCGGCGACGACGGCCGGCTGGCGGGCCTCGTGACCATGGAGGACGTCCTGCGTGAGCTGTTCGGACAGCCCGCCTGAGCCCGTCCCGCCCGGTCGCCCTCGGCCCGCCTCGGGCGGGCCGAGGGCGACCGACCGACGGGTATGGAGCCGGGTTACCATCGCTGACGCCATGCACACGAATTCCATACCTCCCGCGTACACCAGCCTGGTCGCACTCGGCGACTCGTTCACCGAGGGCATGTCGGACCTGCTGCCCGACGGCTCCTACCGGGGCTGGGCCGATCTGCTCGCCGCGCGGATGGCCGCCCGCACCCCCGGGTTCCGGTACGCCAACCTCGCCGTGCGCGGCAAGCTCATCAAGCAGATCGTCGACGAGCAGGTCGAGGTGGCGGCCGCGATGGGCGCGGACGTGATCACCCTGGTCGGCGGGCTCAACGACACGCTGCGCCCCAAGTGCGACATGGGCCGGGTACGGGATCTGCTGACGGAGGCCGTGGAGCGGCTGGCGCCGAACTGCGAACAGCTCGTGCTGATGCGCAGCCCCGGCCGGCAGGGCCCGGTGCTGGAGCGGTTCCGGCCGCGCATGGAGGAGCTGTACGCCTGCATCGACGAGCTCGCCGCCGAGCACGGCGCGCTGGTGGTCGATCTGTACGGGGCGCCGTCGCTGGCGGACCCCCGGCTGTGGGACGTGGACCGGCTGCACCTGACGGGCGAGGGACACCGCCGGGTCGCCGAGGCCGTGTGGCAGGCGCTCGGTCACGAGCCCGAGGACACCGAGTGGCGCGTCCCGGTGCCGGCCACGCTGCCGCCCGGCTGGATGCACCGGCGGATCGCCGACGCGCGCTTCGCCCAGCAGCACCTGCTGCCGTGGATCGGCCGCCGCCTGACCGGCCGCTCCTCCGGCGACGGCCGCCCGGCCAAGCGTCCCGAACTGCTTCCGTACGAGGGATAGGCCGCCGGCGCTCGCCGAGGGGCCGGGCCGCGTTCCGGCGACGGGCGGCCACCTCCTCCACGTGACGTGGCTCTCGTAGCTTCCGCCGAACGGGGCCGTGGCGCTGGCCTGCACGAACCGCCAGTAGAATCTGGACACGTGACTTCCGCTCCCGCCAAGCCCCGCATCCCGAACGTCCTCGCCGGACGCTACGCCTCCGCCGAGCTCGCCACGCTCTGGTCCCCCGAGCAGAAGGTGAGGCTGGAGCGGCAGCTCTGGCTCGCCGTGCTGCGGGCCCAGAAGGACCTCGGCATCGAGGTGCCGGACGAGGCGATCGCCGACTACGAGCGCGTCCTCGACACCGTCGACCTGGCCTCGATCGCCGAGCGCGAGAAGGTCACCCGGCACGACGTGAAGGCGCGGATCGAGGAGTTCAACGACCTCGCCGGGCACGAGCACGTGCACAAGGGGATGACCTCCCGCGACCTCACCGAGAACGTCGAGCAGCTTCAGATCCGGCTCTCCCTGGAGCTGGTGCGCGACCGCACCGTGGCCGTCCTCGCCCGGCTCGGCAAGCTGGCGGGCGAGTACGCCGAGCTGGTCATGGCCGGCCGCTCGCACAACGTGGCCGCGCAGGCCACCACCCTCGGCAAGCGGTTCGCCACCGCCGCCGACGAGCTGCTGGTCGCCCACGGCCGCGTCGAGGAGCTGCTGGGCCGCTACCCGCTGCGCGGCATCAAGGGCCCGGTCGGCACCGCCCAGGACATGCTGGACCTGCTCGGCGGCGACGCGGCCAAGCTCGCCGAGCTGGAGGACCGCATCGCGCGGCACCTGGGCTTCTCGCAGGCGTTCACCTCGGTCGGCCAGGTGTACCCGCGCTCGCTGGACTACGAGGTCGTGACCGCGCTGGTGCAGCTCGCCGCGGCGCCGTCCTCGCTGGCGAAGACGATCCGGCTGATGGCCGGGCACGAGCTCGTCACCGAGGGCTTCAAGCCGGGCCAGGTGGGCTCCTCGGCCATGCCGCACAAGATGAACACCCGCTCCTGCGAGCGCGTCAACGGCCTGATGGTGATCCTGCGCGGCTACGCCTCGATGACCGGCGAGCTGGCGGGCGACCAGTGGAACGAGGGCGACGTCTCCTGCTCGGTGGTGCGCCGGGTGGCCCTCCCCGACGCGTTCTTCGCGCTGGACGGCCTGCTGGAGACCTTCCTGACCGTGCTCGACGAGTTCGGTGCCTTCCCGGCCGTCGTCGCCCGCGAGCTGGACCGGTACCTGCCGTTCCTCGCCACCACCAAGGTGCTCATGGGCGCCGTGCGGGCGGGTGTGGGCCGTGAGGTCGGGCACGAGGCCATCAAGGAGAACGCCGTGGCCACCGCACTCGCGATGCGCGAGCAGGGTGCCGAGCGCAACGACCTGCTCGACAAGCTCGCCGCCGACGAGCGGCTGCCGCTGGGACGCGACGAACTGGCCGCGCTGATGGCCGACAAGCTGTCCTTCACCGGTGCGGCCGCCGCCCAGGTCGGCGTGGTCGTCGGCCGGATCGAGGAGATCGTCAAGCAGCACCCCGAGGCCGCGGGTTACACCCCGGGAGCGATCCTCTGACCCGCTTCACCCCGGCGGAACTGGAGGCCGCCCGCGACCGTCTCGTCCCGGACGTGGTCGCGGACGGCCTCCGGGTGCTCTTCTGCGGCATCAACCCCGGTCTGATGTCCGCGGCGACGGGGCATCACTTCGCCCGCCCGGGCAACCGGTTCTGGCCGGTGCTGCACCTGTCCGGCTTCACGCCGAGGCTTCTGAAGCCCGCCGAGCAGCGGGAACTGCTGACGTACGGGCTCGGTGTCACCAATGTCGTGGCACGGGCGACCGCTCGCGCCGACGAGCTGAGCGCCGAGGAGTACGTGGCGGGCGGCCGGTCGCTGACGGCCAGGGTGACGCGGCTGAGGCCGAAGTGGCTCGCGGTGGTCGGCGTGACGGCGTACCGGGCCGCCTTCGGCGACCGCAGGGCAGGGGTGGGTCCGCAGGAGGGCGCCATCGGCGACACCCGGGTGTGGGTGCTGCCCAACCCCAGCGGGCTGAACGCGCACTGGACCGCGGCGACGATGGCGGAGGAGTTCGCGCGGCTGCGGAAGGCGGCGGAGGAGCGGGACTGACGGGTCAGGGCGGGTCCGTCTCCGTGACCACCGCCAGGAGCTGGAAGGGCAGTTCGCCGTCCCACTGGGACACCCCCAGGGCGACCCAGCGGTCCGGCTCCGCCCGCCACAGGTGCAGATCCGGTACGTGCGAGGCCAGCGTGCCCCAGGGCTCGGCCGCCTCCTGCCCCTCCGCGGTCCGCAGGAACACGCCGGCCAGGCTGAACACGTCCGCCGGCCCCCACCGCTCGGCGAGGCGCTCGCCGAGCGCGTCCCGGTCGGCCTCGTACTGCGCCTCCACCGTCTCCCACCCGGCGCCGCCGTCCTCGTGGAAGTCGCCGCTGGTCTGTATTTCGGCTATCAGGTAACCGGGCCCTCCCGACCCGACGTCCGTCCTGCCGTGCTCCGCCGGGAAGTCCCGTGCGCACAGCCGCTCGATCAGAGCGAGACAGTTCGCGATGTCCATGTGCTCCAGTAAAACCGGCCCCACTGACAATTGGCGTGCCGTCAGGCGTCCCTGTGCCGCACACTCCACGCCCCCGCGCAGAGGGCGGCCGCCGCCCAGAGCCCCGCCACCCCGAGTCCGGTCCAGGGGCCGAGCGCTCCGTCATGGGTGCTGTGCAGGGCGACCTGGCCGGCCCGGTCGGGCAGCAGGTCGGCCACGCCCGAGGACATGTCGCCGATGACGAAGGACACGATCAGCAGGAACGGGATCAGCACGGAGAGCGTCGCGACGCCGCTGCGCAGCACGGTCGTGAGTCCCGCGGCGAACAGGGCCATCAGCGTGAGCTGGAGGCCGCAGCCCACGGCGCCGCGCAGCCCCTCGGTCCAGGCGGGGCCGGACCCGCCGAGGACTGCCTTGCCCACCAGCAGGGTCACGAGGCCGGTGAGCAGACCCGTCGCCAGCACCGGCAGGGCGATCGCCGTCACCTTCGCGGCGAACCATCGCCGCCGGTCCGGTACGGCCGCCAGCGTCAGCCGCAGCGCACCGCCCCGGAACTCGGAGGAGACGGCCGTCGTGCCGAAGGCGATCGCGGCGATCTGCCCGAAGTTGACGCCGAAGAACACGGAGAACAGCGGATCGGTGCCGTCCGCGTCGGCGGAGGCGAGCGCGGAGAACGCGACGGTGGCGAGGAGGACGGCGGCCAGGCTGCCGACGAGCGAGCGCAGGGTGCGGATCTTGATCCACTCCGCGTGCAGAACCGGGGTGAACGGCATGGTCAGACCTCCTGGGGCTGGGCGGTGAACTCGGCCTCGGCGGCCGTCAGATCGAGGTAGGCCTCTTCGAGAGTGGCCTCCTGGGCGGACAGTTCCAGCACGGGCACGCCCGCCTCCGAGACCAGGCGGCCGATGTCGTCCACGCGCGCGTGCCGCACGGTCCAGACGCCGTCCTCGTCCTGGGAGGCGTCGTGGCCGTGGCGGGTGAGCAGGCCGCCGAGCGCGCCGGCGTCGGTGGTGCGGATCCTGACCGCGGGGCGCACGCGCGCGTGGATGAACTCCTGGACCGGTGTGTCGGCGAGGAGACGGCCCCGGCCGAGGATCACCAGGTGGTCGGCGAAGGCGGCCGTCTCGTTCATCAGATGGCTGGAGACGAGGACCGTACGGCCCTCGTCCGCGAGGCCGCGCAGCAGGGTGCGGATCCAGATGATGCCCTCCGGGTCCAGGCCGTTGGCGGGCTCGTCCAGCAGGACCACCTCCGGGTCGCCGAGGAGGGCGGCGGCGATACCGAGCCGCTGGCGCATGCCCAGGGAGTACGTCCGCACCCGGCGGCGGGCCACCGCGGCGAGCCCGGTCCGCTCCAGGACGGTGTCCACCCGGTGGGCCGGGATGCGGTTGCTCACCGCCAGGGCCCGCAGATGGTCGCGCGCGGTCCGGGAGCCGTGCGCGGCCCCGGCGTCCAGGAGGGCGCCCACCCGGCGCAGCGGGTCGGGGAGTTCGGCGTAGGCGCGGCCGCCGATCGTGGCGGTCCCGGAGGTGGGCCGGTCGAGGCCGAGGACGAGCCGCATGGTGGTGGACTTGCCGGCGCCGTTGGGCCCCAGGAAGCCGGTGACGCGGCCGGGCCGGACGCCGAAGGTGAGCCGGTCCACGGCGCGCCGGCCGGCGTACTCCTTGGTGAGGTCTCGTACGTCGATGCTGGTCATGGCGAACAGCCTCGCGGGGAACGGGCGCCGGATCCTCCCCCGCCGGTGGAGAGCCTCTCCCCCGTGCGGGGGAGGTTCGCCGCCGGGGCCCCTGCGAGGATGGGCCCATGGTCCGCTTCCTGCGCCCGCTGTCGCGCGGGACGACGTACACACGCCTGCTGCATCTGTGGGTTCCCATGCTGCTGCAGAGCGTGTGGATGCTGGTCGACGAGTCGAGGCCCTGGGTGCCCGCGCTCGTGCTCGTCGCGGTCGGCCTCGTGCCAGCCGTGCGCGTGGGCGAGGGCGTCCAGGGCCGGCTGCTGCTGACACCCGGCGCGCAGGATCCCGGCATCTCCGCCACCCCGTCGACGAGTTGGCGGGACCGTGGCCGCACGGTGCTGTGGCTGGAGCTGCGGGTGCTCCTCGGCTGGGTGACGGCGCTCTGCACGGTGTGGATGCCGATCGCGGCGTACGAGCTGGCGAAGTGCGCCTGGGGGCACGCTCCTTCCGGGGTGCCCGTGCTGGACCTGCTGCCGCCCGGCCGGGCGTGGGCGCTGCTGGCGCCGGTGCCGCTGCTCGTCCTGTACGGGGCCGTCGTCGGACTCGGTGAGCTGATCACCGCGTGGGCCCGCCGGTTCCTCGGGCCGTCCGCCGCCGAGCGGCTCGCCGCGCTGGAGGAGCGCACCGAACGGCTGCTGGAACGCGCCAGGATCGCACGGGAGTTGCACGACTCCATCGGGCACGCCCTGACGGTGGCGGTGGTGCAGGCGGGGGCGGCGCGGGCCGCGGGTGATCCGGAGTTCACCGACCGGGCCCTGGAGGCCATCGAGGAGACCGGCCGGGCCGCACTCGACGATCTGGAGCGGGTGCTCGGGGTGCTGCGCGAGTCGGAGCGGCCGGCGAGCGCCCGGCCCACCCTGGCCGACGCCGACCGGCTGCTGGAGTCGGCCCGCGCCTCCGGCGCCAAGGTCGACGCCGAGGTGACCGGCCCGGTGGCGGCCGTACCGGGGCCGGTCTCGCGCGAGGGGTACCGGATCCTGCAGGAGGCGCTCACCAACGTGCTGCGGCATGCCGGGGCCGTGCCGGTGCGGGTCCGGGTGGCCGTGCGCGGGGACGCGCTCACCCTGGAGGTCCGCAACCCGCTGCCGGCCGCGCTGCCCGTGTCCGGACGGGGCAGCGGGCTGCGCGGGATGCGGGAGCGGGCCGCGCTGCTCGGGGGCAGTGCCCGCACGGGCCCCGACGAGGGCGACTGGCAGGTGCGTGCGGAGCTTCCGCTCGGTTGATCTACGCTGGCCGAATGCCGGTCACCGTACTCCTGGTCGACGACGAGCCCCTGGTGCGCGCGGGTCTGCGCGCCGTGCTGGAGTCGCAGCCCGACATCCGCGTGGTGGGTGAGGCAGCCGACGGGGCGGCGGTCATCCCGCTCGTGCGCCGGCTGCGGCCGGACGTGGTCGCGATGGACGTCCGGATGCCGCTGATGGACGGGATCGAGGCCACGCGCGCGGTGCTGCGCACGGTGGACGCACCGCCCAAGATCATCGTGGTGACCACCTTCGAGGACGACGAGTTCGTGTACGAGGCACTGCGGGCCGGCGCCGACGGGTTCCTGCTGAAGCGGTCCCGGCCGGCCGAGATCGTCCACGCGGTGCGGCTGGTGGCGGACGGCGAGTCGCTGCTGTTCCCGGCGTCGGTGCGGCGCCTCGCCGACCGGTTCGGGGAGCGGCGCGCGGCCGGCACACCGCTGACCGGGGCCAGTCTGACGGAGCGGGAGGCGGAGGTGCTGCGGCTGATGGCGCGGGGGCTGTCGAACGCGGAGATCGCCGCCCGGCTGGTGGTCGGGGCGGAGACGGTGAAGTCGCACGTGAGCGCCGTGCTGGCCAAGCTGGGGGCGCGGGACCGCACCCAGGCGGTGATCGCCGCGTACGAGTCGGGGTTCGTCTCGCCGGGCTGACCCCGGCGGCGGCCGCCGGGCCGGCGGGGCCCGGCACTCGCAGGGGTGGGCCGGGCCGAGTACGATCCGCCCAACACGCCCGCGAGCTGGGAGGACGGACGGTGGGGCAGCTTACCGGCGGCGATCCCTCGCTGCTGCGAAGGATCAACTCCGCGGTGGTGCTGCACGCGTTGCGGGCCACGGACTGCGCGACGCTCACCGAGGTCACCCGGGTCACCGGTCTGTCCCGGCCGACGGTCGAGGGCGTCGTCGAGGGGCTCATCGAGGCCGGTCTGGTGGTCGAGAAGGCCGCCGACGAGGGCACCGCGCGCCGTCAGGGGCGGCCCGCCCGCCGGTTCCGGTTCCGGGCCGAGGCGGGACACCTGCTGGGCCTGGAGATCGGTCCGCACCGGGTCGCCGCCCTCCTGTCCGACCTGGACGGGCGGGTGCTGGGCACGCAGGCCAAGGAGGTGGCCGAGACGGCGCCGGCGGACGAGCGGCTGGACCGGCTGCGCGGGGCGGTCGCCGAACTGCTGCGCCGGGCCGGGGTGGCGCGCGGCTCGCTGCGGGCGGTCGGTGTGGCCTCTCCCGGGATCGTGGAGGCGGACGGGACGGTACGGCTGGGCACGGCGCTGCCGGGCTGGACGGGCCTGCGGCTCGGCGAACGGCTGAGCCGTTCCTTCAGGTGCCCGGTGCTGGTGGAGAACGACGCCAACGCGGCGGCCGTCGCCGAGCACTGGAAGGGCGCGGCGACGGAGACCGACGACCTGGTGTTCGTCCTGGCCGGGCTCAGCCCGGGCGCGGGCGCGCTGATCGGCGGGCGGCTGCACCGGGGGTACGGCGGGGCGGCCGGGGAGATCGGCGCGCTGCATCTGCTGGGCCGGGAGGTGACCCCGGAGACCCTGCTGTCCACCACCGACGAGCCGCTGCACCCGCTGGACGAGCAGGCGGTCGCCGAGGTGTTCGCGCTGGCCCGGGAGGGCGACCAGCGGGCCGGGGCGGCGGTCGAACGGTTCATCCAGCGGCTCGTCCACGACGTGGCCGCGCTGGTGCTGGCCCTCGATCCCGAGCTGGTGGTGATCGGCGGCTGGGCGGCCGGCCTGGACGGTGTGCTCGATCCGCTGCGCCGCGAGCTCGCGCGCTACTGCCTGCGCCCGCCCAGGGTGGCGCTGTCCGCGCTGGGCGGGGCGGCCGTGGCCACGGGCGCGCTGCGGCTGGCCCTCGACCACGTCGAGGCGGAGCTGTTCGCGGTGGAGGGAACGGTCACCGCGCGGCGTTGAGACCGGCCGCGTGCTCGTCGTGGGCGCGGCGACGGCCGGCGCGGAGAACGCCCGCCCGCGCCCCGGTGCAAGTCCGGGGCGCGGGCGGGCGTGCGTGGTTCAGGAGGCGCGCCGCTCGGGGTCGTGGTGTATCTCCACGTCGGGCGAGTCGCCGAAGGTCAGCCGGCAGGTGTCCGCGCGGTAGGTCGCCACGGAGAGCGCGGCGGTGCGGCCCTCGGCGAAGAAACGCGTGGTGACGACGAGGACGGGCGCGCCGGGCAGCCGGTCGAGGTCCTTGGCGTCGTCCGCGCGGGCCGAGCCCAGCTCGACGGCACGGTCCTGGCCCTCGAGCTCCAGGCGCTGCAGCTCGCGGAGCACCGCACGCGCGCGTGCCGCGCCGGCGGCGTCGATCGCGGTCAGGTCGGGCACCGCGGCGTCGGGGACGTGGAGCAGTTCGGTGGCGACGCGCTGGCCGCCCGACATCCGCGAGCGGCGCACGACGTGCACCGGCTCACCGGCGGCGGTCTCCAGGGCGGCGGCCACCGCGGCGGGCGGCGCGGAGCGGACGCAGTCCACGGGCTGCCAGGCGTCGTCGGCGGAGCCGGGCCAGGAGTGCTGCCGGCTGCCCACGGCCACGCCCACGCGCGGGGGCGCCACGGTCGTACCGACGCCGCGCCGGCGCTGCAGCCGGCCCTCCAGCTCCAGTTGTTCGAGGGCCTGGCGGAGCGTGGCACGGGCAACGCCGAAGCGGGCGGCCAGATCGCGCTCGTTGGGCAGGATCTCGCCGACCGAGAACTCCGAGTCGAGTGCCTCACTGAGCACGGTCTTGAGGTGCCAGTACTTCGGTTCCGGCACCGGTTCCAGCTGCGTGGTCCCCACCCTGTCCTCCGCAAGTGCCGTGGTCCGGCGGTTTTTAGCGCCCTTGTTTATTAAAGGTTGTTGCACTTGTCTGCGACCATAAGGCGGCCCACCCCCTTGGTCAAGACCAATCCTCGGTCCCTGAGGGAACACACAGGGGCGGCGGCGCGCAGCGTTCATGCGGCGTTCGCACAGGTGGGCGGGTGCGACGATCCGGAGGAGCCGGTCGCGCCGCGGTGCCCGGGGCGGTCAGCGCCGCGGAACTCGGGGGCGAGCAAGGGGCTACCCGTCGGTAGCAATTGCTGACAAGCTGTCTACGGCGTCCGTCAGCAGACCAGACGAGGAGCACTCCATGTCCGCCACCGCCACCTTCCCGGTCCCCACCCCGCACGGCCCGAGGGACGTGACCGTCTCCTACGCGCGCGTGGGACGCGGTGCGCCACTGGTCCTGCTGCACGGCATCGGCCACCACCGGCAGGCCTGGGACCCGGTGGTCGACATCCTCGCCACCGAGCGCGAGGTGATCGCGGTGGACCTGCCGGGCTTCGGCGCGTCCCCCGGCCTGCCGGGCGGCCTGACCTACGACCTGCCCACGACCAACGCCGTGCTCGCGGCCCTGTTCGAGGAGCTGGAACTCGACCGACCGCACGTGGCCGGCAACTCGCTGGGCGGCCTGCTGGCCCTGGAGCTGGGCCGCGAGAGGCTCGTGCGGTCCGTCACCGCCCTCTCCCCCGCCGGGTTCTGGACGCAGGCCGAACGCCGCTACGCCTTCGCGATGCTGCAGACCATGCGGGGCGTGGCCCAGCGTCTGCCGCTGCCCCTGGTGGAACGGCTGTCGCGCTCCGCGGCCGGGCGCACCGCGCTGACCAGCACCATCTACCGCCGCCCCGGCCGCCGTTCCCCCGAGGCCGTGGTCGCCGAGACGCTCGCGCTGGCCGGCGCCACCGGCTTCGGCGCGACCCTGCGGGCGGGTGTCACCGTCCGGTTCACGGACGATCTGCCGGGACTGCCGGTCACCGTCGCCTGGGGCACCCAGGACCGGCTCCTGGTGCGCCGCCAGGGTGTCCGCGCCAAGACGATCATCCCGCACGCCCGTCTCGTACGGCTGCCCGGCTGCGGGCACGTCCCGATGAACGACGACCCGGCGCTGGTCGCCCGCGTCATCCTCGACGGCAGCCGCTGACCGGCCGAACGCCCCGGGGACGGCCCATTGTTCACCTGCGGTTCGCGCGCGCGCCGCGACGCCCCAGTAGGTGTGGCTCCGCACACTGGCCGGATCCCGTCCCTGGAGGCACAGCCATGTCCCACCGTCCCTTCCCCGGCCGCCGCGGCGTGCTGCGCGGCTCCCTGGCCGCGTCGGCGGCCCTGACCCTGCCCGTCGGCCTCGGCGCGGCCCCCGCCTTCGCCCGCTCCGGGCGTCCCTCGGCGGACTGGGGCGTGCAGACGGGCGACGTGACCGCCGACTCCGGCCTGGTCTGGGTGCGTTCGGACCGGCCGGCCCGGATGATCCTGGAGACCGCGGCCACCGAGTCGTTCCGGAACCCGCGCCGGTGGCACGGCCCGCTGCTGGGCGCCGGCACGGACTTCACCGGCACCACCCGGCTGCACGGCCTGCCCTCCGGCGAGCAGATCCACTACCGGGTGCTGCTCGCCGACCCCGACGACCCGCGCCGCACCGGCGAGCCGGTGACCGGCACCTTCCGCACCGCCTCCCGGCACCGCCGGGACGGTGTGCGCTTCCTGTGGTCGGGCGACCTGGCCGGGCAGGGCTGGGGCATCAACCCCGACCTGGGCGGCTACCGGATCTTCGACGCGATGGCGAAGCTGGACCCGGACTTCTTCCTGTGCAGCGGCGACACCATCTACGCCGACGGCCCCGTCGCCGCCACCCAGGCCCTGCCCGACGGCGGCACCTGGCGGAACGTCACCACCGAGGAGAAGGCGAAGGTCGCCGAGACCCTCGCCGAGTACCGGGGCAACTTCCGCTACAACCTGCTGGACGACAGCCTCAGGCGGTTCAACGCCCAGGTGCCGTCGATCGTGCAGTGGGACGACCACGAGGTGCGCAACAACTGGTACCCGGGCGAGGTGATCGCCTCCTCGGACACCCGGTACACCGAGAAGAGCATCGACGTGCTGGCGGCGCGCGCCCGGCGGGCGTTCAGCGAGTACTTCCCGCTCTCCACACTGCGGCCGGGCGCGAAGGAGGGCCGGGTCCACCGGGTGCTGCGCCAAGGGCCGCTGCTGGACGTGTTCGTGCTGGACATGCGCACCTACCGCGACGCCAACTCGCCCGACGACCAGACCTCGGACCCGCAGGGCATCCTCGGCCGTGAGCAGCTCGACTGGCTGAAGCGGGAGCTGGCACGGTCGCGGGCGGTGTGGAAGGTGATCGCCGCGGACATGCCGCTCGGTCTCGTGGTGCCCGACACCACGGAGAGCAGGCCGAACTTCGAGGCGGTCGCGCAGGGCGACCCCGGGGCGCCGCTGGGCCGGGAGCTGCAGATCGCGGAGCTGCTGCGCTTCGTCAAGCACCGCCGGATCACCGGCACGGTGTGGCTCACGGCGGACGTGCACCACACCTCGGCGCAGCACTACCAGCCGTCGCGGGCGGCGTTCACCGACTTCGAGCCGTTCTGGGAGTTCGTCTCGGGCCCGCTGAACGCCGGCGCCTTCCCGGCAAGCGCGCTGGACGGCACCTTCGGCCCGGAGCGGGTGTTCGTGAAGGCGCCGGCCGCGTCGAACGTCTCACCGGCCGGCGGCTACCAGTTCTTCGGCGAGGTCGACATCGACGGCGGCAGCGGGGAACTGACGGTACGGCTGCGCGAGCAGGACGGCACGGTGCTCTTCACGCGGACGCTGCAGCCGGGCCGGGTCGGTCAGTAGGGCCCGGCCGGCGCCCTCGGGTCCCGTACCCTCGATGCCGTGCCGCGCACCGGCGTCATCCCCCGGAGCGCGGCACGTCCCGGGTCCCCGCCAACTCCCGTCCGGAGGGCGTTCTCGCAGGCCGGACCGGTTGTCAGTGGTCGCCTCTACGGTTTCTCCCATGACGCGATCACTGCAGGCCGTGGCCTATCGGCGACCCTCCGCGCTCGAGTCCGCGGCGCACGGGCGACGCCTCGGCCTGGAAACGTCCCGGGGCGCGACGCCCACGGGCGCGGAGGACCATCCGCGGTTCTTCTCCGGTTTCCTGACCGCGCCTCAGGCCGCCGCGGCGGCGCTGCTGGCGGTGGCGGACGTGGCCGCGACGCGCTACCACCAGCCGCAGTCGCCCGCCTCGCTGGACCCCGTGGTGACCGGCAACGGGGACCGGCTGCGCTTCGAGTCCTTCTCGGGCTGCGGCGGGGTGTACGCCCGGATGGACGTCCTCGCCCCCGGCCTGGACGGCGGCGCGGTGGGGCACGGCACGACGAACGTCGACGTCAACGACCCGCTGCGACAGGCCCTGTCCCGGATCGGCTCGGACGATCCCATGCATCTGCGGGTCGGTCCGGAGGAGTTGGCGGTCACCACTACGGCCGGCCGCGTGATCGAGAAGAAGGTCCCGCTGCCGGACCGGTGGCTGCGGGGCTTCGCCGAGGCCCAGGTGATCGCGGCCGGGTTCGACCTGCGGGCGGAGCTCCCGGCCGGCGAGGCGGTGCGGTTCCTGCGCGGGCTGCCCGGGGCGGGCGGGGGGCGGCGGCCGGCCGGCGGGCCGCGCTGGGTGGTGCCGGTGGGCCGCGGCCTCCGGCCGACGACCCGGCCGGTGCCGGGCGCCGTGTGCCTGCCGGGCCCGGAGCGGCTGACCGCGCTGCGGCGGGTGCTGCGGCACGCGACGGCCCTGCGGGTGTACGGACCCGCGGTCGGCACCGCGGCGGGGGCGGCCGGTGCGGCCGCATCCTGGGAGATCGTCCTGCCCGGCATGCGGCTCACGCTGACCCTGTCGCCGGACGCCTCCCGCGGCTTCTCCGGCGAGGGCGGCGTCCTGGACGCGCTCGCGACCGAGGAGACCGCGGGGGACGCCGAGCTGATCTCGGTCCTGCTGGCGTGGGAGCCCCGCATCGACGTGGCCGACCTCGCGGCGGCCTTGGGTCTCGCACCCGGCCGGGTGCGCGCCGCCCTGGTCCGCCTCGGCACCTCGGGCCGCGTCGGCTACGACACGGCGGAGGCCGCCTACTTCCACCGGGAGCTGCCCTACGACGCCGGGCGCGTCGAACGGCACAACCCACGGCTGCGCTCGGCGCGGGCGCTGGTGGCGGCCGGGGCGGTGACCCGGGACGGCACCGTGGCCACGGTGACCGCCGAGGACGGTCACGCGCACCGCGTGCGGGACGAGGCGGGGGTGCTCAGCTGCAGCTGCCTGTGGTGGGCGAAGTACCGGGGCGGGCGCGGACCGTGCAAGCACGCCCTGGCGGTGCGGATGGTGCGGCGGGGCGCCGCGGTGGAGCCGGCCCCGGCGGGAATCGACGGGGGTGTGCGATGAGTGCGCTGATGGAGGCGGTACGGGCCGGGAACACGGCGGAGACGCTGCGCGTGGTGCGGGGCCTGACGGTCGCCGAGCGGCGCGCGTGCCTGCCCGGACTGAAGGCGCTGCGCGCGGAGTTGCGGGAGTTCTCTCCGTGGGACAGCCGCTCGGAGGGGGTCCGCCCGGCTCTGCACCTGGCCGGGGCCGCCTGCCACACGGGCGCCGCCGCGGCCGCCGCCTGGATCGGGGCGAGCGACATGCGCCGGCGGCACGCGCCCACCGACGCCCTGTTGCGCGCCCTGGAGACCCGGGGCGCCGGCTGGCTGGCCGATGTCGCGCACCGGCTGGCGCGGCGTCCCGTGTCGGCGGACGTGCCGTACGAGCTGATGGCAGGGCTGGTGAGCCGGTCGGGGTGCGAGGTGCCGGCGACGGACGCCTACGTGACCGGCTGGGTCCGGCACATCGGCGGCGGCCGGCGCGGAGGCCGGGTCCTCGACCGCCTGCGCCGCGAGCCGAACCTCGCCCCGCTGGTCGCCGGTCTCTTCGCCCTCCCGGATCTGACCGAGATCCGCTGGCTGCTCGGCGACGGGCCGGACTCCTGGCCGAGCGCGCTCGCGGCGCTGGCCCGGGAGGGACTGCTGGACCGCGCGCTCCTCCTCGACGCCTGTGTGTCCCGGCTGCTGCGCGGCGCCGGCGGCACCGACCACCGGATCCTGCTGCCAGTCCTGACCGGGCTGGGTCTCACCCGGGAGGAGGAGCGGGCCCGGATCGCCGACTGGACGGCGCTCGCGCGTGACGCGGCCTCCCCCGTCGCCGCGCACGCGCAGACGGTCCTCGGTGCGCTGGCGCTGGACGACGGGCTGACCGTGCGCCAGCTCGCCGAAGCCTCCGAGGGGCTGCTGTTCCGGGTCGAGAGGAAGCTGGTCCGCGCCCAGCTCGTGCTGCTCGGCAAGGTCCTCACGCGTGACCCGGGCGCCGTGGCGGAGCTGCTGCCCGTCGTGGCGCGGACCTTCGGCCACGAGGACGTCCAGATGCAGGAACGGGCGCTCAAACTGGTCGAACGGCACCTGGGGAAGCTGGACGGCCCCGAGGCGCGGGACGAACTCTGCTCCGCAGCGGATCAGTTGACGCCGGCGTTGCGCACCCGGGCGGCGGCCCTGCTGGACATCGCGGTGGAGCCGCGGGCGGCGTACGAGGAGGTGCTGCCGCCCGTGCCCGAGCCGGTCGGGCTCGCACCCGCGCCGGCGACGGCCGAGGAACTGGCCGAGGAGCTGGGCGCGCTGCTCGCCTCGGGCGGGGACGTCGCCACGTTCGAGCGGGCCCTGGACGGCCTGGCGCGCCACGCGTACCGGGACGCGGACGCTCTGCGCGAGGCCCTCGTGCCGGTGGTCTCGCAGCGCTGGTGGGCCGCCGCGAACCGGCAGGGCGTGGACCACCTGCCCGTCGACACCCGCTTCGGCCACAGCAGCGCCCGGGAGGGCCTCGATCTGCTCCTCGCGGTCCTGCACGACCGGGTCCGCACCTCCGATCTCCTCAATGCCGTGAGACGCCCGCCGAGCGCGCACGGCTGCGCGCACAGCGGTCTCGCCCGGGTCTTCGACGCCCGGCTGCACGCGCTGGCCCACCGTCTGCGCGCGGAGCCGCTTCCGCTGCTGCTCGCCACGCCCACCTGGAGCACGGGGCTGCTGGAGCCCGGCGAGCTGGTGGACCGCCTCGCCGAGTACCGGCGTCTGGACGCGCGGGTGTGCCCGACCGACTTCGGCCAGGCCTTGCTGCGGGTGCGCAGGGACGACGAGGCCGCGGCCCGGGCGGCGGCGGTCCGGGCGAGGACGCTGGGGACCCGGGAGGGCGCCCGGCTCGCCCGCTGGCTGGGCGCCGGCACCGAGTCCTCCGCGACGCGGCTCGCCCGCTGGCTGCGTACCGGCGCCACCGCCCCGGAGGCGGCCGGCCGGCGGACCAGGGGTCCGAAGATCCTGGTGGAGACGGCCGAAGTCCCCGAGCTGCGGCGCGGTTTCCCGCCGGAGTTCCACTGGCTCGCCCGTCCGGTGTCCGCGTTCACCGAGCGACGGCACTGCCACCACTGGGACGACTCGATACGCCCGCACTGGCTCGCCGTGCTGCCGGAGCGGCGCGAGCTGGTCGCGGCACGGCTGCTGCCCGACCTCGCGGCCACGGCGGTGGAGGACGGCCGGGGCGCGAGCGTCCTGCCGCTGCTGGCCGAGGCGGACGGCGAGGCCGGCGACGCAGTGCACCTGTGCGTGGCGTACGGGCTCGGCGCACGGCATCAGGAGGACCGGCTGGCCGCGGTGGACGCCCTGCTGGCGCTGGCCGCGCGGGGACAGCTCGACACGGTCCGGCTGGGCACGGACCTGGGCGAACTGGTGGGGAGCGGAGCCGTGAAGGCGCGGCGGCTGGCCGACTCGGCGCGGACGGCGGCGTCGACGGGCGCCGAGGCGACGACATGGCGGATGCTCCGGCACGCCCTGCCCGTTCCGCTGGCCGGACTCGCGGCCGCGCGCCCCGAGGCGGCCGCCGTGGCGGCGCGGGGCCTCGGGGACCTGCTGGCGGTGGCGGCGGAGTGCGCCGAGCGGTCCGGGGCGGGCGGGGAGCTGCCGCATCTGGCGGAGACCGCCGCGCGCGGCGGTTCCTCCCGTCTCGTCACGGAGGCGCGGCGGCTGCGGGACGCCCTGGCCGTGGAAGCGGCCGCCTGAGCCGGCCGCAGTACTGGAAAGTCCAACAAAAAGGACGGAAGCATGCTTTACCCATCGGTCACACATCGTTCGTGATCACGCAACACCGTTCCTTCACAGTGGCTGCATGACTTCAGACATGTCTCGAGTGACCCGGACGAAGCACGGCCGGCCCGTGCACCACTGGCGGCGGGACCTCGTCGAACTCGCCGCCCTGTTCACCGCGGTGGCGGTGGCGGACGGGGTGGCCAACCTGGTCGGACACGGCCCCGACGGTCCCGCGCTGCTGGTGATCTCGGCGGTCGTGCTGGCCGCGACGGCGGGCTTCCACACCTGGTGGGCACGCCGCCACGGGCACGCGCCGCCGAGCGGGGATACCGGTGCCCGGCCGGCCGCCGAGGTGCGGCCGGCCGGGCCCTCGCAGGACCGGGACGCGTCGGCACCGGACACGGCCCGGGTGAGCACGCTGTGGCGGATGCGGACCACCGTGCGGGACGAACCCGGCTCGCTGGCCGCGCTGTGCACGGCGCTGGCCGGACAGCGTGTCGACATCCTGAGCCTGCAGACCCACCCGCTGGCCGAGGGCACCGTGGACGAGTTCCTGCTGCGGGCGCCCGAGGCGCTCGCAGCGACCGAGCTCACCCGGACGGTGTCGCTGGCCGGCGGCACGTCCACCTGGCTCGAGCGGGCGGACGCCCACGATCTGGTGGACGCCCCGACCCGGGTCCTGGCCCTCGCGGCGCGCACCGCGCTGGACACCGCGGAACTGCCGCTGGCCCTCAGGCAGTTGCTCGGCCGGTGCACCATCCGTTCGCTGCCCGCCAGGCCCTTCGGCGGGGGCCGCGGGCCGGAGCCGGTGCCCGAGGAGGGGGTTCTGGAGGACACCGTCATGCGGCTGCGGGCGCCCGAGGGCGGTGTACTCACCGTGGAGCGGGCGTATCTGCCGTTCACCCCGGCCGAGTTCGCGCGGGCCAGGGCGCTGGTGGAGCTGGACAGCCGGCTCGGTCCCCGGATCCCGGACGGCCACGACGTGCTGACGCTGCCCGAGGGCGCCGACATCACCGTGCGCCGGGTGGACACCGGCGATCTCGCCGCGGCCAGGGCCATGCACGAGCGGTGCTCACGGCACACCCTCGGCCTGCGCTACCACGGGCCGGCCGGGGACGCCGACCGCTATCTGAACCACCTGCTCAGTCCCCGTTTCGGCCGGACGCTGGCCGCGCAGACCGCCTCCGGACGCGTCGTCGGCCTCGGCCACCTGCTGTGGGACGGCGACGAGACCGAGGTCGCGCTGCTGGTCGAGGACGCCTGGCAGCGGCGCGGCATCGGCGCCGAACTGCTCGGCCGCCTGGTGGCGATGGCCGCGGAGGCCGGCTGCGAGAGCGTGTACGCCGTGACGCAGGCCTCCAACACCGGGATGGTCGCCGCGATGCGCGGCCTCGGGCTGCCCCTGGACTACCAGATCGAGGAGGGCACCCTGGTGGTCACGGCACGGCTCGGCTCAGCCGCCGTCGCGGCCCGGACGTCGCACGAGGGCCGCGGGGAGCGGCTCGGCGAGGCGGCCCGCCGCGACTGAGGCCGCGGCGGGAACGGCGGCCCGGACCCCCGTACCGGGCCGCCGTCGTCGGTGCGAGCCCGTTCAGACCACGGACTCCTGGAGGGGGACGGCGTCCCGCAGCGGGACCGGCGTGCGGGCCCGCTCCCCCAGCGCCTGGTCCAGGTCCGCCCACAGGTCGTCGACGTCCTCCAGGCCCACGGACATCCGCAGCAGCCGGTCGCTCACCCCGGCGCCGCGCCGGTCGTCGGCGTCGACGATGCGGTGGCTGATGGACGCGGGGTGCTGGATGAGGCTGTCGACGCTGCCGAGGCTGACCGCCGGAGTGATCAGGCCGACCCGGGCGATCACCTCGTGCGGGTCGCCGTGCACCTCGAAGGCGACCATCGCGCCGCCCAGCTTCGGATAGTGGACGCGGGCCACCCGCGGGTCGGCGGCGAGCCGGCCGGCCAGTTCGGTGGCGCTCGCGGAGGCGGCCCGGACCCGGACCGGCAGCGTGGACAGGCCCCGCAGCAGCAGGTAGCCCGCCAGCGGATGCAGGACACCGCCCGTGGCGAAACGTATCTTCCGGAGCTGTCCGGCGAACTCCTCGTCACAGGCCACCACACCGGCCAGGACGTCGCCGTGGCCGCCGAGGTACTTGGTGGCGCTGTGCAGCACCAGCCGTGCGCCGTGTTCGGCGGGACGCTGCAGCACCGGTGTGGCGAAGGTGTTGTCGGCGAGCAGCGGGACCGAGCCGCAGGAGTGGGCGACCGCCCGCAGGTCGACCTCGGCGAGGGTCGGGTTGGCCGGTGACTCGACCATCACGAGACCGGTGTCGGGGCGCAGCGCGTCGGCGATCCCGGCCGGGTCGGTCCAGGTGACCTCGGTGCCCAGGAGCCCGGCGGTCAGCAGGTGGTCGCTGCAGCCGTACAGCGGGCGTACCGCGACCACATGACGCAGGCCCGTCGCGGACCGCGCGAGAAGGACCGCGCTGAGCGCGGCCATCCCGCTGGCGAAGGCGACGGCGGACTCGGTGCCCTCCAGCCGGGCGAGGGCGGTCTCGAAGCGGGCCACGGTCGGGTTGCCGAGGCGGCCGTAGATCGGCGGGCCCTCGGGGTCGGCGCCGTCGGTGGCGAAGGCGTCGATGCGGGCGGCCTCGCCGCGGCTGTCGAACGAGGGGTAGGTGGTGGACAGGTCGATCGGCGGGGCGTGCAGCCCCTGGCGGGCGAGATCGTCGCGGCCGGCGTGCACGGCCTCGGTGGCCAGTGCTCTCGATGCGGTGCGTACGTCGTCGTAGGCACCCGTGCTCGCTGTGTCCATGGGCGGAAGGTTGAACACCGGACGGGCCCTGGGAGTGAGACACCGTGCTACGTTCGGCACATGGCCGAATCCGTCGCACTGGATCCGGTGGATCTTCATCTGCTGCGGCTGCTGCAGAACGACGCCCGGACCACCTACCGCGATCTCGCCGCCCAGATCGGGGTGGCTCCGTCGACGTGTCTTGACCGGGTGACCCGGCTGCGCCGCGCGGGCGTGATCCTCGGCCACCAGCTCCGGCTCGACCCGGCCAGGCTGGGGCGCGGCCTGGAGGCGCTGCTGCTGGTGCAGGTGCGGCCGCACCGCCGGGAGCTGGTGGGACCGTTCGTGGAACGGATCCGCGCGCTGCCCGAGTCGCGGACGGTGTTCCATCTGACCGGTCCCGACGACTACCTGGTGCACGTGGCCGTGGCGGACATGGCCGATCTGCAGCGGCTGGTGCTGGACGGGTTCACCGCGCGGCGGGAGGTGGCCCGGGTGGAGACCCGGCTGATCTTCCAGCAGTGGGACTGCGGGCCCCTTCTGCCCCCGGCTGAATCCGGGATACATGGGTGACGCAGACACTGTCCGCGTATGAGGATGGGCGCCATGTCTGAGACCCAGATCCCGCTGCCCCGTCAGGTCGCCGACGCATACGTGGACGACCTCATCGCCCTCGACCCGGTCACCGGTACCTACCTCGGTGTGAAGGAGAGTTCGACCAGGCTGCCCGACTTCTCCCCGGCCGGCCAGGAGGCCCTGGCGGAGCTGATGCGGACGACGCTCGCGCGGCTCGACGAGGCCGAGCGGCGGCCCGGTGCGGACAGTGACGTGGAGCGTCGCTGCGGCCGGCTGCTGCGGGAGCGGCTGACCGCCGAACTGGCCGTGCACGAGGCCGACGAACACCTGCGCGCCGTCGGCAACATGAGCACGCCGGGGCACTCGGTGCGGGACGTGTTCACGGTGATGCCGGCGCAGACCGAGGAGGACTGGGCGGCGATCGCGCAGCGGCTGCGCGCGGTGCCGGCCGCGGTCGCGGGCTACCGGGAGTCCCTGGAGCTGGGTCTGGAGCGCAAGCTGTACGCGGCGCCCCGGCCGACCGCGACGTACATCGGGCAGCTCTCGGAGTGGACGGACACCGACGGCAAGGGACGCGGCTGGTACGAGGACTTCGCCGCGGCCGGCCCGGACGCGCTGCGCGCGGAACTGGACGAGGCGGCCCGCACGGCGACGGCCGCGCTGGCCGGGCTGCGGGACTGGATGCGCGACGTGTACGCGCCGGCCGTCGAGGGTGCCCCGAACACGGTGGGCCGCGAGCGGTACGCGCGCTGGGCCCGCTACTTCAACGGCACCGACCTGGACCTGGACGAGGCGTACGCGTACGGCTGGTCGGAGTTCCACCGCATCCTCGGCGAGATGAAGCTGGAGGCGGAGAAGATCCTGCCCGGCGCCGCGACGCCGTGGGTGGCGCTGGCGCACCTGGACGAGCACGGCCGGCACATCGAGGGCGTCGACGAGGTCCGCGACTGGCTGCAGGGCCTGATGGACCGGGCCATCGCGGACCTGGACGGCACGCACTTCGAACTCGCCGACCGGGTCCGGAGGGTGGAGTCGCACATCGCCCCGCCCGGCGGCGCCGCGGCCCCGTACTACACCGCGCCGTCGGAGGACTTCTCGCGTCCGGGCCGCACCTGGCTGCCGACCATGGGTCTGACCCGGTTCCCGGTGTACGACCTGGTCTCGACGTGGTACCACGAGGGCGTGCCCGGGCACCATCTGCAGCTCGCGCAGTGGGCGCACGTGGCGAAGGACCTCTCCCGCTACCAGGCCACGGTCGGCGGGGTCAGCGCCAACGCGGAGGGCTGGGCGCTGTACGCGGAGCGGCTGATGGACGAACTGGGCTATCTCACGGACCCCGAGGAGCGGCTCGGCTACCTGGACGCGCAGATGATGCGCGCGGCCCGGGTGATCGTCGACATCGGCATGCACCTGGAACTGGAGATCCCGGCGGACTCGCCGTTCCATCCCGGAGAGCGCTGGACGCCGGAGCTGGCGCAGGAGTTCTTCGGCTCCCACAGCAGCCGTCCGGCGGACTTCGTGGAGAGCGAGCTGACCAGGTACCTGACGATCCCGGGCCAGGCGATCGGTTACAAGCTCGGCGAGCGTGCGTGGCTGCTGGGCCGCGAGAACGCCCGCGCGCGGCACGGTGACGCGTTCGACCTGAAGGCCTGGCACATGGCCGCCCTGTCCCAGGGCTCCCTGGGCCTGGACGACCTGCTGGACGAGCTCTCCCGGCTCTGACCCGCACCCGCCTCCCGCCCGGAGCCCCCTCCGGTGCCCGCCGGTCCCGGCCCGCGGGCACCGGTCACGTCCCGTGCGGCCGCTCGGCCGTACGGACGTCCCCGGTGGCGTGGACCGGGACGAGGCCGCTTGCTGGTGCCCGGGCTGTGCGACGGGAGGCGGGCCGGCATGCGGGACATGGGACCGAGGCAGAAGGCGATGGAGACGGCGCGGGCCGCCGGGCTGGCGGGTGTGGTGTTCGCGGTGCTGCTGGCGGCGGCGATCGTGCTGGTCAGACTGGCCATGCCGGAAGAAGCCGAGGCGGTCGCCGCACAGGCGGCCACCGCCTCCGGGCAGCGGAACGCGGTGCAGTGGGCGCTCGACCTGATCCCGTTCGCCGGGATCTTCTTCCTGTGGTTTCTCGGCGCCGTGCGGGCCCATGTGGGTGAGGTGGAGGACAGGTTCCTCGCCACGGTGCTGCTCGGCAGCGGGCTGGTCTTCACCGCCACGATGTTCGGCGGCGCGGCGGCGGCCGCCGCCGTGCTGGAGATCAGCCGGTCCTCCGGGGGCACGCCCGACCCGGCCGCGTGGGACCTGGGACGCGATCTCGCGTACTCGCTGCTGACCGGGTACGCGATGCGCATGGCGGCCGTCTTCGTGTCCTCCCTGTCGGTGATCGGGCACCGGCTCGGCGTCCTCCCGCGCTGGCTCATGGTCCTGGGTGTCCTGACCGCGTTCACCCTGCTGTTCATCTCGTCGAACGTCCCGTGGGCCGAGCTCGCCTTTCCCGTCTGGTCGCTGGCGCTGAGCCTGTACATCCTCGGGAACCGCCGCACCGGACCTCCCGATCCCGCCGCCCCGTGAGACGGCGGGTCCGGACCGTCCGCCGCGCGGGGCCGCTCACCCGAACGGACCGCCCGGCGCGCGGCGCCCCCGCGCGGCTTCCATGCTGGCCAGCGGGACATGACCGCCGTCCGGGGGCGCCCGCGCTGGGCGGGTGGTGAGCACCGGACCTGGCCACCGGAAGGGCGGAGCGCCGATGCGGCTCGTCGTCGATCTCAACAAGTGCCAGGGGTACGCGCAGTGCGCGTTCCTGGCGCCCGACGTCTTCGCCATGCACGGCGAGGAGTCGCTGGTCTACAACCCGCGTGCGGACGAGGGACAGCGCGAACGGCTGGCCCGGGCGGTCGCCGCCTGCCCGGTCCAGGCGATCACCGCCGACGGTGTCGACGGCCCGGCCGTCGGTGCGCGCGGCTCCGCCGGGGAGGCCTCCGATGGCCGCTGACCACGTGGACCTGCTCCGGCGCGAGGGCCGGATCGTGATCGTCGGCGCCTCGCTGGCCGGACTGCGGGCCGCCGAGACGCTGCGCGCCGAGGGGTTCACCGGCTCGCTCACGATGATCGGTGACGAGCCGTACGAACCGTACGACCGGCCGCCGCTGTCCAAGGCCGTGCTGCTGGGCAAGGCGTCCCCGAACCACACCGAGCTGCCCCACCGCCGGGAGATCGACGCCAAGTGGCGGCTCGGCGTGGCGGCGACCGGTCTCGACCTGTCCGCCAAGCGGGTGCGGCTGGCCGACGGGGACGAGGTGGAGTACGACCGGCTGCTGATCACGACCGGGGTGCGGGCCCGGCCCTGGTTCAAGGAGGAGGAGGGCCGGCTGGACGGCGTCTTCCTGCTGCGCACCCGCGACGACGCGGCCCGGCTGCTGCAGCGGCTGCGGTCGGCGCGCCGGGTGTTCATCATCGGCGCCGGGTTCGCCGGCTGCGAGGTCGCCTCCGCCTGCCGGGAGATGGGCCTCGCCGTCACCCTGGCCGAGCGGGCCGGAGCCCCGCTGGTGGGCGCGCTCGGCGGGGTGATCGGCGCCGTCGCCGCCGATCTCCAGACCGAGAACGGCGTGGATCTGCGGACCGGCGTCACGGTCACCGCGCTGGAGGGCGACCCGGCCGGCCGGGTCCGCGCGGTCCATCTGTCCGACGGCGGCCAGGTCGAGACGGATGTCGTGGTGGTCTCGCTCGGTTCGCTGCGCAACACCGAGTGGCTGACCGGGTCGGGGCTCGGCGCGGGACCGCGGGGCATCGCCTGCGACGCCGGCTGCCGGGCCTTCGACTTCCGGGGCATCGTCACCGACGACGTGTTCGTCGCGGGTGACGTCGCACGCTCGCCGCACGCGCTGTTCGGCTACCAGTTCCTCTCCCTCGAGCACTGGGGCAACGCCGTCGCCCAGGCGGAGACCGCCGCGCACAACATGATCTGCCGGGGCGCCGACCGGCGCCCGCACCTGTGGATGCCGGCCTTCTGGTCCTCGCAGTTCCGGGTGAACATCAAGTCCGTCGGCGTGCCTCCCATGGGCGACCAGATCATGATCACGCAGGGTTCGCTGGCCGAGCGCCGGTTCGTCGGCGTCTACGGCCACAAGGGGCGGGTGGTCGCCGCGGTCAGCTTCGACAACACCCGCTGGCTGGAGTTCTACCAGCGGCAGATCGAGCGGGGCGCGCCGTTCCCGGTGGAGTACGCGACGGTGGACCGGCGCCCCGAGGGCCGGCAGCCGGTCGACGCGGACTTCCCCGACCCGTCCCTGCCGACCCACGGCCCCACCGTGACGCTGAGCGGCTACTCCCCGGCCGACCAGCAACTGGTGTTCACACCGGCCCACCACTGAACGCCGCCGCGGCCCCGACGCCCCAAGGACTTGTCATGACGCAGGCCTCACTGTTCCGCCGGATCACCGACTTCGCCAACCGCGCCGACCCGTATCCGCTGTACGAGGAGCTCCGCCAGACGCCCGTGCTGCACGAGGAGGAGGACGGCCCGTACGTCATCAGCTCGTACTGGGACATCGAGGGCCTGCTCCACGATCCCCGGATCAGCTCCGACGCCGCCAACCTGGCCGCCGCCGGGGACGAGCTGGCCGAGGCGCAGAGCACCGGACTGCCCCCGTCCTTCCTCCGGCTCGACCCGCCCGAGCACGACCGGCTGCGGCGGATCGCCAACAGCGCCTTCGGGCCGCCCCACAAGCCGCGCCGGATCGAGTCCATGCGGGGCGAGCTGCACGAGATCGTCGGCGGGCTGATCGACGGCTTCGGCGACGCGCGCGAGATCGACCTGGTGGACCAGTTCGCCTACCCGTTCCCGGTCACGGTCATCTGCCGGCTGCTGGGAGTGCCCCGCGAGGACGAGCCGCGCTTCCGCTCCTGGGTGGATCCGCTCGTCGCCAGCCTGGACCCCGAGACGCGCGAGAGCGCGGACGAGGAGTTCGTGAAGGCGGCGCAGGAGTCGCGGATGCAGCTCGGCATGTACCTGGCCGGGCTGGTCGAGCAGCGCACCAAGGATCCGCAGGACGACATGCTGTCCGACCTCGCCGACAGCAGCGGCCCGGAAGGCGCCATGACGATGATGGAGGTGATGAGCACCGCGGTGCTGCTGCTGATCGCCGGTCACGAGACGACGGTCAACCTCATCACCAACGGCATGCTCACCCTGCTGCGCCACCCGGACGTCCTGCGACGGCTGCGGGAGGACCCCGGCCTCGCGGCCAACATCGTGGAGGAACTGCTGCGCTACGAGCCGCCGGTGCAGATCGTGCCGCAGCGCACCTGCATCTCCGACATCGAGGTGCGCGGGGTCACCATCCCCAAGGGCTCGCGGATCTGGCTGATGCTCGCCGCCGGCAACCGGGACCCGGAGCGCTTCAAGCATCCCGAGCGGTTCGACCCGGACCGCGGCGACATCCAGCACCTCGGTTTCGGCAGCGGCATCCACAGCTGCTTCGGCGCTCCGCTGGCCCGTCTGGAGACGCAGATCGCGCTGTCCGAGCTGGCCCGGCGGCTGGACAACCCCCGGCTGGTCGAGGATCCGCCGCCCTACCGGCAGAACGCGGTGCTGCGCGGCCCGCGCCACCTGCGGATCGCGTTCGACGACCGGCGCTGACCCGCGGCCGCCGGATCAGGGGGCGAGCGGTCTGATCCTGACCAGGCCCAGCCAGGTCTCCGGGCCCGGCTGGGCGTAGGCGGCGGCGACCGCGTACGGGCCCGGTGCCAGCGGCACGCGCAGGTGTCCCGTCCGGTCCACCGCCCCGCCCGGCCGGGCGGCGTCGAACAGCACCACCGGGCCGGGTACCTGCCAGCGGACCTCGGGTTCCCACACGGCGGTGCCGAGCGCGGCGGGAACGTGGGCGAGCAGTTCGCGCTCGGAGTTCGCGGCCGACCAGCGTACGAAGACGCCCTGGTCGGGCAGGTAGGCGGTGGCGGCGGGCTCGTCACCGAGGACGAGGGCCGCGCTGTCGCCGACCGGGAGCAGGCCGGCGTACCCGTCCACCTCGCAGGCGCGGTCGTAGTCGGTGGCGAACTCCTCGCTGTCGGCGCCCGCCCAGAACGGCAGGACCGTCTCCGGCACGGCTATCAGGGGACCTCCGCCCGACTCCACCCATTGCAGTGCGCCCGGATCCGCGTATCGAGACATGGGCAGAACCTACACGCACGGCGATCACCGGACGGGGTCAGCAGCCGCATTCGCCGTCGGCCGGCGCGGTCAGGGGGTCGGTGTCGCGCCGGTCCGCGCCCTGCCAGGTCTCGTAGGCGAAGCCCTCGCGCGCCCAGTACTCGAAACCGCCGAGCATCTCCTTGACCCGGTAACCGAGTTCGGCGAGTGCGAGGGCGGCACGGGTGGCGCCGTTGCAGCCGGGGCCCCAGCAGTACGTCACCACGGGCACGGCCTTGTCGAGGAGCCGCTCCGCCTGCTCCGGGACGAGCGCGGTGGGCAGGTGGACGGCGCCGGGGATGTGCCCCTGGTCCCAGGACTCGGTGGAACGGGAGTCGACCACGACGAAGCCGGGGTCGCCGCCGGCCGCGAGTGCGGCGGCGACGTCGGATACGTCGGCGTGGAAGGCCAGCGAGGCCCGGAAGTGGGTGGCGGCCTCGGCCGGGGCGGCGGGCGCGACGCGCAGGACGGGGTTCACGGAGTCGGTGATCATGGCCCGAAATCTATGGCTGCCGGCCCGTCCGGCGAAGGGGCGATCCCCGGGCTTCCGCTTGATCGGCCGGTGTTTCCCCTGCTATTGATCCGGCATGACCGTGTATTCCCCGGACGCCACCGACTGGCGCATCCTGGACGTCCTGCAGCGTGAGGGCCGGGCCAGCTACGCGGAGCTGGCGCGGGCCGTCTCGATGTCACCGAGCGCCGTCACCGAACGGGTCCGCCGGCTGGAGGAGGCCGGCGTGATCCAGGGGTACGCGGCGGTCGTGGACCCCGAGCGGCTCGGCCTGCCGATCCTCGCCTTCGTCCGGCTCCGCTACCCGCACGGCAACTACAAGCCGTTCCACGACCTGGTGGCGGCGACGCCGGAGATCCTGGAGGCCCACCACGTGACCGGTGACGACTGCTTCGTCATCAAGGTCGCCGCCCGGTCGATGCCGCACCTGGAGGAGATCTCCGGAAGGATCGGCGGGCTGGGCTCGGTGACCACGAGCGTGGTGTACTCCTCGCCGCTCCCCCGGCGCCCGCTCGGCCGCTGACCGCTCAGCCGCCGCGCTGCCGCAGCGTGGACCCCGATCTGCCCTTCACCACCTCGAGCTGGGCGTGGACGCGGCGGCGCAGGTCGGGGACATGGCTGACGATGCCCACGCTGCGGTCGCGTTCGCGCAGGCTGTCCAGGACGTCGAGGACCTCGTCCAGGGTCTGGTCGTCCAGGCTGCCGAAGCCCTCGTCGATGAAGAGGGTGTCCAGGCGGACGCCGCCCGCCTCGTCGGTGACGACGTCGGCGAGACCGAGGGCGAGCGCGAGGGAGGCGAAGAAGGTCTCACCGCCGGACAGGGTGGCGGTGTCCCGCTCGCGGCCGGTCCACGCGTCGACGACGTGCAGCCCGAGGCCGCTGCGGCCGCGTCCGGTGCGGTCGTCGGAGTGCACCAGGGTGTAGCGGCCGGAGGACATCCGGTGCAGGCGCGCGGTCGCGGCGGCGGCGACCTGCTCCAGACGGGCCGCGAGCACGTACGACTCCAGGCGCATCCGGCGTTCGTTGTCGGCGGAGGTGCCCGCGGTGAGCGCGGCCAGGCGGGCCACCCGGTCGTACTCCTCGCGCAGGGGCGCGAGCCGGCGCACGGCCTCGGCGGCGCGGGCGGAGAGCCGGTCCAGTTCGCCGACGCGGCGGTCCGCCGCGTCCCGTGCGGAGGCGGCCTCGCGCAGCCGGCGTGCCGCCTCGGCCGCCGTCCGCTCCGCGGCTTCCGGGTCGGCGGGGGGTCGCTGGGCGGCGGCGGAGGTGCCGGCCTCCGCGAGCACGGCGCGTACCGCCGCCTCCTCGGTCTGCCGGGCGTCCAGACGGTGCTGGAGCTCGCGGTGGGCCGCGTCGTCGAGGAGGGCGGCGGCCGCGGCCCGCGGGGTGTCGAAGCCGGCGCGGTAGGCGGCGTCGGCGAGGCGGGCGTCGGCGTCCTTGAGCCGGTGGGCGGCGTCCTCGGCCGCGCGGGCGGCGTCGGCGGCCTCGCTGAGCCGGGCCGTCCGCCGCTCCAGTTCCGCGGCCCGGGCGGCCACGCTGGACGCGGATCCGCGCGCCTGCGCCAACTCCGACTCCAGAGCTTCCTGTTCGCGCTCCAGACTCTCGCGCCGGGTCAGGCGCGCGGCGGTCCGTACGGCTGCGCGCTGGCGTTCGTCGAGGCGCCGTTCGCGCTCCTGCTCGGCGCGGCGCAGCTCCTCGTGTGCGGCGTGCAGGGCGGAGGCGTCCCGGCGGGCGCTCGTGTACGCGCGCTCGAGTTCGTCGGCGTCGGCGGCGAGCCGCTCCGTGGGCGTGTCGCCGGCCTCCGCGGTGGCGGCGGCCAGCTCCTCGCGGACGGCACCGAGGCGCCGCTCGTCCTCGGCGTGCCGTTCCTCGGCCAGCCGGGAGTCGGCGAGGGCGCGCTCCTCGGTCTCGCGGTCGACGTGCCCGGCGATCTTACGAGCGGGCGCGGGGTGCTCGGTGGCTCCGCAGACGGCGCAGGGCTCGCCGTCGGCGAGCTGCCCGGCCAGCTCGGCGGCGATGCCGTCGAGACGCTGTTCCTTGAGGTCGAGCCAGTGGGCGCGGGCGTCGACGGCCTGCTGCCGTGAGGCCAGCGCCCGGTTCCGGGCCCGCTCCAGGCCGGCGGCGAGTTCGTCCCGGGTGCGTGCCGCGGCGAGGCGCCGCTGCGCGGGTTCGCGCCGGACGGCGAGCTGTTCGGCGCGGGTGGCCGCCTCCTGGGCGGACTCGACACGGGACCGCAGGGCGGCCCGGGTGGTGTCCCAGTCGGCGAGCCAGGCGTCGGCCTCGCGCAGCACGTCCTCGTCGACGCGCTCCTGCTGGTCGAGGGCGGCCCGCTCCTGCGCGGCCTCGGTGAGCCGCCGTTCGGCGCGCCGGGCCGACTCCAGGCCGCCGAGTTCCTCTGCGGCCCGGCGGGCGGCGGCCGTGAGGCCCGCGGGGCCGTCGCCGGCGTGCGAGCCGGGCAGGCCGACACGCGCGCGTGCCTCGGCCGCGGCGGCCTCGCGGTGCTCCGCCTCGGCAGCGTTCCGCAGCTCCAGGGCGGGCGCGACCGTCTCGGCCTTGCGCGCTCGCGCCATCCGCTCCTGTGCCTCGTGGTGGGCGCCGGCCCCGTCCCGAAGGCGTTCCGCCCGCTGCCGGGCCTCGGCGAACCGGCTCTGGAGGCGGGCGAGTTCGCGCGCCTCGTCCAGGGCGTGCCGGGCCGCGTCGTGGGCGGACTCGGCAGCCCGGAGGCGGCACCGGGCGATGGTGAGGTGTTCGCGCGCGGTGCTGCGGGCCACGGCGGCGGCATCGAGCACGGCCTCGGCGAGACCCGGCTCGCCGGGGCTCAGCTCGGGCAGCTCCATGGCGTCGCCCGCCTCCTGCTGCATGCGGTGGGCGTCGGCGAGCAGTGCGGCGTCGCCCTCGCGCACCCGGGTCTCGCCGGCGCGCCGGCGCTCCGCGAGCCGCTTCTCCACGTCGGCGAAGCGCTGGGTGTCGAAGAGGCGGCCGAGCAGCCGGCCCCGGGCCTCGGCGTCGGCGCGCAGGAAGCGCGCGAAGTCGCCCTGGGGCAGCAGGACCACCTGGCAGAACTGCTCGCGGCTCATGCCGAGGAGCTGGGTGATCTCCTCGCCGATCTCCTGGTGGGAGCGGCTGACGTCCTTCCAGGTACCCGCGGGGGCGTCGTACTCGCGCAGCCAGGTCTGGGCCTTGTCGACGGTCGTGCCGGTGCCGCGCAGCTTGCGCCGCTCCCACGGCGGCTGCCGGGTGATCTCCAGGCGCCGTCCGGCGACGGTGAGTTCGAGGCGGATGCCGGTTCGCGTGCCGGGTTCGGCGTGGTCGCTGCGCAGGTTCATGCCCTGGCCGGTCTGCCGGGCGCCGGGCACGGTGCCGTAGAGGGCGTAGCAGACGGCGTCCAGGACGGAGGTCTTGCCCGCGCCGGTGGGGCCGTGCAGCAGGAACAGCCCGGCGGTGGAGAGCGCGTCGAAGTCGACGCTCTGGGAGGCGCCGAACGGCCCGAAGGCGGTGATGTCGAGCCGGTGCAGCCTCACCGCGCCACCTCCCGCACCGCGTCGTGGGCGCGCACCGCGTCGAAGGCGTCGCGCAGGACGGCCGCCTCCCGCTCGTCGGGGCCGGCGCCGCGCACATGGGTGACGAAGTCCTCGGCGATCTCCTGGTCGCCGCGGCCGGCGAGCCGCCGGGCGTACGACACCCGCGGGCCGTCGGCCTCCCGGTCCGGGGCGAAGACCAGGCTGAGGGTGTGCGGGAAGCGCTCGGCGAGGCGGGCCATGGGGTCGGCGGGGCGGACCGGGTCGGTGAGGGTGGCCTCGATCCAGGCGTCCTCGTGGCGGGCGAGACCGGGGTTGGCGAGCAGTTCCTCCAGGGTGCCCCGGAGGCGGGCCAGCGGGCGCGGCACCGGGACGTCGAGGCGCTCGGCGGTGACGGAGCCGTCGGCCGCCAGGTCGACGAGCCACATGCTCTTGCGGTGGCCGGCCTCGGAGAAGGAGTAGGCGAGCGGGGAGCCCGAGTAGCGCACCCGGTCGGTGAGGGTCTGGCAGCCGTGCAGGTGCCCGAGCGCCACGTAGTCGACGCCGTCGAAGACCCCGGCCGGCACGGCGGCGACCCCGCCGACGGTGATGTCCCGTTCACTGTCGCTGGCCTGGCCGCCGGTGACGAAGGCGTGGGCGAGGACGACGGAACGCGTGCCCTGCGGGCGGCCGGCGAGGTCGGCGCGGACCCGTTCCATGGCGGCGGCCAGCACGGCCTCGTGGCCCGCCCTCTCCACCGCGAACTCCTCCTTCACCAGGGCGGGTTCGAGGTACGGCAGACCGTAGAGGGCGACGTCCCCGTGGGCGTCCCGCAGCACCACCGGTGTACCGACGGCGGACGGCTCGGTGCGCAGGTGGATGCCCGCCCGGTCGATGAGGCCGGCGCCGACGCCGAGACGGCGGGCCGAGTCGTGGTTGCCGGAGATCATCACGGTGGGCACCCCGAGCTCCGCGAGGCGGTGCAGGGCGTCGTCGAAGAGCTCGACCGCGGCGAGCGGGGGCACCGCGCGGTCGTACACGTCACCGGACACGACCACCGCGTCCACCGCGTGCTCACGCACGGTGGCGACGAGGTGGCCGATGAACCCGGCCTGGGCACCGAGCATGTTCACCCGGTGGAAGGCCCGGCCCAGGTGCCAGTCGGACGTGTGCAGGAGTCTCATGATCCTCGAGACTAACGGCCGGGTCTGACATCACGGGCGGTTACTCCCGTATCAGCCCGTCACGACCCGCCCCATGCGCGGGCGTTGTGTCCGATTAGAGGCTTACTTCCGTTATGGGGGCGGTGAACGTCACGCGTCCCCGTAGGCCTCCCCGCCCAGCTCGAAACCGGCCGTGCCCGCCGTCGCGTCGGCCAGCCAGGCGCGGAACGCGTCGACGTCGGCGTCCGGCAGACCGATCTCGATCGTGACGGCCTCGCCGTAGCGGACGTCCCGGACCTCGCGTCCGGTGGCGCGCAGGTCGTTCTGCACCTTGCCCGCGCGCTGGTGGTCGACGGTCACCGTGGCGAGCCGGAACCGGCGCCGCGTGATCGTGCCGAGCGCGTCCAGGGCCTCGCCGACGGAGCCGCCGTAGGCCCGGATGAGACCGCCGGCGCCGAGCTTGACGCCGCCGTAGTAGCGGGTGACGACGGCGATCACGTACCGCATGTCGCGGCGCAGCAGCATCTGCAGCATCGGGACGCCGGCCGTGCCCCCCGGTTCGCCGTCGTCGCTCGCCTTCTGGACGGCCGCGTCGGCACCGATGACGTACGCCCAGCAGTTGTGCGTGGCGTCGGCGTGCTCCTTGCGGACGGCCGCGAGGAACTCCTGGGCCTCCCGCTCGGTGGCCGCCGGGGCGAGGGAGCACAGGAAGCGGGAGCGGTTGATCTCGGTCTCGTGCACGCCCGCGCGGGCGACTGTGCGGTACTCGTCCTGCATCCAGCCAGCCTATGCGAGCACCGCAGCGCCCCCGCTCGCGGTGCGGACCGCGCGCTCCGCGCTACCGCTTCGGCCCCTTCGTCCCGCGCGGCACGGTGAACGACGTCAGCAGGGCCGCGCCCGGGACGAGGGCCGGCCAGCCGGTGCCGCGCCAGGCCAGCACGGCGAGCGCCGAGGTCGGGAACTTCGCGCGCACCCGCTCCAGGTTGTCGTCCAGACCGTCCCCGGCCAGTGCGAGGACCAGTTCCTCCAGCCCCGGGTTGTGCCCGACCAGCAGCAGGGTCTCCACCTCGCGCGGCGTCTCGCGCACGACCTCCGTCAGGTCCGGTGCGGCGGCCGCGTACAGCCTCGGTTCGTAGCGGACCGGGGGCGGGGTGCCCCACTGGGCGGAGGCCAGTTCCCAGGTGCGCCGGGCGCGTACGGCGGTGGAGCACAGGGCGAGGTCGGGCAGGCAGTCGGCCTCGGCGAGCGCGCGGCCGGCGGCCGGGGCGTCCCGCAGGCCGCGCGGCGCCAGCGGACGCCGGTGGTCCGCGACCCCCTCCGGCCAGGCGGACTTGGCGTGCCGCAGCACGACCAGCCGTCGCAGCGGGCCCGCGCCCGCCCGCTCGATCACCCGAGGCTCCCGAGATCCCGGGGAAGGTCGAGGGCGAGCAGGCGGTCGGCGTACGCGTAGGTCTCGAACCGGGCTCCGTCCGGGATGTCCGGGGCGCCCGCCACGTCGCGCAGCACGTCCAGCACACCGGGCACGTCGAGATCGTCCTCCCAGGCGGCCCGCAACCGTGTCCGCACCTCTTCCGGCACCGGCCGCGAGGGGTGCCGCGCCCACTCCGCCACGGCCCGCCGCCACCGGGCGAGCGTCCGCTCGGCCTCACCCAGCCGTCCGGCGTCCAGCGTCACGGGGGCGTCGCGCGGGACGGAGAGGAGGGCCAGCCGGAGGGCGCCGGAGTCCGCGTCGGCGGAGAGCAGGGCACGCAGCGCCGCGCCGGACGCGGCCGCGCCGCCGGACGGCGCTGCCGGGTCCGGCCCCGGCGGCTCCCCGGTCCAGGTCACCGGAGCGACGCGGACCACCGTTCCCCCGCCCGGCGCCATGTCCCGCTCTCCCGTCACGTGCAGGACCTGGGCCTCGCCCAGGCCCGACGCGAGGTCGCGGCCGTCCTCGAAGGGGCGGATGGACAGGGTGGTGGCGGCCGCGCGTAGTTCGGCGAGCCGGTGGGGCGCGGTCAGGATGGTCCAGACGGGGGTGCCGCCGAGTTCCAGGGCCCGGACGAGGACATCGGCGGTGAGCAGGACCCGCAGGGCCGTCAGGTCCAGGCCGGAGGCGTAGGCCTCGATCCGGGTCAGGCCGCGGCGGGCGGGCGCGGCGGAGACGGATTCACCGGTTCGGGCGTCGAGGATGCGCAGCACGGCCCGAGCGTAGGCGCGGCGGCGGCCGTACGCGGGCACCTTGCGCCGATTCCGGACACCGTGGCGGGTGACCGGGGGAATCAGCACCCCGTGAGCGCTGTTGCTCCCACGACAGTTCCCCCGCAGCCCTAGGAGGCGGCCGTGCACGGCGACGAGGCGACCATCCGCAGGATTCTCACCGAGCTGGGCGACACCTGGGCCGTCGTCGGCCTGTCCGCGAACCAGCGGCGGGCCGCCTACGGGGTGGCGCGGGTGCTGCAGGGGTTCGGCAAGCGGATCGTGCCGGTGCACCCGAAGGCGGAGACGGTGCACGGCGAGCCGGGCTACGCCTCCCTCGCGGAGATCCCCTTCGAGGTCGACGTCGTGGACGTGTTCGTCAACGGCGAGCTGGCCGGCGCGGTCGCCGACGAGGCGGTGCAGAAGGGCGCGAAGGCGGTGTGGTTCCAGCTCGGGGTCGTCGACGAGGACGCCGGGGAGCGGGTCCGGGCCGCGGGGCTGGACATGGTGATGGACCGCTGCCCGGCGATCGAAATTCCCCGCCTGCATTGAGCTGTCTCACCTTCTTCTCACAATTCTCCGCTGAATATTGACATTCCACCTGGCCCTTGACCTGTGGGAAGACCGTCACCAAGACAGTCAAGATCCCGGGTCAAGTTTTGGGAAACAGTCTTTTGCGACAGCGGAACGCGTTCCTAGCCTGTGGCCTCCTTGCTCGTTATTCGCACGTTCACGATCTGAGAGGCCACCAGACATGGTGAAAGTCGACCATGCCGTGCCACAGGCCACGACGGAGTCCGGCGGCGGTCTGCGCCGGGACGTCGGGCTGATCGGACTGATGTGGGCCTCGGTGGGCTCCATCATCGGCTCCGGCTGGCTGTACGGAGCCGAGAAGGCGGTGGTCGTGGCCGGCCCCGCGGCGATCGTCTCGTGGGTGATCGGCGCGGTCGCCATCGTCCTGCTGGCACTCGTGCACGCCGAACTCGGCGGCATGTTCCCGGTCGCCGGCGGCACCGCCCGCTACCCGCACTACGCCTTCGGCGGCCTGGCCGGCATGTCGTTCGGCTGGTTCGCCTGGCTGCAGGCGGCCACCGTGGCCCCGATCGAGGTCGAGGCCATGATCGGTTACGCCGGTCACTGGGGCTGGGCCCAGGGCCTGCAGCACGCCGACGGCACGCTGACGACCGGCGGTCTCGTCACCGCCGTCGTCCTCATGGCCGTCTTCGTCGGCGTCAACTTCTTCGGCGTCCGGGCCCTGGCCCACACCAACAGCGCCGCGACCTGGTGGAAGATCGCCGTTCCGCTCGGGGCGATCTTCATCATCGCCGTGGGCAACTTCCATCCCGGCAACTTCACCTCGGAGGGCTTCGCGCCCTTCGGTGCCAAGGGTGTGCTGGGCGCGATCAGCTCCAGCGGCATCATCTTCGCACTGCTCGGCTTCGAGCAGGCGATCCAGCTCGCGGGCGAGAGCCGCAACCCCAAGCGCGACCTGCCGCGGGCGACCCTCGGCTCGGTGGCGATCGGCGCCGTGATCTACATCCTGCTCCAGGTCGTGTTCATCGGCGCGCTGCCGCACACCTCCTTCGCGCACGGCTGGGCCAAGCTGGACTTCGCCGGCATCAGCGGACCCTGGGCGGGTCTGGCGACCCTGGTCGGCCTCGGCTGGCTGGGCTGGGTGCTCTACGTCGACGCCATCATCTCCCCCGGCGGCACCGGCCTGATCTACACGACCGCCACCTCGCGCGTCTCCTACGGCCTGGCCAAGAACGGCTACGCGCCGAAGGCGTTCGCCAAGACCGACGCGCGCGGCGTGCCGTGGTTCGGCCTCGTCATGTCCTTCGTGACCGGCGTGGTCTGCTTCCTGCCGTTCCCGAGCTGGCAGGAGCTGGTCGGCTTCATCACCTCGGCGAGCGTGCTGATGTACGCGGGCGCTCCCCTGGCGTACGGCGTCTTCGCCGACCGGCTGCCGCACCACGAACGCCCCTACCGGCTGCCCTTCGGCAAGGTGATCTCGCCGCTGTCGTTCGTGGTCGCCAACCTCATCATCTACTGGGCCGGCTGGGACACCCTGTGGCGGCTGGGCTTCGCGATCCTGCTCGGCTACGTGCTGCTCGGCTCCTACGCCTGGTACGCCGTCCGCAAGAACCTGCCCGACGCGCCCCGGCTGGACTTCAAGGCCGCGCAGTGGCTCCCCGGCTACCTGCTGGGCCTGGGCGCGATCTCCTGGCTGGGCGGCTTCGGCGGCCGTGGCTACATCGCCCTGTGGTGGGACATCCTGGTGGTCGCGGCCTTCTCGCTCGGCGTCTACTACTGGGCCAAGGCCACCGCGTCGAAGACCGAGGCGATCGAGCGGAGCATCGAGGAGGTCGTGGTCACGGACGCCCCGGCGCACTGACCCCGGTCCCGGACACCGGTGTCCCGCCGGCCGCGGCCACCCGCTGCGGCTGACGGGACACCGTCATAATGCGGGGGTGACAGACCCTTCCCCCCACTTCGGCTCCGCGCCCGTCGACGGCCGTACGGAAGACCGTACGGTCGTCGTCGTGGGCGCCGGGCCCGCCGGGCTCACCGTCGCCGCCCTGCTGCGGGCCGCCTCCGTCGACTGCGTGGTCCTGGAGACCGAGAGCAGACAGTTCGTCGAGACCCGGCCCCGGGCGGGCGTCCTCGAGGAATGGGCGGTCCGCGAACTCGAGCGGCGAGGCCTGGCGAAGCGCCTGCTGGAGCGCGCCGAGCCGCACGACGCCTGCGAGTTCCGCTTCGACGGCGAGCGGTTCCGCTTCCCCTTCGGCGAACTGACGGGCCATCACCACTACGTGTACCCGCAGCCGATGCTGGTGACCGACCTGGTACGGGAGTACGCCGACGTACGCGGCGGTGACATCCGCTTCGGAGTGGGCGACGTACGGCTGCACGACCTGGACTCGGACCGGCCCGCGGTGTCGTACCGGTGTCCACGGACGGGTGAACGGGTGCTGCTGCGCTGCGACTTCGTCGCCGGCTGCGACGGCGCGCGCGGGGTGACGCGGGACGCGATACCGCCCGAGCGCACCCGCGTCGCGCGGCAGGACGACGGCATCGGCTGGCTGGCGCTGCTCGCCGAGACCCCGCCCTCCGCCGACTGCGTGGTGTTCGGCGTCCACCCGCGCGGCTTCGCCGGTCACATGCCGCGCAGCCCCGAGGTCACCCGTTACTACCTGCAGTGCCCGCCCGGCGACGATCCGGAGAACTGGCCGCACGACCGGGTCTGGGCCGAGCTGCGCACCCGGCTCGGCGCGGCCGGGGCGCCACCGCTGACCGAGGGGCGCCTGATCGAGAAGCGGGTGCTGGACATGCACCACTACGTCGTCGAACCCCTTTCCCACGGGCGGCTGTTGCTGGCCGGCGACGCCGGTCATCTCACGGCGCCCATCGCGGCGAAGGGCATGAACCTGGCCCTGCACGACGCGTTCCTGCTGGGCGACGCGCTCGCCGCGTACGTGGGCCGGGGCGACGGGAGCGGCCTGGCGGGCTACTCGGCGGCGGCGCTGCGCAGAGTGTGGGACTACCAGGAGTTCTCGCAGTGGCTGTCGGACATCTACCACGGGGTGTCGTCCGGCGACGCGTTCCGGGCCGGCACCACACTGGCCCGGCTTCGCCGGCTCTTCGCCTCGCCCGCCGCGGCGGCCGCGTTCGCCGAGCAGTACCTGGGCTCGGCCACCGCGTTCTGAGCGCGGCACCGGTGGTGAGGGGCCCGGGTCCGCGTCCGGCGCGGGCCCGCCGCCCCCGGTGTCAGGCGGTGCCGAGTCCTTCGAGCACCACCGCGCCGGGCAGTTCCGCGAGCGCCTTGCCGGGCACCAGCAGCTTGCCGCGCCGGCGTCCGCTGCCCACCAGGACGTACGGCAGGTCGGCCACGGCCGCGTCGATCAGGACGGGCCAGCCTGCGGGGAGTCCGACCGGGGTGATGCCGCCGTACTCCATGCCGGTCTCGCCGGTCGCGGTCTCCATCGAGGCGAAGGAGGCCTTGCGGGCTCCGAGTTGGCGGCGCACCACGCCGTTGACGTCGACCCGGGTGGTGGAGAGCACCAGGCACGCGGCGAGGGTCGTCCCACCGCCCCGCTTGCCCGCGACCACCACGCAGTTCGCCGACCGCTCCAGCAGGTCGCGCCCGTAGTGCTCGACGAAGACGGCCGTGTCGGCCCAGCGCGGGTCGGTGTCCACCCAGACGATCCGGTCGGCGGGGACGCCGCCCCGCCAGTGCCGCACGGCGTCGGCGACGGGCTCCGTGAGCTCGTCCAGGCAGTCCGGGGCGGGAAGGGCGGTCTCGAAGTCTCCGATGGGTGCGCGCATGGCCGCACGCTAACAAGACGCCCCCGGCCGGGATACCGGCGTCTCAGTGAACGGGCGGCACCGAGACGGCCATCATCATCTCCATCGGCACGTCGCCCCGGTTGCCGTACAGGTGCGGCACGTTGGCCTCGAAGGAGGCGCTCGCGCCGGCCGGCACGCGGTACTCCTCACCGTCCACGGTGAGCGTCAGCTCGCCCGCGGTGACATGGACCAGCTCCACCGTTCCGGCGGGGTGCGGTTCGGAGGGGCTGTTCTCGCCCGGCATCAGCCGCCAGTCCCAGATCTCCAGCGGCCCGGGCGCCTCGGTTCCCGCGAGAAGCCGGTTGTAGCTGCCGGCCTCGGTGTGCCACAGCCGCACGGCGCGCTCGGCGGGGACGATGCGGACCTTCGGACCACGCTCGTAGTCGAGGAGGGTGGTGACGCTCACCCCCAGCGCGTCGCCGATCTTGACGACGGTGCCGATGCTCGGGTTGGTGCGGGCCTGCTCGATCTGGATGAGCATGCCGCGGCTGACTCCGGCCCGGGCGGCGAGGACGTCCAGCGTGAAGCCGCGCACCGCGCGCCAGTGCCGCACGTTGCGGGCCAGGGACTGGGTCAGGAGTTCGAGGTCCGACACGATCCGTCCAATGTCCGGGGTTCAGCAAACTGTACTGAGCAGTATCCCCCGGCGACCGGTCGCGTCAGCCGTCGGCCTCCAGCCGCGCCAGCTCCTCGATGCCCTCCTCGTCCAGGTCCGCGAGGGCGCGCAGCTGCTGCGGGGTGATTCCCTCCGGGGGCGGCACAGGGGCCGGGGTCCGCAACGGCGGCTGCCAGCCCGCGTCGGACGTCCAGCGCCGTACGACCCGGGCGGGCGCCCCGGCCACCACGGCGTGGTCGGGCACCGTGCCGCGCACCACCGCACCGGCCGCCACGACCACGTTCCGGCCGATCCGCGCACCGGGCAGGATCACCGCGCCGGTGCCGATCCAGCAGCCCGGGCCGATCTCCACCGGCTCCATCCGCGGCCACTGCCTGCCGATGGGCTCGTGCGGGTCGTCGTAGGAGTGGTTGGTGGAGGTGACGTAGACGTACGGCCCGAAGTAGCAGTCGCTGCCGATGGTGACCGTCGTGTCGGCGATGACGTGGCTGCCGCGGCCGAGGACGACCCCGTCGCCGATGCGCAGGATCGGGTCCGGACCGAGGTCGAGGTCCGGCATCAGGCCGGCGGTCAGCGTGACCTGCTCGGCGATGATGCAGTGCGAGCCGATGTGGATCCAGGGCTCGCCGAAGACGGTGCCGAGCGGGAAGGCCAGCCTGGTGACCGGGCCCAGCGAGCCGAAGCGGAACCTCCCGGGTTGCTCCGCGCTGACGGACCCCGCGCGCTGCGCCCACGCCCAGGCCGCGTGGACGGCGCGCTGGGCGAGGCCCCGCCGCCGGGATGAGAACGTGTTCTTGCGCTTCGGCACGGGCTCACGTTACTCAGCGGGGACCCGGGGCGAGGGCGCGGGCCGCTGTGATCTTTGCCCCAGTCCTGACGTACCGTGCGCAGTACTACGGCGGACGAGGAGACGGTGATGACGCACAAGGCGCTGATCGTGGGCATCGCAGGGAAGGAACCGCAGGTCGACGCGGAGGCGTTCGTGGCGCCCACGGCCTCGGTGATCGGGGACGTCACACTGCGCGCCGGCGCCAGTGTCTGGTACGGCGCCGTGGTGCGCGGGGACGTCGAGCGGATCACCGTGGGCGCCGACGCCAACGTGCAGGACAACGTCACGCTGCACGCCGACCCAGGCTTCCCGGTTACCGTCGGGGAGCGGGTCTCCATCGGGCACAACGCGGTGGTGCACGGCGCGACCGTGGGGGACGACTGCCTGATCGGAATGGGGGCGACCGTGCTGAACGGGGCGGTGATCGGGGCGGGCTCGCTGGTCGCGGCCCAGGCCCTGGTCCCGCAGGGCATGGTCGTGCCGCCGGGCTCACTGGTGGCGGGCGTGCCCGCCAAGGTGCGGCGGGAGCTGTCCGAGGAGGAACGGCAGGGGGTCACCCTCAACGGCACGCTGTACGCGGATCTGGCGAAGACCCATCGCGGAGTGCACGAATAGGGAGTCCACGAGCGGTCCGCGGGCGGCTCATTCCCCCGCGGGAACCGGCTCCGGCTCCTGCCGGCGCTGCTCCTGCGCCTTCTTGGCGCGGCGCTTGACGACCAGCATCGACGCCAGTCCGATCAGGACCGCCCCGGCCAGCCCCAGGTACGAGAACCGCTTCAGCCAGTCCTCGGCGACGACGCCCACGTAGTAGATGACGGCGGTGGTGCCGCCGGCCCAGCAGATGCCGCCGAGGACGTTGGCGATCAGGAACTTCCAGTACGGCATGTGGAGCACGCCCGCGAGCGGTCCGGCGAAGATGCGCAGCAGGGCGACGAAACGGCCGAAGAACACCGCCCACATGCCCCACTTCTCGAAGGACCGCTCGGCGGTGGCGACATGGCCCTCGCCGAAGTGCCTCGGGAACTTCCTCCCCAGCCAGGCCAGCAGCGGGCGCCCGCCCTTGCGGCCGATCGCGTAGCCGATGGAGTCGCCGATGACGGCACCGGCGGTCGCGCAGACGCCGAGCACGACCGGGTTGATGCCCGTGTGCTGGGAGGACATCAGCGCCGCCGAGACCAGGACGATCTCGCCCGGCAGCGGGATGCCCAGGCTCTCCAGGCCGATCACGAGGGCCACCACGGCGTAGACGGCGGCCGCGGGCACCGTGTCGAGCCATTCCTGGACGTGCACCGCCGGTTCCTCCCGAGTCGCTGTCCCTGTCCGTACGCGGGCGTGGCTTGCGCAGCGCGCCCCATGGGAAGGCTACCTGGTCGGCGCTGAACGGCGGCCTGCGCACGGGCCGCACGGCACCACCGCGCCCTCGCCCCGTCGCTTCCCGGCCACCGCGGTGTCACGCCGGAGGGGAAGGCTCCCCGAGGCTCCGCCGCTCCCCCTCCCCTGGCTCCCGCCGCTCCCCTCCGGCCGGGCCCGATGCGGAAGGACGTCGTCCCCGTGTCCTCACCGTCCCCGCTTCCGCCGCTCTCCCCGCCCGCCTGTCCGCCGCCGTGCCCTCCCGCGCGCCGTGTCTGCCTGCCGGCCGCCCGGCCCGTCCGGCTCGTCCTGTGCCTGTCCCCCGTGCTGCTCGCCGGGTGCTGGGCGCTGGCCGACCGTCCGGTGGCGTCCGAAGGGGCGTCCCGGCTGGCTGCGGCCGACCCGGGATGGCTGCTGGCCGGGGCCGCTCTCACCTGTCTCACCTGGGTCGCGGCCGCCTGCGTGCGGCAGGGCGCGCTGCCGGACAAGTTGCCGCCGGGGCTCCTGCTGGCCTCGCAGTTCGCCGCCGGCGCGGCGAACCATGTGCTGCCCGGCGGCCTCGGCGCGCACGCCGTCACCCTGCGCTTCCTGCGCGCCCGGGGCGTGCCCCTGGACCGGGCGACCGCGTCGATCGGCCTGTACTCACTGGCGCGGTCCTTGACGAGGACGCTGGTGCTGCTGGCCTTCCTGGCGGCCTGCCCGGCCCGCCGCCGGCTCGGCGAGCTGGTCCCGGACGGACCGATGCCGGTGCCGGCCGCCGCGGCCGCGGGTGGTGCGCTCGCCGTCGCCGGGGTGCTGCTGACGGTCGTGCCGCCGGTGCGCCGGCCGGTGACGGGTCTGGTGCGCGCCGCCCTCGCCGACGCGCGGGCCGTGCACGGCCGGCCCTGCCGGGTGCTCGCCCTGTGGGGCGGGTCGGCGGCCATGCCGCTGGTCCAGGCGGGCACGCTGGTCTGCGTCGGGACCTCGCTGGGACTGGGGCTGCCCTGGGAGCAGGTGGTGCTCGCCCATCTCGCGGCGGGCACCGCCGTGGGGGCCGTGCCGGCGCCGGGGGGTCTGGCGGTGGACGCGGCCCTGGTGTGGACCCTGGTGTCGTTCGGCGCGGTGCCGGCGGTGGCGGCCGCGACCGTGATCGGTCACCGGGTGCTGAACGACTGGCTGCCGCTGCTGCCGGGCGCCCTGACCCTGTCGGCGCTGATCCGCGCCAAGGCACTGTGAGCGCGGCACCGGCACGTCCCGAGCACGACGGTTCCGGGCAGGTCCCGCACCCCGGCGCCCGGCCGGACTCCGGCGGTCCCGCGCGCCTGTGGACACGAGCCGGGAAGACCGCGCAGCCTGCCGTGCGCGATCCGGACCGGCCCGCCGGCGGGCGCGGCGGCCGGGGGCGCGTCCGAGGACGTGGCGCGCGGCCGCGTGCCGGTGGCGTCGGGGCCCGCCTGGCGTCCGGCGGGGGCGCCCAGGGTGCTCGCGGGGTGCGGGACAGCGTTGTCGTCGGGCCCGCCCACGGCCACGAGGGCGGTGGCGAGCAGCCCCAGCGAGGCGAGGCCGACCCCGACCGCGAAGGCGGTGGTGCGGCGTCCGGCCTCCGGCGCGGTGCCGGGCCGGCCGGTCGTCGCCGCCGCCGGGCGCCGCGACGGGGCCCGGGGCTCCTCGCGGGCGGCTCGGCCGGGACGGGAGTCGAGGTAGCGCCGGGCCCCCCAGCCGAGCACGCTCTCGGCGATCAGGACGCCGGCTCCGCCGTCGGCCTGACCCAGCTGCTCGGCGGCGTGACGGCAGTGGGAGCAGGCGGTGAGATGCCGTCGCGCATCCGGGAGCGGAGCTCCGCCCGAGCCAATGGGATCGTCCGGCAGGCAGGTGTGGAAAAGGCATTCCGGGGAGGGTGCCAGTTCCCGGTGGGCACGTAGGCAGCCCGCCCGGAATTCCGCCCGGGCCCGGCTCAGCGCCATCGCCGCCGTGGCCGTGTCCATACCCAGCAGACCAGCGGGTATGTTTATGGATTCCGCCTCGACCTCGGTATGCCACAGAAGGCATTGGGAAGCCGCGGGAAGGGCGTGGAAAGCGCGTTCGGCGAGTCGTCGCCTCTCGGGCGTGCGGGGCGCCGTGGCGCGCAGACCGCGGCCGCCGCCGGGCTTGCGCAGTTCCGGCAGCACCACGCACGCCGCCTCGTCGGCGGCCCAGGCACGGACGGTGTCGCGGACCGCCGTCAGCAGTCGCGGGCGCAGGGCGCCGCCGGCCGCGCCGGTCGCGGGCCGGCCGAGGACCTGCTGAAAGGCGGCGGAGGTCACCAGCCGGGCCGACGGGCCGGCGGCCGCCAGGCATACGGCGGCGTAGTCGAAGGTGGCCTGCCAGTGCCGGGCCAGCAGCAGGGCGACGGCATCGTGACGGCCGGCCGGGGGCCCGCCCAGCCGGGCGGCGAGGGTGTGGTCGGACTCCCCGGACGGGGAGCCGGGGCGGGACGGGAAGGGCGGGCGTGGGGGGTGGGGGGACTGCACGGAACCCATTCCTTTCCAGCCGCGGGACGGCGGCGTACGGATTGGCGTCCTGTCGGAAAGCGGCACCGCGTCGGTGCGTACCTGGAGGGCCGGGCCGCGCGTCCGGATCCGGCCTTTACCCCTGGAGGGAGGGCTCACCTTGGCACAATCGCATCACTGGAAACAAGCGGTCCGAATGGAGCCGGCGGCAACGTCCGGGAAATGAACAATAGTTACCGGCGGTATCCACAGACATGGCCGAAGCCGGGGTCGCACAACTCTCAACTTCCGGACGTGAAAGGCCCGATGGCACACGGAATCTGCAACTTCCCGGCGGCCCGCGGACGGCCGCCCGCAGCCGGTACCGAGGTCGCTCCGGGCGCGCTCCCGTCCTCGTACCGGAGCATGGCCGCGTGATCGCCCCCCACCCCCAGGCCGCCCCCGCCGCCCCTCGGGCCGGCCGGGGACGGGGTACTGCGCGTCACCGGCCTGGTCGAGAAGCCGTCACGTGAGGAGGCGCCGAGCCGGTACGCGGTCATCGGCCGCTACGTCCTCGATCCGGCCGTCTTCGGCGTCCTGGAGCGCACCCCGCCCGGCCGGGGCGGCGAGATCCAGCTCACCGACGCCCTCCAGGAACCGGCCGCGGCCGGCACCGTACGCTCGGTCGTCTTCAACGGCCCGCGCCACGACACCGGCGACAAGGCCGACTACCTGCGTTCGGTGGTCCGTCTGGCCTGTGCCCGTCCGGACCTCGGCCCCGGATTCCGTTCCTGGCTCTGGCATTTCGTGGCGGAGCTGGATGACGGCGCGGACCACGGGGCCGTGAGGGCCGGCGGCCGGGAGCGGCGCCGGGCGGGAGCGGCGCCGGGCGGGAGCGGCGCCGGGCGGGAGCGGCGCCGGGCGGCCTGAGACGACACGGGAGGGGGAGAGGGGGCGGACGGACCGGGTCCCGGCCGGCGTCCGGTGCCCCTCCCCCGGATCCCCCGTCAGTCCTGCTGGTTGGGGCGCAGGGTCCACACGACCTGCATCTCGCCGGTCACGGCACCGTCCGCGCGCCGGATCTCGATCGTCACCGGGAACTCGGGCCGCTTGCCCGCGTCCAGTTCGGCCACGACCTCGGTGGCCGGACGGCCCAGGGTCGCGGTCGCCGTGACGGCGCCCATCGCCAGCTTCTTGTAGGCGATCTCGGCCCGGACGGCGAGCGGCACGGCACGCGAGAGCTGGTCGCCGAACGCGGCCAGCACGATGGCGCCGCTGGCCGACTCCCCCAGGGTGAACATCGCGCCGGCGTGCGGCCCGCCCACGTGGTTGTGGAAGTCGCCCTGGTCCGGCAGGAACACCACGGCTCGTTCCGCGGAGGTCTCCTGGAACTCCAGGTTCAGCGTCCGGGCCATCGGCACGGTGGCGGCGAGCATCTCGCCGATCGACATCTGGTCTGCGCTCATGCGGGCATGTTACTCATGAGTAGCAGGGCTGACCAGTGCCGTGGTGATCACCGCTGTATCGTTGCGGCCCATGTGGCCAGGGGAACAGCCGCCAGGAAGCGGCCAGCAGCAGAACCCGTACCACCAGCCGGGATACCAGCAGTACCCGCAGGCGAACCCCTACGGTCAGCAGCCGCAGTGGGGACGGCCCGGGCCCGCCGGAACACCTCAGCCGCAGCCCCCGCAGGGCGGCGGCGGCCGGACGAAGCTGATCGCCGTCGTCGCGGCCGGCGCCGTCGTCGTCGCGGCCGGTGTGACCGGATTCCTGCTGCTCGGTGGTGAGAAGGACGACGAGGCCCGCCCCGGCCCGACCGCGTCGTCCGCCTCTCCCAAGGCCTCCGCCTCCGCCTCGCCGTCCGGGGAGGACGACCCGCGTTCGGCCGGCGGCGCCGAGAAGCCGACCGTCGCCGGCTGGAAGGTCGTGGTGAACCCGGACACCGGCATCGCCTTCGACGTCCCCCCCGAGTGGCAGGTGCGGGCCAAGACCTGGGTCACCTACGTCACCGACGACTCCGCCCCCGGCGAGAAGGTGCTGGCCGGCATGAAGGCCCCCGCCGTGCTCAAGGAGAAGTGGTGCGGTTCGGACGACGACAAGGACGGCCGGACCGACTACGACCCGCTGGCCAACGTCGGCACCCGCGGCAACAAGAACGCCACGGACACCACGAAGATGGCCCGCCAGGAGTCCGCGAACTGGGTCTACGGCTGGTACACCCAGCCGGACCACAAGGCGGTGAGGACCGGCCCCGTGACCTCGTACACCACCGCGTCCGGCGTCACGGGCAGCGTCGCCACCTCACGCTCGTCCGGGGTGCCGAAGCACGACAAGTGCGACTACGACGGCAAGGCGACCACGTTCGCCTTCAAGGACGCGGACGGCGCGTTCCTCGCGTGGTCCTTCGTCGGTGCCGCCGGTGTCTCGGAAGAGGTCCCGGACACGACCGTGCGCAAGATCATGGCGACGGTCCGGCTCTACGGGCAGTAGGGCCGCCGCGGTTTCGGTACGTCCCTGACAAGGGCCGGTGACCGAATCGTTTCCGTGGGCCCACTAGGGTTGCTGGCCATGTGGCCAGGAGAGCAGCCGCCCGGGGGCGCGCAGAACCCGCAGAACAACCCGTATCAGCAGCCGGGTTACCAGCAGCCGAATCCGTACCAGCAGCCCGGCTACCAGCAGTACCCGCAGGCGAACCCGTACGGGCAGCAGCCGCAGTGGGGACAGCCAGGACCGGCCGGAGCGCCGCAGCCGCAGCCCCCGCAGGGTGGCGGCGGTGGGGGTGGCGGCCGGACGAAGCTGATCGCCATCGTCGCGGCCGGCGCCGTCGTCGTCGCCGCCGGTGTGACCGGGTACCTGGTCCTCGGGGGCTCGAAGGACGACGAGGCCGGCAACGGCAAGGGCAAGCGGACGGCCAGCCGGTCGCCGGCGCCCGAGCCGTCTGTGTCCTCGTCCGCGCCGGAGGACAACCCGCGCGGCGACGCGACCGAGAAGCCCACGGTCGCGGGCTGGAAGGTCGTCGTCAACCCGAAGTTCGGCACGGCCTTCGACGTCCCGGCGGACTGGGAGCTGGAGTCCACGGACGTCTCCATCTTCATGGAGGACCACGCCGACGACGACAAGCTGATCACCTCCGTCGCCGCTCCGGCCTCCTACAAGTCGAAGTGGTGCACGACCGACAGCGACAAGGACGGCAAGACCGAGGACACCGCGCTGGCGGTCGCCGGCACCCGAGGCGAGAGCGGCGCGAAGAGCCCGGAGCAGGCGGCGGTCACCCGGGTGCCCTGGTACGTGTACGGCGGCTACACGCAGCCGGACAAGAAGAGCATCACCTACGACAAGAAGGCCACGGCGTACAAGACCGCTTCGGGGGTCCAGGGCGCCTACGCGTGGGCCCGCTCCAGCAACAGCCCGCAGAAGGGCAAGTGCGCGAGCGACGGCAAGGCCCTGTCGTTCGCCTTCAAGAACTCGGCCGACGACATCGTCTCGTTCGACTTCTACGGCGCCAAGGGCGTGAACGGTGAGATCGACACCAAGACGATCATGAAGATCCTCAGCACGGTGCGGCTGCACGGCGACCCGACGGAGAGCTGAGCGGACGGCCCGCGGCGGCGGCGGGCGGGGAATCCGTTTGGCAGGCCGGGTGGCGAGCGGCGATAGTCACCCGGTGAACTCCACCGTCGGCGACTCCGCCTCCCGCCCCCGCGGACCCGCCTGGGCGGGCCGCAACTACTCGCTGCTGACCGGCGCGGCCATCGTGACGAGCCTGGGCGCGAACGGGTCGCTGATCGCGGCGGCCTTCGCGGTGCTGGACGCGGGCGGGGACGGGGGCGACGTCGGTCTGGTGGCCGCGTCCCGGACCCTGCCGCTGGTGGTGTTCCTGCTCATCGGCGGCGCGGTCGCGGACCGGCTGCCCCGGCACCGGGTCATGGTCGCCGCCAACGCGCTCAACTGCCTCTCCCAGGCGGCCTTCGCGGTGCTGGTGCTGACCGGTGAGCCCCGGCTGTGGCAGATGATGCTGCTCACCGCGCTCGGCGGCACCGGGCAGGCGTTCTTCGGCCCCGCGGCCGAGGGCATGCTGATGTCCTCCGTGGAGGGGGAACAGGCGGGCCGGGCCTTCGCCCTGTTCCGCATGGCCACCCAGGGCGCGGCCCTGGGCGGCGCGGCCCTCGGCGGCGCCCTGGTCGCGGCCGTGGGCCCCGGCTGGGTCCTCGCCGTCGACGCGGCGGCCTTCGCCCTCGCCGGAACGCTGCGCGTCTTCCTCGACGTCGGTCACATCCCGCCGCGCGCCCCCGGCGAGGGCCTGCTGGCCGATCTCCGCGAGGGCTGGCGGGAGTTCGCCGGACGGCCCTGGCTGTGGGGCATCGTCGTGCAGTTCTCGATCGCCAACGCGGTCGTCGCCGCCGCCGACGCCGTCTACGGTCCGCTGGTGGCCCGCGACAGCCTCGGCGGGGCGGGACCGTGGGGCCTGGCACTGGCCGCGTTCGGCGCCGGCACGGTGGCCGGCGCCCTGCTGATGACCCGCTGGAGACCGCGCCGTCTGCTGCTGGCGGGCACGCTGTGCGTGTTCCCGCTGGCGCTGCCGTCGGCCGCGCTGGCCGTACCGGTGCCGGTGGGCGTGCTGTACGCGGTCATGTTCGTGGCGGGCACCACGGTGGAGGTGTTCGGCGTCTCCTGGATGACCGCGCTGCACCAGGAGATCCCCGAGGACAAGCTCTCCCGGGTCTCGGCGTACGACTGGTTCGGCTCGGTGTCCCTGGTGCCGCTGGCCACCGCGCTGGCCGGTCCGGCGGAGGCCGTCTTCGGCCGGACGTCCGCGCTGTGGGGCTGCGCGGGTCTGGTCGTCGTGGTCACCGCCCTGGTCCTGCTGGTCCCCGACGTGCGCACGCTGACCCGGCGCACCGCGCGGACGACCGCGCCCCGGCTCCCCTCAGCCGATGCCGAAAGCCCCGTCGGGGGGCTCGGGTGAGGCGACGGCCTCGGCGTCCCGGACCGGCCGCGCGCCACCGGTGAAGTCCCTCAGCGCCGCGCCGTGTTCGACGCGGGCCGGGAAGGCGTCGGCGGCCGCCCGCCGGGCCAGCCCGGCCGTGTCGAGGGGCCGGTGCGAGGCCACCAGGATCGCGTTGCCGAACCGCCGGCCGCGCAGCACACCCGGCTCGGCGACCAGCGCGAGCTGTTCGAACACGGCCGCGAACGTCGCCAGTTGGGACCGCAGGAAGCCGAACGGGGCCCCGTCGGCCAGATTGGCCAGATAGACCCCGCCGGCCCGCAGCACCCGCTCGGCCTCGCGCGCGTAGGCGAGCGAGGTGAGGTGGGCGGGGACCCGGGAGCCGCCGAAGACGTCGGCGACGATCACGTCGGCCGAGTCGCCGGGGGCGGCCTCCAGCCAGGCCCGCGCGTCGGCGGTGTGCAGCGTGACCCCCGCGTCCCCGGGCAGCGGCAAACGCTCGACGACCAGCTCCAGCAGCGCCCGGTCGGCCTCGACGACGTGCTGCCGGGAGCCGGGCCGGGTGGCGGCGAGGTAGCGGGGCAGAGTGAGCGCTCCCCCGCCGAGGTGCACCACGTCCAGCGGGCACCCGGGTCCGTCCACCAGGTCGAGGACGAACCCGAGCCGCCGCGCGTACTCGAACTCCAGGTGGCCGGGCTCGTCGAGGTCGACGTACGACTGGGGCGCGCCGTCCACGGTCAGCAGCCAGGCCCGCTCCCGGTCGACGTCGGGCATCAGCTTGGCGGTGCCGTGATCGACGGTCCGGGTCACGGGTATGGCTTCACTCACGCCACCATTGTCACCGGTACGGGGCGCCCCCCGGTGCGAGGGGCCGCGGGGCGCCGCGCGACCGGCGTCACCGGCCCGCGGGCCCCGCGCCCCGGCTCCTACGAGCCGACGGAGAGGACCGTCCCGGCGCCCACCGTCCGGCCGCCCTCACGGACGGCGAACCCGAGTCCGGGCTCCAGCGGCACCTCCCGCCCCAGCTCCACGGTCATCTCGACCGTCTCGCCGGGCCGGGCGACCGCCGTCTCCCCCAGGTCGACGTCCCCGACCACGTCCGCGGTGCGGATGTAGAACTGCGGCCGGTAGCCCGTCGTCAGCGCGGTCCTGCGGCCGCCCTCCCGCGCCGACAGCACGTACACCCGCGCAACGAAGCTGCGCGCCGGCACCACGCTTCCCGGCGCCGCCACGACGTGCCCACGCCGCACCGCGTCCCGGGGCACGCCCCGCAGCAGCAGCGCCACGTTGTCCCCGGCCTGCGCCTCCTCCATCGGCTTGCCGAAGGTCTCCAGACCGGTGACCACGCTCTCCACGTCCGCGCCGAGCACCGCCACCCGGTCCCCCAGGCGGACCGTCCCGCGCTCCACGGCTCCGGTGACGACCGTGCCCCGGCCGGTGATGGTGAGCACGTTCTCCACCGGCAGCAGGAAGGGCGCGTCGACATAGCGCTCGGGCATCGGCACATAGGTGTCCACCGCGTCGAGCAGCGCCTCGACGGACGCCGTCCAGCGCGGGTCGCCCTCCAGCGCCCGCAGTCCCGAGACCCGTACGACGGGTACCGCGTCACCCGGGTACCCCTGAGCGCTGAGCAGCTCGCGGACCTCCAGCTCGACCAGGTCGGTGAGCTCCTCGTCGCCGGCGTCGGCCTTGTTGAGGGCGACGACGATGTGGTCGACGCCCACCTGCCGGGCCAGCAGCACGTGTTCGGCGGTCTGCGGCATGATCCCGTCGAGCGCGGAGACGACGAGGATCGCCCCGTCGAGCTGCGCGGCGCCGGTGACCATGTTCTTGACGTAGTCGGCGTGGCCCGGCATGTCGACGTGGGCGTAGTGCCGGGTGTCCGTCTCGTACTCGACGTGCGCGATGTTGATGGTGATGCCGCGGGCGGCCTCCTCCGGGGCGCGGTCGATGCGGTCGAAGGGGACGAACGTGCCGGTGCCGCGCCCGGCCAGGACCTTGGTGATGGCGGCGGTCAGGGTGGTCTTGCCGTGGTCGACGTGGCCCATCGTGCCGATGTTCAGGTGCGGCTTGGTGCGGACGTATGCCGTTTTGGACATGGCTGTACCTCGAAGCGTCTCAGCGGTACGGGAGTTCGGGACCCCGAGGAACTCACCGACCCTCCCCCTGCGGGGTCCGCCGGTCGATCCGGAGAGGGTCAGCTTCGGGCGCCGTCGGCAGCGGCCACGAGGAAGGGGACGGCAGCCTTCGGCGCATCCGCGACGGCGGATGCTGCGAGGAGGAAGGCGTACCGGGACATGACGACGATCGTCGCCGACGGTGCGTCCGGCGTCGAATGGTTTTCCGTGCCGTGCGAGCCGAGGCGCCGACGGGGCCCGGTGCCCTTCGGAGCCTGATGATCCCTCAGCGCTCGTCGCCCCTCAGGGCCCGATGTTCTTCAGGGCCTCACGGACCGTCAGCGGGGCGAACCGGCCCCGCTCCCGCGCCAGGAAGTCCCGCACCGCGCCGGGGTCGGTCTTGGCGTACTCGCGCAGGGCCCAGCCGATGGCCTTGCGGACGAAGAAGTCGGGGTGCCCGGACTGCAGCAGGCAGTGGGTGAACAGCCGGCAGGCGTCGGTGCGCTCCTTGTAGCGGAGCTGGTGCAGCAGGGCCGTACGCGCCACCCAGAGGTCCGGATCGGCGATCCAGGCGTCCATGTCGGCGGTGAGCGCCGGGTCGGCCGCGACCAGGGTGCCGACCAGGTGCGCGGCGAGCGCGTCGACGGTGTCCCACCACGGGACGGTGGTGACCAGGTGCCGGGCCACGGGCAGGAACGCGGAGGAGCAGCGGGCCGCGTGCCGGCGCAGGTAGTCCACCGCGAAGTAGTGGTACTCGCGCTCGGGCAGCCGCCAGCAGCGCAGGGCGATCGCGGCGCAGTCGGACTCGTCGGGGCGGGGGGTGCCGGCCAGGACGGTGCGGGACAGCGCGCGGCGGTCCGGGGTGGGGATGCCGAGGAAGGGCGCGACGTCCTTCATGTACGCCCGCATCACCGGCGCCCGCTCCGGATCGGCCGCGGCGGCGTAGGTGACGGTCAGCCGCTCCAGCACGGCGTCGGCCAGGGCGCTGCGCGGCACGCGCGGCGGGGCGGGCGGGGCGGCGGTCATGGACCGAACGATACGGCGCTCGCCGCGGCCGGGGCGGGCCGGCGGGGGCGCGGCCCGGCGCGCGGGGACGGGCCGCGCCACCCGGCGTCCCCCTGCCGGTGAGACGGACCATACGGCGATCACACGTATCCGTCGGTTAGTGTCGCCGGATGCTCGATGCCACCAACCGCTCTGGGGGCACCGTCACGGTCTCTCCCCGGGCCGCCGCCACGGAGCTCGCCGTCCCCGCGGTCGCAGCCGGACCGTCCCCGTCCCGCGCGGGGTTCGCCGTCCGTTGCACCCGCGCGCTGCTGTCGCCGTACGCCCGTCTGTCCGTGCTGCTCGTGCTGCTCGCGGGCGCCGCGGCGGGGGTGCTGGCGTTCGAGCCGCAGCGGCTGCTGACGCACGGCTGGCCGCCACAGCTCGGCGGAGCCTCGGCGGCCTTGGTGTTCGCGGCGGCGTACGGCCTGTGCACGGTGGCCTTCGTGCCGCGCCCGCTGCTGAACCTGGCGGCCGGCGCGCTGTTCGGCTCCGAGCTGGGGGTGGCGACGGCGCTGGCGGGCACGGTGCTCGGGGCCGGACTGGCCTTCGGGCTCGGCCGGGTGCTCGGGCAGGAGGCGCTGCGTCCGCTGCTGCGGGGGCGCTGGCTCAGGGCCGCCGACGGACAGCTCAGCCGGCACGGCTTCCGGTCCATGATGGTGGCCCGGCTCTTTCCCGGTGTGCCGTTCTGGGCGGCGAACTACTGTGCCGCCGTCTCCCGTATGGGCTGGCTGCCGTTCCTGCTGGCGACGGCGCTCGGCTCGATCCCGAACACCGCCGCCTACGCGGTGGCCGGCGCCCGTGCCTCGGCGCCGACCTCCCCGGCCTTCCTGATCGCGATGGCCTGCATCGCCTTCCCGGCGCTGGTGGGCACGGTGGTGGCCTGGCGCAAGCGCCACCAGCTGCGCGCCGGCTGACCCGGCTTGCGGGCCGTCAGACGCTTTCCAGGATCATGGCGTTGGCGAGTCCGCCCGCTTCGCACATGGTCTGCAGGGCGTAGCGGGCGCCGCGCTCGCGCATGGCGTGGACCAGCGTCGTGGTGAGCCGGGTGCCGCTGGCGCCGAGCGGGTGGCCGAGGGCGATGGCACCGCCGTGCACGTTGACCTTGGAGAGATCGGCGCCCGTCTCCTGCTGCCATGCCAGGACCACGCTGGAGAAGGCCTCGTTGACCTCGAAGAGGTCGATGTCGTCCAGGCCGAGCCCCGCGCGGCGCAGCACCTTCTCGGTCGCCGGGACGACGCCGGTGAGCATCAGCAGCGGGTCGGAGCCGGTGACGGCGAAGCTGTGCAGCCGGGCGAGCGGGCGCAGGCCGAGGCGGGCGGCCGTCTCGCTGGAGGTGATCAGCACGGCCGAGGCGCCGTCGTTGACGGGGCTCGCGTTGCCCGCGGTGACGTTCCACTCGATCTGCGGGAAGCGTTCGGCGAACGAGGCGTCGTAGTAGGCGGGCCTCAGTCCGGCGAGGACCTCCGGGGTACTGCCGGGCCGTACGCACTCGTCGCGGGCGACGCCGTCCAGGGGCGCCACCTCCGCGTCGAACAGGCCGGCCTGCCACGCGGCGTCGGCCTTCCGGTGCGAGGAGACCGCGAACTCGTCCATCCGCGCGCGCGTGAGGGACCACTTCGCGGCGATGAGTTCGGCGCTGATGCCCTGCGGGACCAGTCCCTCCGGGTAGCGCTCGGCGACGCCGGGTCCGAACGGGTCCTTGCCCGCCGGCACGTTGGACCACATCGGCACCCGGCTCATCGACTCCACGCCGCAGGCGACGGCGAGGTCGTACGCGCCCGAGATGACGCCCTGCGCGGCGAAGTGCACGGCCTGCTGGGAGGAGCCGCACTGGCGGTCCACCGTGGTCGCCGGGACCGTCTCGGGCAGGCCCGCGGCGAGGACGGCGTACCGCGTGGTGTTCATGGCCTGCTCGCCGACCTGGTCCACGGTGCCGCCGATGACGTCGTCGATCAGGGCCGGGTCTACGCCGGAACGCTCGACCAGGGTGCGCAGGGTGTGGGCGAGGAGCTGGACCGGGTGGACGTGGGCGAGGGAGCCGTTCGGCCTGCCCCTGCCGATGGGGGTGCGTACGGCTTCGACGACGACTGCGTCACGCATGCTGCGGGCCTCCCGCGACGGCTGAGCGTTCGCACGCTCGACCACTGAGTAGGAATTTCCAACTCACCATAGCCCGGTGCGTTGGAAAATCAAACCCTCACTTAGACTGGCCCGCATGGCCGCCACGAAGGACCCGCGTCCCTGCTCCATCGCCGACGCACTCGCACTCGTCGGCGAGAAGTACTCGCTGCTCGTACTGCGGGAGGTGTGCCTGGGCAACGGCCGTTTCGACCAGCTGGTGCGCAACATCGGCGCGCCGCGCGACATCCTGGCCACCCGGCTGCGCCGGCTCGTGGACGCGGGGATCCTCACCAAGCGGGTCTACAGCGAGCGCCCGCAGCGCTTCGAGTACCGGCCGACCCGGGCGGGGCTGGAACTGGAACCGGTCCTGATGACCCTCAAGGAGTGGGGCGACCGCCATCTGCGCGACGGCGTCGACCTGCCGATGGTCGTCGAGCACAGCTGCGGCAGCGAACTGGTCCCCCAGGTGACCTGCCGGGCCTGCGGCGCCCCGGTCCGGCACGAGGACCTGACGGCCCACCCGCAGTCCCCCGGCTGGACGGTCGCCGGCCCGGCCACGGCCTGAGACGCGACCGGCCGGCGGTCGCGCCGGGCGCCCTGTGCCCTGCCGGTACACGTCGAGCCGCCCGCTCGTCCCGAACGGGGAGCAAGCCCTTTCTCCCGTGCCGCGACGTGGGCGGGGGCGCCGGGGCGGGACGGCACCCGGCCCCGGGACGCCTGCCCAACCCCTCTGCCCTGCCGGGAACCGGCGCCCGCTACGCTGCCCTCGTCACATGATCACCACGTAGCCCCCTCAGCACTTGGACGCCTCACCTCCATGTCTTGGTTTGAATCCCTCGTCCTCGGACTCGTCCAGGGGCTGACCGAGTTCCTCCCCGTCTCCTCCAGCGCGCACCTGCGGCTGACCGCGGCCTTCTCGGGCTGGGAGGACCCGGGGGCGGCCTTCACGGCGATCACCCAGATCGGCACGGAAGCCGCGGTGCTGATCTACTTCCGCAAGGACATCGGCCGGATCATCTCCGCCTGGTTCCGGTCGCTGTTCGACAGGACCATGCGACGCGACCACGACGCCCAGATGGGCTGGCTGGTGATCGTGGGCTCGATCCCGATCGGCCTGCTCGGCGTGACGCTGAAGGACCAGATCGAGGGGCCGTTCCGCGATCTGCGGATCACCGCGACGATGCTCATCGTCGTCGGCGTGGTCATAGGCATAGCCGACCGGCTGGCGGCCCGCGACGAGCAGGGCGGCCGGCATCGGGCGCCCAAGCAGCGCAAGACCCTGGAGAACCTGGGCGTCAAGGACGGTCTGATCTTCGGCCTCTGCCAGGCCTGCGCCCTCATCCCCGGCGTCTCCCGCTCCGGCGCCACCATCAGCGGCGGCCTGTTCATGGGCTACCGGCGTGAGTCCGCGGCCCGTTACTCCTTCCTGCTGGCCATCCCGGCGGTGCTGGCGTCCGGCGTCTTCGAGGTGAAGGACTCGCTGGGCGGCGGCGAAGTGGCCTGGGGGCCCACGCTGTTCGCGACGGTGATCGCCTTCGCGTCGGGGTACGCGGTGATCGCCTGGTTCATGAAGTGGATTTCCAGCAAGAGCTTCATGCCGTTCGTCTGGTACCGGATCGCCCTCGGCATCGTCATCATCGCGCTGGTGGCGGCCGGTGTGCTGAGCCCGCACGCGGCCGAATCCGCGAGCTGAGCGCGCCGGGCACCGGCCAACCTGCGCGGCTTGAGTAGCCGATCGGTAGCGCAGCGTCAGTGTTTGCCCCTAGGCTGGGCCGCATGTCCCCCGATTTCACGCCCCGTGGTTCCGTGCGCTCCGCCGCCGAGCTGAACGAGCGGATCCGGGCGCTCTGGCTGCGCGCGGGCGGCACCCTGTCACCCCAGGAGCGCGCGGAGTACGAGCTGCTGGTGGTCGAGTGGGCCCAGGCCGTCCGCGGCCGCGTCATCGAGGCCGCCTGAGGCGGGAGTCGGGGAGTCCACGGAGAGCCGGCACCCGACCACGTCCCGGCCGGCGCCGGCCGGGACGCACATCGCTCTCCGGCACCCGGCCCGAGCGCCGCGTCCGCCGGTGCTCGCGGCGCCGCGTCCGGCGGCCGCCTCCCGGTGCGCCTCCTCGGCCGTATGTGCGGCCCCCCAATATCGTCCGCGCACTTGGCACCCGGCCTCCCTTGGCCAACACTGTGCCGATGACGCAGCGTGTGGAGCTCGCGACCGTGATGGACCGGCTGGCCGTGGACGAGACGGTCACCGAGTACGCGGTGGCGGTGGACGACGGGGACTGGACCGCCTACCGGGGACTGTTCACAGCGGACGGGCGGGCCGACTACCGCTCCGCCGGCGGCATCGAGGGCGAGGCCGGCCGGGTGGCCGGGTGGCTCGCCGAGAGTATGGAGTCCTTCGGGACCCGCCAGCATCTGATCGTCAACCGCCGGGTGCGGTTCGGGATCCACGAGCACGACACCGGGGACACGGCCCGGGTGCGGGCCGACTACGTCAACCCGATGCGGCTGGCCGGCGACGGCGGCTCCGGCGGTCCCGACCTGGTGTGCGGCGGCCGGTACGAGTTCGGGCTGCTGCGCACACCGGACGGCTGGCGGCTGAGCCGGGTCGTCGCGCACGAGAAGTGGCGCCGGACGCCCGAGCCCGGCCCGGGAGCCGTCCCCGGCTGAGCCGTGGCGTGCCCCGGCGCGCCCTGTCGGAGATCGCTCCCGGCGCGCACACTGGAGGCAGTGCTGGGTAGGGAGACTCCTTATGAGGACGATCGACCACTGGCTCACCTCCCCCTGGCGGCGCTCCGGCGTCGCCGCCCTGGCGGGCGCCGTGCCCGTGTTCGCGTTCCCCGCGCCCGCGCTGTGGTGGTTCGCGTACGTCGCCCTGGTGCCCTGGATCCTGCTGGCGCGCTCCGCGCCGACCGCGCGCCGGGCGGTGTACGACGGCTGGTGCGGCGGCTTCGGCTTCATGGTGGCCGTGCACCATTGGCTGCTGCCGAGCCTGCACGTGTTCATCTTCCTGATAGCCGGGCTGCTGGGCGCGCTCTGGGCGCCCTGGGGCTGGCTGGTCCGCCGGTTCCTCGGCGGCCGCGCGACACCGGGGCGGGGCGCGGCCGCGCTGCTGGTGCTGCCCTCGGCGTGGCTGGCGGTGGAACTGGTCCGCTCCTGGCAGGGGCTCGGCGGCCCCTGGGGGATGCTCGGCTCCAGCCAGTGGCAGGTGGGGCCGGCGCTGCGGCTGGCCTCGGTGGGCGGGGTGTGGCTGCTCAGCTTCCTGGTGGTGGCCGTCAACGTGGCGGTGGCGGTACTGGTGTCGGTGCGCGCGTCGCGGATACCGGCGGTGGCCTCACTGGTCGTCACGGCCGCCGCCACCTCGGCCGCCTGGGCATGGGCGCCCCGCCCGGATGTCGACGGCGGGGTACGGATCGCCGTCGTCCAGCCGGGCGTCGTCGCCGGGGCGGACAGCGCCGGCCGGCGCTTCGACCGGGAGGAGCGACTGAGCCGGCGACTGGCCGGACAGGGCGTCGACCTGATCGTGTGGGGCGAGAGCAGCGTCGGCTTCGACCTCGAGGGCCGGCCCGACCTGGCCCGGCGGATCGCCGCGCTGTCCCGGCAGACCGGGGCCGACCTGCTGGTCAACGTGGACGCCCGCCGCTCCGACCGGCCCGGGATATACAAGAGCTCGGTCCTCGTCGGCGCGCACGGCCCGACGGGCGAGCGCTACGACAAGATGCGGCTCATCCCCTTCGGCGAGTACATCCCGGCCCGCTCCGTGCTGGGCTGGGCCACCTCGGTGGGCAGGGCGGCCGGCGAGGACCGGCGGCGCGGCAGCGAGCAGGTCGTGATGAACGTCGGGCACGGCCTGCGGACCGGCCCGCTGGTGTGCTTCGAGACGGCGTTCCCCGACATGAGCCGGCGACTGGCCGCGGACGGCGCGGACGTACTGATCGGCCAGTCCTCCACCTCGTCCTTCCAGGGCAGCTGGGCCCCGGAGCAGCACGCCTCGCTGGCCGCGCTGCGGGCCGCCGAGACCGGCCGCCCGATGGTGCACTCGACCCTGACCGGTGTCTCCGCCGTCTACGGCCCGGCCGGCCGGCGCCTCGGCCCGTGGCTCGGCACCGGCGCGAGCACCGCCCACGTGTACGAGGTGCCGCTGGCCCACGGGGTCACCCCGTACGTGCGCTACGGCGACTGGCCGGTGCACGGCGCGCTGCTGGTGCTGGCGGCGCTGTGCGTGGGCGAGGGCGTACGGGCGCTCAGGCTGCGGCGGACCGGTCCGGAACCGCTCGTACCACGCGCTCGCACAGCTCATGGGTCGCCAGTGCGTCACGGGCGCTGAGCACCTTCTGGGCGCGCACCGCGTCGAGGAAGGCCAGCACCGCCTGCTCGATGCCGCGCTGCCGGGCCACCGGCACCCAGTCGCCGCGCCGGCGCACCGTCGGCTGCCCCTTGTGGTCGATCACCTCGGACAGGTTGAGCACCTGACGCTTGCTGTCCTGCCCGGAGACCTCGAGGACCTCCTCGGCCGAACCGCTGAGCCGGTTCATCACGCCGAGCGCGGTGAAGCCGTCCCCGGCGAGCTGGAGCACCACGTGGTGGAGCAGCCCGTCCTCGACCCGGGCGCGCACGGTCACGTCGTCGATCACGCCCGGCACCAGGAAGCGCAGGGTGTCGACGACGTGGATGAAGTCGTCGAGGATCAGTGAGCGGGGCTCCTCGGGCAGCCCGATCCGGTTCTTCTGCATGAGGATCAGCTCGCGCGGATGGTCCAGGCACTGGGCGTATGCTGGGGCGTGACGGCGGTTGAAGCCGACGGAGAGCGAGACGTTCCGGCGCTCGGCGAGCGCGACCAGCCGCTCGGACTCGGCGAGTTCGTAGGCGAGCGGCTTGTCCACGTAGGTGGGCACGCCCGCCTCCAGCAGCCGGGTGACGATCTCCGGGTGGACGGCGGTCGGGGCGTGCACGAAGGCCGCGTCCGGGCGGGCCGCGAGCAGGGAGTCCAGGGTGGTGTGCCGCTGCGCGTCCGGCAGGCGGAGCGAGTCGGCGACCCGGGTGAGGGTGGCGGCCGTCCGGGTCTGCAGGTGCAGTTCGACGCCCGGCAGCGTGCCCAGCACGGGCAGGTACGCCTTCTGCGCGATGTCCCCGAGCCCGATGCAGCCGACCTTCACGTGCTCTCCCCTACCGGTTGCCTGCGGATCCCTGCCGGAAGCATACGGGGCGGCCGGCCGGCGCCCCTCGGGCCCGCGTGCACCGGGACCGGAATTCCCTGGTGGGAACGGCCGGGGCTGGGCGAGGATGCGGGAATGACGACCGATGAACGCCGGGAACCCGCGACCGACGCCGACGAACGCACCATGCTGGAGGGCTGGCTCGACTACCACCGGCAGACCCTTGCATGGAAGTGCGACGGCCTGACCGACGCCCAGTTGCGCACTGCTTCCGTACCGCCCTCGACGCTGTCCCTGATGGGGCTGGTGCGGCACATGGCGGAGGTGGAGCGGTCCTGGTTCCGCAGGGTCCTCGCGGACGAGGACGCCAAGCCGATCCACTACAGCGACGCGGACCCGGACGGCGAGTTCCGGCTCACCGAGGCGGACACCTGGGCCGAGGCGTACGCCACCTGGCAGGCCGAGATCGACGCGGCCCGGCGGCACGCGGCCGGCTTCGCCCTGGACGCCCCGTCCCTGGGCCGGCACCGGCACACCGGTGAGCGGCACAGCCTCCGCTGGATCTACACCCACATGATCGAGGAGTACGCCCGGCACAACGGCCACGCCGACCTGGTCCGTGAGCGGATCGACGGCGCCACCGGCGACTGAGCGTCACCCTGGGGGCGCCGGGGCCCTCCGTACGGGGCACGAGATCACCCGTGCGGGGCATCACCCCCCCGCACACGGTGTCAACTCGGTGGCCGACCCAGCAGAGTTGCACGGGTGCATCGAACGACGACCACCACAGCGCTTCTGGTCACCGTGGCCGTCTCGGCCCTCTCCGGCTGTGTCACGGTACAGCGCCCGGCGACCCCCGGCCCCCCGTCGGAGACCGTGTCCTCGCAGCGGACGGGGCCCCGTCCGGACGGCAGTGCCGTGCCGCGGGTGGTGCAGGCGCCGGCGCGGGAGGCGCTGGAGATGGCCGGCCCGTCCGGGCGGCCGCGGCGGAACGAGCCGGCCGTCCCGCGCCGGACGCCCGCGGCACCCCCGGTGACCCACCGTCCGGCCGCTCCGCCCGCACCCGCTCCCGCGCCCCCGGACCACCCCCGGCAGCGGGGCGGGGGACTGCCGGGCGCGGCGCAGGTGCCGCAGGCCCCGGACGTGTGCGCACTCGGCAGGGAGTACGGCGGCTGGCGCGGCGGCAGCCCCGAGTCGGAGATCTGCGAGCAGACCTACGGTCACTGATCCCCGCGCGCCACGGACGCGGCCGGGCAATGCAGGAGGCCGCGGGCGGGGCGGTCACCGGGCCCCGCTAGCCGGTGGGCCGCCGGCGCGGCGGGCCCAGGGAGTCGCCCGGGGTGCCCTCCTCCCCCAGCCGCAGCTCCAGGCGGCTGATCGCCGCCCACACCCCGTCGCCGTAGCCGTCGTCGGACAGCGAGCCGGCGGTGCGGCGGGCCCGGCCCAGATGGCTGCGGGCGGCCTCGGCACGGCCCAGTCTGGCGTAGTCGGCGGCCAGGTTGAGGTGCAGCGAGGGCAGGAAGGCGCGGAGATGGGCCGGGTCACCGGCGCCGCGGCCGTCCGTCAGCTCCTCGGCCGCGGACAACGCCCGCAGGTCCCAGGCGAGTTCATCGGTGGGGTCGTCCTGGGTGTCGGCCAGGTAGTGGGCCAGGGTGCAGCGGTGCAGCGGGGCGCCGTCCTCGCCGACCTCCGCCCACAGCAGCAGGAGGCGGCGGCGTGCCTCCTCCCGGTCGCCGCCGTGATGCAGCATCACGACCTGCCCGATCCGCGTCAGCAGGGCGTCCGGCGCCGGCTGCTCCTGTCGCTCCGCCACCACGTCCTCCGGCCGTCGTCGGCTGTCGGGTCACCGTCTGTCCCGACGCTAGCCGCAGGCACCGGCGATCCGGGGCAGGCGGCCCCGTGCGACACGGAGCCGTGCGGGGCCGATCGGGTCAGCCCAGGTCCGGGACGCGCCAGTCGACGGGCTCGTGCCCCTGGCCGGCCACGGCCTCGTTGATCTGCGTGAAGGGACGGGAGCCGAAGAACTTCTTCGCGGACAGCGGTGAGGGGTGCGCGCCCTTCACCACCACGTGCCGGGTCTCGTCGATCAGCGGGAGCTTCTTCTGCGCGTAGTTGCCCCACAGCACGAAGACCGCCGGGTCGGGGCGGGACGCCACGGCGCGGATCACCGCGTCCGTGAACTTCTCCCAGCCCTTGCCCTTGTGCGAGTTCGCCTCCCCGGCCCGGACCGTGAGCACCGCGTTGAGCAGCAGCACGCCCTGTTCGGCCCACGGCATCAGGTAGCCGTTGTCCGGCACGGGCAGTCCCAGCTCCTCCTTCATCTCCTTGTAGATGTTCCGCAGGGAGGGCGGGGTCTTCACGCCCGGACGGACCGAGAAGCACAGACCGTGGCCCTGGCCCTCGCCGTGGTACGGGTCCTGGCCGAGGATCAGCACCTTGACCTTGTCGTACGGCGTCGCGGCCAGTGCCGCGAAGACCTCCTCGCGCGGCGGGTAGACGGGACCCCTCGCCCGCTCGTCCTCGACGAACTCGGTCAGCTCCTTGAAGTAGGGCTGCTGCAGTTCGTCGCCCAGAACCCCGCGCCAGGACTCGGGCAGCATGGCGATGTCGGTCACGTCAACGTCCTCACGATGTGCGGTCACTTCAGGTTCCAGAACCTACAGGCGACCACTGACAGCCGGGGGCGGAAGGACCGTCACCAGCTGGTCTTGCGGTGCAGCTCCCACATCATCATGATCGTCGAGGGGTCGAGGGCGCGCTCGCCGCCCGAGATGTCCTCGTTCGCCGCCACGTACTGCCGGCCCTGCCACAGCGGGATCAGCCGGGCGTCGTTCACCATGATCTGCTGGGCGGCCTCCAGGTCCTTGACCACCTTGCCGCGGTCGCCCTCGGCGCGCGAGCGGGGCAGCAGCACGTTGGTGATCTGCTTGGCCGGGTAAGGCGTCCCCAGGGCGTTGTGCTCGCCGACGAACGGGGCGATGAAGTTGTCCGCGTCCGGGAAGTCCGGGAACCAGCCGCGGCCGAACACCGGGTACTCGCCCTTCTGGTAGCCGACCACGTAGGTCTTCCAGGGGCGGCTCTTGAGGGTGATGCTGAACAGTCCGGAGGCGTCGAGCTGGCGCTTCAGCTCCTGGAACATCACGGCCGTCTCGGAGCCGTACCGGTCGGTGGTGTACCAGAGGGTGAGCGGGACGCGCTGGGTGATGCCCGCGTCGGTCAGGATCTTGCGGGCCTTGGCCACGCTGGGGTCGCCGAAGTCGTCGAAGTAGCTGGTGGCGTGGCCGGTCAGGCCCGCCGGGACCATCGAGTACAGCGGGACCACGGTGTCCTTGTAGACCTTGTGGGCGATGGCGCCCCGGTCGACGACCTGGGCGATGGCCTTGCGCACGGCGGGCTGCTTGGCCCACGAGTCCTTGGGGTTGAACACCAGGTAGCTGATGTCCGTGCCGGTGCCGTCCACCAGTTGCAGGTCGGTGGTGCCGGCCCGCTGCAGGGTGAGGATGTCGTCGGCGGCGAGGCCTCGGTAGGTGACGTCGATCTGCTTGTCGCGCAGCGCCTTCACCATGGTGGCCGAGTCCTGGTAGTACCGGATGGTCACCGCGTTGTTCTGCCGCTTGGCGAAGCCCTGGTAGTGGTCGTTGCGCGCCAGGACCGCCTGCTTGCCCTCCTCGTAGGACTGCAGCGTGTACGGCCCGGAGCCGTAGACCTTGTTGTCCTTGCGCAGCGAGCTCGCCGGGTAGTCGTCGGGGTCGACGATGGACATGGCCGGGGTGGCGAGCACGAACGGGAAAGTGGCGTCGGACTGGTTGAGGTGGAAGACCACCTCGTTGTCGCCGACCGTCTCCACCTTGTCCAGGCTGCCGAGCAGGCCGGCGGGGCCGCCGGGGGCGTCGATGGTGCGGATGCGGTTGATCGAGTGCTGGACGGCCTCGGCGTTCAGCGGGTCGCCGTCGGCGAACTGCATGTCCGGGCGCAGCTTGCAGCGGTAGGTGCGGCTGCCGGCGTCGGTGAAGGAGCAGCTCTCCGCGGCGTCCGGCTGCGGGGTGGTGGCGCCGTTCGGATAGGCGAGGAGGGTCTGGTAGATGTTCCGGTAGAGCTCCCAGGAGCCGTCCCAGGCGCCGGCCGGGTCCAGGGTGCTGGGCGCGCTGGTGGTTCCGACGACGATCGGGCCCTTGCTGTCGGGATCCCCGTCCGAGAACAGACCGCAGCCGGCCACCAGGGATATGGACGCGATCGCCGCGACTCTCCGCAGGAATCGGTTCCGGTTGAACACGCGCACGCTCCTCGATCTGCCATACCAAGGGTCGGCAGACCATACCGCAGCGTCCCGCCTCGTGAACCTCCCCCGGAGCAGGCCTTCTTGATCGATTGCGCGATGACTACGTTGTCATTCCGCTGTGCGTGTTTTGTGCGGCGTTTCGGGCGCCGTTCCGCTGGGAAACGGCGCCCGAAAAAGACGACCGGACGGTACCGGTCAGCCCACGCCGGCGTTGAGGAAGATGCCGCCGTCCACGACGAGCGTCTGACCGGTGACCCAGTCGGACTGCTCGGAGGTGAGGAACGCGGCGGCCCCGCCGATGTCGGAGGGCACACCGAGCCGGCCGAGCGGGTAGGAGGCGGCCGCCTCGGCCTCGCGGCCCTCGTAGAGGGCCTGGGCGAACTTGGTCTTCACGACGGCCGGGGCGATCGCGTTGACCCGCACGCGGGGCGCGAACTCGTGCGCCAGCTGCTGGGTCAGGTTGATCATCGCGGCCTTGCTGACGCCGTAGGCGCCGATGAACGGCGAGGGCGCGAGACCCGCGACCGAGGCGATGTTGACGATCGCGCCGCCGTTGTCCTTCTGCCAGGCGTGCCAGGTCTTCTGGGCGAAGCCGAGCGCCGAGACCACGTTGGTCTCGAACACCTTGCGGGCGACGTCCAGGTCGAGGTCGGCCATCGGCCCGAAGACGGGGTTGGTGCCGGCGTTGTTGACCAGGTAGTCGACGCGGCCGAAGGCTTCCATGGTCCGCTCGACGGCCTCGGCCTGGTGCCCGAGGTCGTGGGCCTTGCCGGCGACGCCGATGACCCGGTCGGCGCCGAGCCGTTCGACGGCTTCCTTCAGGGCGTCCTCGTTGCGTCCGGTGATGCACACGCGGTCGCCGCGGGCGACGAGCGCCTCGGCGACGCCGTAACCGATGCCGCGGCTGGCGCCGGTGACGAGGGCGGTCTTGCCGGAGAGCTCCGGGAGTTCAGTCATGTCCGTGGTTCCCCAGACTTCCTAGTCGAGCGGTCCGCCGGCGACGTACAGCACCTGGCCGGAGACGAAGCCGGCCGCCTCGCCGGTGAAGAAGGCGATGGCGTTGGCGATGTCCTCGGGCTCGCCCACACGCTGGACCGGGATCTGGGTGGCGGCGGCGGTCTTGAAGTCGTCGAAGCCCATGCCGACCCGGTCGGCGGTGGCCTTGGTCATCTCGGTGGCGATGAAGCCGGGGGCGACGGCGTTGGCGGTGATGCCGAACTTGCCCAGCTCGATGGCGAGGGTCTTGGTGAAGCCCTGCAGGCCCGCCTTGGCGGCCGAGTAGTTGGCCTGGCCGCGGTTGCCGAGCGCGGAGGACGAGGACAGGTTGACGACCCGGCCGAAGCCCGCGTCGACCATGTGCTTCTGGACCGCCTTGGTCATCAGGAACGAGCCCCGCAGGTGCACGTTCAGGACGGTGTCCCAGTCGGAGACGCTCATCTTGAACAGCAGGTTGTCGCGGAGCACGCCGGCGTTGTTGACCAGGATGGTCGGGGCGCCCAGCTCCTCGACGATCCGGGCGACGGCGGCCTCGACCTGCGCCTCGTCGGAGACGTCCGCGCCGACCGCGATCGCCCGGCCGCCGGCCGCGGTGATCTTCTCGACGGTGTCCTTGCAGGCGGCCTCGTCGAGGTCGATCACGGCGACCGCGCGACCCTCGGCGGCCAGCCGTACGGCGGTGGCGGCGCCGATGCCGCGCGCCGCGCCGGTGACTACCGCGACCCGCTGTTCAGTGGTGGACATTGCTGCTTCTCCTCGCCCTTGAGAGAACCTGTGCGGCTCCTGGCTGAGCCGGCCAGTGCGGTGAGCGACCGCTTAGTACCTTCAGCACCCGCGACGCTAGAAGCCCTGGCACCCGGTGTCAACGGGACACCGTGCCGGTGTGATCCATTACCTCACCAGGAGGTCCAGCAGACGCTCCGTTTCGGCCGCCGGATCGGCGGTGAGACCGGTGTGCACCGGCCCCGGCTGCACCACGGTGGAGCGCGGCGCGATCAGCCAGCGGAACCGCCGTCCGGCGTCGTCGCCGGCCGCCTGCCCGGCCTCCTCACCACCGGCGCAGACCCGTTCGACGGCGCCGAGCGCGGCCCGCACTCCCGCCACGTCCGCCGCGGGGTCCAGGGCGAGCAGCCGGGCCTCGTCCAGGTGGATGCGGGCGCCGACGTAGGCCCGGGCGCGGCAGTAGACCACCACGCCGGCGTTGACGCACTCACCGCGCTCCACGCGCGGGACGACCCGCAGCAGGGCGTACTCGAACACGTCCCGGTCGCCGCCCTGGCCCGTCCGGGTGATGTGGCGCTCGGTCACATGGCCGGCCATGTGGATGTGACGCTCGCTCACTTGCCCTCCTCGATGCCGGTGATGCGCTCGGCGATCACGGCCGCCCGGGCGAGCAGCGGCCGCGCGTAGGCGTCCCTGAGGTCGTCCGGGGTGCCGAAGCCCGGCTCGTCGGCCAGCCAGGCGTCGGGGATCTCGGCGGTGACCTCGGCGAGGAGGTCCCCCGTGATCCTGGGGGCCAGTTCGGCCGCGGCGGCCCCGACATCCGGCGCGAAGCGTGCGAGGGCGTGGTCGGCGGCGTCGTAGGGGCGGGCCGCGGACGTCTCGGCGGAGGGCCAGTTGTGGTGCCAGATCATCGTGGCGCCGTGGTCGATGAGCCACAGCTCGCCCCGGTGCATCAGGAGGTTGGGGTTGCGCCAGGACCGGTCGACGTTGTTGATCAGCGCGTCGAACCAGACGACGCGCCCGGCCTCGGCGGGGCTCACCGGGAAGGCGAGCGGGTCGTAACCGAGGGCGCCGGAGAGGAAGTCCATGCCGAGGTTGGTGCCGCCGCTGGACCTGAGCAGGTCCTGCACCTGCTGCTCGGGTTCGCCGAGGCCCAGTACGGGGTCCAGCCCGACCGTCACCAGCCGGGGCGTCCGCAGGCCGAGCCGGCGGGCGAGTTCACCGCACACCACCTCGGCGACCAGGGTCTTGCGGCCCTGCCCGGCACCGGTGAACTTCATGACGTACGTACCGAAGTCGTCGGCCTCGACGAGTCCCGGCAGCGAGCCGCCCTCACGCAAAGGTGTGATGTAGCGGGTGGCGGTGACTTCCTTGAGCATCGCCCCAGGCTACTGGGGGCGGGACCGGTCCGGCCGACAGGCGGCCGGACGGTGCGCGGCCGTGGTCCCGGAATCCGGCCGGCGGCCGTGGTTTCATGCCCGCCAGGCCTCCGGAAGGCAAGGATCCGGGTGCATTTCTGAACAGGGGGCGGCCGGGGACCGTACCCCTGGACGGATCACGAGACGCTCCGCGGAAGGAACCACGTCATGACCAGCGCATCGTTCAAGCCCGAATCGGGACCGGCCCGCCGTACCGTCGTGGCGGCGGCCGGAGCGGCCGGGCTCGCCGCCGCGCTGACCGCCTGCGGTTCGGGCGACGGCTCCTCGGACACCGTCGACACCGGGTCGGGGACCGCGGGCGCGACCGGGTCCACCGGCTCGTCGCAGGACGGGGGTTCGGCGGGGTCCGGCGACTCGGCCGGGGGCGCGGCGCTGGCCCGGACCTCGGACATCCCCGAGGGCGGCGGCAAGATCTTCAAGGACCGGGGCGTCGTGGTCACCCAGCCGACCGCGGGCACCTACAAGGCGTTCTCCGCCAAGTGCACCCACCAGGGCTGCGCCGTGTCCAGCATCTCGGGCGGCGCGATCGTCTGCCCGTGCCACAACAGCCACTTCTCCGTCGAGGACGGCAGTGTGAAGCAGGGACCCGCGACCCAGGCGCTGGCCGCCCAGAAGATCACCGTCTCGGGCGACGAGATCAAGCTGGGGTGAGGGGCGCCGGCGAGGCCGGCGCACTCGTCCTGTTCCCTTTCCCGCCGCGATCTCGGAGGATCACGCCAGGGACGGGTTCCGCCGGTTCGACGTGGGAGATGAGGGGGCCGTATGACCGTGACGCAGCAGCGCCGTGGCCGGAAGATCATGATGACGCCCGGGGAGCTGGACGACTTCCTGACCAGCCGGCGCACCTGCCGGGTCGCGACCGTCTCGGCGGACGGCACGCCGCATGTCAGCGCGCTGTGGTTCGCCTGGGACGGCACCTCGCTGTGGCTGTACTCCGTGGTGCGCAGCCGGCGCTGGGCGCAGTTGTGCCGCGATCCCCGGGTCGCGGTCGTGGTCGACTCGGGTGAGGAGTACGACGAGTTGCGCGGCGCCGAGCTGTCCGGGCGGGTGGAGTTCGTGGGCGAGGTGCCCCGCACCGGGGAACTGCGCGCCGAACTCGACACACCGGAGACGGTGTTCGCGCGCAAGTACTTCGGCCTGGACGAGATGCCGCACGACGGCCGGCACGCCTGGGCCAGGCTGACCCCGGACAAGATCGTGTCCTGGGACTTCCGCAAGCTCGGGGCGGTGCGCTGAGGCGCCGGTCCCGGCGGGACACGAGAGCGCCGGACACGCCCTGGGGCGTGTCCGGCCGTTCCCGTCGTCCGCCCGGAGCGCGGCGGGCGGGAGTTGCCGGGCGGCCCTGGGGAGACGCCCCCTAGACCTCGCTCACCCGCTCGGCCGCCGCCCGCAGCGCCTCGACCGCGGCGCGGATCGAGGGGCGGCGGTCGGCGTCCGCCCGCCAGACGACGTAGACGTGCCGCCGCACCCGCTGGCTGAGCGGGACCATGACGATGCCGGGGGGCACCGGGTGCCGGCCCAGCAGCGGCGCGATGCACACGCCGAGCCCGGCGGCGACCAGCCCGAGCTGGGTGTGGGTCTCGCCGGCCCGGTGCCCGACGATCGGTTCGATGCCCTTCGAGCGCAGCGTGAACATCAGCCACTCGTGGCAGAACTCGCCCTCGCCCCAGGTGATCCACTCGTCCTCCGCGAACTCGGCGAGGTCCACCTCGTCCCGGTCCGCCAGCGGGTGCCGGGCCGGCATGGCGACATCGGCCGGGTCGTCCAATAGGGGTGCCTTGACCAGGCCGTCGGGCACGGGCATCGGCTTGTTGTACCAGTCGAGGACGACGGCCAGGTCGAGGTCGCCGCGCACGACGGCGGCGACGCCGTACTCGGGCTCCAGTTCGCTGGAGCGCACCCGCAGGCCCGGGTGCCGGCCGCGCAGGTCGGCGAGCGCGGTGGGGAACAGACCGCGGGCCGCGGTCGGGAACGCCGAGACGCGCAGCTCGCCGGCGACCTGGCCGCGGTGCGCCTCGAGATCGGCCTGGGCGAGTTCGACCTGGGACAGGATGCGGGCCGCGTGCTCCGACAGCAGCCGCCCGGCGTCCGTGAGGCGTACGCCCCGGCCGTTCTTCGCCAGCAGCCGCTGCCCGGCCTCGCGCTCCAGCTTGCCGAGCTGCTGGGAGACCGCGGACGTCGTGACGTGCAGGGCCTCGGCGGCGGCACTGACCGAGCCGTGCCGGGCGAGGGCGTCCAGGGTCCGTAGGCGCTCCAGGTTCAACATGTAAGTGATTCTAAGAGGTATCCGGTGAGAATTCTCGATTGTGCTACGAGGTCGGAGTCACGCATCGTTGACGTCATGAGCACGGTCACCGCACCCCGGACCCAGTCCCCCGCACCCGCCCGGCCCCGCGCCCGCCTCGACTGGCGGCTGCGCTTCGGCGCCCTCTCGCTGATCTGGGGCTTCAGCTTCCTGCTGATCAAGGTGGGCACGGAGGGCTACGCGCCGTTCCAGGTCACCCTCGGCCGGCTGGTCTTCGGTACGGCGGTGCTGGCGGCGGCGATGGCCGTGAAGCGGGAGCGGCTGCCGCGCGGGGCCCGGGTGTGGGGGCACATGGCGGTCGCCGCGTTCTTCCTGAACGCCCTGCCGTTCTCCCTCTTCGCGTACTCCGAGCTGACCATCCCCTCGACGCTGGCCGGCATCTGCAACGCCACCTCGCCGCTGTGGGGCATGGCCCTGTCGATGGTCGCGCTCTCCGAGGACCGGCCCACCCGGGTGCGCGTCGCCGGGCTCGGCCTCGGCTTCCTCGGGGTGCTGACGGTGCTGGGCGCCTGGCAGGGCTTCCACGGGCTGGACGCGACGGGCACGGCGATGGCGCTGCTCGCCTCGCTGAGCTACCCGGTCGGCTGGATCCACGTCCGCCGGACCCTGGCCGGGACCGGAAACTCGCACCTGTCCATGACCGGGGCCCAGCTCCTGCTGGCGACGGCCCAGCTGGCCGTCGTGACACCGCTGTTCACACCCTTCCCGGACCACTTCCCGGTCGTCCCGCTGCTGGCCGTGGCCGCGCTGGGCGCGCTGGGCACGGGGCTGGCGGTGCTCATCCAGTACGGTCTCGTCGCCGAGGTCGGGCCCACCACGGCCCAGATGGTCACGTACTTCATCCCGGTCATCGCCACGGCGGCGGGCGTGGCGATCCTCGGGGAGTCGCTGCGCTGGACCACCCCGGTCGGCGCGGTCGTCGTTCTCGCCGGGGCCGCGCTCACCCAGGTCAGGCCCCGGGGCTGAGCCGCCGCCCCCGCCGCGGTCCTCGGCCGTGGGAGCGGGCCGGTCAGCCGTAGGAGCGGGCCGGGGAAGGGCGGACCGCCGCCGCCACCGCGTCCGCCAGCGGCACGACGTCCCGCGGGGCGAGGGACGAGACCGTGACGCGGACGCCCGGCGGCGAGGCGAGCCGGAACCGGGCGCCCGGGGTGACCGCCCAGCCCGCGTGCAGCAGGCGGGCCACCACGCCCGTCTCGTCGGGCACCGGCACCCAGACGTTCATCCCGCTGCGTCCGTGCGCCTCCACCCCGCGCGCGGACAGCGCCCGGACGAGAGCCTCCCGCCGGGCGCCGTAGGAGGCCGCCACCGCGCCCGGGTCCACCGCGCCGCCGCGCCACAGTTCGACCACGGCCCGCTGGACGAGCCGGCTCACCCAGCCGGGGCCCAGCCGCTGCCGCCCGCGCACCCGGTCGACGGTGACGGCGTCCCCGGTGAACACCGCGAGGCGCAGGTCCGGTCCCCAGGCCTTCGCCACGGAGCGGACGAAGGCCCAGTGGCGGGTGACACCGGCCAGCGGACGCAGCGGGACGTCCACGATGCCGTGGCCGTGGTCGTCCTCGATCAGCAGTGTCCCGGGGTGGTCCCGGAGGACCGAACGCAGCGCCCGCGCGCGCGTGGCGGTCAGCGCGGCACCCGTCGGGTTCTGCGCCCGGTCGGTGACGATCAGCGCCCGCGCCCCGGACTCCAGCGCGCCGCGCACCTCGCCGGGAAGCGGACCCTCGTCGTCGACGCCGACGGGGACCGGGCGCAGGCCGAGCGCCGGGACCAGGTCCAGCACGCTGCCCCAGCCGGGGTCCTCCACCGCCACCCGGTCGCCCGGCTTGAGGTGGGCCGCGAGGACCCGTTCGATGACGTCCAGGGAACCGGAGGCCACGGCCACGGGACCGTCCGGCACCCCTTCGGCGTCCAGCGCGGCGCGGGCCAGCCGGGCCAGCTCCGGTTCCACCGGGTCGTGCCCGTAGAGCACCGGCTCCCGGTCGCCGTGTGCGGCGGCCGCCGCGAAGGCGTCCGCCAGGCGGGGCAGCAGCGCGGGGTCCGGGTTGCCGTCGGACACGTCCCGCACACCGGCCGGCACCTCCACCCGGATCTGCTCGCGGGCGGTCGTGGCGGGCTTCGGGCGGACCCGGCTGCCGCGCCGCCCGGCGGTCTCGATCACCCCGCGTTCGCGCAGGGTGCGGTAGGCGGCCGCGACCGTGTTGGGGTTCACCCCGAGCCGGTCCGCCAGATCCCGCATGGGGGGCAGGGGCTGCCCCGGCTCCAGTTCCCCCGCGCCCACCGCGCGCTCGACGCTGGCCGCGATCTCCGCTGCGCCCCGGCCCTGAATCCGATACTCTCCTAGCACAAAATCAATTATGCACTAGTGCAATGGAGACCACCATGCAGGGGACCCGGGAAGCCTCGTCGCCGTCCACCGCGTACACGCCGACCGACCGCACCGTGCCCACACGTTCCGCGAATCGGGCGTCGTACGACCGGGACGTGGTGCACGCGATACTCGACGAGGGCTACGTCTGCCACCTCGGTTTCGTCCGCGACGGCGCGCCGGTGGTGCTGCCGACGCTCTACGGACGGGTCGGCGAGCGGCTGTACGTCCACGGGTCCACCGGTTCGCGCCCGCTGCGGATGACCGGCGAGGCGGACCCGGGCCTCCAGGTGTGCCTGACGGTCACCCACGTCGACGGGCTGGTGCTGGCCCGCTCCGCCTTCCACCACTCGATGAACTACCGCTCGGTGGTGGTGCACGGCACCGCCCACGAGGTCACCGACCCCGAGGAGCGGCGGCTGGCGCTGGACGCGCTGGTGGACCAGGTCGTGCCGGGCCGGGCCGCCGACTCCCGGCCCGCGAACAAGAAGGAGCTGGCCGCCACCGCGGTCATCCGCCTCGACCTCGACGAGGTCTCGGCGAAGATCCGCACCGGCGCCGCCAACGACGAGCCCGAGGACCTGTCCCTGCCGCACTGGGCCGGGGTCGTACCGCTCCGCAAGGGCTACGAGGCCCCTGTGCCCAACCCCGACCTGGCGCCCGGCATCGGGCTCCCGGACTACCTGACCCCGTGAGCCAGGTCGTGTCCGCAAAGTCACGCCTGCGTCGCGGCGCCCGGCACGCCCGCCCTGCGGGCGAACGGCGCGACTTCGCGGACACGACCTAGGTGTATTGATCACGAGCGTTGTTAACAGGGCTGGGTCTTGATCATGGCGAAGACCTCCGGTGTGGTGGAGCTGTCTAGGACTGCACCGCA